>JASBTQ010000040.1 GCA_030148335.1 Allomuricauda sp. | reverse complement strand
ATGCGTATTTGCCCCCCATTGCTGTTCACCATTCTCGGTGCTTCGTACGACATTAAGGAAACTGGATTCTCTGGGAGGTATGGAACTAATTCAGAAGATACAAACAATATCTTTTTACCATTCATAAACACTTTCTTTTGTTTATCTGAAAAACGTAGCTGCAAAAGTACAAAAATTATGCTGATTACCAGTATTTATAGTATTTTTGCACGCTTTCAAACCTTGACATGCACGTATTTGACCATAAAAAGGAGCTGGTTTCCTTCTTGGAGGGAGAGCGAAAAAAAAACCGTACCATAGGGCTTGTGCCCACTATGGGCGCACTGCACAAAGGGCATGTCTCGCTGGTGGAAAAAGCACTTTCAGAGAACGATCTTGCCGTTGTGAGCATCTTCGTGAACCCCACCCAGTTTGACAAGAAGGACGACCTGGAAAAATATCCCAGAAGCTTGGACAATGACGTTGCGATACTGAGGGAAATTTCCAAAAATATGGTGGTCTTTGCCCCAACAGTGGATGAAATCTACGGTGACAATGTGTCTTCCCAATCCTATAATTTTGATGGATTGGACAAAGTGATGGAAGGTGAGTTCAGGGCCGGGCATTTCAATGGGGTCGGGACCGTCGTGGAGCTTTTGCTTCGTACCGTGGGGCCCAACAAGGCTTATTTTGGCGAAAAGGACTTCCAACAGTTGCAGATCATCCGAAAAATGGCCAAAATCAAAAAACTGCCCTATGCCATCATCGGTTGCCCCATAGAACGGGAACCCAACGGACTGGCCATGAGCTCCCGTAATGAACGCCTCTCCGAAACGACCAAGGAAGAAGCAGGGTTCATCCATCAAACGCTGTTGACCGTCAAATCAAAATTTGGCACGGAAAGTGCAAGTAGCATCCGGCATTGGGTAAAATCGGAATTTGAGGAAAATCCCGTGTTCAGCTTGGAGTATTTTGAGATAGCCGATGAGGACACGCTGACACCCATGTTGAAAAAACAGGACGGCCAAAAATATAGGGCATTCATTGCCGTTTATGCCGATGGTGTCCGCTTAATTGATAATCTAAGATTGAATTGATAATTTTGCACCATGCAAGTAGAAGTTGTAAAATCAAAAATCCATAGGGTAAAAGTCACTGGGGCCGACCTAAACTACATAGGCAGCATCACCATTGACGAGGACCTTATGGACGCGGCCAACATCATCAGGGGCGAGAAAGTGCAGATCGTCAACAACAACAATGGTGAACGTTTGGAGACCTACGCCATTCCCGGCCCCAGGGGGTCTGGCGAACTCACACTGAACGGTGCCGCCGCCCGAAAAGTGGCCGTGGGCGACGTACTCATCCTCATCACCTACGCCTGGATGGACATTGAGGAAGCAAAGGCGTTCAATCCTTCGTTGGTCTTCCCGAACGAGACCACCAATCTACTCAACTAATTTTGGGCAGCTCCCTTAAAAAATTCCTGAAGATATTTGTTCCCATAGCCTTTGGGCTGTTCTTGGTCTGGTATTCCTACAGTTCCACCACGCCCGAAGAACGCAAACAGATCATCCATTACATTTCCAACGCCAGCCCGTTTTGGGTCGCCGTATCCGTGGTCATGGCCATCCTGAGCCATATCTCCAGGGCCATCCGATGGAAATACCTTTTGGAGCCCCTTGGTTACAGACCAAAGACACTGAACAGCATCTTGATTGTCCTTATCTCCTATTTTGCCAATTTGGGGATACCTCGTTCCGGGGAAATCCTAAGGGCCACCGCACTGACCACGTACGAAAAAGTGCCTTTTGAAAAAGGGTTTGGCACCATCGTCACCGAAAGGGTCATCGATTTGTTGATGCTCTTGCTCATCGTAACGGTCACCTTGGTATTGCAAACGGACATTATACTTGCCTTTTTGGAGGAAAAAGGAGTGAACATCATAGGTGCCGTGGGTATCCTTTTGGTGGGAATAACGGGGCTTTTTTTGGCGACGTACATCATCCGAAGATCCAAATCGCCCTTTGTGCACAAACTCAAGACATTTTTAAACGGTCTTAAAGATGGTGTGCTGAGCGTTTTCAAAATGAAGAAAAAGTGGCCGTTCATTTTCCATACACTCTTCATCTGGGTCGCCTACGTGGGCATGTTCTGGGTAATCAAACATACCGTGGCCGAGACCATATCCCTTTCCCTCAGCGAACTTTTGGTCGCGTTTGTGGCCGGTGCCTTTGCCATGTCCACCACCAATGGCGGAATAGGCCTCTACCCCATAGCCGTGAGCGCGGCCTTGGGCATCTTTGGGATCAGCTCCGTTTCCGGGGATGCCTTTGGGTGGATCATGTGGATCGCGCAGACCCTCATGGTGGTCGTTTTCGGTACAATATCCTTCATCGTATTACCGTTATTGAATAGAAATCGGTAACCCCAGCCGCACAAAACTTAACCAATGAACAAAAAACTACAATTCCTATTGTTGGGCTTGGTGTGCTTCAATGTTGGCGCCCAGGTCAAACAAGAGATTTTTGAATCCTTCAAACTACAGGAAAGAAGGAACGTCTCCTATTATTTTCCAGAGGACTATTCCGAAGAAAAAAAATATCCATTGCTGATCGTTCTGGATGCCGAGTACCTTTTTGATCTTGTGGTGGCCAATGCCAAGTTCCAAAGCCGTTTGGACCGTATGCCCCAGGTCATTGTGATAGGTGTGGGCCAGGCCGAGAACGACATCCGGTTGGAAGATTGTGCCCATGAGGAAATCTCGGGACTGCCCTCCGATAAGGGTAAGATGTTCTATGAGTTTTTGGGCACGGAGCTCATCCCCTATTTGGAGACCAGCTACAACATTGCCCCTTTCAAAATGTTCGTGGGGTATGACATCACCGCCAATTTTGGAAATTATTACCTGTTCAAGGATCGTTCGCTCTTCAATTCCTATGTGAGCATATCGCCCACCTTGGCCACTGAAATGGAAATCCGGGTGCCCGAACGCCTTTCGGCACTGGACCAAGTGATCTTCTATAACCTGATCGTGGAAAAAGAACCTTCGGACGATAGGCAACGTATCCTTCAGATGAACCACAGCATCAATTCCATCACCAAGGAAAGCCTGCACTATTTCTTTGATGAATATGAAAATGCCGACCACACGTCCATTGTGGCCTATGGTATCGGCAAGGCTTTTGACAACGTTTTTAAAATCTTCAGGCCCATCAGCCCTGCCGAATACAAATCGGAGATATTGACCTCCGAAGAGCCCGTGTTCAACTATTTGGAAAACCGGTACAGCACTATAGAAAAACTGTTCGGCTTCCAAAAACCTGTGGAACTCAACGATATCATGGCCATTTATGCCGCTTGCCGAAAGAAGGAAGATTACGAATCGCTGAAACCCTTGTCGGAACTCTGTAAAAAGGAATTTCCAGATACCATGATGGGCTTCTATTTTGAGGGAGAATATTATGAAGAAATCGGGGAACCCAAAAAAGCGTTCAAAACCTTCGAAAAAGCATTCCAAATGCAGGAAATCGACTTTTTGACCAAGGACATGGCCCTTGAAAAGATAGATGCACTCAAGGCCGATTTTGGGTATTGATCATTGATTTCTTTTTATGGACTTTCCTATCTTAGCCAAAACCAGAAACAGGTAATGGCCAAGACGAAAACAGCTTTTTTTTGCCAAAACTGTGGCACCCAATATGCCAAATGGGTAGGCCAATGTTCCTCTTGCAAGGAATGGAACACGGTTGTGGAAGAGGTGGTCCAAAAAGAAGAAAAGCGAAGCTGGAAGACCAATACGACCTCGGTCAAACAGGCCAGCAAACCCCTTCGCGTTTCTGAGATCACCCATGAGAAAGAGCTTCGACTGGACACCTTGGACCAAGAGTTCAACCGTGTTCTGGGCGGGGGGTTGGTCCCAGGCTCCTTGACCTTATTGGGAGGCGAACCGGGCATCGGAAAAAGTACCCTCTTGCTTCAGATTGCACTA
Source organism: Allomuricauda sp. (assembly GCA_030148335.1). Lineage (GTDB taxonomy): Bacteria > Bacteroidota > Bacteroidia > Flavobacteriales > Flavobacteriaceae > Flagellimonas. The sequence continues at coordinate 9,701 of JASBTQ010000040.1, read as the reverse complement.
AAACTGCCCTACAAAACATTATATGTTTCGGGCGAGGAAAGCCAACGGCAGATCAAGATGCGAGCCGACCGCATTCTGCCCAATAGTGACAATTGCTACATCCTAACAGAGACCAAGACCCAGAATATCTTTCAACAGATTGCAGCCTTGGAACCCGATCTGGTGGTCATCGATTCCATACAGACCCTACACACCGATTATATCGAATCCGCTGCCGGAAGCATTTCCCAGATCCGTGAATGTGCCGCGGAACTCATCAAATTTGCCAAGGAAAGTCACACTCCCGTGATTTTGGTGGGACACATCACCAAAGATGGGACCATAGCCGGCCCCAAAATTTTGGAGCACATGGTGGATACCGTTCTGCAATTTGAAGGAGACCGCAATTATGTGTACCGAATTCTCCGTTCTTTAAAAAATCGATTTGGCTCCACGGCCGAACTGGGCATTTACGAGATGCAGGGCAGTGGGCTCCGCGAAGTGAACAATCCTTCGGAAGTATTGATCTCCAAAAATGAGGATGATCTCAGCGGCACTGCCATAGCCGCCACTGTGGAAGGGATGCGACCGTTATTGATCGAGATCCAGGCGTTGGTGAGTACGGCTGTTTATGGGACACCACAGCGTTCCGCTACCGGGTTCAACGCCAAACGCTTGAACATGCTCTTGGCGGTTCTTGAAAAAAGGGCAGGATTTAAATTGGCTGCCAAGGATGTCTTTTTGAACATCACCGGGGGCATTTCGGTGGATGATCCTGCCATTGACCTTGCTGTTATGGCCGCCATATTGTCCAGCAATGCGGACATATCCATTGAAAAGGGCATCTGTTTTGCTGCGGAAGTGGGCCTTGCCGGGGAAATCCGCCCAGTACAGCGGGTGGACCAACGCATTTTGGAAGCAGAAAAATTGGGTTTCTCCACCATTTTTGTTTCTAAGAACAACAAAATCGGCCTGAAGAACACGGGCATTCAAATCCGCAAGGTTTCCAAAATTGAGGATGTGGTGCACTTCCTTTTTTAGTCCTTTTTTCCATCCCCTTACTTTTTAAACCTATATTTAGGAAACCTTCCATTGCACATGAAACGATTTTTACTTTTCCTATGGTTTGCCCTATTGGCTTCCTGTTCCGATGAAAAAACCGCATCCTCCAACAAAGACTATTTCACCACTTGGGAACATTATTTGGGCGACCCCGAGCGCACCCACTATTCCAATCTAGACCAAATCGATACTGCCAACGTTGGCCAATTAAAATTGGCCTGGAGTTATAAAAGTGGTGGACTTCAGGAAGGAAGGACCACCCAAATCCAGACCAGCCCGTTGATGATAGGCAATGTGCTTTATGGTGTAAATGCCGCCATTGAACTCTTCGCCATCGATGCCTCGACCGGTAAGGAAATCTGGAAGTTCAAACCTTCTACCAAAGACGAATCGGGATTGGGCCTGAACCGTGGACTGAACTACTGGAAATCAAAAGGGGAAGAGCCCAGCCGTATCTTTTTCAGTTCGGGACCACAACTTTTTGCGATCGATATATCAACCGGAAAACCGATTTCTTCCTTTGGAAATAATGGCAGTATCGATCTTCGGGATGGTCTGGGTCGGGATCCCGAAAAACAGTCGGTGGTGTCCAATACCCCCGGGGCCATTTTTGAAAATATATTGATCCAAGGAACCCGTGTTGGGGAAGGACCTGGCGCTTCCCCTGGACATATTCGGGCTTATGATGTAATTTCTGGAAAGATTGTATGGACCTTCCACACCATTCCACAACCCGGCGAATTCGGGCACGACACCTGGCCTGCCGAAGCCTACAAAACGGTCGGGGGAGCCAACAACTGGCCCGGAATGGCCTTGGACAACGAAAGGGGAATCGTCTATATTCCTACGGGGTCGGCCGCCTTTGACTGGTATGGTGGAGATCGTGAAGGTTCAAATTTGTTTGCCAATTCCCTTTTGGCTCTCAATGCCAAAACCGGGGAGCGCATCTGGCATTTTCAAATGGTTCACCACGATATTTGGGACCGTGACCCACCAGCTCCACCCAACTTATTGGAACTGAAAAGAGATGGAAAAACCATTCCCGCCGTGGCACAAGTGACCAAAAGCGGGCATGTTTTTGTGTTCAATCGGGAAACTGGAGAGCCTTTGTTTCCCATTGAGGAAAAAGCTTATCCAAGTTCCAAACTCATTGGTGAAAAAGCCTATCCCACACAACCGCTTCCCTTGAAACCCGAGCCCTTCGCACGTCAAATTTTAACCGAAAATGATTTGTATGCGCCCAACGAAAAAGCCTTTGTGGATGATTTGGTAAAGGGCAATACAAATTATGATGCGCCAACCGTTCTGGAAAAATTCAAATCCATCACTTCCAATGGGCAATTTATACCTATGGATACTACAGGGGTCCTCTTGTATCCGGGAGCAGACGGAGGTGCCGAATGGGGCGGTGCTGCCATCGATCCAAGAAACGGTATCATGTATGTGAATGGCAATGAAATGGCCTGGATCATCAGAATGAAGGAAGTGGGCGGAGATGGTGGTTCGAGTATGGGACAATCCTTGGCCCAGATCCATTGTGCGCGTTGCCATGGCGGAGCGCTGGAGGGACTTGCCGGAATTCCAGAACTCCAAAAGGTGAAATTGCGCCTGCAGCCCGATTCCATCAAGGCCATCATACAAAAAGGGAGGGGTGCCATGCCCGGAATGCCCAATCTTTCCGAAGATGAAATTGATGCGATTACCGAATTTCTTACCGATATGGAGGAAACCAAAGATCATCGCGTGGAAAAAATCAAGATAGATGTTCCCTATTCCGTGGCCAGTTTTGCAAGATTCAAGGATGATAGAGGTTATCCTGTCGTAAAACCACCATGGGGCACCTTGAACGCCATCGACCTCAACACAGGGGAATACCTTTGGAAAGTCCCTTTGGGCCATGAGGAAAGTCTGAACGACCCCAAAGTGCCTATTTCCGGGCTTGAAAATTACGGCGGACCCGTGGTCACCAAAGGTGGAGTACTTTTCATTGCTGCCACCAAGGATGAAAAAATACGGGCCTTTAGCATGCGAACTGGTAAAATGTTGTGGGAAGACCAATTGCCCGCAGGAGGATACGCCACGCCCATCACCTATGAAATTGATGGCAAGCAATACATTGTCATTGCCTGTGGCGGTGGCAAAATGGGAACGGCCTCCGGGGATGAATACCGGGCCTATGCTTTAGATTAAGGAGCCGGATTCGGAATAGCATTATGGATGGCCTCGATTCCTTCCAACACCTCATCCGAAAGGTCCACATCAATGCTTTCGATGTTTTCCTCCAACTGTTCCATGGTCGTCGCGCCAATAATATTGCTCGTTAAAAAAGGGCGCGTATTCACAAAGGCCAACGACATCTGGGCCAAGCTCAACCCATGTTCTTGGGCCAATTGGGCATATTTCTCTGTGGCTTGGGTAGCCGTTTCCCCACTGTACCTGTTGTAATTGGGGAAAAGGGAGACCCTGGCCTTTCTTGGGGGAATCTCTGTCAAATATTTTCCACTGAGCACTCCAAATGCCATGGGCGAATAGGCCAACAGCCCTATTTTTTCACGTGTCGATATTTCGGAAAGCCCTACCTCGAACAAACGGTTCAAAAGGTTATAGGGATTTTGGATGGTCAACATCCGTGGGAGGGTCCGGTGCACTTTGCTCTCCTCCAAAAATCGCATGGTTCCCCAAGGAGTTTCGTTGGAAAGCCCCACATGCCTGATCTTTCCTTCGGCGATCAGGTCGCAAAGGGTCTCCAAGACTTGGTGTATATTGTCTTCCCAACCATCAATGGCGTGGGCATTGAATCCCCGTTGTCCAAAATAATTGGTATTTCGTTCGGGCCAGTGCAGTTGGTACAGGTCGATATAATCCGTCTGGAGTCGTTGCAAACTTCCCTCCACCGCACTTATGATGGATTCCTTGCTGAACCCGGTACTCCTGATGTGCGTAGCGGCATGTCCTTTTCCCGCAATTTTGGATCCCAATACCACTTTGTCCCTGTTCCCCGTCTTTTTAAACCAGTTCCCGATAAATTCCTCGGTCACCGCATAAAGTTCTTTCTTTGCGGGAATGGGATACAGTTCCGCAGTATCAAAAAAATTCACGCCTTGGTCCAAGGCATAATCCATCTGTTCATGGGCCTCTTCCTCGCTGTTCTGCCTGCCCCAGGTCATGGTGCCAAGGCATATTTTGCTTATTCGGATATCGGTATGTGGGATTCTGGTATATTTCATCATATCAAATTTAGGACGGTCAAAGGTAACTAAACCAAAATATTGACCTTTAAGCCAAGGTTATCTTTCCACTTCCAACAGAATGGGACAATGGTCGCTGTGCACGGCCTCGGACAAGATCACCGAACGTTTCAACCTGTTTTCCAAGGGCTCTGCCACCATGCCGTAGTCCAAACGCCAGCCCTTGTTGTTGGCCCTAGCATTGGCCCTATAGCTCCACCAGGTATAATTGTCGGGCTCTTTGTTGAAATGTCGGAAGCTGTCAATAAACCCACTGTTGATAAAACTGCCGATCCATTCCCGCTCCACGGGCAAAAAGCCGGAAACATTCTTGTTCCGAACGGGATCGTGGATGTCGATGGCCTCATGACAGATGTTGTAATCCCCGCACACAATCAGGTTGGGACGCTCTTTCCGAAGTTCATCGGCATATTTTTGAAAATCGGCCATGTACATCAGTTTATGGTCCAAACGGGCCAGATTGGTCCCCGAGGGCAAATACATGCTCATGACGGACAAATCTCCATAATCGACACGCAGGTTGCGCCCTTCAAAGTCCATATAATCGATTCCGGTACCATATTCTACATGGTCCGGCTGTTCCTTACAAAGTAAGGCCACGCCGCTATATCCCTTCTTTTGGGCACTGAACCAATAATGATGTGGGTATCCCGCTTCTTCAAAAACAGCAATATCCACTTGGTCCACCATGGCCTTGGTTTCCTGTAGGCAGACCACATCCGGATCTACCGCCTGCAGCCATTCCACAAAACCTTTACTGAGTGCGGCCCTGATGCCATTCACATTGTAGGAGACGATCTTCATCTTTTAAATTTTTCCTAAAAATAGCTATTGTAGGCTTCTTCTTAAAATTGAATTTAACAATGGTCCTATTTCAAAATCAGATTGCAGTTCCTTTTGTCGTAATTTTAAGTCCAAAGACTACCCAATGACGGCACTTGTTCTCATCGATATCCAACTTGGGCTACAGGAAATGGCCTTTTATGGCACAGAGCGCAACAATCCCATGGCCGAGGAGAATTGCCGGAAAATCTTGTTGGCCTTTCGAGAAAAACAATGGCCGGTGTTCCATGTGAAGCACGATTCCACCAATCCGGATTCTCCCCTACATCCCTCCAAAAAGGGGAATGCGATACATCCGTTGGTGCAACCCATTGAGGGGGAGCCCATTTTTGCCAAAAATGTGAACAGTGCCTTTATCGGCACCGACCTTGAGGCGCAACTCAGGGCCATGGGTATTTCGGAACTTGTTATCGTTGGACTTACCGTGGAACACTGCATCTCCACTTCGGTGCGGATGGCGGCCAATATGGGTTTTGCTGTTGTTTTGATATCGGATGCCACCGCGGCCTTTGACAAAGTGGGCGTGAACGGTCAAGTGTATGGGGCCGACCTCATCTACCACACCGAACTGGCCAACCTGAAGGATGAATTTGCCCAGATCATGGATACGGACACGTTCTTGAAGAGTCTGTAAAATTGATTACCTTTTCCTTTTTAAATTCATCAAATGAAAACTTGGATTGCGCTGCTACGAGGCATCAATGTAGGGGGAAATCATATCGTCCCCATGAAGGAACTGAAACAGTTGATGGAGTCCAACGGATTTTCCAATGTCAGGACCTATATCCAAAGTGGCAATGTGGTTTTTGAAAGTCAGCAAAGACCTTTGGACAAAATTGGGCAACTGATAGAGCAGCAGTTTGGGTTCATGCCCTACATTTTTGTTTTGGATAGGGACGAACTCATGGGTGCCGTGGCCAATTGTCCCTATGAAAGTAACCAGGGGAAGACCATCCATTATTTTTTTCTGGACAAGGAACCTGAGGTTTTTGATGAGGCGCTTTTGGATTCCTTAAAAACCGAGAGTGAGCGGTACATCCTAATCGATAAGGTATTTTACCTCTATGCGCCGGAAGGCATCGGTCGTTCCAAATTGGTGGAAAAAATAGGGAAGGCTTTGCCAGGCGTGACCATGACAGCCAGAAACCTGAACACCATCAACAAATTGATTGAGATGGTGGGGTAGGGTTGATTTTAAAATCCTTTTGGTCAACCGTTTAAAAAAATTCAAGTTGTTTTGAAATATCATTTAATATTTAGATATTTATCTAAATAACTAATGGAATGAATTCCCTCTTCAAGGCCCTGAACGATGAAACCCGACGACAGATTGTGGAACTGCTCAAGGAAAGGGACATGAACGCAGGGGAGATTGCCGAACGGTTCAATATTTCCAAGCCCAGCATTTCGCATCACTTGGACATTTTGCGCCAGGCCAACTTGGTGACCAGCGAAAAAAAGGGACAGTTTGTGGAATACTCCCTCAACACCACCATCTTGGAAGATTTGCTCAATTGGATACTAACTTTAAAGAAATGACCATGAAACTGACCAAAGAACTGCCCTTGATCGGCATTGTGTTGCTCCCCTTTCTGTACCTGGCCTATATATGGAACCAACTGCCCGAACAGGTACCCTTGCACTATAACATCAAGGGAGAGGTGGACCGCTATGGCGACAAATCCGAGCTTATCATGATTCCCATCATGCTGCCCTTGCTCATCTACGTGATCTTCTTGGTGGTTCCCTACATCGACCCCAAAAAGCAATTGCACAAAATGGGCAACAAGTACTACACCCTAAAACTGTTGCTGACCGTTTTTATGTCCATACTGGCGCTGGTCATCCTCTACACGGCCAAGAACCAATCGTGGTCCAATCCCAGCTATATCCTGCTGATGATGGGTGTGCTTTTCATCATCTTGGGAAATTATTTTAAGACCATAAAGGCCAATTATTTTATCGGCATCCGCACCCCCTGGACACTGGAGAGCGAGTCCGTTTGGAAGGAAACCCATAAAATGGCGGGCAAACTCTGGTTCGTTGGAGGTATTTTGGTGGTACTTTTCAGTTTGATCTTAGATCAAAAAACCAACTTTATCGTGTTCATGTCCATTACCGGAATCCTAGCATTGGCCCCTGTAGTCCATTCCTATCTCTTGTACAAAAAACAAAAGGAAACCAAATGAGGGTAGGGTCTGTCTCCTTCGACTGCCTGCCCGTCCGGCAGGCGGGCGCTCAGGATGACAGCTCAACTTGATCTGAAAAAACCATCAGTTCAATTTCACTTGTGAAAAAGTCTGTCGACCAGTGGAAAGATGTCGAAAACTTGGTTTTATATTTTCTGCAACCAGTAGCGCATGTCCACCTCTTTGGCGATGATGTCCTTCACTTCGGATAATTTCACCCGATTTTGCTCCATGGTATCCCGATGACGGATGGTGACGGTATCATCTTCCAAGGTTTGATGGTCCACGGTGACACAGAATGGCGTTCCTGCTGCATCTTGACGACGGTAACGACGGCCCACGGCATCTTTTTCATCATAGTCCACATTGAAATCCCATTTTAGTTCATCCACCAGCTTTTGGGCGACTTCTGGAAGTCCGTCCCGTTTCAGCAACGGTAGAACGGCCACTTTGTTAGGCGCCAACACGGCAGGGATTTTCAATACGGTACGGGTGGTGCCGTTCTCGAGTTCCTCCTCTTGTAACGAATTGGAGAAGACGGCCAGGAACATACGGTCCAGACCAATGGAGGTCTCCAACACGTAGGGCACGTAGCTTTCATTCAACTCTGGGTCGAAGTACTGTAGTTTTTTACCGGAATATTTTTCGTGGTTGCCCAAGTCAAAATCGGTACGCGAGTGGATTCCCTCCAACTCCTTGAACCCGAATGGGAACTTGAATTCGATATCGGCGGCCGCATCGGCGTAGTGGGCCAATTTTTCATGGTCATGGAAACGATAATTGTCGGCCCCCATACCCAAGGAAAGGTGCCACTTCATCCGTTTTTCCTTCCATGCCTCGTACCACTCCATTTGGGTACCCGGCTTGATGAAGAATTGCATTTCCATCTGTTCAAACTCCCGCATACGGAAAATGAATTGACGGGCCACAATCTCATTTCGGAAAGCTTTCCCTGTTTGGGCAATCCCGAAGGGAATCTTCATTCTTCCGCTCTTTTGCACGTTCAAAAAGTTGACAAATATACCTTGTGCGGTCTCTGGCCTGAGGTAGAGGTCCATGGCACTATCGGCAGAGGCTCCCAATTTGGTGCCGAACATCAGGTTGAACTGCTTGACATCCGTCCAGTTCTTGGAACCGGAAACGGGACAAACGATTTCCAGCTCTTCGATCAAGGCCTTCACATCGGCAAGATCTTCTTTTTCCAAGGACCTTGCCATGCGTTTCAGGATGGTATCGGCCTGGGCCTGATATTCCACGACACGCTGGTTGGTGGACAAAAATTGTTCTTTATCAAAACTGTCGCCAAACCGTTTTTCGGCCTTGGCCACTTCTTTATCGATCTTCGCTTCGATCTTGGCGACATGGTCCTCGATCAAAACGTCGGCACGGTATCTTTTTTTGGAATCCTTGTTATCGATCAAGGGGTCGTTGAAGGCATCCACGTGACCAGAGGCCTTCCAAGTGGTGGGGTGCATAAAAATGGCGGCATCGATGCCCACGATGTTCTCGTTGAGTTGCACCATGGCCTTCCACCAATATTCGCGAATGTTTTTCTTTAGCTCGGCCCCGTTCTGCCCGTAGTCATACACTGCGCTGAGTCCATCATATATCTCACTGGATTGGAACACGTACCCGTATTCCTTCGCATGGGAGATTACCTTCTTAAAAATGTCTTCCTGATTTGCCATTGGGCAAAAATAGAATTTTACCCAAAAAGAAATGCGCTATTTCAGCTGAAATTCAGTAGAGGCGAGCAATCTTTCATCCTCAAACACATTCAAGGTATAGATTCCCTCCACCAATGATGCTTCGGGAACGGTAATGGCATCGCAGATACTGATCTCTTTTCCGGTGTAAACGATTTCCACTTTCTTGCTGTAGGTGTTCCCACTCACGGAAATGGTGTTGGCATTGTCCTCGATGACGGCCATATTGGGATCCAAAAATTGAAGGTACAACACCTTGATATCCCCTTTTTCATTGGCATCGCTCAAAATAGTGACACAGCCCCGCAATTTTTCAATAGTGGAAGCCTTGTTGGTCTTGATGGGCCTGCCTGCCCTTAATCGGAAACCGCTTCCTTCGGCATCCTGTAGTTTTAAGTAGCTTTTGATCTTGAGCTCGCGGGTGAGTTCCCTGTTGGTTTCCCGTAGCAGGGACTCTGTTCGCTCCATATTGCTGGCCCTGCCCCTCAAATCCTCAAGTTGCTTGCGGGTCTCTTCATACCTACTGGCCAAAAGACTATTGTTGTACCGGAGAAAGTTGTTCTTGAGTTTTAGGCTATCAAAACGGATTTCCAACTTGCGCAGTTCCTTTCGGGTCTCTTTTAATTTGGTGATACTGAAGTTCAATCGGCCCACGGAGTCCAACAATTGTTGCA
>JASBTQ010000026.1 GCA_030148335.1 Allomuricauda sp. | reverse complement strand
TCAACCGAATCCAAAGTGCGTAAAAACATAAAAAATGTAACAGACAGGAACAGACACCCCCAATGTATTATTGGTCAATGTCCCTGTAAAGTTTTTTTGCCTTGCTTCTAGGAGCGTCATAGGTCTTTTTGGGTTCATCCTCAAAGATGTCCTCGTCCACCATGTAGTCTTCGGGTTGCCCCATGACATTGATGACCTCGTCCACCTGTTTTTGAGTGATGACCTGTCGTTCGTTTTCCATTTTCTCTAAAAAGAGTTCGGCTATTCGAGCTTCGATATCGGCAATGATCTCATCGCTTCCCGGAGTGCCGGAAAAAGACCGTTTTATGGACTCCAAATATCGTCTCAGCTTGTTATACGCATCATCATCGATGTGAAAGAGCGTATTGGCTAAATTTATATTTACTGTCTTGTTCATTTTTGATACTTATTTTGTGTTGGTTACCAGATTGACTGCATTTCTTAGTTCATCCCAGGTGCCGTTGAGTTCCTTGAGGAACAGTTGCCCTGTTTCTGTCAGCGCGTAATATTTGCGGGGAGGCCCCGATGTGGATTCTTCCCAACGGTAGTTGAGCAATCCGGCATTTTTCAGCCTTGTGAGTAAAGGGTATATGGTACCTTCCACCACCAGCATCTTTGCGTCCTTCAGGGCATCCAGAATCTCCGAGGCATACTTGTCGTCATCCTTTAGGATGGACAGGATGCAGTATTCCAGGACCCCTTTGCGCATCTGTGCTTTTGTGTTTTCTATGTTCATAACTTCATGGGTCTATTAAATTAACTGTTCGTTTTTGATCTGCCAAACCGGGTCTGGCCTTGTTCCCACTCCGTCCCCTGTGATGAGCAGGGGAGTGGAAACGTTTTTTGATTGATGATTGATGAACTTTTTCGTTTTTTGATCGATGATTAAACTCCTATTCTTTGATTGATGATAAACTCTTATACGGTCTGGTTTAATGTAGGCTCACAACTCTACTTATTTTCCAATCGTCCCCAGTTTGCTTCCAAATAACGATGAACTTACTTGGATGGGATGGTGCATTTGGTTCTTCCTTGTTATGGAACTTGTGCAGTGCCATTTCAACGGCTCCAAAACCATTGATTGGGTACACTTCTATGCTGCCAGGAACCAATTCACGGGTCACTTTTCCACAAATATTCTTTTCGATGCTTTCCAAAATACCTTGCTTGTCCTTGGATAGACCACCCATGTCATGATAAAACTCCAAATCCGCATCATAGATTTCAGCCTGTTTTTCCATGTCACAGGTATTGTAGGCATTGAAATAAATGCTATCCATGCGTACAATGGCGCGGTATAGTTCGGAGTTTTCCTCAACCTGTGCGTTCACCAAAGTTGAAACGCCAATGAAAGCCATGATCGATATTGATGTTGTCCAACGCATTACTTAATGAATTTAATGGTGAACGGATATTTGAAATACTGCCCTTCATTGGTTCGGATGGTGGCCAATATGCTGTACACAATGTTCGCTATGGCCAACCCCACCTGTATCGCCCCGGATATTCCAACGGGCCAGAACAATCGTCCAAACTTAAAGTCGTCACTGTCGATATGGATGTTCAGATTGTTCAGGTCGCTCAAACTATGGAAACCAAAAAAGTTCCAATCGAACAAGTCGGGCAGGAAACCGATAAAAAAGGGAATGGTGATCAAACCTGCCACAATGGAATAGAGCAGCATGCTGATCTGGAAATTAAGGGCCTGCTTCCCGTTATAGTCCACAAAGTCGTACTGCTTCTTGTTGGACATCCATAGGATCAAGGGGACGATAAAGTTCCCAAAGGGAATGAAATACTTCGAGAACGTGGACGCGTGGATGATCGCGGATAAGTTTCGTTCGTGTTTGGTCAATGTTGCTGCCATTTTTGATTGATGATTTTGATGTATAAAAGGGTTAACCTATTAGCTTACGATGCAAATATATATCCAAAAGACAGTACTATGCAAAACAAAGTACTAATAATTAACTTTTTTTTAACAATTAAACATCGCAGGTTTTTACCTATTTTTAGGCTTCTTAATCTTAGATATGGCACTGACACCCAGTAAAATCAACACCTTTACATTTCTGAAACTCCCGTCGGCCTGGTGGTGCGGGGTTCGTCTCAAATACATCGATGGGCAAAAGGCCATCACCACGGTAAAGCACAGATGGGTCAATCAAAATCCGTTCAAATCCATGTTTTGGGCCGTGCAGGGCATGGCTGCCGAACTCAGCACGGGTGCTTTGGTGATGAACGAGATTCAAAAAAGCGGCAAAAAAGTGTCCATGCTTGTGGCCAACAACAAGGCCACTTTCACCAAAAAGGCCACGGGACGCATTTCATTTACCTGTGAAGATGGCCCATTGATTGCCGATGCCATCCGCAGAACAGTGGAAACCGGGGAAGGACAAACCTGCTGGATGAAATCTGTAGGGGTAAATGCAGATGGAGTGGAGGTCTCCACTTTTCATTTTGAGTGGACGGTGAAAGTGAAGGGGTAGATATGGTAAAAGGTGAATGGTAAGTGGCAATGAGGAAAAGATGATATCCTTTTCTATACAGATAATTGTAACAAAACCTCCAACCAGTCAACATATAAACAGTAATCAAAAAACAATCAAAAAATGAACGCACACGAAATCGACTACCACATTTATGGAGAGGAAATGCAATATGTGGAGATCGAATTGGATCCACAAGAAGCTGTCATAGCGGAAGCAGGCAGTTTTATGATGATGGATTCCGATATCAAAATGGACACCATCTTCGGGGATGGTTCCAATCAGGACACTGGGGTTTTGGGCAAACTGTTCTCCGCGGGCAAGCGCTTGCTCACGGGTGAAAGCTTGTTCATGACCGCTTTCCTTAATGTCGGCCAGGGTAAAAAACAGGTAAGCTTTGCTTCGCCCTATCCAGGCAAGATCATCCCCATCGACCTTTCGGAAAAAGGAGGGAAGTTCATCTGTCAAAAAGATGCATTTTTGTGTGCCGCCAAAGGCGTTTCCGTGGGCATTGAGTTCTCCAAACGTTTGGGCCGGGGTTTCTTTGGCGGCGAGGGCTTCATCATGCAAAAACTGGAAGGCGATGGTTTGGCCTTTGTGCACGCAGGTGGGACCATGGCCAAAAAAACATTGGCACCGGGCGAAGTGCTCAAAGTGGACACGGGCTGTATCGTGGGCTTTTCCCAGACCGTGGACTACGATATCGAATTTGTGGGCGGCATCAAAAATACCGTGTTCGGCGGGGAAGGCCTCTTCTTCGCTACCCTTCGTGGGCCAGGCATCGTTTATATCCAATCCCTGCCATTCAGCCGATTGGCCAGCCGCGTATGGGCCGCAGCGCCTCAAGGTGGCGGAAAGGACAAGGGCGAGGGTAGTATCTTGGGCGGATTGGGCAATCTGCTGGACGGGGACAACCGATTTTAGAAATAGATCAAAAGAAGTTGGATGTTAGGTTTCAAAACTTGGCATCCAATTTTTCATTTAAGCCCTTTCGAAACCCATTGCCAATGATTTAAAAAAGAAACTTTCCGATGAAATTGAAAATCCTGATTACCATCTTTTGTTGTCTAAATGTCATTGTTTCCATGGCTCAGGATGATGTGTTGACCAAGGAACAGATACAAGGCGATATTGAATTTTTACGAAAGACACTTGACGACAAGTCTTCCTATGTGTATCTGAATGGTTATGATTTCAACAGTGATTTTGACGGTTACCTGATGAAAATAGGGGATTCCACCCAACTTGAAGATTTTGGCCTTTTTCTGAGTCAGACGCTGGGGAAAATTGGGGACAGACATTCCTCGATGGCCACTATAAGGGGTTATGATCTGAATGAATCCCTCTTTTTGCCATTCATCTATGCGCCTCTCAATGATAAGGTCGTTGTTTTGAATATGAACAAGGACAACGAATTGGGAATACGCTATCCCCGATTCCCTTTTCTCAAAAAAATCGATGGGACCAATATTCAAGATTTTCTGCAAAAGACGCGCCCCGAAGATATAACTGCCCCGAAGCAAACCTATTTCACTTTGGCCGTGAGGGATATTCGGGACATTGAAAAAAATTACAAACTGCTCAACAAGCCTTTGCCCAAAGAGATCAAGTTGACACTTTCGGACGATAATTTCCAAAAGGATACGGTCGTGAAGGTACCTGTAATTGATAGGTCGGAACGATTACGGCCGTGGGACGAAAAGTTTGGAGTGGAATATCTTTTTGTAAAGGATGAAGATTACAACAAGCCCGAAGTCATTGAGAAACTTTTCGATAGAGAAGACGGCATTGCGTATATCAAGCTCCCTGAAATGGCAGACAAAGAAGAAGCTCCCCTTCTTTTTGAGCGGTTCAATTCATTTATGGAATCTATCAAGGACGATAGCAAAGCATTGATCATCGATGTGAGGAGCAATGGTGGTGGAACCCGTGACCTGCTTTATGAATTTGCAAAATATGTGATACACCCCGATTCCATCCATGTGGTGAACGTTACCAGACAAAGGGGGTCAATTCCATTACCAGAAGACTACAAACAGAGTCTGAACAATCGATTTTTGTATCCTATTGATGAACTTACGGAACGGGAGCGGACAACTGTAAATGTGTTTTTGAACACCTTCGAACCGATATATGAACTTGATGATGCCAAATACAGTGAATATTATTTTGGTCTATTGAACGGAAAGAAATTGACCGGGCAATCCTTTTATTATGATAAGCCTGTCTATATCTTAGCGAATGAAAAGACTTTCAGTGCAGCATCCATTTTTGTCTCTGTTTTCAAAGGGTTGCCCAACATGACCATTGTGGGCACAACAACCGATGGCTCCAGTGGGAATAGTGATTGGTTCGATTTGCCCAATTCCAAATTGTTTGGAAAGATCAGTACCATGGTCTCCTTTCAAAAAGACGGAAAAATCCTTGACGGATTTGGTACAGCACCCGACATCAAAATTGAAAGGGACATGGATCAGATTCTTTGGAAATCCGACACGCAACTGATAAAATTGAAAAGTATCATAAAGGGAACGAACTAAAATCATACCATACATAAGGTCGTATCAAACATTGACCATCAAGCCCATGAATTTTAAAGACCTATTCCATTTTCTGGAAGAACTGCAACAAAACAACAATAAGGAATGGATGGATGCCAACCGAAAATGGTACAGATCTCTCCGCAATGATTTCATCACTTGGCTGGATGACCTTGACCTGACCATGGCGCAATTGCATGACGATTACTATCCGACCCCGGGCAAGAAAGGAATCAACCGTATCAACAACAATTTGATGTTCCACCCGAACAAGCCGGTGTACAAAGATCATTTTGGTGCAGGGTTGGACAAAGCACCACATTCGGCCGATTTCTACATTGAGATTGGATTGAAACAGTGCCTGTTGGCCGGTGGTTTTTGGCGGCCCGACCCGAACACGCTACGAAGCATTCGGGAGGGTATCGATTATGATGGGGAGGTGTTGCAGGAAATATTGGACAAACCTTCGTTCAAA
Source organism: Allomuricauda sp. (assembly GCA_030148335.1). Lineage (GTDB taxonomy): Bacteria > Bacteroidota > Bacteroidia > Flavobacteriales > Flavobacteriaceae > Flagellimonas. Next base: position 61,507 of record JASBTQ010000026.1, on the reverse strand, counting down.
AAGACGTTTGGGGGTTTGTATGAAGATGAGAAGTTGACCAATGCCCCCAAAGGGTTTTCCAATGACCATCCGCATATCGATTTGCTGAAGAACAAGACCTTTGCCGTGGCACATGAATTTTCACGGGAAGAAGTGTTCCGACCCGATTTCAAGGAAAAAATCGTGGAGGTTTATAAGGAAATGCTTCCATTCCGCCGATATTTGAACAAAACCGTAACCGTTTAAATCCACCCATGAAATACGGAAACATCAGGAACATCAAAAAAGAGCTGCTGTCCGACAATTGGTACACCCTCAACAAAGTCACTTTTGAGTACCAACGGGAAGATGGGACTTGGGAAACCCAGACCAGGGAAGCTTACGACCGTGGTAATGGGGCCGTCATTTTGTTGTACAATGCGAAAAAGGGCACCGTGGTGCTCACCCGCCAATTTCGGATGCCCACCTATTTGAACGGCAATGCGGATGGCATGATGATCGAGGCTTGTGCGGGGCTCTTGGAAAAAGGAAATGCCGAGCAGACCATAAAAAAGGAAGTAGAGGAGGAGACAGGCTATAAGATAGACAAGGTGAAAAAGGTGTTCGAGGCCTACATGTCCCCTGGATCCGTCACCGAAATCCTCTATTTTTTCATTGGCGAATACGAAGCTTCCATGAAGGTCAGCGAAGGAGGCGGTGCCGAAGATGAGACCGAAAACATTGAAGTGCTGGAAATCCGATTTGATGAAGCATTCGAAATGGTGAAAACAGGCGAGATCAAGGATGCCAAGACCATCATGCTGCTCCAATATGCACAGATCAATGCTGTTTTTGGTCAATAGTTGAGGTGGAGTTCCTTGAGCACGGAGTACATGGTTTTCCGTATCTCGGAGGAAGGTACCTTGAAATGATTGTTCATAAAACTGAAGATGAGCAATTTACCCTTCTTGGTCTTGATATAACCACTCAGGTTGTAATTGTTGCCAAACGACCCGGATTTGGCGAACAGGAAGGGCTCCGTACTGGGGTCTTCCCATTTTTCCACAGTACCTGTTGGCCCCCACATCGGGAATATGCCAAAGAGACGTTCCTCGGGCACTTCATCATAAAGTTTTTGGAGAATTTGCACAAAAGAACGTGGCGTGAATAGGTTGTAGCGCGAAAGCCCGGAACCGTCCACCCATCGGGGCTGTTGTTCCAGATTGGCCAGATCATGCTCCAACATATAGGTGATGGCCCTTTGGGTCCCCAGAGTGTCGGACAACATGGAAGAGGAGGCCATCAATAACTGTTCGGCCAAAAAGTTGTCACTTTTGAACAGCATCTGCTTGAAGATGGAATCCGTTTCCATACCATATAAGGTCTCTTTGGGCATATCGGGAAAATGGTCCACCAATATGATCTTTTTTTGGAGCACTTTTTCCAGAAGCTGCTTGGTAAGGCTGTCACTGGTGATGAAGGGTACTTCAAGCGTATCCTGTTCCGCAGGGGCAATGTAAAAATGGTTCGTAAGCTCGTCCCTTCTAAACGGATTTTCCCTGACTTCCGTGGAATCGAGGAAAAAGGAGGGGGACACTTCCAGTTTTCCGGTATTGGAAATGGTCGCCACATTCCCATATAGGGGAATGGTGGTCTTTTCGGGGGAAAAATAAGTATCGTAATCTTCCCATGCCCAACCTGGTCCAAAACGGAGCTCCTCCGAATTTTTGGTATAAAGGGCAATGGCCCCTTGGTTTTTTAGCCAGTGGATGGCCGTACTGTCCTTAAGGTGGGGGTGCAGCCAGGATGGGTCGCCCGTGCCCTCAATGAAGAGGGTGTCATTGGCGATGGCATATTTTAAGGTGGGGATATATTTGGGCAGCAGTTTCACGCCTGTGTAGAAGGTAACGATCTTGGTATTGCTGGCCGGAGTGAAGTAGTTGTCCCCATGGTTGTCATAAATGGTTTTTTGCGATTTTGCATCTACAACGACCAAGCCATGGAAGGAATTGGTGAGACTCTCCTTCTCCAATTCGCTGTTCACAAACTTACGTGTGGGGGAACAGTTGGCAAGTAGCACAAATAGAATGGAAAGAAGATGGATTGGTATTTTGTAATGGTTCCCGGTTGAAATATTCATGTGCTTTGCACGTTGTGGTTTACACGAAGTTATTTATTTTTTAACTGGATTTTTGGTTTTTCAAAAAGGTTTTTTCGCTAATTTAGAGCACAACCAATGACCCAATTTAATAAAATTTCTATGCCAAGAGCTATGTTGGATTACACCAAAACCATCCTTCAAAAGGTAAGTTTTGATGCAAAACTCTTCACCAAGGAATTGAAGAAAGCTATTTCAAGGCTATTGCCCAGTGAAATTGAGGAACTTAAAATCTGGTTGCAATTTTATATTGTGGACAAACCAGAGTTGCAACCCACATTGTTATTGTTAAAAGCTTAAAACTAGGGCCGCAGAAATGCGGCCCTTTTAATTTTTGGCCAACGGGCTGATGATTTTCACGTCCTGAAAGGTGATGGCACCCCTAACAATGCTGGAAATCACATCCCTGAGGGCCTCCGTGATCTGGATTTTCAGTTCGCTCTTGTGGTAGATCAGACTTATTTCCCGTGCAGGGGAAGGGTTTTTGAACGGTTTCAGGCTTTCCCTTTTTTGCTGTCCCAGTTGAAGGGTGTTCAAGTAGGGCAACAAGGTCATGCCCATACCCTCATCGGCCAGACTGATCAGGGTCTCAAAACTACCACTTTCTATTTTGAAATGTTCCCCGTTCATGTTTTTGGACGCTGTGCACAAATTGATTACCCCGTCCCTGAAGCAGTGTCCGTCCTGCAACAAAAGGACATCGTTCACATCCAGATGGTCCGTGGTCAATTCCGTTTCTTGGGATAATCGGTGGCTTTTGGGAACATACCCCACAAATGGTTCATAATAGAGCGGTCTTTCTTTGATGAACTCTATTTCCAGAGGAGTGGCAGCAATACCGGCATCCAAATGGCCGTCCATAATGTTCTTGATCAGGTTATCGGTGGACTGTTCCTTGATGATGAGGTTCACCTTCGGATATTTTTTTATGAAAGTGTTCAGGAACATGGGCAGTAAGGTGGGCATTACCGTTGGGATGATGCCCAAAGTATAGTCCCCGCCGATGAACCCTTTGTCCTGGTCCACAATATCCTTGATGCGTTCTGCTTCCGCTACAATATTTTTGGCTTGGGCCACAATTTTCTTGCCCACCTCGGTAATGGAAATGGGTTTTTTACTGCGATCAAAAATGAGTACCCCGAGCTCATCTTCCAATTTTTGCACCTGCATGCTCAAGGTGGGTTGGGTAACAAAACTCTTCTCGGCGGCCAAGGTAAAATTTTTATGCTCGGCAACCGCTAGTACATATTGAAGCTGGGTGATGGTCATCTAACAATAAATTTGAAATATAAAAGTATGAAAAACCATCAGGATAATCTATAAGAAAAGCCTCGGATTGGGATAAAACAAAAAGCCCGCTCGAAGCAGGCTTTTTTTAGGTTGAAAGAGATGCTAAAACCTTATGGTCAGCTCTAGGTCCTCTTCTCCGACCTCAAACTTGGAAGTGGAAAAATTGGGCGGCCCAAACGACATATCATTTCCGGAGGAGCCGTAACTCTCCTTGGGCATCCCGTTGGACTCATAATCCATTCGGTTGTTTCCGTTGGCGTCGTGCATCGCCATAACGGCATAGGAGCCCGGAGCAACATCCGTAAAGGTCAGTATCACCTTTCCATTTTCGATGGTGCTCTCAAGGTTTTGTACGCCTGGTCCTTTCATAAAGGTATCTGCAGTGTGCAGCCCGGCCATGACCTTTCCTTCATTGCTGGTTACATTGTCAATGGTAATGGTAATGTTGATACCTGTTTTTTCTTGCGCTTTGGATATCAGGCCCACCAAAAAAAAGCTCAATGCTAGGGTAACAGTTTTCATAAGGATTGTTTTTGAAGTTAATGTTCCCACAAATCTCGGTCGCAATCCCCTTTTCAAAAATTGGGAAGTACTGAACTGTCGGTTTTTTGGGCTGAACTGTAATGGGCAAAACGGAATCCCGATCCATCGTGAAAAATCCACAGTTGGGTATTTCCTTTTGGCAAGGCTGATGGTTAAGGGACAATTTTGTGGCATCAATCAAACAAACAGTCATGAAAAACATTCTTATTGTATTCACTCTATTTTTCAACCTCGGTTTTATGATGGCACAGACAATCGTATCGGGCACGGTGACCGATGCCAAGAAGAATCCCATCGAGGGGACCAATGTATATGTGGAGGGCACTTATGATGGTGCATCCACCGACAAGAACGGTCACTTTAGCTTTGAAACCCCAGAGACGGGAACCCAGACATTGGTGGTTTCCATGTTGTCCTACGAATCTCATTACGAGATCGGTGACATTGTTTACTTCAAGGATTTAAAGATCCAGTTGGTGGAGGCCATCAATTCATTGTCGGGGGTCACCTTGACTGCAGGGACTTTTGAAGCAGGGGACAATTCCAAAGTGTCGGTGTTGAAACCGTTGGACATTGTGACCACGGCAGGGGCTGCAGGTGACTTTGTGGCCGCACTGCAGACCTTACCGGGAACGACCACGATCAATGAAGATGGGCGCTTGTTCGTTCGAGGGGGAACAGCAGGGGAGACCCAGGTGTTCATAGACGGGCTCAGGGTCTTCCAACCGTTCAGTGCCACGGCCAACAACATTCCCACCCGGGGCCGGTTTTCCCCTTTCCTTTTTAAAGGAATCACCTTCAGTACGGGAGGGTATTCCGCTGAATACGGACAGGCATTGTCCAGTGTACTTTTGCTGAACACCACCGATGTGCCCGATCAGGAGAAAACGGATATTTCCATTATGTCCGTAGGGGGCGGGGTGGGCCATACAAAAATCTGGGGTGATCAATCCCTGAGCCTGAACACCTCCTATATCAACCTGGCCCCTTATGAGGCCTTGATCCCTTCCCAACAAGGGACCCGTTGGAACAGTCCCTACGAATCCATTTCCGGGGAAGCGGTATTTAGGAGCAAGGGGGAAAGAAGTATGTTCAAGCTCTACACAGGCTTTAATCATGCCAATTTGGATATAGAACAGGAAGACATCAATTATGCTGATTTTGTACGCTTTCAGATGACCAACAATAACCTTTACTTTAACTCTTCGTACAAGTATTTTTTTGAAAATAATTGGAGCCTTGTCTCCGGGGCTTCCATCTCTTGGGATACCAATGACATAAGGGTTGAAGAGAACCAAATCGACACTAAGGAAACGGCTTCCCACATCAAGGTGAGGGCCGGAAAAAACTTCAACAGTCGATTTGGTCTGAGTGTCGGGGCGGAGGTTTTCACTTCGGATTTTGAAGAAACCTATACTGATACGGAAAAAGCTGTTTTTGGAACTGGTTATGATGGGCAATTGTGGGCAGCCTTTACCGAATCTGACATTTTTTTGAGCAAAAGGTTCGCCATGAAACTTGGGGTCAGGGGAGAGCACAGCACCTTGTTGGATGATTTCAACGTTTCCCCGCGGGTATCGTTGGCCTACAAGCCGGGCGAAAACGGGCAGTTCTCCTTGGCCTATGGCGATTTTTATCAAAGACCGGTTTCAGATGTGGTCAAGTTTGATGGGAGCGTACATTTTGAAAAGGCATCCCACTATATCCTGAACTATCAATACATAGGCAATGGCAAGACTTTTAGGGCCGAGGCCTATTATAAGGATTATGACAATTTGATCAAATACGATACCGAAATGCCCGAATTTGGCTCCGTTTATGCCAACTCCGGTTCCGGATATGCCAGTGGCTTGGACCTGTTCTGGCGGGATAACAAAAGCATTGAATATTTGGATTATTGGATTTCCTATTCGTATTTGGATACGGAAAGGGATTATCAAAATTTTAGGGAAAGGGCCACACCTAATTTTGCCCCAAAACACAACCTTTCCGTGGTGACCAAATATTGGGTGGACAAGCTTCGTTCGCAGGTCGGGTTTACGTATTCCTATGGTTCGGGAAGACCTTATGACAATCCCAACACTCCAGAATTTATGGCAGAGAAAACAAAATCCTTCAATAACCTGAGCTTCAACTGGGCCTATTTGATAGACCAGCAGAAAATCCTGTATTTCTCGGTGAACAATGTTTTGGGATTCAACAATATCAGCAATTACCAATATGCGGACACTCCCAACATGGATGGTGTCTTTGATAGACGTGCCATTAACCCTGCGGCGGACAGTTTTTTCTTCGTGGGCTTCTTTTGGACCATCAGTTCAGACGGAAAGAGCAACCAGTTGGATAACCTTTAGGTTATTTCTCCATTTTGAGATAATAGTCCACCGAATGTTTCCCCGATCCATAGACAATAAAGAAGAGGCAGGCAAGCAGTACCAATGTCGCTATGGATAGATTGCCCACATCCATAGTGCCCAGGAAATTGGTGAGCACGGCCCCGAACAGAATGGGTAGCTGCGCAATGGCCGCCCAGCGCGTCAGAAGTCCGACAACGATCAATATCCCGCCCACAAAATGTGCCGGGGCAATGTAGTGGAGAATGATCATGCCCCCGGGCATGCCTTCAAAGGGCTTGGCCATTTCCACCATTTCCACATGATTGGCCATAAATTCCACTCCCTTGATGAAAAGGAAAATTCCTAGGGCCACCCGCAAAAAATCCAATGGATAATAGGTGTGGGCATTGGCCCATTTGTTCAATTTCTTTACTGTTCCCATGGCTGAAAGGTTTTAGGTTGAACAGTATTAAGGTACTCATTTTTAACGAGATGTGAAACAAGAAGTGTGCGATGGCAAATTTGTGGTGAAAAAAGGGGAAATCATGGGAGGGCTGATTCCGCCGAAGAACGAAGGTCCAGTTCCATCTGGATGTCGCTGCGCTCATAAGGGGAAGTGGCTCCTATCATTTCCTTGAAACCCAGTTTTTGATATAACGAGAGAGCGGGTTGGAGGACGCGATTGCTTTCCAGATACAGTTTTTTGGCCCCCAACTCTTTTGCTTTTTCAATGATGTGCTGTCCCAGCAATTTGCCTATTCCCATGCCTTGTACATGCTCGGACACACCCATTTTGGCCAGTTCAAAATCATATCCTTCCTTTTGGCTGGGAATCAGTGCACATACCCCAACAGCCTGGTTGTCCAGAACCGCTACCGCAATATGGCCACCCTTATCCAAAATGTATTCCCTAGGGTGGTCGAGTGAGGCATAATCCATCTTTTCCATCTTGAAATACTTGGTGATCCAAGCCTCGTTAAGTGACTTGAAGGCATCCTTGTAAATGTCGGAATAGGGGACAATGGATAGGGTATTCGACTTTGTCATTTAGGATGTATATCTCTTGCTCAAAATTAAGGGGTTTTTTTAGCTTTTTTTGAGGTGTTGTTCCAATATTTTGACACTTACTACGTTAAATATTCAATTCACCTCACCGTTCAACGAAAAAATTGGCGTTTAGCCGATAATTTACGTAATATTACATTGTAATTAGTAATAAAACTCTTACAAGTTCCCAAATCTTGCTAATGAGACCTGATCAAAAAAACAACCCTGTCCCAAACAGGAAACTTAACCTACAAATTCCAATCGGCTATGGATGTAAAACTACTTTTATTCCCCCAAAAATTTCCCCTACCTAAATGTAAGCGGGTCTTTTATGTTCTGGCAGTCAGCCTGATGATAGGCCAGACAACCGTTGCCCAAGAGAGCAACCCTTATGTGAGCTATGATGTTCCCTTTCAAAACTTGTTGAAATTCAACAGGTTCTTGATCAACCCCACTTTTTCGGCAGTGAGGGAGGACAAATCGTACATCAACCTTTTTCATAGGAGTCAAAGTGCTGATTTTGAAAATAATAGACAGAACTACTTTCTCAGCTACAGTGGAAGGATCAATGATATGATTGGTCTGGGCTTTAGCCTTTATAACCAACAGGAAGGGGTCATCTCCAACTTGGGGGTCATGGCCAATTATTCCCACGGAATCAAGCTGGGAAGGGAAAGCAGTTTGACCTTCGGGGTGAACATTCCGTACTATGTGAGCAGTTATGATCCCAGTCGGGGGGTAACGTTGGAAGAAGACCCCTTGTTGAACGAGGCTTCCGAAAATTCCATCATTTCTTTCCAACCGGGTCTGAACCTGTCCTTGGGTAAATTTGATTTTGGGGTGTTTGCCCAAAACTTGGTGGACTACAACATCAACTCGGGCAAATCTTTGACCGACTTGGCCCAAAAGACTTTTTCGGGCCACATCCAATTCACCCATGAGTTCGCGAACGGTGCCGGAATCTTTGAGGATGGCAGGTTGTTGCCTTTGGCAAGGGCCCGTTTTGATGGCAGGGAAGATCCCGTTTTTGGAGGCGGGGTCATTCTGGACCTTCCCAAATTGGGCTGGATCCAAGGCGGGTATGACCAGTTGTACGGCGCATCGGCCGGAACAGGTTTCAACCTGAACAGGCGGCTTTCCTTTGGGTATAATTTTGAAAAGAACATCGCCAATAGTATCGCCAATCTTGGGGTAACACATGAAATTTCCATTGCCTATTCCTTTGTTCCCACGCTATCCAAAAACACCTTCGTTTCCAATGAGGAAAATCCGGACGGGGAGACCAAAAAACCGATAGAAGGGACCCTTGTGGCGGATGCCGATACGAAGGAAAACAAGGAAAAGGATGGCTCAAGGAGCAAGTTGAATGCCCAGACCACCTTAAGGCCCACCAACAAAGAAGATCTGGCATTCTGGGAAGAGCAGATAGCCCAGTTAAGGGAGCAGCAAGAGGACAATTATGCTGTGATCAATGAATTGGTCTATCGAATGGACTCCTTGGAGAGGAACAGAGAGCGAGACATGGAAAAGCGATTTGAAATGGTGATGCGGATCGTGAAACGACATACAGGTGACAAAACGCCCGAAATTGAAGCAAAGGCACAGAAACTGTATTTGGCCGACAGCAAGGACCTGGACTCTATATACAGTTCCTTGGAAAGTAGTGCGTTGGCACAAAATTCCAAAGCCCAGAACGCCCCAAAAACAGTGGAAAAAGAGAAGGAGGGGACTTTTCATGGAGGAGCTTTCAAGCCCATCGAGAAGTTCATCAACTTGGATGGGATCGGGCAAGGACACTACATCGTGGCCAATGTTTTCAAAAATGAGAGCTACCTAAGGGAATTTATGGGAAAACTAAAGGATCAAGGTTTGGAAGCGCAATATTTCAAAAATCCGGACAACGGTCTCAATTATGTGTATTTGGCCAAGTATGAAGAAAATGAAGATGCCTATGCGGCCTATCGCTCCAAAATGAAGGGACAATATACCGATGAGCTTTGGATCATGCACGTGGAGAATCCACGTTACTCCAATTGGGCGGATGCCATTTTTCAGGATATTGAGTAGCCTTTAAGCGTCGTTTCCATCCATTTTTTTGGCTATGGCCCTGCTTCCGGCATCTCGTTCACCTAGTTCGGAAATGATCTTGGGGTGGTCTTCAACACGCGTCTGCGAAAGTTTGTAGGTGGCTTGGATGTCCATGATCTGGATCTGAAAGCCCACTACTCCCTTTACCTGTCGTAGGGTTTTGGGAGACATGTCTTTCAGGGAAATGGGGTTTTTGGAGTCCCGCTCGTATTTTTCCACCAATCGGTGCATGGATTGCATGGTCTCGGCTTCACTCAACACCTTCAATTTGCCATAGACATGCACGGCGATGTAGTTCCAAGTGGGGACTTCCTCTTCCTTGTACCAAGAGGAGGAAACATAGGCATGCGGCCCGTTGAAGATACAAAGCACCTCCGCTTCTTCATCAAAACTCTTCCATTGGGGATTGGCCTTGGCGATGTGTCCGACCAAGATATACTGCCCCTTTTCATCCGTTTCCAGTTCCAAGGGGATATGGGTGCCCCAAGGTTTGTTGTCCACAATGTTGATGAGAATGCCAAAACTATTTTGGACCAAGAAATCCTTGATCTCTGCAATGTCGCTGTTTTGATAGTGGGGCGGGGTGTACATATATTTTAGGGATTGTTTTCTTTCTGCTAAAATAGAAATACCTCCCCAGTTTGAATTGCAAATGGTGGGTTGAAATTAAAAAAAAGCGGGGCATTTGCCCCGCTTTGGATTGTGTTCAGGTTAAGGAATCAGTTTCCCTCTTCAACTACTACTTCAGCTTCCAGAAGGAAATCTTGCATTGTTTTGTTGGCGGCCACGATTTCCACTTCCAATGTATCGCTTGTCACGTATCCATTCATGGACGAGAAGACTTTGTAGGTGCCTGCTTCAAGTCCCATAATGGCATATGCGCCATCAACATTGGTGGCTCCGGAGGTGACAGGTTCCTCATTGGTGTCCAGAACAGAGATTTGTGCGTTTTCCAAAGGAACCGTTGTTTCGTCATCCATTGTGGCCACAATTCCGCTCAAGGTACCTGCAGTGGAAAGATTGCTGGCTTTGATCACAGGCTTAAAGTTGAACCCGGTGATGCCATCCACGCTGTTGGTGCTTCCCTTGGCAACAAAGGATCGACTAACATCGAAATCAAGTAGAAGGTCACTGCTCAGGCCACCTGCAACGGTCAGTCCTGGGTCTATGAAGATTTTGATACCTGTTTGCTCGCCACTGGGAACAGTAAGGTCGAAGCTTCTTTCATCGGTCAGGACCACGTTCACACCTTTTACATATACCCTGATAAGGTCATACGTGCCAGCCGGTACTTCCACATCGGCCAATTCTTCTGTGACACCATTGGTAAGGTCCAAAAGGTTCACAGTAATTTCTTCTTCCATAAGCGTGACGAAAGAGGACTCACTTTCATCGTCGTCCATTTCATCATCCATTTCATCATCATCGTCTGACAATCTCGCATCTACCTTAAAGATGGTAACATTCGCCTCGGCGACCAAATCAAACGGAAAAGGGGCATCCGTCAACTGAATGCTCAATCTGCCAGTAGCATCGCCATTGTTTCCATTGTTGTCATCATCAGAGCAACCAATGAACATCAAAAAAGCCAAGCTAAATACAATAGAAAAGATTTTTGTTCTCATAATATGGGGTTTGTTAAACATATACTATATACGGGGGAAAATGAGAAATTGATGTCCGCTGCTGGGTTTTTCGATGAAATGCAAACCTCTAAAAACAGTTCATCCCCCAAAAAATACAGTTCGGTAAACCTTCTTTTCCTTACAGGTTTGGCTGATGCACTTTTGTGGCACGATAATCACAAACAATCAATAATGGATACCCGATACGGGAATCAAAAAACGACAGTCATGGGAAAACTAACTTCTTTACTTGTATTTCTAACCATTTTAACGGCTAGCGCGCAGGACCGCTACACCCAAGGAATGGAAAAGGCCTTCCAATTATGGGAGAGCGGAAAAACGGGGGAGGCTTCCAATCTCTTTGAGCGGATAGCCACGGCAGAACCCGACAATTGGTTGCCCTATTATTATGCTTCACAGGTCAACACGGTCATTTCTTTTGGTGAAAAGGATGAGAAAAAGTTGACCGTGCAGTTGGAAAAGGCCAAGGAATTCTTGGATGTGGCAAAGGCCATATCGCAGGACAACCCGGAGATTTTGATCCAGGAAGCGCTCATCAATACGGCTTGGATCGTTTTTGATGGTGCCACTTATGGGATGACACTCTCCCAGAAGAATGCCCAACTCTACCAAAGAGCATTGGAACTGGCCCCGGACAATCCGCGTGTTGTGTTCTCAAAGGCTGAATGGGACATGGGTGCGGCCCGATATTTTGGAAAGGATACGGCCCCCTATTGCAAGGATGTGGAAAAGGCGTTGGAACTTTTTGCTACCTTTAAATCCGAAACCCCGTTTTATCCTTCTTGGGGAAAGGAAAGGGCAGAAGAGGTTTTGGCAAGTTGTAAATAAGATCGGATGAAACTCTTTTTCAGGGAACTTTTCAAATCCATTTTAGTGGGGATGGCCATTTATGTGGTCCTCCTCATTATCTATTTTGTGAATGGATGGGATTTTAGTGCCGCGCAACTATGGGACGATTTTTTGGAGACCATGCTCTTTTCCATCATCATCTACCTCTGCAACGCTTTTTCCTTCATCCTTTTGATGCGGAAATACGATAAGGAACTGTTCACTCGAAAGTATATCGCTTATGGATTGGCGGGAAACATAGCAGCCTCCATCTTTGGTATTTTTCTTTCCCGATTGGCGTTGCAGGTGTTGGTCCATAAAGTTCCGTTGGACCGATTCCTTTTGGGTGAGCGCCCACAATATTATTTCACCTCCTTTTTGATCTCCATGGTCGTGGCGATCCTGTTCTATGCCGCCTACTACTACAAATACTACAAAGAGAAACAGGTAAAGGAGCAGAAGATCATTGCGGGCACGGCCTCGGCACGTTTCGATGCGCTCAAGAACCAATTGGATCCCCATTTTTTGTTCAACAGCCTCAATGTGCTCACGAGTCTGATAGAAGAAGATCCCGTACAGGCCCAGAAGTTCACCACATCGCTCTCCAAAGTGTACCGATATGTTCTGGAGCAGAAGAACAAGGATTTGGTGACGGTGGACGAAGAACTCAGTTTTGCCAAGACCTATGTTGGACTTTTGAAAATGCGTTTTGAGGACAGTATTGTCTTCGATATTCCTGAAAAATGCTCAAAGCCTGATGCAAAAATTGTCCCATTGTCATTGCAGCTCCTGTTGGAAAATGCGGTGAAGCACAATGTGGTCAAGGCATCCAGACCGTTGCACATCAAGGTGTTCGAAAAAGGATCTATGTTGGTGGTGAGCAACAATCTCCAGGAAAAACAAGTGGTGAACAAAAGCAGTGGGGTGGGATTGCAGAACATCAAGCAGCGCTACAATATCCTGACCGACCGTGGAGTGGTCATCAACAAAACGGTTTCGGACTTCAGTGTGGAATTGCCCATGCTGACGCAGGAATTCTCCGTGGTGGAGACCCAGCAAAGCTACATTGAGGAAAAACGCTACATCAAGGCCAAGGAACGGGTAAAGGCCATCAAGGACTTTTATGGAAACCTGACCGCATACTGCATTGTGATTCCCTTTCTGTGGTGGCTCAATTCCAGGACCACGGATTTCCTCTGGGCCATTTTCCCGACCTTGGGTTGGGGCTTTGGTGTGCTAATGCATGGCATGGAAGCCTTTGGCTATAACCCGCTTTGGGGCAAGCGATGGGAGGAGCGAAAGATTCGGGAACTTATGGAAAAGGACGATTTTTGAGGAAGGATTAAAGGGGAGGTCCAATTTCAAACTCAAGTTCAACTAAAATGTCAAGAACAAGTTCGTTTCTTCCAATTTTGTATTTTCCCTAAACCCTAAACCCTAAACCCTAAACCCTAAACCCTAAACCCTAAACCCTAAACCCTAAACCCCAAACCCCAAACCCCACAATTCATCCCCCAAAAACAACAGTTCAAGAAACTACTTTTTCCCTGCTCACAGTGTATTGCGAATTTTACGGTGTAATCAAAAAACAATCGAACAATGGAAGACTTAAGACAATACAGTTATGACAGGGCCAAGAAGCGGGTAGATGACCTGAAGTCTTTTTACTATAGCTTGGTGGCCTATTGTATTGTGATTCCTTTTCTATGGTGGGTCAATTCGTGGACAACAGATTTCCTCTGGGCCATTTTCCCGATGGTAGGCTGGGGAATAGGACTTGTGAGCCTCTGGATGACCTCCCACGGCTACAACCCCATTTTTGGAAAAGAATGGGAAGAGCGTAAGATCAAGGAGTTCATGGACAACAAAGAATTTTAACAATGAGTATATTTAACTGTCACATTCCGTTAAAAAACAACACTATGGAAAATTTTGACAAACAGAGCAAGTACATCAGGGCCAAGGAAAGGGTGGACGAACTTAAAAAGTTCTACGGCAACCTTTTCTCCTATGTCGTGGTGATATCCGGTCTGGCACTGGTCAACTACCTCACCACTGGATTTGGATACATGTGGTTCCTTTGGGCCGCATTTGGCTGGGGCATCGGGATCATTTTCCACGCCCTGAAGACCTTCGACCTCAACCCATTTTTCGGAAAACAATGGGAACAGCGTAAGATTGAGGAATTTATGAACGAGGATGACGAAACCAAAAAATGGAAATGATCATGGAAGACATCAAGACAGACAAGTACAAACGCGCCAAGAAGCGGGTAGAGGAACTCAAAGGGTTCTATATCCACTTGGCCATCTATGTGGTGATCAATGCGTTTATTTTGGTGAATGTGTATCTTAGAACGGACGATTTTTGGCAATGGCCCCATTTCGTCACCTTGTTCTCCTGGGGATTGGGTATGGCGTTCCACGGTGTGTATGTGTTTGGTTTCAATCCGTTGCTCGGTAAAAATTGGGAACAGCGCATGATCCAGAAGTACATGGACGAGGACAAAAAGGAAATGGATAAATTCAAATGACCATGGGACAAAGCGGAACAAGCCTCGAAAAGGCCAACAAGCGGATCAAAGAGCTGAAGGGCTTTTACAGGCACATACTGATCTTTATCGTGGTGAATGGATTCCTGCTCCTACTCCAAAGCGGGGTGTTGCATCCCTTCTTGCCGGAAGGTTTCCCGTCAGAACCTTATTATTTTGATTGGGTCAATGCCAATATTCTTGCATGGGCACTCATATTGCTTGTCCATGCATTGATAGTGTACAGAGGAAAGTTTCCATTTTTCAGGAAATGGGAGGAACGTCAGATCCAGAAATATATGGAAGAGGACAGAAAGGAAATGGACAGGTACAAATGAACGGGCATTGCCCAAATTGAATTGAACGATATCAAAACCATACAACCAAAACCAAACAACAATGAACGTGATCATCATTGAGGATGAAAAACCGGCCGCAAGAAGGTTGGCCAGATTATTGGCAGACCTGGACCTGGAAGTTTCCACCATGCTCCATTCGGTGGATGAATCCATCGAGTGGTTCCAGAACAATCCCCATCCGGATCTTATCTTTTTGGATATCCAATTGTCCGATGGTCTTTCCTTCGAGATTTTTGATGTGGTCGATGTGAAGAGTGCCATTATTTTTACCACCGCTTATGATGAATATGCGCTCCAGGCATTCAAGTTGAACAGCATCGATTATTTGTTGAAACCCATAGATGATGAAGAGCTGGAAAGTGCCGTGAAAAAGTACAAGAATTTCAAGCCGGAGAGCCGGAAAATTTCGATCGATTTCAACGACATCAAAAACCTATTGGTGAACCCCCTGGAACGGGAATACAAAAAACGCTTTACCGTAAAAGTCGGGCAGCACCTCAAGATCATCAATGCGGATGAGGTGGAATGTTTTTATAGTGAGAACAAGGGTACCTATGCGGCCACTTCGGATGGCAGGAATTATCTTTTGGACACCACTTTGGAACAGTTGGAAGAGGAGCTCTCGCCCAAAGTTTTTTTCCGGATAAGCCGCAAGTTTTATGTCAACATCAACCACATCGGTGACATCATTTCCTATACAAATTCGAGGCTCCAGATCAAGCTGAAACGCTTCAATGAGCAAGAAATCATTGTGAGCAGGGAGCGCGTAAAGGATTTCAAGTTATGGTTGGAATAGTTTGATTTAAAAATTTGATTAACAAATCTTTAAACGTATTAGAAAAGTCACTATAAATTTTTCTTATAGTGGCTTTTTTGTTGAAAAGAGGTCAATTTTTCTCGACCCTGTTGTCGTCAAAAGCAGAGGGGAGCAACTTAGGGATCAGTTTGATGAAAATGGGCAAAAGAACGGCTCCACCAGGCAGTATAAAAATGGCCAAAGAGGGAATACTTTTAAAAATGTTCACCAATTGTTCCTGTACTTTTTTCTTCTCTTCCTCACTCAAATCTTTTACGGTGGATTTGGACAAAAGTGATACCAGTTCCCGACTTTGGGCCAACTCTTTTTTGAGCCTTTTGCTGTTCCTCAAAATAAGTTTGCTCACATTTTTTGACATCCCTTCATAGAACTGTACAGCTAAATTTTTGTCGTTCAGATAAGGGACTTTTTCCTTGTTCCTTTCAAAGAAATGTTTGACAAATTCCAACTCCAATTTTACCCCTTCATCGGACTTGTCCAAATCTTTTCCGAGGCCAAAAATGTAATCAGATTCTGTATAGTCGAGTGACTTGTCTTCCCAAATCGTCAAGCAGGCCATATCCAAAAAATAGTCCTTTTCAAACTTGGAGAAATTGTGGTCCAAAAGGGCGAGATAGGAACCATCGAATTTCGTTTCACCAAGATTGACATAGGTGAGGGAAGATGCCAAAAGTTGGATGAGCTTGGCATCGTTTCCATTGGCCTCCTTCGAATTGAGTGCGTGGTAGGCAATGTTGATGGTAACGTATTCCAGAAGTTGTGCATGTTCCTTCACATCGGTCTTTCCATCCAGGTATACCATAAAGATGAGCACATCCACATAGAGCAAAGAGTTGGTGAGGCTGTTCCCAAAGGCACGGTTGAAGGCGTTGCCCCCCAAATATATTCGGGAATCGATGAGTTTTTCAAGCTGCGACTCGGTTTTGGAACCGCTGAGTATTTTATTGAGGAACGAAATTCGGCCCACATCCAAGGATTGGTAATATTCAAAAACCGTGTTGACAAAATCGGTAAAGTCCGTTTTTCCCTTTTCAAAAGTATAGGTATAGTAGAGGGCGGTGAGCAGGTTGATCTTGGCAATCTCGTCCTCGCTCAGGACATGCTCCACCTCAATGAAAGGGGGGATGTCCAAGTGGACCCCATAAACGAACCCATTCTTCTTGAGCTCCAGGTACAGGCTGTCGAAATCGGAAAAACCTGCGTTCTCTTTGTTGGCAAGATGACCAAACTTGTTGATCCATCCAGAAGCAGAAGGGTTCATTCATGCATGGTTTGAGCTCCAAAGTAAAACAAAATATGGGAATTTTCAGGTAGATGAGCGGAGAGGCACATTAAAAATCCGTCACTATTTTTTTAACAATTCAATTCCAAACCCACTTCCATGAGATTCCGTAAGTATAGGTACAGCAAACACTAAAGGCATGCAACATCAACGACAGGGAGAACAGCTGGCATCATCGAGTTTTACAACTTTCCCTTAGTTGGGAAATCCTGAGTAATTGCTATGAAAAGAAGAGGGAGGGGAGAAATCCCTTCCCTTTTATAAGACAACAACACTAATATGGAAATAACAGCTAAGTACTTCTGTCTGCTTTTCTCGGGTCTGATCTTTTTTTCCTGCACCCAGGAGAAAGGGTTCAAGACAAACAGGCAGGACTATGACCCATTTTTGACGGCAAAACCAGTGAATACCACTTCCAAAGGGTTTCAGGTATGGGGCCACCAAATCATGCGAGATAGTACACAATTGGTGAGCTTGGGGAATGTGGCCGATGAATATGCCCGTTTATTTCAGGAAACAGGCAACATCAAACATTTGAAGAAAGCGGAGCAATCCTTGAAAAAGGCAGTGGAGATGGCGAACGTTGAAAAAACTCAGTACCTAAGGGCTCTGGCGAGAAACTATATTTCCCAGCACCGCTTCAAGGAAGCATTGGAGTTGGCCAGCCAGGCCGTTAAAATAAAGGGAGGTGTCAATGCCACCCAGAACCTCTTGTTCGATATCCACATGGAGCTGGGCAATTATGTACAAGCGCAAATGTACTTGGACAGTATCCGGAACCAGTCGGATTTTGGATATCTGGTCCGTGTGGCAAAATGGAACGATCACGAAGGAGATGTGCAAGCGGCGATCCGTTGTATGGAAATGGCAAGTGAGAAGGCGGAATCTTCCAAGGACAGCAATAAGTTGCTCTTGTCCTATACCAACTTGGCCGATTTATACGGACATGCGGGGCGCATTGAAGAATCCTATCAGTTCTATTTGAAAGCGTTACAAATAGATCCCCAAAATCCCTACGCAAAAAGAGGAATAGCATGGATCGTATATTCCCACGAACGAAATGGCAAAGAGGCCCTTCGGATATTGGACTCCATCATCAAAGGAAACAAATCGCCCGAGTACCATCTGCTGAAAGCCGAAATAGCCTCATACACGGGCGATGAGACACTTCGGATACAATCTTTGGACAACTATTACAAGAGTGTGGTGCAGGAAGACTATGGGCATATGTACAACGCCTATAACGTGGGTTTTTATCTGGATATGGATGTCATGGACAGGGCACTGCAGTTGGCCAAACAGGAAGTGAGGAACAGACCCACCCCCGAAACCTATGGTTGGCTGGCCTATAGCCTGCTGAAGAGAGGGGAAAAGGAACGGGCGTTGGAATTGGTGGAAAACTATGTCGATGGACAAACCTTTGAACCTGAAATTCTGTTCTGTGTCGCTAAAATATACAAGGCAAACGGACACAAAAAGAAAGTCAAGGAAATTAAAAAAGAACTCTTGGGCGCCGTCTATGAACTGGGCCCATTGAAAGAATCGGGGATAGTGAGCCTTTAAGGCATTTTAAATTTTGCAACGAGTGGTTTCCAAGTTTGGGCTTGGTTGTTGTTTTCAAGGGTGTTCGGCATAGCTGGGCACCCTTGATCAATTTTCGATGATTTCCTCCTCATCGGAAGTTTCCTCGATATCCTTTAGAATCTCTATCCCTTTTTGGATGACAAGGTTGGTGGGTATGGTAATCCTTCTCCCATCATCCGTGCGCATGAACAGGTAAAAACCACTGATGTCCTCCACTCGTCCGGTCCAGTCAAAATCCTTATCCATGACCCTTATCCGGTCGCCCAATCGCAAGGGATGGCTAAAGAACAAGATCACACTGGCGGTCAAATTGGACAGTATGGACCACTGGGCCACAAAGCCGACACCCAAAATCGCGAGCACCGAGGACAGGAAAAGGGAAAAATCCTCCAACTTGACGCCCCAGATCAACGAAATTCCAACAAAGGCCAATAGGTAAAAAATCAAATTGCTGAGGTAGAAAATGATTTTCCGGCTGTTCATGTCGATGGAACTGCTCTTGCCGAACCTTCTAATGCCCCTTTTGGTGAAAGTGTTCAGTAAAAGTATGAAGGCTAGTAGGATAACCGTGAACAAAATCTCGGTTTTAAAAGACATAGGGTCTATCATGGGGTGTTCTTGCTATTTTTGGATTAACTTATGCTCTAAACTACAAATAACCCATTTCACTTGCATCACAATGGAGACAGAATTTGAAAAAAATACATGGGTGATCAATTACTCCCCGGACAACTATAACAACCATCAATTTTCTTTGGAAAATGATATAATCCTCTCCAAAGGCGACAAATCGATCACTTGGGTCAATACCTATGGCCTTGAATATATGGACGAGTTCAGAAAGATGGTGTTGGAAAACAATTTGGACGACTTTCTGTTACGGCTTCTCTTGAACCCAAAAATGGGCAACAAAGTGATCGAACTCGAGGAACAACTCTTTGTGGCCGCTAGGATCGTGAAGACGGAACATGATGGTTTGGAGTCCGAGCAGATATTCTTTGTGGTGGCCAAGGATTTCATTTGGTGCATTCAGGAAAAACGGGGTGACCATTTTGATTGGATCCGTCAACGGATCTTTGAGAACAAGGGAATCATCCGAAAAAAGCGCGCGGACTACTTGTTGTTCTTCATTTTGGAAACCTTGATCACCAATTACAAGGACAAATACGAGGAAATTGTTTTGATGGAGAATACCTTGGATGTCATCCTAAACCAGGAACCGACCCCTCAGTTCATGTTCGAGGTGGAGCAAAAGAAATCCATCATCAACGAGTTTAAAAAGGCGTCCCTTGGACTTCGGGACATCATCATCAAACTGGAAAGAGTGGAGATGAAAGGGTTCCACAACAAGTATTTCAGCGAGCTCAGGGAGCAAATCAATGGTTTGACCAATGATATCGATTCGGATATCCACGAGCTGGAGAGCCAGATCAACCTGTTTTTCAGTATCCAGGGCCACCGGTTGAACGAGGTGATGAAGACCCTGACCATTTTTTCGGTCATTTTTATTCCCCTTACCTTTTTGGCCGGGATCTATGGGATGAATTTTGAAAACATTCCAGAGCTCCAATGGCCCAACGGCTACTTCATCCTTTTGGGGCTGATGTTGGTCATTACCATTGTTTCCATCATCATCTTTAAGCGAAAAAAATGGTTCTAAAGCCCTAGTTTTTCCAAAGTCTTTCTCTGATTTCAGCATAATTTGCCTCGGAGATATATGCTGTCTGTTCTTCACATCCAATGACAAACATCATATATCTGGAGAGCCTCTAGGGCTAGTTTTGTCCCATCTTTAAATAACAGTACAATGAGAAAGACAATACTTTTTGCAGTGGTGGCATTCATGGGATTTTCAAACTTAGTAATGTCCCAAGACTCGCCCACCAGTGATTTTGGCAAATGGCAGTTTCGATTGAGGGGCATTGTGGTGGCCCCGGACGAAGGTGCGGAGATTGAGGCCATAGGCGGGGATGTTTCCATTTCCACCGCTGTTGTTCCCGAATTTGATATTACCTACTTTTTTACGGAAAACTGGTCGGCGGAACTCATTTTGGGTACTACCAAGCATGATGTCGAGGCCATCGGCACTGCTGCAGGGGATATCGATTTGGGCAGTGTCTGGCTTTTGCCACCCACATTGACCGGGCAATACCATTTTACCGGGGGCGACTTTGTTCCCTATTTGGGTGCCGGGGTAAACCTTACCCTTTTTTACGGTGTGGACGAGGGACCTGTGGCCAATGATGTGGAATATGACACCGCTGTGGGTTTTGCATTGCAAGGCGGTTTCGATTTTATGCTGAACGACAAGTGGTTCTTGAACCTGGACATCAAAAAACTCTTTTTGAATACTACGGCCACAGTTGATGCTACCACGGCTTTGGGGGCAACTGTGGAAGCAGATGTGGATATTGACCCATGGATCTTTGGATTTGGAGTGGGCCTTAAATTATAGTTGCATTAACACGCTTTTTTTAGGTTGGGGAGCAGTCCAAATTTTTTGGGCTGCTTTCTTTTTTGGGCAACTTTACCTGCCCACGGTTCCCAAAGTGTACAATTGTTCCAAGGTAGGGGATTCGCTTCCGCCCTCAGGTTCCAATGTAATCCCGAATGCCTCGGACTCGTTGGCGTTTTCCAACGTGAAGAGCTTGTCACCGGTAGTGGTAAAATCATTCAAAAGTCCTATGCTGGTAGGGGTGAGGGGGTCCAGTTTCAAGGACCAGACCTGATAGGTGAATCCTGTTGGGGGCTCGGGCAATCCCTGTGCGTCGATGACCACCTTGTTTTCGAACTTGTCCCAATACGCCTTGGCATAGGATTCTGGTGAAACCGCCTGTCCGCCTAGGGCAATCACGGAGACATTCTGATTTCTTAGCATCTCCAAGAATGTTTCTTGTCGGGCAGCTTCCTCTTGGATGTTGGACAACGTTTCTTCCAAATCCTGTTTTTCTTGGTTCGAGATTTCTATTTCTGATTTGAGGTTGTTGTTTTCGGTATAGACCCACAACAGACCGGCTGCCAGCAACAAAGAGGCTGCCCAGCCCAGATAGCTGCCCCAAGGGGCCTTCTTTTTGGATGTGGGTGGAACAAATGTGATCACATCATCCAGTTCGGCCTCGATTTTCTTGAAACCATTCTTGGACAATCCAGGAGAAGTGGTGCGGGAGAGTTTCAGAATGGCGGCCTCGATGGCCTCAATTTCCGTTTTTATCTCTGGATATTGTTCCGCATACCGATGTACCTCCAAGTTTTGTTCCGGGGTCAGTGCCCCCGCAACATAGAGTTCCAAAATACCTGACGCTATGTACTTTTCAACTTCCATGACTTATGCCATATTCTTCCGTATCTCGGAAATACAGCTTCTAATACGTGTTTTTATGGTGCCCACAGGCGTATTTAGGTGCTCTGCGGCTTCCTTTTGTGTATATCCCTTGAAATAAAGCAGGTCTATCAACAGGATACATTTATCCTTCAGTCCTTTCAATAGGGACATTAGGCCAATGGTATCCACTTTATCGTTCAGATCCTCACTGTTTTCATAGATACCTACGAGAGATTCAACAGAGAGGTTTTTCTTTTGATTTTTATGGCTTTTTGAGCGCAGTTCATCGATCGCAGCATTTCTGGCGATGTTCAATATCCATGTAAAAAAGCGTCCTTTGGAGGTGTCGTATTGATCGGATTTGGTCCAAATTTTGACAAATACATCCTGACAAAGTTCCTGCGAACGTTCAGGATCTTTGAGAATGATGTTGATGGCCCCACATAGATTTTCCGCATACATATCATACAGTGCTTCAAAAGCAGCTCTATCCTTTTTTTGAAATCGTTCTATGAGGTTGTCCAATTGCATAGCCTATGGCTAAAGATATGAAAAGTAAGTGATGTCCAAGTTATCCGATGTTGATTCCTTTCATCACCAATACTTTCCATTCGGGATGTCTTTGGAGGTACTTGGCCACAAAGGGGCATAGGGGAATGAGGGTCCAGTCCTGCTCTTTGATGTGTTCCAAGGTCTGTTTGATGAGTTCCGATCCAATGCCCTGTCCCTCATAGCCCACGGGAACTTCGGTATGGGTCAGGTATATTTTTTCCTGTGCCTTGATGTATTCGATTTTTGCAATGTCGCCATTGTCCAGCTCAAACTGGAACCGTTTGGCGGTCTCGTTGTCCACGAGTTGGTGTTTCTTTTCCATACTGCTGTTGGTGGGTTTGTCAGTGATAGCTCAGCGCGCCCGATGGGCATTTTGAGATTTGGTGTTTCAGTTCATCGGTGGTGGCGTTTTCAACTTTTATCCAAGGTCTTTCTTTGGGATTATAGACCTTGGGCAATAGTTTCACGCATACTCCCGCATGTTGGCATAGTTCGGACTTCCACACTACCGATATTTCCCCGTTGGGGTATTCTTTTACATTGTCCATGGTCCAGTGCTTTTAAGTGAAAAAAAAAGAGCTGCTCCGAGGCAGCTCTTCTGTCTGCCGTTTGTTATTGGATAATGCCTGCACAGGAAATCCTGGCCCCGGCATCCCCGCTGGGTTGGGAGGTGTAATCATCCACTCCTTGGTGCACGATCACCGCCTTGCCCAAAATGTTCTTGGTTTCATCATCACATCCTATGCACCATTCATCGGTAGCAAAATCCACGGTGGCGTTGCCCTCCGCATCAGCTACAAAGTTACCGATATCACCCTTGTGGTAGCCTTCTTCCGCTCCCCACTTGCCATGGGGTTGAAAGGTGGGGTTCCAGTGGCCGCCAGTGGATGTTCCGTCTGCGGAGGAACAATCCGCCTTTTCGTGGAGGTGTATGGCATGTTCCCCTTCCGAAAGACCGCTGAATGTTGCTTTCATCGCTACTTTTCCGTTTTCTTCGGTAAAGGTGGCCTCGCCAGTTACATTGCTGTCACTCTTGGGTTCCATTTGGAAACTTATGCTCTTGGGCTCTTCCTTAACTACCTCTTCCACCGTTTCCTCGACTTCCGAAGTGGTTTCTTCCGCTTCTTTTTTTGCTTGTTTGCAGCTAAAGGACATGACCAGTATCAGTCCCAATGCTATTGCTTGTATTTTCTTCATTGTAAGAATTTTTAGGTTCATCACTAAGTTACTCATTATTTAGGGAGCTGTCAATTATTTTGTCCATAGTATTTCTTAGGGTTTCTTTTTCTTGAAAAGCCCTCTTAGATCGGGATTGTAGAACACGGCAACCTGCAAGCGGTCATACACCGCATTGGGAAACTGGTTGCGAAGGTATCCCAATTGCACACTGCTGTTCTCCGTAACATTCACACCTACTGCTGCATAGAGTCGGTTCTGCCCAAAAAGATCGTCCTGAAGGTTGATGAACAATTCATCGTAAAAGTTCAGGAAGAAGGTATTGGTAAGGGGCAAGGTCATCTGTAAACGATAACGGGCCCTGTGCTGTGTGTCCGTGGCATCGCCAAAATCCAAAAAGCGTTGCTCCAAGCGGTAGCGGTGCTCAAAAAGAAATTCCCAGACCTTATTCTTTAGAATAAACTGTTCAAAAATCCGGTGTTCTATGCTGTTGACCTCACCGGGTATTTCCCCAAAGGAATTGTCCGTATCGATATAGCCATAACCGAAGGTGGCAATGGCATTTGGGTCGATATGGTAATTGAGCCCTGTCCGCAATAACAATTGGTTGAAATTGCTGGTGGTCTCGTATAACCGGGCCTGCGCCTCCGTATGAATGCTGAACTTTTCCGAAACCTTGTTGGTGCCAAAGTACATGTACCAAGCTCCCCACTCATCCTCTCCAGGTTGTTGGGCGTTTGAAACCATCGATATAAACAATAAGAATAGGGGCAATACTTTTTTGATCATAAACTTCCATCTTTAATAGCTGCACCTTGTTCTTCTTTTTTCAGGTACACATCCAAAAATTCCAATATTTTGCTATACGCTTCTATTTGGTTCTCTTTTTTCACGAATCCATGCCCTTCGTCCTCAAAGAGCACGTACTCCACGGGCACACCATTTTTACGGACTCCGGCCACTATCTCGTCCGATTCGACCTGAAGTACCCTTGGATCTTGGGAGCCTTGGAGTACAATGAGCGGTTTGGTCACCTTGTCCGTGTGGAAAAGTGGGGAAATCTGCTTCAACCGAACGGAATCCGCACTGTAGGGGTCTCCCAATTCCTTGTAGAGGGCATCTTTGAAGGATTCCCACCATGGCGGAATGCTTTTCAGGGTCCTCATCCAGTTGGTCACCCCAAAAAGGTTCACGCCGACATCAAACTCTTCCGGGGCATAGGTGAGGGCGGCCATGGTCATGTAACCGCCATAGGATCCTCCGATGATGCCGATTTTCTCCCCATCGATGCCCGGTTGTTCGGCCAACCAATTTTTGCCCTCCACACAATCTTTCAGGTCTTTGTCGCCATGATTGAGATCGTCCATTTGGTAGAACGTTTTTCCATATCCACTGCTTCCGCGGTTGTTCACCGCCAATACGGCATAGCCGTGGTTGACGAGATATTGGATGAAGGCACTGAAGTTTTGGCGCGATTGCCCGCCCGGACCACCGTGTACCCACACCAAGGCTGGGACCGGGTTTTCTTCGGAGGCTTGATGGGGTTTGTAGTAGATGGCCGGGATTTCCACCCCATCAAAGGATTTGTAACGGATCACCTCCGCTTTGACGAGGTCCTGCCCCTGAATTTCAGGGTTGAGGACATTCGTAAGTTGATTCTGTTCCTTGGTATCCACGTTGTACACATAGAGGTTGGATGGGGTGTGCGAGCCCCCTGCGTAGAAGCGCATCAGTTTTTCATCATCGGAAAAGGCCACACTGGTGACCTCCATGTTCTCAATCTTGGGAAGTTCTATGTTTTTTCCCGTGGCCACTTCCATCACCTCGATGGTGTTTTTGGCGTCCTCGTTGATGTAGGTCACCTGATAGGTGCCGTTATCGGTAAAGCCCATTCCGACAATGTCCCAATCCCGTGCCATGGCCTTTTCATAGGAAGCATCGTCCAATTTGTACTTCATCAAATAGGAAAATTCACTGCCATCATCGGTGGTGTAGTAGAACGCACTGCCATCAGGTGAGAAATCCTGTCCGCTGTTGCCACTTTGGTTTTTGTTGATCTTGACAAGTTCCTTGGTTTCCAGATTGTACAGGAACAGGTCACTGTCATTGGTGTTGATGGATTTGCTGAGTGCCACAAATTTTTCGTCCGGTGAAATGACATTGATGTCATACCCATCGTCATTTTGATAGATCAAGGTAGGGGTCATGGTCTCCAAATCCATTTCATAGAGGTCCATGAACCGATTGTCCCTTTTATTGGAAGCATAGAAAAAGGAAGCATCGTCGGTTGCCCAATCGTAGAACAATGACCGTGCGCCTTCATCCGGGGTCAGGTCTTTGTGGCTACCATCCGTCTCCCGCATATAGATGTGGTAAATTTCATCGCCATTGTTGTCCATTCGGAACAGCATGCGCTCATCCTTCGGAAAATAGGAAATGGAGAACACGGACGAACTGTCGGATTGGGTCACGGGCATCATATCCCCGCCCGAAGTTGGGATGGTGTACATGTTGTAGATACCGGAACGGTTGCTCGAAATAAGCAATTTACTGTTGTCAGGGGAGAAACTTCCTCCGCCGATGGCCTCATTGTCCATCATCTGGGCAATGGTGTAGGTCTGCATGGTCTCCGCTATGGACGGTTCTTTCTTTTCTTCCTTGCAGGCCCAAACAAGGGACACAAGGGCAATTACCATAATTTTTTTCATCTTACTTGGATTGAATTAGTTGGAAAAGGGAAAACTGACCTGAAAATATCAGTACGGGGGAGCGTGGTTCTCATTCTACGGGTTGTTTAAGCCGTCTAAAGATACCAAAAACACCGACCAGATTTCTTAAAAACATGTTAACGGGGTCCCGATCACAAACGATCAATCCATCACGGCACTGTCCAAAAGCCGCTGTAACTGCTCTTTGGAAAATACTTGGGTTCCCTTGACCACCGAATACAGTTTTTGGGTCTGGGTGATATCTTCCAACGGATTTCCTTCCAAAATGACCAGATCGGAGATTTTTCCTTCGGAGATGCCACCATAATTTTCGGTCTGTTTCAAAAATTGGGCTCCGTGGTAGGCAGATGTGCGCAAGGCATCCAATGGCGAAATACCGTTGGCCACCATGGCTTCCAGTTCCTTGTGCAGTGAAATTCCGGGATAGACATAGGAGTTGAAGGCACCACAATCGGAGCCTGCCAACATAGACACACCGGCCGTATCGAGAGATTTGGCCAATTTTCCGAAAAAGGTATCCAGTTGTTTCCGGTTTCCCCGTGCTTCCTCGGAGGCATTCAGGGCACCTTTGATCCTTCCTTCGTAGGTTTTGAGGATCCCTTTGCCCATGTATTTTAGGTAAGGATCGTCGGAATGGTCCACTTCATCCAAATAGCTCAGGGTCTTTCCAATATGGAGGGTGGGCACCACAAAAACATCGTTCTCTTTCAACTGGGTGAATGTCTTTTGAGCGGTACTGTCCGCATAGGTGTTCATAAGGGCGGGCATGGCACCCCAAAAGCCCATTTCCCCGTTCTTCAATTTTTCGGTGACCTCCACTTCGTTGCCGGCACAGCCCTTCATGATGTAGTATAAATGCTCGATGCCGTCCATCCCTGCTTCAATGGTCTCGTCCAAGGTTACTGTAAATGGCATGTGTCCCGATACGACCAGACCTCTTTCTTCGGCACCTTCAATGGATTTGAGGTAGTTTTCCGCAGAAATTCTGCTGTCGTAGAGCTTTACAAAATCCACTTGCAATTTTTCCAAGGAATCCAGGGCATTTTGTACATCTTCGTCAGATTGGACCTCCAACGAACCTGCCCAAGTGGAATTGGGACCGTCAATTTTTGGACCAGCGGTAAAAATGGTAGGACCTATCAGCTTTTCTTCCGCAATCTGCGATTTCCAATCCATAACGGAAGGGGTAAGGTCGCCCCCGGCATCACGCACCGTGGTCACCCCATTCGCAATGAAGAGCTTTAAAAAGTTCTTGTTGTTGGCTATGAGCGAATCGCCGCCCCTCAAATGGATATGGTTGTCCCAAAAACCTGGCAATACATATTTTCCTGTGGCATCGAAGGTGGAATCCGCTTCAAACGTTTGCTCACTTTTGGCCGTTTTGATGGCCTTGATCTTGCCGTTCAAAATGTAAATGTCCTGCAGCTCTACTTTCCCCGTTTCCAAATGGATAACATTGGCATTGGTGATGGCCAGGTCCACTTTTTCCTTGGTCTCGGTTTGGCAGGCGGTCAACAATAAGGTCAAAAGTGCAAAACCATAGGTTGTGAGGTTGGTTTTCATAGGGTTCATTGGTTTCTGTACTTGATGTTCTTTGCGGAGAGTTCCACGATTTCCTGTATTCGTTTTTCCCGTGTTTCTTCCCGCTTGGCCTGGTTCAGCCAATAGAGGTAGCTTTTTTGTTGGCCGGGGGTAAAACCTTGGAAATTGGTGAAAGCCTTTTTGTTTTTGCTGAATGCTTTTAGAAGGTCTTTGGGAATCACACCGTTCTCCACATCGTCCAGCTCCGTCCAGGAGCCGTTCGCTTTGGCCAGTTCAATGGCTTCCATACCACTTTGGTGCAACAGTCCATCGGCTTCCAGTTCTTCGATATGGACTTTGTTCACTTTGCTCCACGTGCTCTTGGGTTTTCTGGGGCAGAAATACTGTCTCCGTCTCCCATCCCCAAGACTTTTCACGGTGCTGTCGATCCACCCATAGCAAAGAGCAACCCTCACGGCTTCTTCCCAGCGCATACTTTCCTTATGGTGGTCCACTTTATAGAAGATAAGATAGACCCCAGTATAGGTGGAATGGTTCTCATGCAGCCATTCGCGCCACTCGGCATCGCTTTTAAAGTAATGTTCAGGGTGTTTTTCCAAATCAGACTTTTTGGGTCTCTATATAAAAATTGACATCAAACTTTAGTTCCGTACTGTCCATGGCTTCCGTTTTCCATTCTGCACTCGGGAACAACCATTTTTCCTTTCCATCGACAAAAACACGGACGGGCATGTCAAAATCTTCCACCACATCCACATACCGATACTTGATGGAACCATTTTCCAACTGATATTCCAATGTGGGTATCATGGTGGTGCGCAGGTATTGGTTGAAAAATGCCGAGAGGTCTTTGCCCGTTTTTTTGCTCAGGTAGTCCTCAATCTGTTGGCTGGTCACCGTTTGATGGTAAAAATCCTTGTTGAGTCCACGAAGTATTTGTCGCCATTGCTCATCATCCTCCACCAATTGGCGTAGGGTATGCAGGATATTAGCCCCTTTGTAGTACATGTCCCCAGAACCTCCCTGGTTGACGCCATAAGGACCAATGATGGGTCGGTCATTTTGGATGTTGGCACGTGTGCCAATGACGTATTCAGCCGATGCCTTTTTGCCAAAATGATAGTCAAGATAAAGGTTTTCGGAGTAGGCGGTAAATCCTTCGTGCACCCACATGTCCGCAATGTCTTTGTAGGTAATGTTGTTGGCAAACCATTCATGGCCTGCTTCGTGGATGATGATGAAATCGAATTGAAGTCCCCAGCCCGTGCCGGAAAGATCGCGCCCCAAATACCCGTTTTCATATTTATTTCCATAAGTAACGGAGCTTTGGTGTTCCATGCCCAAGTAGGGTACCTCTACCAGTTTGAAGCCATCCTCATAAAAAGGGTAGGGGCCAAACCAATGTTCAAAGGCCCTGAGCATCATCGGGGCTTGGGCAAACTGTATCTTAGCCTTTTCCAGATTCTCAGGAAGCACGTAGTAGTCCACGTCCAAAGTGCCATTCTCGCCTTCATATTTTTCTCCAAAGTGCACATAATTGCCGATATTTACATTTACACCGTAGTTGTTGATGGGGTTTTTTACTACCCAATTGTAGGTGGTGAAATCACCCTTTTCCTCCACGCTCTCCAATTGCCCGTTGGAAATGTCCATCAAATCTTTGGGAACGGTCACGCTGATGCGCATACTGTCCACTTCGTCGTACATGTGGTCTTTGTTGGGCCACCACACACTGGCTCCCAGACCTTGGCACGATGTGGCCACAAAGGGATTGCCGTTCTCATCCTGTTTCCACGAAAAACCACCATCCCAAGGGGCACGTACCGCTTCCCTTGGATGTCCCGAATATTCGATCTTGAGCTCGTTGAATTCACCGGGGACCTGTTTTTTCTTCAATTGAATGAAGTGTGCATTGCCTTCCGAAGTAAATTTCAATTTTTTCCCATCTTGGGTGATGGCACTTATCTGCATGGGCTTTTGAAGGTCTATCTGTAGCACTTTTGCACTTTCCAAGACCTTATAGCGAACAATGTTATGCCCCGAAATGAACTTTTCGGCAGGGTCTACCTTTACATTCAAGTGGTAATAGTTCAAGTCCCACCATTCGCGTTCAGGGGTTATGCTGCCCCTAAGGGTATCCTGTCTGGTAAAATTTTGGGCAGATGCCATGCTCAATCCCACTAAGAAGAGGGATGCAAATAAAAAATGCTTCATATTTGTTATCAATACTTTAGTACTATTATCTGAACACTTTGTTGGGGAAAACCACAGGGCTTTCATGTCCGTCCTTCCCAACGGCCGCTACCCCAAAGAAGTAATTGTCAATGACGATGCCTTCCAACGTATGCTCGGTCACATCTCCCACATATCTGTAATGGTCCCAAGTGGGGGAGGTGGTGTCCCTCCAATAAATTTTATATCCAACGGCCCCGTCCACCTTGCTCCATCTCAATTTGGCATTGGGCTCCACGATTCCCCCGATTTCCACGGTTTCAGGTGCTGGAGGGGCCCAAGCGATGGACGCCAGGTTGATGGCGTTCACGGCCGTAAGTTTTTTGGCATAGTCAAAATTGACATGCTCCAACACATCGCCATAGGCGATACCATCTTCCACACGGATATCCTGATGTTGTTGCGTATAGTTTTCATGGGCTTCCATGATTCGGATGCCTGCAAATCCAGCATCGTTGAAGGGCCTGTGGTGTCCGCCCCGCCCGAATCTGTCCAATCGATAGATCATCATGGGGTTCATTTCCGGCATATAGGTCTTTGTGGTCTGGTAGACATATCGGGCCAATTGTCGGGAAATCCCATCCACTTCGCCACCATAGAACCGCCTGGCATTTCTTTGCTGTTCGGTCTCCGTAGGCGGTACGGGTTCGGAGAAAATCCGGAAATCCGTATTGCTGACCACACCATCCACTCCAGTGATGTTTCCGATCATATCATTGTTCAGGATGCCCACAATGTCCCATCCCTTTTCCTTGGCATGGGCCGCCAATCCTTTTCCGCCATAAAGACCTTGCTCTTCACCGGATAGTCCAACATAGATGATACTGCTTTCAAATTGGTATTTGGAAAGGACACGGGCCGCTTCGATTGTGCCCGCCATTCCACTGGCATTGTCGTTGGCCCCTGGCGAATCCGAAGTGAAATCGGCAGGGTCACTGACCCGGGAATCGATGTCACCGCTCATGATGATGAATCGGTTGGGGTATTTTGTGCCTCTTTGGATCGCCACCACATTCACCACCCAAACATCGTGTACAATTCGGGCATTGTCTCCTTTTTTCACCAAATCTTTTTGGTAGAATACTTCCAAGCAGTCATTGCAGTTGGAGGAAATCCGATCAAATTCAGATTTTATCCACCGTCTGGCGGCACCAATGCCACGGGTCAGGGAAACGGTGTCGCTCAGGGTGTGTCTTGTG
Source organism: Allomuricauda sp. (assembly GCA_030148335.1). Classification (GTDB taxonomy): domain Bacteria; phylum Bacteroidota; class Bacteroidia; order Flavobacteriales; family Flavobacteriaceae; genus Flagellimonas. Next base: position 30,289 of record JASBTQ010000026.1, on the reverse strand, counting down.
CCAAATTTGGCCAAAGTGGTCACGTCTTTTTCAATCCTCTCCGCCGATACCGAATTGATGATGTCATAGACCCGAAGATCGGTTTGGGCAAAACCCAAGGTTGTAAAGAGTAAGAGAAGTGTGGTGGAAATATGTTTCATGATGTAGAGGTTGGTTTTAAATTGGGAAACTATTAAAAAATCATTGGATGAAGGTTACTTTTGAAATCTTTCCATTTTCCAGTTCATAAATGGCCACGGCGGATAGGGTGGTTCCATTGGTGGTCACGGACTCTTCGTCTATCACCTTGTTGCCGATTACGATCCGGTTCTTGATGGTACAGTGAAGGTCAGGGGTATTTTCAAAGAATGTTCTATACTGTGCGGTCATCGCTTTTTTTCCTTCCGAGAGCAGTTTGTCCGGGTAACTATATAATTTAATGTTGTCCGAATAGGTGTCCATAAAAGCATCGATGTCCCGAGCATTGTAGGCATCCAATTGTTCCTGGACAATGGTTTCGGCATCGGCTGTCGGACGATCTGGAAAAATAAAGGTCATGGAGGTGATGAGGCCGTTCTTCACCTCGTACAGCGCCACTTGATGTCCTTGTCTGCCATCCACCAACGTGATCTCCTCGTCAATAACGGTATTGCCGATAACGATGCGCTTGACCACTTCCACGCTCGATTGTTTGGTATTGGCGAAAAAGCGTTCGTAATTTTCGGCCATCTTGGCTTTTCCAAGATACATGGTTTCATGGGGAAACCGTTGTGCCAGGACATTGTCCGAGTAACAGGAAAGAAAACCTTCCAGGTCTTCTTTATTGAAGGTTTCGACTTGTTTTTGGACAATTTTGGCCGGAGATTCATCGGACACGAAGGCCAACCGGGTTTTACCTTGGTTTACGGCAATACGGCTGATGTTGTTGATTTCCTCTTGAGGGAAAGTCATGACAGGTTCCCAACCTCCACCAGAAGTGATATCCCACATCAGTAATGTTTTTCCGGCCCCTGTGATGATGGTATTTTCATCGATCCAGGAAATATCTTCCTCATTTTTGTAGGTATCCGTGATTTTCTTGGTCACACCGGATGTAGGATCTAGGGACAGAATGCCCCAGTTTTCATTCCCTTTGCTTATGAAACTGATGAGTTCGGTATCTGGAATTTTATGGAGCGACCGGCCCACATTTCTCTGTACGGTGCGAGTGGTGTTTGTTTCCAAGTCGATGAGCATCAGGTCCATGCGATTTTCCACCAATACCGTGGCCACAAGGATATGGTCGTTGAACCAAACATGGTACCCAATCTTTAGATTGGTGATCGGGTTTGAGTCGCCAGTTTTTAGGTCATATTCGTATAAACGCTGAAGCCCGTCCAAATCCAAACGAATGGCAGAGATGGCATTTTTGCCAGGAATCCTCAAGGGGGAATATTCGCTTCCTGTCGGGGTGTTGGTCAGCCAAGAAGTGGTACTTCCTTGTGTAATGTTGAACCTCAGTACATCGGTCTGGTTTTCCCGTGTGGATGAGAACAGCACGGTATCATCGTCCCAAAAGGAAGGTTGGTTGTCATACCCTTCATTATTGGAAATATTCTTGGGGTTGGACAATACCGGGCTCCCATTTTTCAAGGCCAGGTCAAAAAGATAAACTTCCGTATTGGCCTGGGCATTCGCCAAGGCATATGTCAAAATGAAGACTGGAATAAAAAGTCTTTGGATCATGTTTGCGCAAACCGTTTTAATAGGTCCCTTACTTTTTTGGTGCTCTCCACATGGTACTTGGCCTGGGTTTTTTTGAGTCCCACTTTCACTGTAATGGCTGAATGTGGGAGTTCCTGGAACATGAACTCATCGGTCCAGTCATCCCCGATGGCAAAGACAAAATCGTAGTTGTCCTCGCCCATCATACGAACTGCGGCCCTTCCCTTGTTCACATTGCTGCTCTTCACTTCCAAGACCTTGTTGCCATTGAGCACGCTAATATCGTCATTACCGATGAGACTTCTCAGCACCGTATTCAATTCTGTGGCCCTTTTTTCACCAAAATCGGGATCCGTGTTCCTATAATGCCAGGCCAGGGAATAATTCTTTTCCTCGATAAAGGACCCAGGGGTCCTGTCCACAAAGGATTCCAGAACCGGCCGTATTTTTGCCATCCAGTCCCCTTTGACCTGCTCCAGCATTTTAAAATCTTCACCTTGCTTCGAAATCCACACCCCATGTTCAACGATCATACTGTACTTTTTGGGAAGGAACCATCTGCCAAAGGTCTGTTTGTCCCTACCACTGATCAAAAACAAGGTGGTGTTTTCCTGTTCCTGAAGTTGGTCCAGCAACCTATAGAGTTCTTCGTCGGGGGAAGCTTGTTGGGGGTCTTTGTGGAATCCGGCCAGTGTACCGTCATAATCCAGGAACAAGAGCCGTTTTTTTGCCTTCGAATATTGGCCCACAATATTGGAAAGGATTTCTTTGGACATTCTTTCGGAGACAAATTCCCGTCCCAAATCCCTTTTCTCTTTCAGGGCGTTCATGAACTCATTCGCCCACACCTCAACATTGTAGCGCTCCAAACGGTTTTGGAGAAAGGTATTGCGATTGATCTGCTCTTCCTTGGGCATGTTGATGGCCTGTTGCAGGGTATTTGCCTGCTCCTCAAAATTATTGGGATTGATGAGGAGGGCCTCGTTCATTTCATTGGCAGACCCAGCCATTTCACTCAAGATCAGCACCCCGGTCTTGTCCGTTCGGGTGGCGATATATTCCTTGGCCACCAGGTTCATTCCGTCCCTTAGCGGCGTGAGCCAGGCAATGTCGCTGGTGGTATAAAGGTCGATGAGGTTCTCGAAGGGCAACGAGCGGTAGAAATACCATATCGGTGTCCAATTGATCGTGGAAAGCTCCCCATTAATCCTACCTACCAATTCATCAATCTCCTTTTTGAGCAATTGGTATTGGGGCACATTGGACCTTGAGGGAACGGCAAGGATGATCAAGCGGACCTTTTCTTGGTATTGTGGGTATTTTTTCAAAAAATATTCGAAGGCATTGAGGCGTTTGGCGATTCCTTTGCTGTAATCCAATCGGTCTATGGAAAGGATCAGTTTGGTATCGGGTGCAGAGGCCCTGTGGCTGTCCAGCCGTAGTTGGAAATCGCTTCGGTCCTCATTGTATTTTTGCTCGTGCGCAAGGGCTGCATCATGGAATTTTTTATAATCGATGCCCATCGGGAAGGAATCCACTTTAATGGCCCTGTTGTCCATATAGATTTCGTTGAAGCTCACCTCCAGTCCCAACAACCTTCGCACAGAACTCAAAAAATGCCTTTCGTAGTCATAGGTGTGGAACCCGATAAGGTCCGAGCCCAACAATCCCTCCAAAATTTCCTCCCTCCAGGGCAGGGTCCTAAAGATTTCAAAGGAAGGGAAAGGAATGTGCAGAAAGAAACCGATGGAGGTGTCGGGGCGTTTTTCCCGTACCATTTGGGGAACCAGCATCAATTGATAATCGTGCACCCAAATTGTGTCGCCCTCATCCGATCTTTCGATAATGGCATCGGCAAACTTTTGGTTTACAGATTTATAAGTGTCCCAAAAATCAAGTTCAAACTCGGAATACTCCAAAAAATAATGGAACAATGGCCATATGGTCCGGTTGCTGAAACCATAATAAAAGCCATCAATGTCATTTGCATTCAGTTTTACCTTGGCACAGCCATTTTCCTTTAGTGCCTGGTCAATTTTCCCTTCCAGTTCGGGCGGCGTTTCCTCGTCCGTGAGCCCAGACCAACCTATCCATAGGCTTTCACCTCCACTGTGCACGGATTTCATCCCTGTGGCAAGCCCTCCAACGCTTGGAATGGCATTGATGGAGCCATTACTGATTTGCAATTGAACGGGTAAGCGATTTGAGATTATGATAGTTTTGCCCATAAAAGGAAGGTTTTTGAAAGGTTTTAAAATTAAGTTTCTTTAAATTTCGGGAAATTCGACCGCAAAAGCAATTCACACTTAACCTTTTCAGAATAATTATTGTATGGATAACTTAAATTATGGAATTATTGGCAATTGTAGAAGTGCGGCTTTGATTTCCAAAACAGGTTCCTTGGATTGGTGCTGTCTGCCCGAATTTGATTCCACCTCGGTTTTTGCCAAATTATTGGACGAGGAAAAGGGAGGGAGCTTTGGGATAGAGGCCGTGGGCAATTATCAGATAGACCAAAAATATTATAGGGACACTGCCATATTGGTCACCCATTATGCGGATGGGGACAATGTTTTCGAGGTGATGGACTTCATGCCCAGATATTTGAAAAGAAACGGAAAATACCATGCCCCACCGGAAATCATCCGATATATCAAATATATCTCTGGAAGGCCCAAACTAAGCATCACATACGACCCAAAATTGGAATATGCGATGGGGGAGACCTCGACCTATATCAAGGAGGATTTTGTGGCCAGTCTTACCCATCAGGAAAAATATGATACACTTTTCCTCTACACTTCCTTTGACAAAGAGGGGATAATGGACTCCAAGGAACTGGTTTTAGAAGAAGATGGGTATTTCCTGATTTGTTACAATGAAAAGATATTGAGACCCACTACCATAAAAATGGGTCTGGAACTGGAACGGACCAAGGTGTATTGGTTGGATTGGGTGCACAAGGCCCCAACCTATAAAAAATTCAACAATGAGATCACAAGGAGCGCCATCACCCTGAAACTGCTCACTTATGACAAGACAGGTGCGGTCCTTGCCGCTGCCACGACCTCATTGCCAGAGACCATTGGGGAGGTGAGAAACTGGGACTATCGTTTTTGTTGGATCAGGGATGCCTCCATGGTGATCAAAGTGGTCTCCGAACTGGGGCATATGAACTCGGCCAGGAGGTATCTGCAGTTCATCATAGACCTAATGCCGGACAAGGACGAAAAGCTACAGATCATGTATGGCATCAACAAGGAAAAAAAGCTTACCGAAAAAACTTTGGGACATTTGGACGGTTATAAGGGATCCAAACCCGTGCGAGTGGGCAATGCGGCCTATAAGCAGAAACAGAACGACATTTATGGCATTTTGATGGATGTCATTTATGAGCAGTTGATGAAATTCAGCACTGACATCGAGAATGGGGAAGAGTTGTGGAGTATCACCAAGGGCATTGTCTGGATCGTGGGGATGCACTGGAAGGAGCCGGACAAGGGCATTTGGGAGTTCCGTGGAGAGGACAAGCACTTCACTTTTTCCAAAGTGCTATGCTGGGTGGCCTTGGATAGGGCGATCAAGGTGGCCAAAATGTTCGGCAAGACCCGGAAAATTGAAAAATGGACAGCCTTGGAGCAGGAAATCAAGGAAGACATCCACAAAAATGCATGGAACAGTGATATCAATTCCTTCGTACAATCGTATGGATCGAGGCATTTGGACGCATCGGTGCTGTTGATGGAATCCTATGGTTTCATCCACGCCCGTGATCCCAAGTTTGTGAGCACCGTAAAGGCCATTGAGGAAGGTCTCAGCAACGATGGCCTGTTATATCGATACAAGAATGAGGATGATTTTGGACTCCCTTCATCATCTTTTACCATTTGTACGTTTTGGTTCATCAACAGTCTGTTCAAAATTGGGGAGGAGGAAAAGGCATTGGAACATTTTGAACGTTTGCTCAGTTATAGCAACCATTTGGGGCTGTTCAGTGAGGACATCGATTTCAAATCCAAACGGTTGTTGGGCAACTTTCCTCAGGCCTATTCCCATTTGGCCTTGATAGAGTGTGCCATCAACTTTTCAAAGAAAGAGAGCGAGGAACGGATCTTGGAATCCTTGGGATAAAAAAACGCCCCTAAAAGGGGCGTTCATCGAAATTTGCTTTGTTTCGGCAATCTTCAATTAGTCAAAGGTATACCCATTGTCAGCGGCTACTTTGTCGGCAATTTGCGTGCGCAGTGCCACCACATTGGGTTGGTTTGTATATTTGGTAAAACGTTTCAGTCCCATCAGCATCATCCGTTGTTCATCTCCTTCGGCAAATGAAACGATGGCTTCTTTTCCCTTTTGGCTGATGATGTCCACCGCGCGGTACAGATACAGTTTGGACATGGCTATCTGTGCGGCTTGTGCTTCTTCGCCAAAACGTTTGGCGTTTTTCTCGGTACGAAGAATGGCCGATTCAGCCAAATAGACTTGAATAAGGATGTCAGCGGCTGACATCAACAACATTTGGTGTTCGTCCAAATCCGGTCCAAATTTTTGTACGGCGCTCCCCGCGACCATCAAGAATACTTTTTTCAAGCGGGCGACCATGTCCTTTTCCTCTGCGAACAGTTCGGAGAAATTGGGCGTGTCGAAAGAAGGAATGCCCATCAGCTCTTCTCCAACAGCAGTGGCAGGTCCCAAAAGATCCACATGGCCCTTCATTGCTTTCTTGATGAGCATGCCCACTGCCAGCATTCTGTTGATTTCGTTCGTTCCCTCATAAATTCTGGAGATTCGTGCATCCCTCCAAGCGGATTCCATGGGAGTATCGGCACTAAAGCCCATTCCACCAAAAATCTGGATGCCTTCATCGGTGGTGTGTTGCACGTGTTCGGAAACGGCCACTTTCAAAATGGAGCATTCTATGGCGTATTCTTCCACACCCTTCAGTTCCGCTTCTTGGTGCGAGTTGCCTTCTGACTCTCGAATGGCGATTCTGTCCTCTATGTTCTTGGCGGCTCGATAGCAAGCGGCTTCATCCACATAGGCATTGGTGGCCATATCGGCAATTTTGGCCTTTATGGCACCAAAGTTCATGATAGGGGTCTTGAATTGGATACGCTCATTGGCATATTTTGTCGCCTCATTGAGCACACGACGTTGTGCTTCCAAACAGGCCGCCGCCAATTTGATCCGTCCAATGTTCAAAGCATTCATGGCTATTTTGAAACCATTTCCCCTTTCAGACAGCATATTTTCCACAGGTACTTTGGTCTCATTGAAGAACACTTGGCGGGTAGAGGAGGAGTGGATGCCCAGTTTTTTCTCTTCATCACCTAAGGTGATGCCATTTTTCGGGTCGTTTTCAACGATAAAGCCCGTAATATATTTGTCGTCCTCGATTCGCGCAAAGACGATGAACATATTGCAGAATCCCGCATTGGAGATCCACATTTTTTGTCCGGTTATGCTATAATATTTCCCATCGTCGGAAAGCACGGCCTTGGTCTTGCCCGAATTGGCATCGGAACCTGCTCCCGGCTCGGTCAAACAGTAGGCACCGAACCATTCCCCAGAGGCCAGTCTGGGTACGTATTTTTGTTTCTGCTCCTCGGTGCCGTACAAGGTGATGGGCATGGTGCCTATTCCCGTGTGGGCCCCAAATGCGGTACTGAAAGAACCGGTGGCCCCCGAAATGTAATCACAGACCAGCATGGTGGAAACAAATCCCATGCCCATGCCGCCGTAGGATTCGGGAACGGCAACACTGAGCAACCCAAGCTCCCCGGCTTTTCGCATGCATTCCTCGGTGTAGGCATAGTCTTTTTTCTCAAAGCGTTCCCAATGCGCCCAAAGTTCGCGATCCACAAATTCCTTGGTGCTTTCGCGCATCATTTTTTGTTCTTCGTTGAGGTCTTCGAGGGTGAAAATATCCTCGCATTTGGTCTCCTTGACCAAAAATTGACCACCTCTGAGGATGTCTTTGTTTGTTGTTTCCATTTTTGATTATGATTAAAGAAGATAGAAAAGAGATAAAAGACTTATTCCAATCTGTTTTGAAACCCCATGGTCATCTTTTGCCATTCTTTAATTTTATCTTCAAGTGTGTTTAAATTTTCAGGGTCGATATAATTTCGATGTTTAGCAATTAAAAGTTGTGTTCCAAGTTCAAAGGAAGATCCCAATGCAACATCTATGAAGTGCTTAAAAGATTTATCCGTTCTCGAAGACCCTTCAGCAATATTGCTTGGCATTGAAACTGAGCATCTACTTATTTGGGAACTTAAGTCGTATCGCTCATGATTGGGGAAATTGATGAGTAAATCTGAAATGTCATGAGCTATTTCCAATCCGAGCAGCCAAATTTTCATTTTTTTATAATTATGTCTTTTCATTGGCCATGTCTTTTTTCTTTACTCTCTTTTCTTGTGTCTTATGAAAGAAATTCAAAAACCCCCGCAGCACCCTGACCTGTACCAACGCACATGGTCACCATGCCGTACTGGCCTTTCATGTTGCGCTTGCGCATTTCATCAAAAAGCTGGACGGAAAGTTTTGCCCCAGTGCACCCAAGGGGATGGCCCAAGGCAATCGCACCTCCGTTCACGTTCACAATTTCCGGATTGAGGTCCAATTCGCGGATCACGGCCAAGGATTGTGATGCAAAGGCTTCGTTCAGCTCGATGAGTTCAACGTCACTTTGTTTCAACCCTGCCTGCTTCAATGCTTTTGGTATGGCCTTGACCGGTCCTATTCCCATAATCCGTGGCTCCACACCTGCTGCGGCATAGTTGACCAATCGGGCAATGGGTTCCAAATTCAGTTCTTTGACCATGTCTTCACTCATGACCATGACAAAGGCCGCTCCATCGCTCATTTGGGAGGAATTTCCGGCAGTGACACTTCCATCAGCAGCAAAAACAGGTCTTAGCTTGTTCAATGTAGGGATGTTGGTGTCCTTGCGTGGCCCTTCATCCTTGTTCACGGTGTAAGTCTTGGTCTCTTTTTTGCCCGCCTCGTTCACAAAGGTGTGCTCGACTTCTATGGGAACAATTTGTTCCTGGAACCTGTTTTCTTCTTGGGCCTTCAAGGCTTTCATGTGGGAATTGTAGGCGAAAACATCTTGGTCTTCCCTGGACACCTTGAACTGTTTGGCCACTGCTTCTGCGGTGAGTCCCATGCCCCAATAATAATCCTCGTGTCCTTCTTTGGCCGTGGCATAGTCCGGAGTGGGCTTGTAGCCGCCCATGGGAATGTAGCTCATACTCTCTGCTCCTCCGGCAATGATGCAATCGGCCATTCCAGATTGGATTTTGGCCGTGGCAATCCCAATGGTTTCCAATCCCGAGGCGCAATAACGGTTGACGGTCACTCCAGGTACGTCATCGATGTCCAAGCCCATCAAGGAGATGAGTCTGGCCATGTTGAGTCCTTGCTCCGCTTCGGGCATGGCGTTGCCCACAATGACATCGTCAATGCGTTTTTTGTCGAGCTGTGGGAGTTCTTTCATCATGTGTTCGATGGTCTCGGCGGCCAGTTCGTCTGGTCTCTTGAACCTGAACAGTCCCTTTGGGGCCTTGCCCACTGCTGTTCTGTATGCTTTTACGATATATGCTGTTTTCATTTTGCTTTTAATTGATTTATGACGATAAGACGTAGGACATAGGACTAATGGTCTACAATATTTTCCATGAACCGGGTTATCATCTTTTGTATTGATTGAATTTTATTTTCCAAATAAGTGAAAGTGCTTTCTGAAACATATCCAATTTCGAATGCTATAATGAGCTGTGTTTCCCATTCAAATGCGGAACCAAGAGCATTTTCCAAATACTGTAAAAAATGCTTTGTTGAACCTTTACTGGTTCCCTCTGCAATATTTGAAGGAACTGATATGGAGCATCGCTGCATTTGATTGGATAACCCATAAATCTCTGATTTGGGAAAAATTTTGGTGCTCTTATAGGTTTCTTTGACCAATTCAATGCCTTCCTTCCAAATGGTTAACTTTCTAAAGTTATGTTTTGCTGCCATTTCTTATGTCTTACGTCCAAAAGTCTTATGTCTAATTTCTCAGTGGTTTCCCCGTTTTCAACATATGTTGGATACGCTCCAATGTCTTCCTTTCGGTACACAAGGAGAGGAAAGCTTCACGCTCAAGATCCAAAAGATATTGCTCGGTGACCAAAGTAGCTTCCGATAGGTCACCACCGGCCATCACATAGGCCAACTTATTGGCAATCTTCTTGTCGTGTTCGGAGATATAGTGCCCGGCCTCCATGGAATCCGTTCCCACCAAGAACATGCCCAAAGCTTGTTTTCCGAGCACTTTTACATCCTTGCGTTTTACGGGTTTGGTGTATCCTGCTTCGGCCATGAGCTTGGCATGGGCCTTGGCTGTTGCGATTTGACGGTCCTTGTTCACCACCACAATGTCCTTTCCTTTTTGAAGGATGCCCAAATCATAGGCTTCGTATGCCGATGTGGATACCTTGGCCATTCCGATGGTGAGGAAATATTCTTGGAGCACGTTCAGTTCCACATCATTTTTTCTAAAAGTATCGGATGCCCGAAGGGCCATTTCCTTGGAACCGCCCCCGCCGGGGATCACACCGACACCAAATTCCACCAAGCCGATATAGGTCTCGGCAGCGGCGACAATTTTGTCCGCATGGAGTGAAAGTTCACATCCACCTCCCAAGCACATGCCGTGTGGGGCAGAAATGGTGGGGATGGAGGAGTAGCGCATGCGCATCATGGTGTCCTGGAACATTTTGATGGCCATGTTCAGCTCGTCATACTCTTGCTCCACGGCCATCATGAATATCATCCCAATATTGGCCCCAACGGAAAAATTTGCAGCTTGGTTGCCTACTACAAGGCCTTGGAAGTCTTTTTCGGCAAGGTCTATGGCTTTGTTCAGACCGGCAAGTACATCGCCGCCGATGGTGTTCATTTTGGATTGGAATTCACAGTTGAGGATGCCATCGCCCAAATCTTCTATCACCACCCCACTGTTTTTGAACACTTCCTTGGACTTTCTGATGTTGTCCAGAATGATAAAGGCGTCTTGACCGGGCACTTTTTCCATGGTCTTTTTGGAGATGTCATAGAAATAGGTAGCGCCATCTTTTACGGTATAGAACGAATGGATCCCGGCAGTCTTCATTTCAGCGACCCACGGGGCAGCTTCCTGGCCTTCGGCTTTGATGAGTTCCAAGCCTTTGTCCAGTCCCACGGCATCCCATATTTGGAAAGGACCGTGTTCCCAGCCGAAGCCGGCTTTCATGGCATCGTCAATTTTATAAAGTTCGTCTGATATTTCCGGGATCCTGTGCGTAACATAAGCGAAAAGTGCCCCAAAGCTCTTTCGGTAAAATTCGCCTGCCTTGTCCTTTCCATTCACCAAAACGGGAAAACGTTCAATGACCTTGTCGATGGTCTTGGTGAGTTCCAGGGTGGCAAACTTTGCGCTTTTTTTGGTGCGATAGTCCATGGTACCCAAGTCCAAAGTGAGAATGTCGCTCTTGCCATCATCGTCCGTCACTTTTTTATAGAAACCTTGTCCGGTTTTACTGCCCAACCACTTGTTGTCCACCATGGTCTTGATGAAATCGGGCAACTGGAACAGTTCATGGCGTTCATCGTCCTTGCAGTTTTCACTGATTCCGTTGGCGACATGGACAAGAGTGTCCAGACCAACCACATCCACGGTACGGAAGGTGGCAGATTTGGGCCTACCGATAACGGGCCCCGTGAGTTTGTCCACTTCTTCCACGGTCATGCCCAAATCTTTTACCGCATGGAAAAGACTTTGGATGCTGAAGATACCCACCCGGTTTCCAATAAATGCAGGGGTGTCCTTGGCCACTACCGAGGTCTTGCCCAAGAACTGCTCCCCATATCCGTTGAGGAAGTCCAGAACTTCTTGGGAGGTATGTGGACCGGGAATGATTTCGAACAATTTGAGGTATCTGGCCGGGTTGAAAAAGTGGGTTCCGCAGAAATGTTCCTGGAAATCCTCACTTCTTCCCTCGCTCATGAATTTAATGGGAATACCCGAAGTATTGGAGGTGATGAGGGTACCTTTTTTTCGGTGTTTGTCCAGATTTTCAAAAACCTGTTTTTTGATGTCCAAACGCTCCACGACCACTTCAATGATCCAATCCACTTGTGCCACTTTGGAAATGTCATCTTCCAAGTTTCCCGTAGTGATTCGTTCCGCAAATTTGGGATGATAGATGGGGGAGGGCTTTGATTTGAGTGCTGCAGCCAATGAATCGTTCACCAAACGGTTCCGGACGACCTTGTCCTGAAGCGTAAGCCCTTTGGCCTTTTCCCTGTCGTTGAGTTCGCGTGGAACAATGTCCAATAATAATACCTCGACACCGATATTGGCAAAATGGCAGGCAATGCCACTTCCCATGATACCGGAGCCTATTACGGCAACTTTGTTTATATGCCTTTTCATGTGCAGGTTTGTATTTTAATTATTTCGTTGTTTTGATATAGACTTTTTTGTCGGAAATGAGTTTGTTGATGACATCCATCGTCTTGAAAAAGCCTGCCAAGTCTTCATCAGAGACATGCTCCTTGACCACATCGTTGAAACGGAGCACCACGTCTTTGGATTCTTTCCGTTTTTCAAGCCCTAAAGGGGTAAGATGGATGAGAACCCCCCTTCCGTCGTTGGGATTGGGCTTTCGTTGGATATATCCCCTTTCCTCAATATTTTTTAAGATCCTTGACAAACTTGTGGCCTCCATGCCCATTTTTGGGCCCAAGGCGGTACTTGGTGTGCCACCTTTTGGGTCAATGCTCAACAGGGTGAAACCTATCGCCATGGTGACTCCGTAGTTCTTGGCCTCTTCATTATACATTTTGATAACAGCTTGCCATGTGGCCCTGAGGGCATAATCAATGGTCAAATCTTTCATGGAACAGGTTTGGTGTTTTCAAATATAATAAAATTTATTATGCATGCATAATAAATTAATGGTTAATTGATCGACCCAAAAAACAAGACCCACAAAATTAAGTGGGCCGTGTTTATACTGTCATCTTAAGCTGGAGCCTAGTGCCCATATATCTCATTATAAAGATTCAAATACTTCTCCTTGACAATTTTTCGTTTCAATTTCATGGTAGGGGTGAGGTGTCCCTCTTCCACACCCCAGACGTCTGGAGTCAACCGGAACTGTTTTACCTTCTCCCATTTGGCAAAATCCTCATTGGCCAGGTCCACTTCTTCTTGGAAACGGGCTATGACCTGGTCGTTTTTGACCAAATCCTTGTTGTTTTCCAAAGCAATACCATGCCTTTTGGCCCATTCCTTTACAAAATCAAAATTGGGTTGGATGAGTGCCGCGGGCATTTTCTCCCCTTCGCCCACCACCATGATTTGTTCAATGAACCGGGATTGCTTGAATCGGTTTTCCAATAACTGTGGAGCCACATATTTGCCTCCCGAAGTCTTGAATATCTCTTTTTTACGATCGGTGATCTTCAAAAAGCCATCAGCATCCACTTCGCCAATGTCACCGGTGTGGAAATAATCGCCCGTCATCACTTCGGCCGTTTTCTCGGAATCTTTGTAGTAGCCTAGCATCACGTTGGGCCCCTTGCACAGGATCTCGCCATCTTCGGCAATCTTTACTTCGACGCCATCAATGATCCTGCCCACCGTTCCAATTTTCCATCCTTTGTTACGCTGATCGTTCACCGCAATGACCGGAGAGGTTTCCGTAAGGCCGTAGCCTTCCATCACAGGCATGCCTGCCGCAGCAAAGACCCTTGCCAACCGGGGCTGAAGGGCCGCACTGCCCGATACCATGACGGACAGGTTGCCGCCAAGACCTTCTTGCCATTTGCTAAAAACCAACTTTCGGGCGATACCCAATTGTTTTTCGTACCACCAGCCATTTTTTCCATAAGGTTCAAACTTGAGCCCAAGCTCCACGGACCAGAAGAACAGTTTCTTTTTGATGCCCGTTAAGTTGGTCCCTTTTGCAATGATGGCCTCATATACTTTTTCCAGAAGGCGGGGAACCACGGTCATAACGTTGGGTTTCACTTCCTTCACATTGTCACTGATCTTGTCCAGCCCTTCCGCAAAGTGGATTTCAATGCCACAATATTGGTAGAGGTATAGGATCATCCGTTCAAAAATGTGGCAAACGGGCAAAAAACTGAGTGCGCTCCCGCCAGATTCGAACGGGACCCTTTTCTCACTGGAGATGACATTGGATACAATATTATCATGGGAAAGCATCACCCCCTTGGGCCTTCCTGTTGTTCCTGATGTATAGATCAAAGTGGCCAGGTCGCCCGGTTGTACGCTGTCCTTTATTTGTTCCACTTCATCTTGGTTGGAAACATCGGCCCCCAACTCCAAGAGTTCTTTCCAGTTCTTGCAGTTGTCAAGTTCATCGAAAGAATAGACTTCCTTCAAATTTTTAAGATTGGAACTTATGGTAAGCACTTTTTCCAAGACCTCTTCACAGGAAACAAAACAGTATTTGGCCTCGGAATGGTTCAGAATGTATTCGTAATCCTCTTCCGAAATGGTCGGGTAAATGGGCACGTTCTGTGCACCTACCTGAAGTATGCCGATATCCATGATGTTCCATTCGGTTCGGTTGGTCATGGAAATAACGGCGATTTTGTCGTTCGGTTTCACGCCCAGGCGCAAGAGGGCCCTGCTGATGGCATTGGCCTTGTCCACATATTCTTGGGTAGAGGTTGCCACCCATTTGCCATTGTATTTGGTGACCAATGACTTCTGTAGCGGCAGATTTTCCAATTGATGATAGGGAAAATCAAATAAACGGGTAACTTTTTGCATAGTAAGTTTCTGAAAAGTAATTGCAAAGTAGGGAAAGGAAACCGTATTTTAAAACGACTTTTTTAAAAACAGCTATAATTATTTGCCAATTTTAAGGTAAATGCAATCTCATCCCTTCGTGGGAATCCGTGATATATCGGGATAGAGGATTCAAATTTGCCAGCGGTTCATTTTTGGTGTAAATTTACATCAAACTATATATCGATTATGACAAGACAGAGCATTTCTTTCACGAAGCCAAATGATGAGTGGCTAAAAGAGCAGGTTGACAATAAAGAGTATTCGAGTAAAAGCGAGCTTGTCAACGACTTGATCAGACAGGCTAGAAGACAGCAGATGCAAGTTGATTGGATCAGGACAAAGTTGGAGAGAGCAGAAGACAGCGGGTTCACAAATGAAGGTAAAGATGAAATTCTGAGACAGTCAAAGTCATTGCTTGATGACAAAATATAGGTTGAGTAATGAGGCCAAGAATGATTTGATCCGTATTCATCATTATGGAATCAAAAAGTTTGGAATCTCCCAGGCCGATAAATACTTCGATTCCTTCTTTGAATATTTTGACATGATTGCCCAACGCCCATATTCATTTGAATCGGTGGACTATATCAAAAAGGGCTATAGACGTTGCGTTTGCGGAACTGACAGTATTTACTTCAAAATGAATGGTGACATCGTAGAAATAATGGCAATTGTTGGGAGACAGGATTTGGATAATGTTCTGTGAAATATATTCGGTACTTTTAAAGTAGATGTAATTTCATCCCCTCGTGGGAATCCTTAACCCAAGGATTTGTAAAACTCCAAAGCATCGGGTCTTTTCTTGTCAGTGGTCAACTGCACCACATGGGCTCCTTTTTCTTTTGAATGTTCGATGGCCCATAGGAACAATTGTCTTCCGATGCCTTTTTTCGATACTGTTCATGAACCCTCACTGCTTCGATTTGTGCGCGGATTCCGCCTTGATAGGTAAGGTATTGGATAAAGCTCAATTGGAGTGTCCCGATAACGTCACCATCCTCGTTTTCAATCACCACCAATTCTTGGTTGGGGTCGTTGGCAATGTTTTCAAAAGCCTTATAATAGGTATCGGGCAAGGGATTGCGGAAATCTTCCCGAAGCTTGCCCAACTCATCGTTGGCCAACATTTGGATTATGTGGGGGACATCAGCGGGTGTCGCTCTTCTAATGTTCATTCTTTTTGGCATCCAACCATTCTTTTGCATTCACAAAGGCTTGTAGCCATGGGGAAACGGCATCCTGTCTATCCTTTGGATAGTGGGCCCAGTTCCATGGAAAAGTGGAACGTTCAATATGCGGCATGGTCACCAAATGCCTCCCAGTTTTATCACAGAGCATGGCCGTGTTAAAATCACTTCCGTTGGGATTGGCAGGATAGCCTTCATAACCATATTTTGCGACAACGTTGTATTGGTCTTCGCTATGTGGCAAACTGAATTTTCCTTCACCATGACTGATCCATACTCCTAAGGTGGTGCCGGCCATGTTGGACAGCATCACGGAATTGTTCTCCTGGATCTTTACCGAAGTAAAATTGCTTTCGTGTTTGTGCGAATCGTTATAGGTCATTCTTCCATGGGTCTCATGCTCTGGGTTGATAAGGTCCAACTCCATGAACAACTGGCAACCATTACAAATACCAACCGAAAGCGTATCGGGTCTGGCGAAGAAATCCTTCAAGGCCTTGTTGGCTTTTTCGTTGTATTTGAAGGCACCGGCCCAGCCTTTGGCACTGCCCAGCACGTCGGAGTTGGAAAAGCCTCCCACGGCACCGATAAATTGAATGTCCTCCAAAGCCTCCCTTCCTGTGATGAGGTCGGTCATGTGCACGTCTTTTACATCAAACCCCGCTAAATACATGGCGTTGGCCATTTCGCGTTCCGAATTGCTGCCTTTTTCACGGAGAATGGCCGCTTTTGGCCTTTCAGCACCTCTCGACTGCGCTAGAGATGACAGTTTTCCTGTAAAATGAGAAGGAAAAACATATTTAAGTGGTTGCTGCTTGTAATTGGCATAACGCTCCTTTGCCAAATCATTGGCAGTCTGTTTGCTGTCCAATAAATAGGAAGTTTTGAACCAAGTATCGCGAAGCGATTCGATATTCAGGCCTATTTCCACACCATTGTTCTTGATATGCAAAATGTTGCCAGTGGAAACGCTACCAATTTTGCTGAATTCAATTCCAGCCGAAGCCAAAACGTTTTCGATGGAACTGTCCTTGGATTGAAGTACAACCCCAATATTTTCCGAAAACAACAGTTTGATGATGTCCGATTCACCAACGGAAGTCAAATCCAGTTCGGCACTAAGGTCGTTGTCTGAAAAACACATTTCAAGTAAGGTGGTGATCAAACCTCCCGAACCAATGTCGTGTCCGGCCAAAATCTGCCCGTCTTTGATCAATTGTTGAAGCGTATTGAAAACCGTTTTTACATAAGCTGCATCCAAAACGGATGGGGCTTCATCCCCAATGCCCTTCAAGATCTGGGCAAAGGACGATCCACCCAATTTATGGGCATCTTTGGAGAAATTGATGTAATAAATGTCCCCGCCATTTTTTTGCAGGACAGGTTCCACAATTTTGGTGATATCATCACAATGCGCTGCTGCAGAAATGATTACGGTTCCAGGGGAAAGTACTTCACCGTCCTTGTATTTTTGTTTCATGGAAAGGGAATCCTTCCCGGTAGGCACGTTGATGCCTAGTTCGATCACAAAATCCGAAAGCGATTTTACCGCTTCGTACAAACGTGCATCCTCGCCTTTGTTGCGGCAGGGCCACATCCAGTTGGCTGACAGCGAAACAGATTTCAAACCATCTTGCAAAGGGGCCCAAACCATGTTGGTCAAGGATTCTGCTACACTGTTTCTACTCCCTGCAACCGGGTCGATCAAGGCCGAGACAGGGGAGTGCCCAATACTGGTCGCAATTCCTTCCTTACCTTTAAAATCAAGCGCCATTACCCCAACATTGTTCAATGGCAATTGCAATGGTCCTGCACATTGCTGTTTGGCTACGCGGCCACCCACACAACGGTCCACCTTGTTGGTCAACCAGTCTTTACAGGCCACGGCCTCCAATTGAAGCACTTGTTCCAAATAATCGTGGAAATGCTCCAACGAATAGGAAAGGGCAGGGTAGGTCTGTTGGGCTTTGGTGTCGGCCATAATGGTCTTGGGAGAACTTCCGAACATATCCGAAAGCTCCAAGTTCATAGGGGTTTCACCTGTGGTACCAGAGGTAAAGGTGAAGGTATGGTCCCCTGTAACAGTTCCCACTTCATACATGGGCGAACGCTCCCGGGCCGCCACACGATCAAGCAATGCCATATCTTTTTCGCCAATCACCAATCCCATTCGTTCTTGGGATTCATTGCCGATCAATTCTTTTTTGGATAGGGTAGGGTCTCCGATAGGGAGTTTGTCGGTATCGATTTTTCCACCAGTTTCTTCCACCAATTCCGATAGACAGTTCAAGTGTCCACCAGCTCCATGATCGTGGATGGAAACAATGGGATTGTCATGGCTTTCTACCAAACCACGGATGGCATTGGAAGCCCTTTTTTGCATTTCGGGGTTGGAACGTTGTACGGCATTCAACTCGATGGCCGAACTGAATTCGCCCGTATCTGCACTGGACACGGCCGCTCCGCCCATTCCAATGCGGTAGTTGTCACCACCTAGAACGACTATTCTGTCTCCAGTTTTTGGGGTGTCCTTCAATGCCTGTTCGGTTTTGCCATACCCGATTCCACCAGCCATCATAATGACTTTATCAAAGCCTAATTTTCGGGCTTCTTCTTGATGTTCAAAAGTCAAAACGGAACCCGCGATCAGGGGTTGTCCAAATTTGTTCCCGAAGTCTGAGGCACCGTTTGACGCCTTGATCAAAATATCCATTGGGGTTTGATACAGCCAATCCCGTTCTTTCATTCCTTTTTCCCACGGACGGTTTGCTTCCAAACGTGAGTATGAAGTCATGTACACCGCTGTTCCGGCTAGGGGCAACGAACCTTTTCCACCTGCCAAACGATCGCGGATTTCTCCCCCAGAACCTGTGGCGGCACCATTAAATGGCTCAACCGTGGTGGGGAAGTTGTGGGTTTCCGCTTTTAGCGAAAGCACGGAATTGAATTCTTTTTCCTCGTAAAAGTCAGGCTTATCGGCACTTTTTGGGGCAAATTGGATGGCTTTGGGCCCTTTGATGAACGCCACGTTATCCTTATAGGCTGAAACGATATCGTTGGGATTGGCCTCGGAAGTTTTTTTGATCAATTTGAATAGGGAAGAAGGCATCTCTTCGCCATCAATCACAAAAGTTCCATTGAAAATTTTATGTCGGCAGTGTTCCGAATTTACTTGACTGAAACCAAATACTTCGGAATCCGTCAATTTACGGCCCAATTTTTTGGCCAGTCCTTCCAGATACTCCACTTCCTCCTCGCTCAAGGCCAGGCCTTCCTTTTGGTTGTAGGCAGCTATGTCCTCAATCTCCAAAGTGGGTTCGGGAACGATGTTGATGGTAAAAATATCCTGTCCCAGACCCTTATATTTTTGGGAGAGCATGGGGTCATAATCCGTAAAGCCTTCGGAAACAGCATGGTACTCCTCAATTCGGATGATGCCCGAAATGCCCATGTTCTGCGTAATCTCGGTGGCATTGGTGCTCCAGGGTGTGACCATGGCGGCACGCGGACCAACAAAAAAGGCGTCGAGTGACGCCGCTTCTATCTTGGGTTGGTTGCCGAACAACCATGTCAGTTTATTGTTGTCTTCCTGAGCGATTTCCTGAGCGGTCTGGACGGCAAAAACCTTGGTAGCCTTGTCCCCAAAAAAATGGATCATACGTGTGGTGCGTTGTGCGGTTTAAGAAAGTGCAAATTTACGACTTTGGAGTGGAATTCCTGCTCTCTTGCAACAGAGTTTTGAACCATGGGTGTTGATATTGGATCCGTCAAGTCAAAAGGGGCATCCATCAATTGACCATGATCGGGTAAAGCTCTTATCCTTAAGTTTGAAAATACAAGATCAATAGTTTGTCCATTATGGTCCAGAAGAGAAATTGGTTTGGAAGAAAGGAAATGATTTTTCTTCTTCTCTTTTTGCTGATTATGGTCATTTATCTATGCACCCAGGAAATGGATTGGTTCCAATTTCTACGGCACCTTTTGAAAAATCTCATTAGAACTATTTTTTGATCGTTCCAAATTCACCTGAAAACAGGTTCAAAAACAAAATTCTTATATAATCTGTTCAGTTGAAAGATGCCCTAAAGGCGGCAGGCGATTGATTTGTCTTGTTCTTGAACAATTTGCTAAACGATTGGGAATGCTCAAAACCAAGGGTATAGGCAATCTCACTGACCGAAAGTTGGGTGGTGGACAATTGTTCTTTGGCCTTTTCTATCAGTTTTTCGTGGATGTGCTGTTGAGTGCTTTGTCCTGTCAGCACTTTGAGCAGACTGCTCAGGTAATTCGGGGAAACATTCAAGGTATCCGCTACAGATTGGACGGTCGGTAGTCCTTTGTTGATGGCTTCCTCTCCGTTGAAATAGGAGTCGAGAAAACCCTCCAACCGAACCAAAACCTCATGGTTATTGATTTTTCTCGTAAGAAATTGTCTTTGATAATAGCGTTCGGCATAGTTGAGCAGTAATTCGAGTTGGGCAATGATGATGTTTTGACTGAATTTGTCCAAGTTGGACCGGTATTCTTGCTGGATGTGCAACAAAATGTCAACCATGGTCTTTTCTTCCTTTTCCGAAAGAAAAAGGGCCTCATTGATGGCATAACCAAAGAATTCATAGTTTTTGATGGCCTTGGCCAATGGGGCATTCCATAAAAAATCGGGATGGATGAGCAACAGCCAGCCCGAAGGTTTCTTCTCCGAGGGCAGCATTTCAAATTGCAATACCTGTCTCGGGCCAATAAATGTCAACAGCCCTTCATCAAAATCGTACTCCTGTTGTCCATACCTTAGCTTGCCAGAGACATTGCGCTTCAATCCGATGGAATAAAAATTTTGCGTCCAAGTGATCTGGTTTTCGATGGTCTGATAATCCACTTGACCATAATCGATCACACTGATCAAAGGATGTTCAGGTTTGGGCAGTGCACAAAACTTGTGGAACTCGCTGAGGGTATTGAATGTATGCATGATCCATTGAAGGTTAAGGGGCAAGGCAAAGCTTTGCCCCATTCTGAAATTACGTATTAATTTTTAAAATCGGTAGAATGACTTAGTTCCTTGTTGGTTTCCAAGGCCGTTTCCAAGGTTTTCAGCTTTTGGTGGGCCATGCCATAGGCATCGCTGCCCAAGAACAAATGTAGGGCGGGATCATCACTTTCGGCCACTTTGATGAGCACCTCTGCGGCCTTTTCGGGGTCTCCCAACTGGTTTCCGGCAATCTCTTCTTTGTGCAAGCGTTCCGATTCCCGGGCCTGGGCATACACATCCATCTTGTTTTTGGCCAATTTTAGGGAATCATCCGATAGAAAATCGGTGCGGAAATACCCAGGATACACCAAAGTGGTATGGATCCCGAAGGGACTCGCTTCCACGGATAGGGCCTCTGTGAAACCGACCACGGCAAACTTCGTGGCACAGTAAATCCCAAATCCGGGAAAATTGCCGACCACTCCCGCTACTGATGCAATATTGAAAATGTGTCCGGACCGTTGCTCCCGTAAGTGAGGCATCGCTTTTCGAATAACGTTCAACATGCCAAAGACATTCACGTCAAAATTTTGTCGTGCCTCAGCATCTGAAATTTCCTCCAAGGTTCCATTTTGTCCATAACCGGCATTGTTGACCACCACATCCAAGTGACCGTAGTGCCCCACTACTTGTGAAATGGCAGAGGCCACACTTTCTTCACTCATCAGGTCAACTTGCAGCGGCAGGAAAGCCTCATGTTTTCCCACGGCATTTTCCAAAGCACTTAAACTTCTTGATGTGGCCGCCACTCGATATCCTTGATCCAACAATGTTTTTACCAATGTCAGTCCCAAACCTTTGGAAGCTCCAGTAACCAACCATACTTTTTTTGTGTCCATTTTTGTAGAATTTTGATTGTTAAGAATTGACACAGCAAAGTTGCCCTGAAACGAAGGGATATATGTAGCCTAATCTACGATTGTTGTAGTCGAAATTTATGGAGGGGTGTAAAAGGCTCTTGGAAGAATTAATTCCTTTTCATCAATGCCATATAAAAACCGTCAAAACCGGTTTCGGAGGCATAAACGTTCTGCTCTCTTACCAATTCGAATTCCTTGCCGTTTTCCGATTCCAGGAACTTTTTGACCTGTTCGGTGTTCTCTTGGGGAAGAATGGAACAAGTGGCATAGACCATCTGTCCCCCTTTCTTCACCATTTTGCTGTAGTTCTGGAGGATGTCCTGTTGCACGCCCATGATCCTATCGATGAACTCGGGCTCCAGCTTCCATTTGGAATCAGGGTTTCTTTTGATGACACCCAAGCCGGAGCAGGGAGCGTCCAACAGCAATCGGTCGGCACTGTTGTGCAGTTTTTTGATGACCTTGGTGGAGTCTATGGGTCGCGTCTCGAAATTATGGATTCCGTTCCGTCTGGCCCTGACTTTAAGTTTTTTCAACTTACTCTCATAAATGTCGAGGGCGATGAGTTGGCCCTTGTTCTGCATGAGTGATGCCAAATGCAAGGTCTTGCCGCCTGCACCTGCACAGGCGTCCACCACGCGTTGCCCAGGCTGCACTTCCAAATAAGGGGCGACCAATTGCGATGAGGCATCCTGCACTTCAAAAAGGCCATCCTTGAAGGCTTCCGTAGTGAACACGTTCTTGCGCTCCTTCAACTTCAAGGCATCTGGATACCCGTCGATATCCACAGTTTCGATATCCTCTTTGGCCAAAAATAGTTTGAGCTGCGGTTTGGTGATCTTGAGTGTGTTTACCCTCAGAATAACATCCGCTTGTTGATTGAGTGCGGCAATTTCCTTGGTCCAGAGCTTGTTGCCCAGGGATTTCTCACCGAGTTCGTCCATCCAATCGGGAACGGATTCCCGAAACTTTCGGATCTTGGACAGTTCGTCAAACCTCCCTTTGATCCTTCGCTCCGGAGTTTCTTCCAATTGTTTCCAATCGGGCAACGAAATGCCTTTCAGCACGCACCAGACCGCAAAAAGGCGGAACAAATGCTGACGGCTATAGGGTTCATGCGCTTCGGCTATCTCGGTGTAGAGGCGCTTCCAACGCACAATGTCGTAAGTGGTCTCGGCAATAAAAGCACGATCGCGGGCACCCCAACGTTTATCGTATCGAAGTACTTTTTCTATCACCTTATCGGCATATTCCCCATCGTTGAAAATCTGCTTCAAGGCATCTATTACGGCAAAAACTAGGTTCCGGTGCAATCGCATGATACAAAATAAGGTTGCAAAGGTACCATTTCTCCTTACTTTTGAAGAAAATAAATGTAATGAGGATTTCCATTTTTCTTTTGATGGTCTTGGTTTTGGCCTCTTGTGCCGAAGAACAAAAGTACCAACCGTTCCAATCGGTGACCGTAACACCCGTTTATGAAGATTCGGTGAGCATCCGCGCCATCACGTTTTTGGACGGTAGAACATTGGCCTTTGCCGGGAGCAATGGAATGTACGGAACGGTGGATGTCACTACGCACAAAGTGCGGGCCAATGTGCAGACCTACGATTCGTTGACGCCCAGTTTCAGGGCCGTGGGCAAGACCACCAACGATTTTTTCATGCTGTCCATAGAAAGTCCTGCCTTGTTGTACAAGACCGGAAGTGGTGGAAAAATGGAATTGGTGTACCAAGAAGAAGGGGAAGGGGTGTTCTATGACGCCATGGCCTTTTGGGACGATACCTTTGGTATCGCGGTAGGCGATACGGTAGATGGCTGCCTTTCCATCATCCTTACCAAAGATGGCGGACAGACATGGAGTAAAGTGCCTTGTGCCAGTTTGCCAAAAGGTATAGAAGGTGAGGGGGCCTTTGCGGCCAGCAATAGCAACATAGCCATGGCCGGGAACAAGGTTTGGATCGGGACCACTGAAGGCAGGATCTATTACTCGTCGGATAAAGGGGCCACCTGGGAAATCCAACAGACGCCCATCATTCACGAAGAACCCACCCAGGGCATCTATTCCATGGATTTTTATGATGAGAACTTAGGTTTTGCCATTGGGGGGGATTATACTTCACCGGAGTCCAACCAAAAGAACAAGATCATAACCGTTGACGGTGGAAAAACATGGAACCTGATTGCCGATGGAAAGGAACCGGATTATAAAAGTTGTGTGCAATTTGTACCCAACTCCCAAGGGAAGGGGCTTGTCGCCATTGGGTTTACGGGCATTTCCTATTCGGGTGATGGTGGTGAAAACTGGAAGGAACTGAGTGAAGAACCGTTCTTTACCCTGCGCTTTTTGAATGATTCCATCGCCTATGCCGCAGGCAGCAAGCGCATCGCCAAATTGGAGTTCAATTAATTGATGTAGTTGTTCGTTATCCACCGCCTTTTCGCTTACGGTACTGTTGCAACAACTGCCTTTTGAAATCTTCCTCGGCCTTGATCAGCAAGAGTGCCTTTTTGGCTGGGATCACCTTTCGGATGTTTGCCATGAAATCCTGTTCTTCGCGGTGCCTCTCGTTTTGGAGGGCAAGCATTTTGCCCAACAGGGCTTCGGATTCGCTTTCGGACAAGCCTTCTGCCGAGGATATCTGGGACCTTAGTTCCATGCGTTCTTTTCTGCGGATGGTCTCCTGGGCCTCTTCATGCTGGTTGTATATGGGCCAGAAAACCTGGGCCTCTTCGCTCGTAAGTCCTACCTTTTCGGTAATGAACGCCACTTTCAGGGTCTTGATGCGGTCCCTTGCCTGACCTTGTGCCTGTAGCCCAAAGACCGTCAAGATCAGGGTAAACAATACAAGTGCTCTTCTATTCATGTTCTTCATTTTCTAAATGTAAATCCTCAATATCTTCTACATTATCCTCCAAGTATTCCCAAAGGATATCGTTGGTCAGGTCCTCGGTCAGCACATCGTTCAACTGGATGTCTCCCAAAGGAATGGCCTCGGCAATTTCATAGGAACTGAGCCCAATGTCGTGATTTTCAAAATAAGCATCTATCTCGGCACTGGCCAAATCATCAAAACCCAAAGGAGTGGTTTCTGTTTTCCAGTTGATACCGAAAACCAACAGAAAAATGGCCGCAATCGCTGCCGCTGCGTAATAAAAATTCCGACGGCTGCCCAGTGGGATGACCTTCCCGCCTTCCGCAGTGGTTTTAGAGAGAATTGTGGGAACGACCTCCTCGAAATAATTTTCCGGCACGGTAAAACCATCGGTTTTGGGAATCCCAAATTCAATACCACTTTCTTCCTTTTGGATCCGGTCCATCAAGCGGTCATGGAAACTCTCAAAGTAACCTTCTGGGGTATTGAACTTATTTTCGTTGTTCTTTTTCATGGTGTTTTTTTGACTTCGATTTGTGCCAAAGGTTTAATCTGCTTTAAGATACGCCTCAATTTTCTTTGCGGCCAAATGATAGGATGCCTTCAAGGCCCCGACCGAGGTTTCCAATACCTCGGAAATGTCCTCATATTTCATTTCCTGAAAATATTTCATGGTAAAGACCAGTTTTTGCTTATCCGGAAGGGTGGCCAATGCACTTTGGAGCTTTAACTGGATCTCATCGCCCTCAAAATAGACGTCGGCCTGAAGGTTTTCTACCATGCGTTCCTTGAGTTCCTGATTGCCAATGCCCATTTTTTTTGATTTCTGCTTCAAAAAGGTCAACGACTCGTTGGTGGCGATGCGGTACATCCAGGAGTACAGTTTGCTGTCACCCTTGAACCCATCGATGTTCCGGTACACTTTTATAAAAGTGTTCTGCAACACATCGTCCGCATCGTCATGGTCAAGGACAATCCGCCGTATGTGCCAATAAAGGCGTTCCTTGTAGGTGTTCACCAACACCTCAAAGGCCTTTGCCTGGCTTTCCTTGCTCTTGAGTTCTTGTACTAGGATTTCCTCAGCGATCAATGGTCGTACGATTTGATGCTATGACTAAGGTAAGGGGAAATGGTTTAATTTTTCAATGGCCAATGTTCAATAATCAATGAACAATTGACAATAAACAATTACCAATGTGGTTTTTTTTAGGAAAAAGGGAAACTGCCTACCTAAACTCCAATCAAGAAGTGAACGACTGCATCTCTACCAATTTCTTGTAATTTTTTGCAGACTGCATCAGTTCATCGTGGGTGCCTTCTTCCAAGATTTCGCCCTTGCCCATCACCACAATGGAATCTGCATTCTGGATGGTGGACAAACGGTGGGCAATCACGATGGAAGTTCGGTTTTGCATCATTTTTTCAAGGGCATCCTGCACCAATCGCTCGCTTTCGGTGTCGAGGGCCGATGTGGCCTCGTCCAAGATCATGATGGGAGGGTTCTTGAGCACGGCGCGCGCAATGGAAAGGCGTTGTTTTTGACCGCCGCTCAGCTTGTTCCCGCCGTCCCCGATATTGGTATCGTAGCCGTGGGGCAGTTCCATGATGAAATCGTGCGCATTGGCAACTTTTGCTGCTTCAATGATCTCGGCCATGGTCGCATTTTCCTTGCCCAAGGCAATGTTGTTCTTCACGGAATCATTGAAAAGGATGGAATCCTGGGTCACCAATCCCATCATGCCCCGAAGGGATTTTTTGGTAATGTTCTTGATGTTGGTCCCGTCTATGGCGATTTCCCCTTTGTTCACATCGTAGAAACGGGTGATCAGGTTGGCTACGGTGCTCTTTCCGCTTCCGGATTGGCCCACCAAAGCAACGGTCTGCCCTTTTTCAACCTTTAGGTTGAAGTTTTTCAGGACATAATCTTCCTCATATTTGAAAGAAGTGTCCTTGAATTCGATGCCCGAACTGAAATCTGTCTTTTCCAAAGCCCCTTCCATGTCCTTGATGGGGTTTTCGGATTCCAAAACCTCCAACACACGTTCTGCTGCTGCATTGCCTTTCTTTACCCCATATGAAGCCTTGCTGATGGCCTTGGCCGGGGTAAGGATGTTAAAGGCAAGTCCCATATAGGTAATGAAGGATGCCGGGTCCAAATCATTCTCTACCAGTACCATGCGTCCGCCATACCAAAGGAGCACGCCAAAAACCACAATCCCAAGGAATTCACTGATGGGGGATGACAGGTTTTGACGGTTCAACAGCGAATTGGAAAACTTGAAGAAGCGGGTTGTTGAATTTTTGAAGGTATTGTAAAACTTGGATTCCGAATTGAAAGCCTTGATCACCCGCAAGCCTCCCAAAGTTTCTTCCACAATGGACAGGAATTCGCCCTGTTCTTTTTGGACCTTGTCCGATTTTCGCTTGAGCGATTTCCCGATCCTTGAAATCAACATTCCCGCAATGGGAATAAAAATGAACACAAAAATGGTCAGCTTCACACTGATGAGGAACATTACGATTATGGTGAACAGAATGGTGAGCGGTTCACGTACGATCAATTCCAAAATGGACAGAAAGGAATGTTGGATCTCCAATACATCCGAGGTGATCCGGGCTATGACATCGCCTTTTCGTTTTTCCGAAAAATAGGAAATGGGGAGGTCCACGATTTTCTCATACATCTTATTCCGTATGTCCTTAAGGACACCATTACGCAAAAAGGTGATGTAATACATGGCCAGATAGTTGAAGACATTTTTGAAAAAAAAGAGGGTCAATATCAATCCTACGGCCAGTAATAGCCCTTTCATGGGATCCTCACCAGAAAACTGGGTCACCTGGTAATTCATGTATCCTTCAAAATAATCTTTGAGTTTGCCAATCCCTTCAAATTTTGGTGCCTCGTTGATCTGTTTGGTCTTATCAAAGAGCACGTTCAGCATGGGAATCAGTGCAGCGTAGGAAAGCGCACTGAAAAGGGCGTAAAGGACATTGAAGAATATGTTCAAATAACCGTATTTACGGTAAGGTCCCGCAAAACGGAGGATCTTTTTAAAGTAGTTCATTCACTTACAGATTCAGCTCGGATAGGATACCTTCTATCTTGGTTTCCAACTGCGAATTTACGGATTTATAATCCTCCGCCTTGTCCAATTTTGCATTGGTGCTGATATAGAACTTCACCTTGGGTTCCGTTCCGCTGGGTCTGGCCGCGATCCGGGTGCCATCTTCGGTCTCGTAAATCAGCACATTGGATTTGGGTAGGTGGATGGTTCGTTCCTCGCCGGTCTGCACATTTTTGGCCATGGAGGTGTTGTAGTCCTCGACCCAAAGCAGCTTGGAGCCTTGCACGGAGGCCACTGGATTTTCCTTGAAATCCTTGAGCATCTGTTTGATCTCTTCCGCACCACTGATCCCTTTTTTGGTAAGGGAAATCAATTTTTCCTTGTAAAAACCAAACTGCACATAGCAATCGATAAGGTCCTTGTAAAACGAACTGCCGTTCGCCTTGGCGTTGGCGGCAATCTCACAGGCCAATAGGGTAGAGGTGACCGCGTCCTTGTCCCGGACAAAATCGCCCACCATGTAGCCAAAACTTTCCTCGCCACCTCCAATGAACTTGGAAGCAGGGAAATCCTTGATCATTTTGCCTATCCACTTGAACCCGGTCAGTGCCGTTTTGAATTCCACACCGTAGGCTTTGGCCATTTGTTCCATCATGGGAGTGGACACAATGGTGGTGGCGATGAACTCGTTGCCCTTAAATCCATTTTTCTTGTACTGGTCCAGCAAAAACTTGGTCATCGATACCATGGTCTGGTTGCCGTTCAGCAGTTCTATCTTGCCCTCCAGATTGCGGACAGCGATACCCAAACGGTCACTGTCAGGGTCAGTGCCCACGACCATGTCGGCCCCAATTTCCTCCGCTTTTGCAATGGCCATCGCCAAGGCTTCGGGTTCCTCTGGGTTGGGCGATTTTACCGTTGGAAAGTTGCCATCGGGTTTTGCTTGCTCCTCAATGATGGTGACATTGTGGTATCCGGCCCGTTTCAACACTTCGGGTATGGCCGTGATGGAGGTGCCGTGCAGCGAGGTGAACACAATCTTAAAGTTGTCTTTTCCCTTCGCATGAAAGTTTCCATTGGCAACGGAGGCTTCAAAAAAGGCTTCGTCCACATCTTTATCGATCAAATGGATTAAATCGGCATTCGAACCAAATTGGATGTCTTCAAAAGAAAGGGAATCGATCTCCGCGATGATTTCTCCATCCTGCGGTGGCACGATCTGTCCACCATCGGCCCAATATACCTTGTATCCATTATATTCTGGTGGGTTGTGTGATGCGGTCAATACAATCCCGGCATGGCAGCTCAGATGTCTCACGGCAAAAGAAAGCTCTGGAGTGGTGCGGAGTTCGGGGAACAGATACACTCGGATTCCATTGGCGGAGAACACTTCCGCCACTGTTTTGGCCAGCGTATCGGAATTGTGTCGGCAATCGTAGGCGATCGCTACCCGGATATCACTGTCGGTATAGGTCCTTTTGAGGTAATTGCTGAGTCCTTGGGTGCTCTTGCCAAGGGTATATTTGTTGATTCGATTGGTGCCGACGCCCATCACACCGCGCATCCCGCCTGTACCGAATTCCAGATTTTTGTAGAAACGATCTTTGAGTTCTTCGGGATCATTTTCAATAAGATGTCTGATTTCCTTTTTTGTTCCTTCATCAAAAAAATCGGTCAACCAAGATTGAGCGGTAGCGGTAATGGAATCCATTTGTATAGTGTTTATGTGTCTTAAAAATACAAAGATTATAGGTTTGGGTAGGGCCTAAAGGTTAATTTTATCGGAGATATTGTAGCGGGTGTCGTTTTTTCTGGAGCGCACCATGATCTCCCCGATGAATCCTGCCAAAAACAATTGCGTACCCATGATCATCGCGGTGAGGGCAATAAAAAACTGTGGGCGTTGGGTAATCAACCGACCAGTTTTGTTCACATAGAGTTTGTCTACCCCCAAGTAGACGGAGAAACAAAGGCCCACAAAGAACATGAGCACACCCAATGCGCCAAAAAGGTGCATGGGCCGTTTTCCGAACTTGGAGACGAACCAAATGGTGATCAAATCCAAAAATCCGTTGATGAAACGCTCTGCCCCAAATTTGGTGGAACCGTATTTTCGGGCCTGGTGCTGTACCACTTTCTCCGTAATTTTCGAAAAACCCGCATTTTTGGCCAGAACGGGGATGTAGCGGTGCATTTCCCCGTGAACCTCAATGTTCTTCACCACATCACTATTGAAGGCCTTGAGCCCACAGTTGAAATCGTGCAGTTGCACACCAGATGTTTTCCGGGCGGCCCAGTTGAAGAGTTTGGAAGGGATGTTCTTGGCGATGATGGAATCGTACCGTATCTTTTTCCAGCCCGATACTACTTGCTGACCTTCTTGGGCCACCATGCGGTACATTTCGGGAATTTCCTCGGGGTTGTCCTGAAGGTCGGCGTCCATGGTGATCACCACCTCGCCCGTGGCCGCTTTGAACCCCGCATGCAAGGCCTGTGACTTCCCATAGTTCTTATAAAAACGGATGCCCTTAACGTGCTCGTTCTGCTGGGAAAGTTCGGTGATGATGTCCCAAGAGCCATCCGTACTGCCATCATCTATAAAGATGATCTCATATAAAAAATGATTGGATTGCATCACCTGTACAATCCAATCATGTAGTTCTTTAAGCGATTCGTGCTCGTTGAGCAAAGGAATTACAATGGAAATCTGCATTGCTTGTTTCTGGA
>JASBTQ010000024.1 GCA_030148335.1 Allomuricauda sp. | reverse complement strand
AGATGGCAATACCTAATCTTTTCATGATTTTTTTCATACAGAATTTGTTTTTAAAAAAGTGAATACCGTGCAAGATGGGGCATTGTCGAGAAACATTTTGGCACGATCTGACGGATGGGGCATCTGGGTTGACGGATGGGGCGTTTGGGTTGACGGGGGAGGGTTGAAGGTTTCAGGTTTTGTGGATTCAAGTTTCCAGAGAAAATAGAACAGAGAAAAAAGAGAAAGGAAACAGGAGACAGGAAACAAGAAACCACTTCCGACTTCGGATTCCCGACACCGAACACCAAATTCCAGTAAGCAGTATGCAGTCTGCGGTACAACGGGATTGCTGCAGTCTGTTTTCTATGTTCTATGCTCTTTTCGTCTCTTCCGACATCAAGCACCAAATCCAAAATTGCAATGACCAAATAACTCAATAGCCCAGTAACCCAATAACCCAACCCCGTAAACAAAAAACCACCGAAAGACCCAACGACCTTCCGGTGGCACAAACAGCTCAAAAAATAAAGAAAATAATCTATTTCAATGCAATTTTATTGACAGCCTACGGCACCGTCATCATTGATGGTCCACCCATTTTGGGTTATCAGGACCGTATCATGGAAGTATGTGGTGTCCTCATCATTGCAGAAATTGATCCCAATGGCCCCCAATGTGATTCCATCGGGAATAAAAACATTGCCCTGGCCTCCCCAGCCTTTCAAGATGTTGCTGTAATTTATAGCGTCCAATCCCGAATTGTCGAACATATTGTTCATGCTGGTGATGCTGTTCAGTTCCCAACCACCCAGGTTTTGGTTAAAGGCAGCGGCGTCCTTGAACATACTGGCCATGGAGGTCACATTGGAAGTGTCCCAATCGCCAAGGGGTTGATCAAAAGATTGTGCTCCAAAGAACATATTGAACATGTTGGTCACATTGGAAGTGTCCCAGTTGCCAATGGCACCGTTAAATGTGGCAGCTCCAAAAAACATCCCTTCCATATTGGCCACGACCGAAGTGTTCCAATTTCCAATTTCCCCATTGAAGGCCGCACATTCATAGAAAATGTTGGACATATCGGTCACTTTGGAAAGGTCCGGCACATCTGTGGCGTTATAGACCATGTTAGCGCAATAACCAAAGGCTCCGTTCATGCTTTCCCAGGAAATGGCCCCCCACTGTTCAATGGACATGAGCTTCAGGGCATACCCATCTTCACTGATCATATTGATTCTTGGGAACACGCCCTTAATGGCTACGGTATAGGTGCCCGCACTGGCATAGACATGGGTAGGAGATGTGCTTGAGGCAATGTTTTCCTCTGTCCCGTCGCCCCAGTCAATGGCATAGCCATAAAGGAGACTGTTGTCCGTGGCAATGACAATCTCCTCATTGGCAGCAGTGGCCTTCCACGTGGTGACGAAGGAAGCTGGGTCGGCTGCCAATGATTCATCCACGTCGGCTACCTTTATGGTGATATTGGCGGTGGCGGTTTTGTCGCCATCGCTCACTTGTATGGTGATCACGTGCTGCGTAGCGGTCTCAAAATCCAATGTTTTTCCAGCTGCGAGGGATAGGTCGCCGGCCGCAGTGATCTCAAAGAGATTGTTGACGTTGGTCTTGATACTGAAGGTCAATGCATCCTTTTCCTTGTCGTTGGCCTTTACCATGCCGATGACAACGGCATCGGTTATGTCCTCATCCACAGTGAATTCCTGCGCCAAGATGGTAGGTGCGGCGTTCGTGGGTGGTGTTGGTCCATCGTCTTTGCTGCAGGACCAAACAAGTACTGAGCACATAATTAGTATTCCGAAACTCTTCATTACATTTTTCATAACAAACTTTTTAAGATTATAAACTACCGCAAGGTGTGCAGTTTTCATCAAATTGAAGAGCGCGATCTGACGGATGTGCCTTTTGAATTGACGGATGTACATTTTGAATTGACGGAGAAAATTTATTAAGCGGGAAATGCGAACTGTGTAGGTTCAAAAAATGAAAGGATGGGGACCCATCGCTACATATATAACAACTGAAACCCAAACAACCCGAAAATGGAAAATGGTTTACCCGATATGCACCGATGGAGAGTTCTTCACCTCGCTGATCACGAATGAACTTTGGGTGTTTCCTATATTATTGATGGTGGTCAGTTTGGTGAGCATGAACTCGCGGTAACTTTTCATATCCGCTACATTGATCTTTAGGATATAGTCGTAATCGCCCCCAACATGGAAGCATTCTGAGACTTCCTCCAGTTTCAGCACTTCCCGCTCAAACCGCAATACATTGTCCTTGGTGTGTTGTACCAAACGGATGTGGCAGAGCACCGTAAAATCCTTTTGTAGTTTCTTTTTGTCCACCAAGGCCACATATTGGGTGATCACACCCGTGCGCTCCAATCGACGGATACGCTCATAGACCGCAGTTTTGGAAAGTTGGAGAATGTCCGCGTAATGTTTTGTGGTCTTCTTGCAATCTTCCTGGAGCAATTTCACCAATTGTTGGTCCACCAAATCCAGTTCCATACTGATTATTTTTCGGTTCAATGCTATTGAGTTGGATAAAAATAGAACTAATATCTAAAATATAGACTTAAATATGTCCAAAATTCTATACATCAACAACTATATTGACTTTGGGACTATACTTGATTAGTTTTACAAAAAATCATATCATGGACTACAAAGCAGCGGAGCACATTCAGGACCTTCAATATTTTGGTGAATTCGGAGGGGTAAACCCTTCCATATCAGATTCTTCCGCCTACACTTTTCTGTCGGCAAAGACCATGTTCGACACCTTTGAGGGAAACACGGAGGGTTGCTATTTGTACAGCCGTCACTCTTCCCCGTCCAACTTATATCTGGGGGAAGCGATGGCCCAGTTGGAAGGAACCGAATCCGCCAATGTCTATGCCAGTGGAATGGGTGCCATCACGGCAGTGATATTACAGCTTTGTGATTCCGGCGACCACATCGTCTGTAGCAGGACCATCTATGGCGGCACCTATGCTTTCTTGAAGAATTTTGTGAAGAAATTCAACATCTCGGTGTCCTTTGTGGACATTACCGATTTGGATACGGTCGAGAAATCCATCACCCCGAAAACCAAAATGATCTATTGTGAGGCCGTCAGTAATCCGCTGTTGGAAATTGCCGATATTCCTTCGCTGTCTAAAATCGCCAAAAAGAACACTATGCCCCTGGTGGTGGACAATACGTTCTCCCCACTCACTATACACGCGGCCCAATTGGGTGCCGATATCGTAGTGCACAGCCTTACGAAGTTCATCAACGGGACTAGCGATTGTGTGGCGGGTGCTGTCTGTGGACCAAAGGATTTTTGCCTCAGTCTGAAAGACGTGAACAATGGAGCAGGAATGCTCTTGGGCAGTACGCTGGACAGTTTGCGGGCCGCTTCCATCCTGAAAAACATGCGCACGCTTCACATCCGCATCAAAAAGCACAGTGAAAATGCCCATTATCTGGCCGAAAAGTTTGAAAAGGACGGACTCAAAGTGGTATACCCCGGTTTGGAGAGCCACCCCGGACACCAACTCATGAAGGCACAGATGAACGATGAGTATGGGTTTGGTGGCATGCTCACCATGGATGTGGGTTCCGTGGACCGGGCCAATGCGCTGATGGAACTCATGCAAGAGAAAAAGTTGGGCTATTTGGCCGTAAGTCTGGGGTTCTACAAAACCTTGTTCAGTGCATCGGGCACATCCACTTCCTCGGAGATTCCTTTGGAAGAGCAGGAAGCACTCGGGCTATCACAAGGCCTTATCCGATTCTCCATTGGTTTGGACAATGACATCCACAAGACCTATCTGTCCATGCGGAGCTGTATGGAGCAATTGGGAATTATCTGAAAAAGAGACATTGGAAAATAGACCATAGAGGATAGACTTGGTGATTTGGTTATTGGAATTTGGAATTTGGGTTTTTGGAGCTTGGAGCTTGAAGTCCGAAGTCAGGAGTCGGAAGTAATTTGTGTCAATTCGTGAAATTCCTGCCTGCCGCAGGCAGGCCTCAAGGGGATAGTTGTGCTGGGGGGTCTGCCAATTGGGTTATTGATAATTGTTCATTGTAAATTGGATTTTCCCCTTAACCCTTAACCCTTGACCCTTTAACCCAAAACCTACAATTGTACTTGAAACTTGCACTTGTACTTTTTAGCAGATTTCTGACCGAACGGAAAAATTATGTTTTTGGAGAACAGGGTTCAAAATCGTAATATTACCTTTTAACAAACCCAGACCATATGCCAAACAAAGAGGAAAAACCAAAGTACAGGGAAGACGAACACATTGTAGAGGACAAAAACCTCACCATTTTCCAAGCACTCATCCCTGTTTTTGCCCTCGTGGCGATGTTGGCCTACAATGTCTTTGTTTTTGGGGATGATGCACTGAGCGGTTCCAATCAATTTATCTTGTTGATGGGCGGAGCAGTGGCGGCCATCGTTGGTTTTTTCAATAAGGTCTCCTACGAACAAATGATCGACGAGGTGGCGGAAAATGTCCGTTCCACCACAGGGGCATTGCTCATTCTCCTCATGGTGGGCGCCCTTTCGGGCACGTGGCTGGTGAGCGGCATTATTCCCGCCATGATCTATTACGGACTACAGATCCTGAACCCTACCATATTTTTGGCGGCCTGCGTGATCATCTGCGCCATCATTTCCGTGGCCACGGGCAGTAGCTGGACCACTTCGGCCACCGTGGGCATTGCGCTCATCGGTATCGGTGACGCCCTGGGCATTTCACTGGGCATGACTGCCGGAGCGGTGCTTTCGGGTGCCTATTTCGGGGATAAAATGTCCCCCTTGAGCGACACCACCAATCTGGCCCCGGCCATGGCGGGTGGTGACCTGTTCTCGCACATCAGGTACATGGCCCTGACCACGACCCCGACCATCATCATCACTCTTGTGGTATTTATCATCATGGGCTTTACCATTGACACAACAGGTGATGCGGACACCAGTTCCATCTTAACGAATATCGGTGCTACCTTTAATATTAATGGATGGCTCTTTTTGGTGCCTTTGGCCGTTATCCTGTTGATCGTAAAAAAGGCACCACCTTTGATGGCCCTGCTTGTTGGGACATTGTTGGGCGGATTGTTTGCCCTTATTTTTCAGCCGGACATTGTCGCCACCATAGGTGGAAGTTCCCAATTGACCTTCGAATCTGCATACAAGGGAGTTTTGAACGCCATCACAGTCGATACCCAGATAGCCACAAACGACCCTGCACTGAACGATCTTTTCTCTTCGGGCGGAATGTCGGGCATGTTGGGCACGATATGGCTCATCGTCTGTGCCATGGTCTTCGGAGGTATCATGGACGGCATCGGAGCACTGGAACGCATTACCGAATCCCTTCTCAAATTGGCCAAGACCACCTTCGGTCTCTTTGCAAGCACCGTCGGCAGTTGTTTGGCGCTGAACATCACCGCTTCGGACCAGTATCTGGCCATTGTGGTCCCTGGTAAAATGTTCTCCAAGGCCTATGCCGAACGTGGATTGGCCCCAGAGAACCTGAGCCGTTCCTTGGAGGATTCAGGAACGGTCACCTCGGTATTGGTGCCCTGGAATACATGCGGCGCCTACCATAGTGGGGTGCTCGGTGTAGGTGTCGGGGAATACTTCTTTTATGCCATCTTCAACTGGCTGAGCCCTTTCATGACCTTGCTGTTCGCCGCGTTCAAGATCAAGATCAAGCAGTTGACCCAATAGATGCTCTCCGAAACAGCCATTTTTCAAGAGGTGTCATTTTTATCAACAACATGGTACGGCCACCCGAAGGAAGGTTTTTTTTGAGTATTTTTGACCCTCAAACAAAAAATAGATCATGGCAACAGTCACCCTCAAAGGAAATGAAATACACACACTTGGCAACCTTCCTGAAAATGGTTCCCAAGCCCCTGATTTTAAGTTGGTAAAGAACGACCTTTCCACTGTATCCCTCTCGGATTACAAAGGACAAAAGGTGGTACTCAATATTTTTCCCAGTGTGGACACTGGGACCTGCGCACAGTCGGTCCGTCAGTTCAACCAAGAGGCCGCAGAATTGGACAATACCAAAATATTGTGCATCTCCAAAGATCTTCCGTTTGCCCAAGCCCGTTTCTGTGGAGCCGAAGGCATAGACAAAGTGGAGACCCTTTCCGATTTCAGGGACGGTAATTTTGGCACATCGTATAATGTGACGTTTGTGGATGGCCCATTGCAAGGGTTGTTGTCCCGATCCGTTGTGGTATTGGACGAAAACGGCAAGGTGATCCATTCCGAGCAGGTTTCCGAAACGGTGGACGAACCTAACTACAAAGCTGCGCTTGAAGCGTTGATGGATGCCTAGGGAATCTTTCTTGAAGAACAGGATCCGCAGTGTAGGCTATGCCCTAAAGGGCATGTTCCTGCTCCTGAGGACGGAGGCCAGCATCAAGATCCAGTTTTTTATCGCACTTTTGATGACGGCCGCTGGGTTCTTTTTCGAAATCTCCAGTACCGAATGGATTGTACAATTATTGTCCATAGGGATGGTCATGGGGGTAGAGGCAGTCAACACGGCCATCGAAAAACTATCGGACTATATCCAGCCCCAAAGGGACCCGAAAATTGGTCTGATCAAAGATATTTCGGCCGGGGCCGTGATGATCGTGTCCGTCATTGCCAGTATCATCGGACTCATCATCTATATCCCCAAGCTGCTATAAAAACGTCCAAGGAATGTTGGAGTACGTAAATTTGTAACTTAGCCCCGAATTAAAAACCATTGATGGCAAAGAAAAGGACCACATCAAAATCCAAGACTGCAACTACCAAGAAGAAAATCTCGCTTAGGCCCTCCAAGCAGAACAAGATCATTTTTGGAAGTCTTTTGATCGTTCTCAGCATTGCGCTCTTCTTCTCCTTCATGTCGTTCTATTTTACATGGCAGGAAGACCAGAGCATGCTGTCCGAATTCGCGAACCGGAACGCAGAGGCCAGCAACCTACTGAACAAGTTCGGGGCCAGTGTGAGCCATTTTTTCATGTACCAAGGATTTGGGCTCGCTTCCTTCGCTTTTCCTTTGTTGTTGGCCGTAACAGGACTCTACCTCTTTTTGGGACTGGAGGCCAAAGGGCTTATCGGTAAATGGGTATGGGGCCTCACGGGCGTCATTTGGCTGTCCGTTGCATTGGGCTTCTTCGCAGCCGACTTTCCTCTCTTGGGCGGACTCATTGGTTTCGAGATGAATGATTTTCTTCAGGACTATACGGGCAAAATTGGGGTGTTCCTGATATTGTTGTTCGTGTTGATGGTGATTTTGGTACGGTTGTTCAACTTCACCCCCGAAGGCTTTGCCAATTTCTTCCGTTCCCAAAGGGAAAAGATAAAATCCGATTTTCAAGAAACGACCACAAGTGCAGATAAAGAGGATTATATAGAGCATGAAGATGGGGGTATCGAATTGAAGATGGACGACCCAGCACCGGAAAAAGTGGACACCTATACCCATAAAAAAGATATTCCGCCACTCCAAAGTGCAGCAGGGCTCGATGTGAACCTTCCAGAAGAGGAAGAATCCGATATTGACCTGACTGTGGAAGAAACCCCAATGGAGGAGGAAACCGAGGTGAAAGCGGCCAAACTGGTGAAGGATTTTGGGGAGTTCGACCCGAAATTGGAACTTGGAAATTATAAGTTCCCTCCCATGGAACTGCTGGACGACCATGGGGCATCGGGCGGCATCACCATCAACCAGGAAGAACTGGAGGAGAACAAGAACCGCATTGTCAGCACCCTGAAAAACTACAAGATCGGCATTGCGCAAATCAAGGCCACCATCGGCCCAACGGTGACCCTTTATGAGATAGTGCCCGAAGCGGGAATCCGTATTTCGAAGATCAAAAACCTAGAGGACGATATCGCCCTCTCCTTGGCGGCATT
The DNA here is from genome assembly GCA_030148335.1 of Allomuricauda sp. Taxonomy (GTDB): domain Bacteria; phylum Bacteroidota; class Bacteroidia; order Flavobacteriales; family Flavobacteriaceae; genus Flagellimonas. The sequence goes on along the minus strand of JASBTQ010000024.1, from coordinate 125,846 downwards.
GGGTATCCGGATCATCGCCCCCATACCAGGAAAGGGAACGGTGGGTATCGAAGTGCCCAACAAAAAGGCCACGGTGGTCTCCATGAGGTCGGTCATCGCCTCCAACAAGTTCCAGAAAGCGGAAATGGAGCTGCCCATCGCCTTCGGGAAGACCATCAGCAATGAAACCTTTGTGGTGGACCTTGCCAAAATGCCCCACTTGCTCATGGCAGGGGCCACGGGTCAGGGTAAGTCCGTGGGATTGAACGCAGTGATCACCTCTTTACTTTATAAAAAACACCCAGCAGAGGTAAAGTTTATCTTTGTGGATCCCAAAAAAGTGGAACTTACCCTCTACAATAAAATCGAGCGCCACTTTTTGGCCAAATTGCCCGACTCGGACGAGGCCATTATAACGGACAACACCAAGGTCATCAATACGCTGAACTCGCTCTGTATTGAAATGGACAACCGCTACGAGCTGTTGAAAACGGCTATGGTGAGGAACATTAAGGAATACAATGTAAAGTTCAAGGCGCGGAAGCTCAACCCCAATGACGGACACAAGTTTTTGCCCTATATCGTCTTGGTGATCGATGAGTTTGCTGACCTTATCATGACAGCGGGCAAGGAAGTGGAAACGCCCATTGCCAGATTGGCACAGTTGGCACGGGCCATTGGCATCCACTTGATCATTGCCACGCAAAGACCTTCGGTGAACGTGATCACGGGGATCATCAAGGCCAACTTCCCGGCCAGGATTGCTTTCCGAGTGACCTCAAAAATAGATTCCCGCACCATTTTGGACGCCCAAGGAGCCGACCAACTTATCGGCCGTGGGGACATGCTCTACACACAAGGAAACGATGTTACCCGTTTGCAATGTGCCTTTGTGGACACGCCCGAGGTGGGCAAGATCACAGAATACATCGGTTCCCAACGTGCCTATCCCGAAGCCCATTTGCTTCCCGAATATGTCGGTGAAGATTCTGGCACAGGTATTGATTATGATATTTCGGAAAGGGACGATATGTTCCGCGAGGCCGCAGAAGTCATCGTAACGGCGCAGCAAGGTTCGGCATCCCTTATCCAGCGGAAATTAAAATTGGGATACAACAGGGCCGGAAGAATCATCGATCAATTGGAGGCCGCTGGAATTGTGGGACCTTTCGAGGGCAGCAAGGCACGACAGGTGTTGATCCCAGATATTTATTCTTTGGAACAATTTTTAGAAAATGAATCAAAATAAGACCATGATCAAGAAACATATTCTTTTTATCGCACTTTTTGCTTCGGCAGTTTTTTCATACGGACAGGGTTCCGATAAGGCCAAGGCACTTTTGGACGAAGTGTACAACAAGGTGAAATCCTACAAGAACATCTATATCGATTTTCAGTCCACCATTGAAAATACAGAGGCCGACCTGAAACAGGACACCAATGGCAATGTTACCTTAAGTGGTGAAAAATACGTTTTGAACTATCTGGGTGCGCAACAGCTCTACGATGGCAAAAAGGTATATACCATCGTTCCCGAGAACGAGGAAGTCACCATTGAGGACGTGAACGAGGAGGACGACAATGTGAGCCCATCAAAAATGTTGACCTTCTACAAGACGGGGCACAACTACCAATGGGACATCGAACAAAATGTGGGCGGGAGAAAAATCCAATATGTAAAGTTGACCCCTATTGATTCCAATACCGAGATCAAATCGATCCTTTTGGGTATCGACACGCAGACCAAGCACATCTACAAGCTCATACAAACGGGCAACAATGGCACAAAGACCACCATTACCGTTAATTCTTTCAAAACCGACCAACCCATTTCGGGGGCTATGTTTACCTTTAACGAGAAAAAATACGAGGACAAAGGGTATTATATCACAAGAAACTAGACATTGAAAATACTAGACCAGTATATATTAAAAAGGTTTCTATACAATTTTTTCAGTTCCTTCTTCATCCTGATCGTCATATTCATTTTTCAGGGAATATGGCTTTTTATCGATGATTTGGCGGGAAAAGGGCTTGGCATTGTCATCATTGCCAAGTTCATTTTTTATTTTATACCTACTCTGATCGACAAGGTGCTACCCTTAACGGTATTGCTGTCCTCCATCCTCACTTTTGGCACCTTTGCCGAAAATTATGAGTTCGCGGCCATGAAGGCCTCTGGCATCTCATTGCAGCGCGGCATGCGCAGCCTTATTGTTTTTGTGCTGTTTTTGGGCGTGGTCACTTTTTTCTTTGCGAACAATGTGATCCCCAAATCCGAGCAGAAAATGTTCAACCTGAGGAGGAACATAGCCAAAGTAAAGCCTGCGGCGGCCATCACCGAAGGGGTTTTCAGTGATTTTGAGGGCACTGGGGAGGGCATGAACATCAAGGTGGACAAAAAATATGGGGAGCAAGACCGGTTTTTGGACAATGTGATCATCCACAGAAAGACCGACCAGAACATCAACAACACGGTCATCAAGGCCAAATCCGGCGAACTCATCAGCAGCGAGGAATCCGATATCATCCAATTGGTGCTGAAAGATGGCAACTATTATGAGGAACTGGATTCCAAGGACCCGAAGGAGCAGCGCAAAAAACCCTTTGCCAAAGCGGATTTTAAGACCTACACCATCAATATTGACATCTCCGAACTGAACGATCAGGATATGGAGGAGGACCAGAACATCACCACCAACAAGATGAAGAACGTGAGCCGATTGATCAAGGATATCGACTCCCTTCGCGAAAACAATCTTGAAAAGGTGGAAGCCTTCTCAAAGAACATCGTCAACCGTATGGGGGCCTTTCCCGTACTTCCCAAAAAAAATCTCCAAAAGGCAGAAAATCCCAAACTGGAACTCATCCAGACAGAAGACCAGAAGAAGAAAAAGATTCAAAAGGATTCCATCAAGGACATTGAAGGCCTATTGGACCATCTTGAGGAATGGCAACGGCTACAGGTGGTGAAGAATGCAAAAAATTCCGTTTCGGGCATCATGAGCACCGTAACGGCCAAAAAGGACGAACTGCAGAGCAGGTACAAGTTCTACAACAGCCACATCCTGTCCCTCCACCAAAAATATGCCCTGGCACTTTCCTGTATCATCCTATTCTTTGTGGGGGCCCCGTTGGGTGCCATCATCAGAAAAGGAGGGCTTGGATTGCCCATGGTCATTGCCATTATCTTATTTTTGGCCTATTATTTCATCGGGGTATTTGCGGGGAACTATGCCAAGGAAGGCAACATACATCCTGCCATAGGGGCTTGGCTGTCCACCCTGATCATGTTGCCCTTGGGCGTTTCGCTCACCAAAAGGGCCACGGCCGACAAAGGACTGTTTGGGTTTGGTCATATTTTTGATCGCATAAAATCGATATTTAAAAAGAAGAAAAAAGATTCTGAAGAATGATGGTCGCCAAGGATAAAAAAATACAACTGCACGCCATAGAAGAAGCCATTGAGGACATCCGTCAGGGCAAGGTCATTATTGTAGTGGATGATGAAAACCGGGAAAATGAGGGCGATTTTTTGGCAGCAGCAGAGCTGATCACCCCTGAGATGATCAATTTTATGGCAACCCATGGCCGGGGCCTCATCTGTGCACCCCTCACCGAGGGAAGATGCAAGGAACTCGGACTTCACAAGATGGTGACCCACAATTCGGATCCTTTGGAAACCGCTTTTACCGTTTCCGTGGACTTGAGGGGGAATGGCGTCACGACCGGAATCTCCGCTGCGGATAGGGCCAAGACCGTTTTGGCACTGACAGACCCTTCCACGAAACCCCATGAACTGGCAAGGCCAGGACATATTTTTCCCCTTATCGCCAAGGAGGGCGGGGTTTTGCGACGTACGGGACATACCGAGGCCGCCATAGATTTTGCCCGATTGGCTGGATTGGAACCTGCAGGGGTCATTGTTGAAATCATGAACGAGGATGGCAGCATGGCTCGCCTGCCGGAACTTATGGAAGTGGCCAAAAAATTTGATCTGAAGATTGTTTCCATCGAAGACCTGATTGCCTATCGGATGGAGCACGACAGTTTGATAGAACTCAAGGAAGCCTTTGACATCAAGACCCGATTTGGTGATTTCAGGCTTCGCGCGTACCAACAGACCACGAACGAGCAAGTGCATATTGCCTTAGTGAAGGGAAGTTGGAAATCTGGTGAACCCGTTCTTACCCGGATCAATTCCACTTTGGTGAACAACGATATGCTCGGCACCTTGACCAACAATCCCGATGAAACGTTGCAACGGATGTTCGATGTGCTCAATGCCGAGGAAAAGAGTGCCATGATCTTCATCAACCAGAGCAACCAGTCCACCAATCTTTTGAGTCGTCTGTCGGAATTGAAAAAGCTACAGGCCCAGGGTATCCACAAGGCCCCAAAAATTGATATGGACGCCAAGGATTTTGGGATCGGGGCACAAATCCTGCACGACCTCAACATTTCCAAGATTCGCTTGTTGAGCAATTCCGGACAGACCCGTCGCGTGGGAATGGTGGGGTACGGTCTCGAGATTGTGGAGTATGTGAATTATTAATCTTGGCCTAACGCTATTTTGTTTGGTGGACAAAAGAACCAAGAGAAAAGAAAAAAGACTGCTGATTACTGATTATTTGGATTTTTCGATTATCTGAAGTCTAGCTTCTGATATCTGACGTCTTTAATCCGAACATTGATTCGAATAATTCGTGACATTCGTGTCCGCTTTATGAAAACACCCCTAAAGTCACCTCAGGGGGACAGTTGCTCTGGATGACCTGACTATTCTGTTATTGGTCATTGATTACTGTTCATTGTAAATAGGTTAACCTTTACCCCTTGACCATTCACCTTTCATCCTCAAACCCGAAACTTTCCTCATCCCGACGTTCCAACGAAAAAACATTCGTATTTTTACAACTGTTTTTTGAAGAACGGATTATCCTTACAAACCATACAATATGAATCAATATGATGTAGCTGTTATTGGCTCGGGCCCCGGAGGCTATGTGGCAGCGATTAGATGCGCCCAATTGGGAATGAAAACTGCAATCATTGAAAAGTACAATACCTTGGGAGGCACTTGTCTCAATGTGGGCTGTATTCCATCCAAGGCCCTTTTGGACTCATCTCACCACTACGAGGATGCCATAAAGCATTTTGCCGAGCACGGGATCGATATTCCCGGGGAAGTAAAGGTGAACCTAAAGCAGATGATCGCCCGCAAAGAGGATGTCGTGGAGCAGAACACCAAGGGTATCGAGTTTTTGATGGGCAAGAACAAGATAGATATCCACCACGGACTCGGAAGTTTCAAGGATGCCAACCACATTAACATTGAAAAAGACGGAAAAACGGAAACCATCGAGGCAAAGAACATCATCATTGCTACGGGATCCAAACCCTCCACCTTGCCGTTCATCCAACTGGACAAGGAACGTATCATCACATCCACCGAAGCACTCAAGTTGAAGGAAATCCCCAAACACCTGATCGTTATCGGAGGAGGGGTCATCGGTCTGGAATTGGGCCAAGTCTATAAACGTCTTGGTTCCGAAGTGACCGTTGTGGAATATATGGACCGCATTATCCCCACCATGGATGCCGCCCTTTCCAAAGAATTGATGAAAGTGCTGAAAAAGCAAAAGATGGCCTTCAACCTGTCCCACAAAGTAAAAGCAGTGGAACGCAAAGGAAAAGAAGTCATTGTGAAGGCAGACGACAAAAAGGGAGAGGAAGTGGTATTGACCGGCGACTACTGCTTGGTCTGTGTGGGTCGTAGGCCCTATACCGATGGATTGAACCTTGAAGCGGCCGGCGTGAAACTGGACGATAGGGGCAGGGTAGCGGTGAACGACCACCTACAGACCAACGTCTCCAACATTTACGCAATTGGGGATGTGATCAAAGGGGCCATGTTGGCACACAAGGCCGAAGAAGAAGGCGTTTTGGTAGCCGAAATCTTGGCTGGACAAAAACCGCATATCAATTATGACCTGATTCCAGGGGTCGTCTATACGTGGCCGGAAGTGGCCGCTGTGGGCAAGACCGAGGAGCAGTTGAAGGATGAAGGCGTGGACTACAAAGTGGGCCAGTTTCCGATGAGGGCATTGGGTCGCTCACGTGCCAGTATGGACTTGGACGGATTTGTGAAAATATTGGCGGACAAAAAGACCGATGAGGTGTTGGGCGTCCACATGGTGGGAGCACGTTGTGCCGATTTGATCGCAGAGGCCGTTACCGCAATGGAATTCAGGGCTTCTGCCGAGGACATTGCAAGAATGAGCCACGCACACCCCACCTATGCCGAAGCTGTCAAGGAAGCTGCCTTGGATGCAACGGACAAAAGGTCGCTACATAGCTAGTCAATGGATAATAAAAAGATAAAAGGGCATTCGGTCTTAGGATTGGATGCCTTTTTTATTGGAATCAACCTTTTACGGTGCGAAAGAGTCTTTTGAGCACCAGCCCTGCCCTGGACAGTAGTTCCTTCAGTATGGAAACTGAAATGTCCTTGATTTCGAGCGTTTGTTTCTTCGCAGAATCCCAAGCCCAAGCAATACTGGATTTGATATCCTCTTCGTATTGGCTATACTTCAGTGCCAAAAAGGTGCAAACGAACATAAAAAGCACTGCTCCGGTTATGGCCACGGAAGGGCTCAGCGAGTGGTGAAAGAACCGATAGAGTCCCAATCCCGTCAAACTCCCGTAGAGCAGCACGTAATGGATCACATAGATGGAAAGGGTGCTAGATCCAATATTCAGGATAGTGCGGTTGTTGATGAACCGTCGAAACAACATAAAAATGGCAAATACCACAAATACATTGCCCAATCGGATGAATAGGTAGTTGTTGATCTGCAGCAAGTTGAAAAGTTCCATTCCGGTCCATTCGTAAATGGCAAGGAAGGTTGGTGACAATGCGTAGCACAAAACGGCACCAAGTCCCAGCGAAATGGCAATGGCCGCAGGGTAGAGGTATTTGTACTCCTTGAACCTCAGGAACATAATGGAGATAAAAGCTCCGATAGTGGCATATCCCAACCATGGGATGATAGTAAATATAGAGCCGTTGGCTTTGGTGAAATAATTGGCGATGAATTCAGGTAAAAAGGAAAATGACCACTGCTTGTAAAGTGGTTCAAACAGGAAAAGGACCACGGTAATGCCCAACAGTACCAATGGGAAAACGTGCTTTTTTTTGTTGATGGTCAGTAGATAGATCCCGATCAAGACCAAAATGGAAAGCCCTATGCAGTGCAGTACATCCACAAAGTAGAAAGAGGGATAAATCTCCCCTTTGAGCAATCCAAAAAGATTGGAACGCAACAAATAGCCAATAAAAACGAGTTGAAGTCCGCGACGAATGCCCTTGGTCACCCTTGGATTGTCCATCCCTTTTTGGGGCACCCGGATGAGCAGATACGTAAAAATAAACCCGGAAACCGTAAAGAAAACAGGTGCGGTGATTCCACGGAAATAGAGCCAAATACGGAAGGTACCATTGTTAAGATCTCTAAAGGCAGGTTCCAAAAGCCCGTCGATAAAATGCCCTTGGAGCATCATCAATATGGCCCAGGCACGCATGGCATCTACAAAAAATAACCTGTTGGTCTTAGCTGTCATTCGGTTTGATCTCTTCCTATATACTTGTTTTGCAAGTACTTTGGATGCTTTCCGCGCCAAAATTATACAAAATACTCACAACTCTGCCCCAATTGGGGTATTTTAGCGAAACAATCAACGATTTTTTTCTATGGCAGCGATTTTGGCATTTGCCGGAAGCAATTCTTCAACATCCATTAATTTCAAACTTGTACAATATACCACAACTTTGGTGGAAGGTCATGATGTTCGTGTATTGAACATGGCCAACCATCCTTTTCCCATCTTCAGTGAGGATGATGAAAAACAAAATGGATATTCCAATGCTTTGGTAGAATTTAAGGAGAACATCCGCAAAGCGGATGGGCTTATACTCTCCGTGAACGAACATAACGGCAACCCATCGGCCTATTTCAAGAACCTTTTGGATTGGTTGTCGCGTTTGGACCGAAAATTTTTGGAGGGGACAAAGGTGCTCCTCATGTCCACTTCGGGGGGTAAGCGAGGGGGCATGGGTTCCTTGGCAGTCATCGAAAATTTATTGCCCAGGTTTGGTGCCGAAATCATCGCTACGTTTTCCCTGCCCTCATTTTATGACAATTTCAGTGAGGACGGGATTTTGGACGAATCCTTGAAAGCAGAGCACCAAAAGGCACTCCAAACCTTTTTGGACTCGTTAAAATAATGGGCATTGCGTACACAGCGTTCCTTTAAAATAACACCACCTTTACAAAGTAAAAACGCCCTTTTGGAATGGTCCAAGAACTACACCAACGTGGTGTGGTTGGACAGCAACGGGCATCGTGGCAATTATTCTTCCTTCGAAGCCTGTCTGGCTGTGGGCAGATCCAGGGAATTTTCCGGTTTGGAGGAGCTCAGGAAACATTTTGCACACCAATCGGACTGGCTCTTCGGGTATTTTTCATACGACCTGAAAAACCAGTTGGAGGATTTGGACTCCCACAATGTGGATGGTATTGGGTTCCCGGACCTGTATTTTTTTCAGCCCCTCAAAATCATCATACTGGATGGGGACCAACTCCGGTTTCTGTATTTGGAAGCAGGTGCGGATGACATCGAAAAGGATTTTGAAGCTATCGTCTCGTTGATGGGCGAAGATGACACCAGTAACAGCAATACTTCCCCCGTTCCCATAAAGATGCGCATCCACAAAGATGCCTATTTTGAAAAAGCGAACCGTTTTTTGGAACACATCCATCGCGGGGATATTTATGAGGCCAATTTTTGTCAGGAGTTTTATGACCAAGACGTTCAAATAGCGCCTTTGGAGACCTATAAAAAGCTGAATTCCATATCCGAACCCCCGTTTGCGGCCTATATGCGCTTGGGCGAAAGGTATTTGATGTGCGCCTCCCCGGAGCGGTATTTGAGAAAACAGGGCGAGAAAGTAATTTCCCAGCCCATAAAGGGCACTGCGCCACGAGGAAAGGATGCTGACGACGATCTGCGCATACGGGAACAACTGGCCCAAGATGAAAAGGAGAGGGCGGAGAACATCATGATCACGGATCTGGTGCGGAACGACCTTTCCAAAAGTGCCATAAAAGGAAGTGTTGAGGTTGAAGAACTGTGTAAAGTTTATGGATACAAACAAGTAAACCAGATGATCTCAACCATCACTTCAAGAGTGAATTCAAGCGTAAACCCTGTTGATTTGATAACGGAAACCTTTCCGATGGGCAGTATGACCGGTGCACCGAAGATATCGGCCATGAAGATCATCGAAACATTGGAGGAGACCAAACGAGGTCTGTACAGTGGGGCAGTGGGTTATTTCGACCCAGAGGGCAATTTCGACTTCAATGTGGTCATACGGAGCATTTTGTACAACGAAAAGAACAGGTTCGTTTCCTATTCCGTGGGAAGTGCCATCACCGCAAAATCCGACCCCGAAATGGAATATCAGGAATGCTTGTTGAAGGCCAGGGCCATGCGAAGTGTATTGGATGAAGAGGTTTAAGGTTAGAGGTTTGGGGTTTCAGGCTTAAGTTCAAATTCAAACTTCAAGCAACAAGAACAACTGTCTCCTTGAGACCTGCCTGCCGAGGTCATTGAGCTGTCACCCTGAGCGCAGTCGAAGGGCTGTCGAAATGCAGGTAGGGGACTTTAGGGGTGTTTCTTCCAGAGTGATACGAATTCTCGAATCAAACTTAAGTTCAAGTTCCAAATACTTGGAAACTAGAAACAGGAGCCAAGACTCTAGATGTAGAAACCAATACTAAATAACGTAATAAAAAAAGTTGCTGTTGGAAGATGGATAAGAACAACTGTCCCCTTGAGGGGACTTTAGGGGTGTTTCTTCTACAGTGACACGAATCCCACGAATCTTCGCCAAAAATACAAACATCAACCGCCAAATTCCAATAACTAAATAACTCAGTAACTCAGTAACTGAATAACCCAATAACTCAATAACGAATCGTATTTTTGTCGTATGCTGGAAAAGTTCAAAATGCATGTGGACAACAATTTGCCTTTCTTGAAGGGAAAGCGGTTGTTGGTGGCCTGTAGTGGGGGAGTGGATAGTGTGGTTTTGGCCCATTTATGCCAAAAATTGGGGATGGACATGGCTTTGGCCCATTGCAATTTTGGACTACGCGGTACAGAAAGTGATGGGGATGAGGATTTTGTGCGTAGGTTGGCAGATGAGTTGGGTGTAAAGGTCTTGGTAAAACGTTTCGACACGGAAACCTATGCGGAGAACAACCGGGGTTCCATTCAAATGGCGGCAAGGGATCTACGCTATCAGTGGTTTCAAGAGGTATTGGAAAAAGAGGGCTTTGATTTTTTGGTGACGGCCCACCACGCCGATGACAACTTGGAGACTTTCCTCATCAATCTTTCCCGGGGCACGGGCATCGAAGGCCTTTTGGGAATTCCCGAAGTGAACGGAAAAACAGTCCGCCCCCTACTTGTCTTTTCACAGGAAGAAGTGATGGCATATGCCCAGTCTGAACACATCCAATGGCGGGAGGACAGCAGCAATGCCACCAACAAATATCTTCGCAACAAGATAAGGCACGAAGTGCTGCCCAAACTGAAGGAGCTGCACCCTACGTTTCTCCAAAATTTTATTAGGACCCAATCCCATCTGCTCCAGACCCATAATTTGGTGGACAACCATATCCAGACGATCAAAGCAAAGCTTTTTGTGGAAAATGGCGGAAGTATTACTATCGATATCGGGGAGTTGGAGCGTTTAGAGCCCACATCAGCTTATTTGTATGAACTATTTAAAGTATACGGTTTTACGGAATGGGACGATGTAAACCACCTTTTGACGGCCATGAGCGGGAAGGAAGTGGTTTCCAAGACCCACAAATTGGTGAAGGATAGGCAGCAATTGATTCTTTCAGAATTGGAGGGCGCACCAAAAAGATCATATTTGATCTTTGAAAATGAAGAACAGCCAAATTTGCCTCTCAAATTAAGTCTGGAAAACGTTAAAAGCATTGAAAAATTAGGGCAGAACACCATCTTTATCGATAAGGAAAAGTTAAACTTCCCGTTGGTGTTAAGAAATTGGGAAAAAGGCGACTATTTTTATCCTTTTGGTATGCAGGGGAAGAAAAAACTGTCCAAATTTTTCAAGGACGAGAAAATGGATGTCATATCAAAGGAAAAACAATGGCTGCTTTGCTCGGACAACGAAATTGTTTGGGTGGTGGGCAAAAGGGCGGATGAACGTTTCAAGGTCGAGGATTCGACCCGACACATAGTAAAGATTACACTGGCTACATGAGAACAGCATTACTTTTTTCAGCACTTTTTTTCATCAACTTTTCCTTGTTTTCCCAAACAGATGCCAACCCCGCCGTTTGGAGTCACGAAGTCCATAAAATATCCGATACGGAATATGAGCTGGTCTTCACGGGAAAGATTATGGACGGATGGCACGTCTATTCCCAATACACGGCCGAAGGAGGTTCGCTGCCCAGTGAATTCACTTTTGAAAAAGCAGGGGAGGACTACGAACTCGTAGGTAAAACTGAGGAAAGCGAGACCATCACCGAGTACAGTGACATTTTTGAAGTGGATGAGACTTTCTTCAAGAAAGAGGCCATCTTCACCCAAAAGATCAAACTGCTCAACCCGGAGGTCAACCAGATTTCGGTGAACCTGTTTTACCAGATCTGTAAGGAGGTCTGTATTCCCATGGACCATCTTTTCCAGATTTCTTTGGATGGGAGCAGTTTCGTGACCGAAGATAAATCGTTGGATGAAAAGAGTTTGGCCTTGGGCGAGTCGTTGCGAGTGGACCTGAAGAACAAACACCTTTTGAACCAAGAAGCACAAACGGATTCCGAAGGAAAATCCAATTTGTGGGTGATCTTTGGATTAGGTTTTATAGGAGGGCTCATCGCCTTGCTGACCCCATGTGTGTTCCCCATGATCCCGTTGACCGTCTCCTTTTTCACCAAACAATCGCAGAACAAGTCCAAGGGCATCGGAAATGCCGTTCTCTACGGATTTTTTATCGTTTTGATTTACTTTTTGCTGAGTTTGCCCTTCCATTTGTTCAACTCGGTGGACTCGCAGATACTGAATACCATTGCCACCAATGTTTGGCTCAACGTGTTCTTCTTCATCATTTTCGTCTTTTTTGCCTTTTCATTTTTTGGTTATTACGAACTGACCCTACCCAGCTCTTGGGCCAATAAGATGGACTCCGCCTCGTCCAAAGTGGGAGGGGGATTGGGCATCTTTTTTATGGCGCTGACCTTGGCCATAGTGTCCTTTTCGTGCACTGGACCTATTTTGGGCGGATTGTTGGGGAGCACTACGTTGGCAGAGGGCAATGTGGCCACCAACCTAACGGCGGGAATGGTCGGTTTTGGTTTGGCCTTGGCCTTGCCGTTTGCGTTGTTTGCCATGTTCCCGGCCTGGTTGAACTCCTTGCCCAAATCAGGCGGATGGATGACTACCGTGAAAGTCGTTTTGGGCTTTTTGGAGCTGGCCCTGGCCTTCAAGTTCCTTTCCAATGCCGATTTGGTGGGCAATTGGGGCATATTGAAACGGGAGATATTTTTGGGGATTTGGATAGTGCTTTTCGTACTGATGACCCTCTATCTGTTTGGAGTTTTCAGGTTTCCCCATGATGGTCCAAAGAAAAAACTGACCACGACCCGAAAAATCTTTGGCGTATTGAGCTTGGCATTTTCGGTGTATCTGGTATTGGGCCTTTTCCAAGTGACCCATTTGAAATTGTTGAGCGGATTTCCGCCCCCGGATTTTTACAGTGTGGTCGAAACCGAAAGCGATTGCCCGCTTGGACTGGATTGTTTCAAGGATTTTGAGGAAGGCGTGGCTCATGCCAAAGCCGTGAACAAACCCATTTTGCTTGATTTCACGGGATGGGCCTGTGTTAATTGTCGGAAAATGGAAGAAAATGTATGGAGCCACAGCAGCATCTATCCCCTTTTGAAGGAGGAATATGTGCTGATTTCCCTCTACGTGGACGACAGAAAGGAACTTCCCGAAGAAGAAAGGTTTGACTTCAAATACGATTCCGGCCGGATAAAGGCCATTGAGACCGTGGGACAAAAATGGGGGACTTTCCAGACCATCAATTTCAATGCGGCCTCGCAACCCTACTACGTGTTACTTTCCCCCAATCTTGAAATTTTGAACGACGCTGTCCAATATGTGGATGTGGAAACCTATGGGGAATGGCTAAGATCGGGCTTGGAAAAACACCATCTTTCCATGGACAAATAATTGGTAAGTCCTTCTACTTTTTTTAATGGGGTCAGGAAATTAGTTTTACCTTAGGGTTACTAATTAGCTTAACCGAAAGAGCAGTGAAAAAACTGAAAAAAGTACTTCTGGTCCTTGCGGGGTTGATCCTATTGACCATCATTGGCTTTGCCATTTTCCTGAACGGCCTCAAGCCTGATTACAGTGGGAAAAAGACATTGTCAGGATTGGCCAATGAGGTCAAAGTGCTTTATGACACCTACGGAATCCCCCATATTTATGCGGAAAATGAAGAAGATGCCCTAAGGGCATTGGGCTATGTGCATGCGCAGGACCGTTTGTGGCAAATGGAACTGTTGAGACGGGTGGCCAAAGGCAGGCTTTCTGAAGTATTTGGCAAAGACCTTTTGAAAACCGATAAGTTTTTCCTTTCCTTGGGCATCGATGACAACTCGGCAGCAACGGTGGCCAACATGGACCGGAACGGCAAAACGGCGATTCTTTCCCAGGCCTATCTGGACGGTATCAACGCATTCATTGAACAAGGCTCCACACCGATTGAATTTTACCTCACAGGTCTGGATAAGGAACCATTTTCTTTGGAGGACATTCACAATGCAGTGGGCTACATGGCCTTCAGTTTCGCGATGGCGCACAAAACAGACCCTCTCCTCACCAGCATGAAGGACAAATTGGGCGAAGAATACATGAGAGAGCTTATCATTGATTCCGATACCTCAACGGTTTGGATCAAGAACTACAAAGGGATCAACACGGATTCGCTGGCTTCAAATATTACAACAAGTGTGACGGCTGCTTTGGAAAAATTGCCAATTCCGCAGTTTGAGGGGAGCAACAGTTGGGTAATTGCCCCACAGAAGACCAAGAACGGCAAGGTGATCTTGGCCAACGACCCCCACATTGGATTTGCCCAGCCATCCGTATGGTACGAAGCGCATATCAGTACGCCCACCTATGAAAAATATGGCTATCATTTGGCTGGTGTGCCATTTCCGCTATTGGGACACGACAGGAATTTGGCGTACGGGCTGACGATGTTTGAAAATGATGATATTGATTTTTATTACGAAGAAACCCATCCATCCGACAGCACCAAATACAAGACCGCCGATGGTTGGAAGGAATATGAATATGTGACCAAGACCATCAAAGTGAAAGATGGGAAAGATGTGCCGTTCACCTACCGAAAAACGCAACACGGACCTGTGTTGAACCAAATTGCCGATCAAATTTCCGGGGAAAGATCCGTGTCCATGTCGTGGATATACACCAAGCCAAAGAACGAGGTGATGGACGCCCTTTATGGGCTGAGCCACGCCACCAATCTGGAAGAATTCAAAAGAGCACTGCCCAAGATACACGCCCCTGGGCTGAATGTGATGTACGGTGACGCCGAGGGCAACGTAGGCTGGTGGGCCACGGCAAAACTCTATCAAATGCCGGACAGCTTGTCCACCAAGTATATTTTGGACGGCACCTTGGGCAAGGAAGAACCATTGCGCTATTTGGATTTTTCAGAAAACCCAAGCGCAGTGAACCCGCCGTGGAACTACGTCTATTCGGCCAATAACCAACCCGATTCCATTGCAGGGATGCTGTATCCCGGATATTATCTGCCCGAAAACAGGGCAAGAAGGATCGTGCAGCTTTTGGATGCCAAGGATAATTGGGACAAAGAGGCCGTTTCCGAGATGATCTTGGACGTGACTTCTCCTGTTAACACGCAATTGGTGACCGAACTGATAAAACTGTTGGATGTTTCCCTCTTGACCCAAGAGCAGTTGGTTTTGGTGGATTCCCTTGAGAATTGGAACGGGGAATATACGTTGACAAGCACCAGTCCCACATTGTTCCACAGAAGCGAATACTATATGGTCAAAAACACCATGGAGGACGAACTGGGCACGGAAATGTTCAACCAGTTTTTGGCCACACACATTTTCAAGCGACAAATTGCATGGGGCGCCAAAATGGAAAGTGGAAAATGGTGGGACAATGTCCATACCAAGGATGTTGTGGAAACACGGAAAGATATTGTGATGAAATCCTTTGCAGATGCATGGGAGTCTCTGGTCAGTGATTTTGGGGCAGACCCAAGCGAATGGACCTGGAACAAGGTACACACCTTGGAACACCAACATCCCATTGGTCAAGTAGAATCCCTTCGCAAGTATTTCAATGTGGGGCCATTTCCTGTTGAAGGGACCCGTGAGGTCATCAATAACCTATCCTTTCCGTACGACAGCACTGGGTTTTACAAAGTAAGTTCCGGACCATCCACTCGAAGGATCGTTGATTTCTCGGATATAGAGAACAGCATCAGCATATTGCCCACGGGACAGTCTGGGAACCCGTTCAGCAAACATTACAAGGACCAAGCAGAAATGTATGTGAAGGGCGAGTTCCGAAAAATGATGATGAACAAACAAGAAATCGAGGAAAAAGCCAAATCTGTACTCACCTTCACCAAAGAGTGATTTTTCTATCCGTGGACTGAGAAGTGGCATCCGTCAATTCAAATCATGCTATTGTCAATCAATGGTCTTTTGGTAAATAGGCTTTGCTTATTTTTTGCCCTTATTTGACAAAAATTCCAAATGCTGATAAAAATTCATGGCAGTGCCGTTTTCGGCATTGAGGCGACCACTGTGGTAGTGGAAGTCAATGTGGACAAGGGTATAGGCTATCATTTGGTGGGACTCCCCGACAACGCCATCAAGGAAAGCAATTACCGCATAGCTGCCGCACTCCAAAACAATGGGTACAAGATCCCGGGAAAAAAGATAACCATCAACATGGCCCCGGCCGACCTTAGAAAGGAAGGCTCCGCTTACGACCTTACGCTGGCATTGGGCATTTTGGCCGCTTCGGGCCAAATCAAGTCGGAGGGCATCCAAAGCTATATCATTATGGGCGAGTTGTCGTTGGATGGCAGTCTTCAACCTATAAAAGGGGCCCTGCCCATTGCCATAAAGGCACAACAGGAAGGGTTCAAAGGATTTATACTTCCAAAGGAAAATGCCAGCGAGGCCGCCATTGTAAAGGACCTTGAGGTCTATGGCGTGGAGAACATCAAGGAGGTGATGGACTTTTTTGATTTGGAAATCCCTTTGGAACGAACCTATGTGGACACCCGCCAAGAGTTTTATGAACATCTCAACTTTCCGGAGTACGATTTTGCCGATGTAAAAGGCCAGGAGAGCATTAAGCGATGTATGGAAATTGCTGCGGCCGGTGGACACAATATCATTTTGATAGGTCCTCCGGGAGCAGGAAAGACCATGTTGGCGAAGCGGTTGCCCTCCATTTTGCCTCCAATGACCTTGCATGAAGCCTTGGAGACCACCAAGATCCACAGTGTGGTGGGCAAGGTGAGGAACAAGGGGCTGATGAGCCAACGTCCGTTCAGGAGTCCGCACCATACCATTAGTAGTGCTGCCCTGGTCGGTGGTGGCAGTTATCCACAGCCTGGGGAAATCTCCTTGTCGCACAACGGCGTACTTTTCTTGGATGAGCTTCCCGAGTTTGAGCGGAGAGTCCTCGAAGTGATGCGACAACCCATGGAAGACAGGGAGGTCACTATTGCGCGTGCCCAGTACACGGTCACCTATCCCAGCAGTTTTATGTTGGTGGCGAGCATGAACCCTAGTCCAGGTGGCTATTTTAACGACCCCGACGCTCCTGTCACTTCTTCCCCGGCGGAGATGCAACGCTATTTGGGCAGGATATCCGGACCGTTGCTGGACAGGATCGATATCCATATTGAAGTGACCCCAGTGCCTTTCGAAAAACTCTCCGAAGAACGAAAAGGGGAGAGTAGCATGGACATCCGGAAAAGGGTGGAGGTGGCAAGGGACCTTCAGACTGCTCGATTTTCCGAATGGGAAGGCATCCATTACAATGCGCAGATGGACACCAAGCACATACGACAGTTTTGCCCTTTGGGTGAATCATCCAAGGAATTGCTGAAGAACGCCATGCAACGGCTGAACCTTTCGGCACGGGCCTATGACCGAATCTTGAAGGTGTCCAGGACGATTGCCGATTTGGAAAACGAGGATAACATCAACCAGAACCATATTTCGGAAGCCATCCAATACAGAAGTTTGGACAGGGAAGGATGGTTGGGCTGAGCCCGTTTTTAAAAATCCAAAAAAGTAGCGCTTTTATAATGGGATTGGCAATGGAACCGTCTTTTTGGGAAAGAAGTGTAAAAAATACGTTAAACATTCTTACTGATCTGTATTTGAGTAAGTTATGGCGTATTTTTGCCGCCATTTTCTAAAATTCATAAGAATGCAATGTGTGGAATTGAACCCAGTGGGCAACTTTGACCCTTGGGAGCAGGAGAAGATCGATGAGTTGCTACATCAAAATATAACAAGTTCTTTAAGTAATAGACTGGTATTCGAGAATGAAAGTGTCAAGCTTTGGGACCTATGCTTGGCCCCGGGCGAACGGATTCCTTTTCGAAAGCACAATACCAACTACGGCTGGGTCTGTACTACGGGGGGATTGGCCCTTACCCGGTACGGAAACGGCAAAATAGACATGGTAAAGTTGGACCCTGGGGATACGGAATATTTTGAGTACAGGGGCAAAAATTATGTGAACGACCTGGAGAACATCGGCGAACATCCCATCATCATTAACATCTTGGAGTACAAAGAGACCAAAAAGGACAGCAGGTTCCAGTTTTGTGACTAAATGACCTTGATGTTTGCCTTGAGTCCGGAGATGATTCCCAGAATGTTCTGAACGGTATCTTCCAAATAATAGGCGACGGCCAAATGGGGAATCCGAATAGTGGTAAACCCATTTTTGAACGAGTGCATGGCATCTTCAAGATCGCTTATGGCCTGTTCGTGGGTAATTCTACTATAATCACGGTCTATTTCGATGTTCAGTTTCACCCGTGAAATGGCAATATCGACCGATTTTTTACCGTCCCACCATTCCAACATGGGGTAGGCACCCGCTTCCTTCAATGCATAAAAGAGATGGATGGCTTCTGGGGGAGTATTGTTGTCAAGGATGACTTTTTTGATAAGTCGGGTATGTCTTTCGCAAAGCGGAACACCTAGGGAATCCATCGATGCCCTGTACTGAGGATGATCCATACTTTTGCCACAATCCTTACAGGTCATAAGTGTGTTTGTCAAGTTCAAGTTTTGTAGTACGATTTGGTATTCATAATAACTTTCGGTTTTGCAAATTCGTATAATCGGTCGATGTAAAACATCCCTTTTTTAGACGAAATACATTTTTTTGGATGAAATACATGGTTTGTCCCAATATCCTGTTAAATTCATTGCATGAACCAACTGAGCAATGTTTAAAAAAATAGGACCGGGAGTATTGGTCGCAGCGGCCTTCGTGGGACCAGGGACCATTGCCATGTGCACCTTGGCGGGAGTACGTTTCGGATATGCCCTTATTTGGGCCTTGGCCGTATCCATTTTGGCCACCATTGTGCTGCAGGGAATGGCAGGTAGGATAGGAGTGGTCACCCAAAGTGGACTGGTGGATGTAGTTCGCCAGGAACTGAAAGTGCCCTGGATGAAGAAAACGGTAATCACCGTAGTTTTGGCCGCCATACTCATCGGCAACGCTGCCTATGAGGCCGGGAATATTGGGGGCGCTACCTTGGGGCTGGAACAATTGGTCCCCCAAGAATGGATAAAACCCTATTTGCCCATGCTGATCGGGATTCTCATATTCCTGTTGCTCTGGTTCAGCACGTATAAAGTATTGGAACGCATTTTTGTAGGCTTGGTGGGCATCATGGGAGCTAGTTTTGTCGTTTGTGCCATCATTACCAAACCCTCTTTTACGGAAATAATGAAAGGGATGTTCGTGCCCAGTCTGCCCGAAGGGAGTTTGTTTACTGTCATTGCCTTGGTGGGGACCACGGTGGTACCCTACAATCTTTTTCTGCATACCTCTTTGGTAAAAGAAAAGTGGAAGTCCGTGAGTGGGATAAAGGAAGTCAAATGGGACACAATTGTATCCATTGCCTTGGGAGGGATCGTATCCCTGGCCATTTTGGTGACCGCTTCAGCGGCTCCCATTGCCGATGTGAACCAAGTTTTGGATATGGCAAAGGGGTTGGAACCCTTGTTCGGCAAAATGGCCGTCTACTTTATGTCTGTTGGACTGTTGGCGGCTGGGGTCACTTCAGCCATCACGGCGCCATTGGCGGCGGCCTATGTGGCCAGTAGCTGTTTTGGATGGTCTGGTGGCATGCAGGACAAACGATTCAAGTGGACCTGGGCCTTTGTGCTTTTCTGTGGGGTTGTCTCCTTGTCGTTCGACATCAAGCCCATCGAAGTGATACAGTTCGCCCAAGTGGCCAATGGGCTATTGTTGCCCATAATGGCGATGCTGCTGCTTTGGGTTGTGAACAAAAAGTCCGTTATGGGACAGTTCAAGAACACAATGCTTCAGAATGCCTTCGGACTGGCCATAGTGCTGTTCAGTATTTTTCTGGGTATAAAAAGTATCCTTAAAGTAGCGGGAGTGTTTTGATTTGAAGTCGGAAGCCGGAAGTCGGAAGTCAGAAGTCAGAAGGCGGGAGGCGGAAGTCCGAAACCCTGAAACCAGAAACCAGAAACCAATAACATAATAACATATCAACCCAGCAAATGAAAACATGGCAAATGGACATCAATTGTGACGTTGGGGAAGGAATAGGCAATGAGGCTGATATTTTTCCCTTCATCAGCTCGTGCAATATTGCCTGTGGCGGACACGCGGGCAATGTCCAGAGCATGTGGGAAGTCATCCTATTGGCCCAAAAGTACCGTGTGAAAATAGGTGCCCATCCATCGTACCCCGACAAGGCCAATTTTGGAAGGGAAGTGATGGACATTCCCGCGGATGCGCTTATACAAAGTATAAGAGATCAATTGGACACATTTAATAGCATCCTAAAAAAGGAAGGTGCCCAACTACATCATATCAAGGCACATGGCGCATTGTATAACCAAACGGCAAAAGATGCCGGGGCTGCCGATGTCTATTTGGAGGCCATCAAGGAATATCAGGACACGGCCATTGTGTATGCCCCGTTTGGATCTGTGGTGGCAAGTAAGGCCAAGACCATAGGTTTTGAGGTATGGCCCGAAGCCTTTGCGGACAGAAACTACAACCCAGACTTGAGTTTGGTGTCCAGAAAAAGTGAAAAAGCCCTGATTGAAGACCCTAAAAAGGTCTTGGATCATATATTGCCCATGATAAAAGAAGGAACTGTTGCCACTGTGGATGGAATAATCCGAAAAATAGAGGCAAAAACCCTTTGCGTGCACGGGGATACTCCTTCGGCATTGGAAATATTGATGTATCTTTCACGGGAATTACCCAAACATCAGGTGAACCTAGAAAAGTGAAAAGTTACCCCATCACCATCAAACCATTTGGAGAACGGGCCGTCTTGATCGAATGGCCCAATAAAGTGGAAGAATCCATCCTGGCAGACATTCTCGATTTCATGGATGCCTTCAAGCAACGCAAAATACAAGGTTGGGAGATGTCCGTGGCCTACAATTCCTTGACGATGGTCTACAACGACGACCATTTGGATTTCGAAGAGGTCAAAAAACTCATTTTGGACTGCCATGCCGAACAAGTTAGCCCAACCATCAAAAGAAAACGACATTTATGGACCCTTCCAGTATGCTATGACCTGGAATTCGGTATCGATATCGAAGAAGTTTCCAAAACCTTGGGTCTTTCCGCAGAAGAACTCATCCATCAGCATACATCCCATCAATATGTGGTCTATGGCATTGGGTTTTTACCAGGTTTCATGTATTTGGGCGGACTCCCTACATCCCTTGAGATTCCGAGGAGGGCCGAACCTCGCTTGGCGGTGGCCAAAGGCTCTGTGGGATTGGCAGCAAAACAAACAGGCATTTATCCGCAGGAATCCCCGGGAGGCTGGAACATCATCGGGAATTGTCCGGTCACCTTGTTCGACCCCAATGCAAAGGAACCCTGTTTTGTTAAGGTCGGGGACAAAATCCAGTTTGAAAAAATATCGAAAGCGGAATACGAACTGCACAAAATAGAAGGAGAAGTGGGCATTTATAAACCAGAAAAAGTAGCGTTGGATGCTTAAAGTGTTGAAATCCGGTTTTTTTGTGACCATTCAAGATTTGGGAAGATTTGGATATCGTGACATCGGTGTGCCCATTTCGGGGGCGATGGACGTATTGTCAGTGAAAAAGGCCAATCTCTTGTTGGAAAACGACCCCAATGCCGCCGTGATGGAAATTACCATGACAGGTCCCACGCTTCAATTTGATGAGCCTACCTATATCTGTCTGTCGGGCGCCCATATTTCCGCCACCCTGAACAATCAACCCATAGAAAACTATCACGTGGTGAAAGTGGACAAAGGGGATATCCTGTCCTATGGCAGATTGGATGATGGTTTTAGGGGCTATTTGGCCATAAAAGGAGGCTTCCAGACGGATGTGGTCTTGGGGAGCCGTTCGCAATTTGTTCCCGTGACCAAGAAAAAAAGACTCAAGGACGGCGATGAGGTGAAATACGGCAAAATGCTTTCGTACAGCCCCATTATTTACGAGGTGAAGATTGAGGAGCACTTCCATAAAAACTATTTGGAAGTGTATAAGGGGCCTGAGTTTTCCATCCTGTCCGATGCCCAACTCACAGAGATCTTCACGAAGACGTTCACTGTTTCCAAGGAAAACAATAGAATGGCCTACCAACTTTCGGAGACCATAGCCGGACACTCCCATTCCATGCTCACCTCGGGCACTTTGCCGGGTACGGTGCAGTTCACCCCGGCCGGAAAATTGATTGTTCTGATGAAGGACGGGCAGACCACCGGAGGGTATCCGCGTGTCTTGCAACTTTCAGAAGATTCGATATGTACCCTGGCCCAGAAAAAGTCAGGGGACAAACTTACCTTCAAACTGGTGTGAGTTCCAATTCTTTTTTTTTGATCGGATGGTGGAATAACACCCAAATTTTTCGTAACATTGAAGCATGAAAAGAAATAATCCAGTCATCAGCGTGGTCATTATTGTTCCAAATCTGGAATGATACAGACGTGCTGTCGATGGAAAGGGCCTGTATCAAAAGCTGATATAGGCCCTTTTTCTTTACCGGTAAAAATAATTGAATGTTGGAATTTAAAATGGTTTAAGTAGTTGATTTACAGTAATTAAAGTTTATTATGTTCCAAATGGATTTAAACAGCCCTTTTCTGTTAAAAATCTAAGGCTTTTTAAACATCTATCTTTGGTTTGCAGAGATAAATTCAGTAGAACGCTGCATTAGAATGAAATTTGATAATGGAATTGAACAAGTTTAGCAAGAACGTGACCCAAGACCCTACGCTGCCGGCCGCACAGGCCATGTTGCATGCATTAGGGCTCACAGATGAAGATTTACAAAAACCATTTATTGGAATAGCCAGCACCGGTTATGAGGGGAACCCTTGTAACATGCACTTGAACGGATTGGCCAAAGAGGTGAAAAGAGGAGTGGAGGCTTCCAATATGGTCGGACTCATCTTCAATACCATTGGCGTTAGTGATGGAATTTCCAATGGAACCCCGGGAATGCGTTATTCCTTGGCATCGAGGGACATCATCGCCGATTCCATCGAAACAGTGATGCAGGCCATGTATTATGATGGACTGGTTACCGTTGTGGGCTGCGATAAGAACATGCCCGGAGCCCTTATGGCCCAATTAAGGTTGAACAGGCCTTCAATTTTGGTCTATGGAGGCACCATTGCCCCTGGTTGCCATAACGATAAGAAATTGGATATCATTTCCGCCTTCGAGGCCTACGGCCAAAAAGTGGCGGGAACCATAGATGAAACAGAATTCAAGGCAGTTATCCACAAGGCATGTCCGGGAGCTGGAGCCTGTGGGGGTATGTACACCGCCAATACCATGGCCTCGGCCATTGAGGCGATGGGTATGTCATTGCCCTTCAACTCTTCCATTCCGGCGGTGAACTCGGCCAAAGGTGCTGATTGTGAATCCGCAGGAGAAGCCATTCTGAACCTTTTGGAAATGGATTTGAAGCCCAAGGACATCGTGACTAAAAAAGCGTTGGAGAATGCCTTTCGGTTGGTGACGGTTTTGGGAGGTTCCACAAATGCCGTATTGCATTTTATGGCCATTGCCCATGCCGCTGAGGTGGATTTCTCTTTGGAAGACATCACACGTATCAGTGAATCGACCCCGCTGTTGGCCGATTTGAAGCCCAGTGGAAAATATTTGATGGAAGACCTTCATAAAATTGGTGGTGTGCCGGCTGTATTGAAATATATGTTGAAGAAAGGCATGCTACATGGCGATTGTATGACAGTTACGGGCAGAACATTGGCAGAAAACCTCTTGGATGTTCCCGATTTGGCCGAAGGTCAGGATATCATCAAACCCTTGGAGCAGCCCATCAAGGAAACAGGGCATATCCGCATCCTGTACGGCAATTTGGCATCCGAAGGCGCTGTGGCCAAGATTACAGGGAAAGAAGGATTGAGTTTCACTGGAACCGCAAGGGTTTTCAATGGTGAAATTGAAGTAAATGAAGGCATCCACAATGGAAAGGTGCAGAAAGGTGACGTTGTGGTCATTCGTTATGAAGGACCCAAAGGTGCGCCCGGTATGCCTGAAATGTTGAAACCGACTTCTGCCATCATGGGAGCTGGTCTTGGAAAGGATGTGGCCTTGATTACCGACGGACGTTTTTCTGGTGGTTCCCATGGGTTTGTGGTGGGCCACGTTTCCCCCGAAGCACAAGTGGGTGGTGGAATTGCCTTGGTGAAGGATGGGGATGAAATTACCATCGATGCCGTAAACAATACCATCAACATGAACATTTCAGATGAAGAACTGGAAAAGCGAAGAAAAGAGTGGAAACAGCCCGAATTGAAAGTGAAATCGGGCAGTTTGTACAAATATGCCAAGACGGTCTCATCAGCATCCAAAGGATGTGTAACGGATTTGATATAAAAACAAGCTCCAGAAGAGCATAGCGGGACAACCCCAAAATATAGGCTTATGGAAACATTAAAAGCGGAAAAGAAAGACACGAAAAAAAAGACAGCGATCCGTATCACCGGAGCTGAGGCCATCATCCATTGTTTGTTGGCAGAGGGTGTGGATTTGATCTATGGGTATCCCGGTGGGGCCATCATGCCCGTGTATGACGAATTGTACAAGTTTCAGGATAGGCTCACCCATATCCTTACCCGACATGAGCAAGGGGCAACCCATGCAGCACAAGGATATGCCAGGGTAAGTGGAAAGGTCGGCGTGGCCATGGCCACTTCCGGTCCCGGAGCCACGAACTTGGTGACAGGTATAGCCGATGCCCAGATAGATTCTACGCCAATGGTCTGCATTACAGGTCAGGTAGCACGGCATTTGTTGGGTTCCGATGCCTTTCAGGAAACCGATATCGTAGGCATTTCAACCCCGGTGACCAAATGGAACTACCAGATTACCCGTGCAGAGGAAATCCCTGAGATCATGGCAAAGGCTTTTTATATCGCCAAGTCGGGACGACCAGGGCCTGTGTTGGTGGACATCACCAAAAATGCCCAATTCGACGAGTTGGATTTCGTGTATGAGAAATGCACAGGGGTGAGAAGCTATAAACCAGCTCCAAAGACAGATATGAGCGCCATTGAAAAGGCAGCGGAATTGATCAACAACGCCAAAAAGCCCTATATCGTTTTTGGACAAGGGGTGATTTTGGGCCAAGCCGAGGAAGAACTGAAGGCATTGGTCGAAAAAGCGGGAATCCCTGCCGCTTGGACCATTTTGGGACTTTCGGCCATGGATACCGACCACCCGCTGAACATGGGCATGGTGGGCATGCATGGCAATTATGGCCCCAATGTGCTCACCAACGAATGCGATGTGCTTCTTGCCATCGGGATGCGTTTTGATGACCGGGTGACCGGGAATCTGGAAACCTACGCAAAGCAAGCTAAGGTCATTCATTTTGAAATAGATCCAGCGGAAGTCAATAAAAATGTAAAGGTGGATGTTGCCGTTTTGGGCAACGCCAAGCAAACCTTGGAACTTTTGTTGCCCTTGATCAACAAGAATGAGCACAAGGAGTGGGTGGCCGAGTTTGAGAAAAAGCGACAAATAGAATACGATACCGTTATCGACAAGGATATCTATCCCACCAAGCCTGGTCTTACCATGGGTGAGGTCATTGAGCAGATCAATGTGGCTTCTGGACATAAGGCGGTCATCGTTTCCGATGTGGGACAGCACCAGATGATTGCTTGTCGATATGCCAAGTTCAAACAGACCAAAAGTAACATCACTTCTGGTGGTTTGGGCACCATGGGATTTGCCCTTCCAGCGGCCATCGGTGCCAAAATGGGGGCCATGGAGCGTGAAGTTGTTGCCATTATCGGCGATGGTGGGTACCAAATGACCATTCAGGAGCTTGGGGTTATCTTCCAACATAATCTTCCCGTAAAAATTGTGGTCCTTAACAACGATCACTTGGGGATGGTGCGGCAATGGCAGGAACTTTTCTTTGAAAGACGTTATGCCTCCACCGTAATGACCAATCCTGATTTTGTAAAAATCGCCGAAGGCTATCACATCAAGGCCAGAAGGGTGGTGGAGCGTTCCGATCTGAAGGATGCCGTGGAAGAAATGATGGCCTCCAAAGACCCTTATTTCTTGGAGGTTCGGGTAGAGAAGGAAGACAATGTGTTCCCAATGGTTCCGACAGGAGCTTCCATCTCCGATATCTTATTGAAGTAAGATGGACCAGGCCAATATTATAAAAATGCCGGGTAGGTATCCGGCGTTGCTTGAGAAATCAAGAGAAATAGGCTTTGGCATGTCTTCCGACGTGTACATTGGCACATTGCTGAAGACACTGGTGGCTTCCAAACCCAATGGAAATTTTTTGGAGTTGGGTACGGGAATCGGACTGTCCTTGGCTTGGATGATCAAAGGCATGGATGAAAATTCCCAAATCGTCAGTGTTGACAATGATCCGGAGCTCATTCAGATTGCCAATACTTTTTTTGATGGTGAGTCTAGATTGGAATTGGTTTGTACCGATGGTGGAGAATGGTTGGAATCCTACAATGGAGCAGCTTTCGATTTGATTTTTGCAGATGCTTGGCCCGGAAAGTATAGTCATTTGGACAAAGCATTGGAATTGCTTAAAACGGGTGGATTTTATGTGATTGATGATATGCGCAAACAGCCCAATTGGCCATCAGGACACGAAGAAAAAGCCAAGGAATTGGTTCAAATACTGGAAAAGAGAGAAGATATAACACTTACAAAGATGGATTGGTCCACGGGACTTATCGTTGCAGTTAAAATAAAATAGCATGGAAAAACAATGGTTTACCATTTCGGTCTATTCCGAAAATCATGTGGGATTGTTGAATAGAATATCGGGAATATTCTTAAAGCGACACATTAATATAGAAAGTCTAAATGTTTCAAAATCAGAAATTGAAGGTGTTTCAAAATTCACAATAGTGATTTTCTCCACCGAAGATTGGGCCATAAAGATCGTCAACCAGATTGAAAAGCAGGTAGAGGTCATCAAAGCCTATTACCATACGGATGAGGAGACCATTTATCAAGAGTCTGCCTTGTTCAAAATAGCCTCTGCTTTGTTGTTTGATGAGCGCCAAATCCAAAACATCATTAAGGAGCACCACTCACAGATTGTTACCGTGAGCCGTGAGTTCTTTGTGTTGGCAAAAACCGGACGTCGACATGAGATTGACGAAATGCACGAAGCCCTGGAGCCTTATGGCATCATGCAATTTGTGCGCACGGGCCGGATAGCTGTCAGTAAGGCCGCTATGCCCATTACCAATATTTTAGCAGAATTTCAAAATCAATAAATAGTAAAATCAGATACATAAAATGGCAAATTACTTCAACACACTATCGCTTCGCGAGCAATTGACCCAACTGGGAAAATGTAGGTTTATGGACCCCAGCGAATTTGCTGATGGTGTTACCGCTTTGAAAGGAAAGAAAATCGTGATTGTGGGCTGTGGCGCCCAAGGACTGAACCAAGGGTTGAACATGAGGGATTCCGGATTGGACATTTCCTATGCGCTCCGTGCTGCCGCCATCAAAGAACAAAGACAATCCTTTAAAAATGCCAAAGAGAACAATTTTACTGTTGGAACCTATGAAGAATTGATTCCCACTGCCGACCTGGTCATCAACCTGACCCCGGACAAGCAGCATACTAACGTGGTGGGGACGGTAATGCCCTTGATGAAGAAAGGAGCTACCTTGTCCTATTCCCACGGGTTCAACATTGTTGAGGAAGGAATGCAGGTGCGTGAGGACATCACCGTGATCATGGTGGCGCCAAAAAGCCCAGGTTCCGAAGTGCGCGAAGAGTACAAAAGAGGTTTCGGTGTGCCGACCTTGATTGCTGTGCACCCAGAGAACGACCCAGAAGGCAAAGGGTTGGAGCAGGCCAAGGCCTACGCTGCCGGCACAGGTGGCGATAAGGCTGGTGTGTTGGAATCTTCCTTTGTGGCTGAAGTAAAGTCGGATTTGATGGGAGAGCAGACCATTCTTTGTGGTTTGTTGCAAACGGGATCTATCCTTTCCTTCAATAAAATGATTGAAAAAGGTGTGGATGCCGGGTATGCGTCCAAATTGATCCAATACGGATGGGAGACCATTACCGAAGGATTGAAACAGGGGGGCATCACCAATATGATGGACCGTTTGTCCAATCCAGCCAAGATAAAGGCCTTTGATTTGGCTGAAGAATTAAAAGTGATTATGCGTCCGTTGTTCCAAAAGCACATGGATGATATCATGAGCGGTCATTTTTCCAAAACCATGATGGAAGATTGGGACAATGGCGATAAAAATCTATTGGATTGGCGTGCCGCCACCGGCGAAACTGCCTTTGAAAAGACTCCAGCAGGGGATGTGTCCATTTCCGAGCAAGAATACTACGATAATGGCGTGTTGATGGTTGCATTCGTAAAATCTGGGGTTGAATTGGCCTATGAGACCATGACAGAATCCGGAATCATTGGCGAATCGGCGTACTACGAGTCGCTTCACGAGACCCCGTTGATCGCAAACACCATCGCCAGAAAGAAATTGTTCGAGATGAACCGTGTCATTTCCGATACCGCTGAGTATGGTTGCTATTTGTTTGACCACGCCTGTAAGCCATTGTTGACCGATTTCATGAAGAAAATCGAAACGGATGTCATCGGGAAGAAATTTGGCGAAGGGAAGGACAACGGTGTGGACAATATCAAACTTATCGCTGTAAACAAAGCTATCCGTACACACGATGTGGAAGTGGTTGGAGCCCGTTTGCGCGCTTCCATGACGGCCATGAAGCCCATAGCATAATTCGTATTTGGCCCCATGAGCAAAGAAACTGTGGACACCTATTTTCCACAAATAGCGGATATTTATCAAGCAGCAAAAACGATTCGGCAGGTTGCTGACGAGACGCCTTTGCAGCAAAGTATCCGCTATTCCAAAAAATATGGGGCCAATATCCTTTTAAAACGGGAGGATTTGCACCGTGTCCGAAGTTATAAGATTCGCGGTGCGTACAATAAGATCAGCTCACTTACCCAAGAGGAACTAAAAAGGGGAGTGGTCTGTGCCAGTGCGGGAAACCATGCCCAAGGAGTGGCCTTCGCCTGCAGCCATTTGCAGGTTAAAGGCACCATATATATGCCCGTGGTGACCCCAAAACAGAAAATTGACCAGACCAATATGTTTGGTGGGGAATGGGTGAAAGTGGTGTTGGAAGGCGATACGTTCGATGATTCCAACAAAGCGGCCCAAGTATTCTGCGAACAGGAAGGCAAAACCTTTGTGCACCCTTTTGATGATGAAAAGATCATTGAGGGGCAGGCTACCGTGGGATTGGAAATCCTTCAGCAATCCGATGAGCCCATTGATTATGTGTTTGCCGCTGTTGGTGGTGGTGGCCTTGCCTCCGGACTGTGCGGAACGTTTCAGGCGCTTTCGCCCCAGACCAAAATCATCGGTGTGGAACCAGAAGGGGCTCCTTCACTTAAAAAATCAATAGAAAAAGGGGAATTGGTCGAGTTGCAGCATATTGATAAGTTCATCGATGGTGCTGCGGTGCAAAAAGTGGGGCAGTTGACATTCCCCATTTGTCGGGATTATCTTTACCAGGTATCCACTGTTCCCGAAGGGAAAGTGTGCCAGACCATTTTGGACCTGTACAACCGGGATGCCATTGTGGTGGAGCCGGCCGGTGCTTTGACCATTGCCGTTTTGGACGATTATGCAGAAGAAATCAAAGGAAAAAATGTGGTCTGTATCATCAGTGGAAGCAACAATGATATTACCCGTACCGCCGAAATCAAGGAGCGGGCGTTGCTCTACGCAAATCTCAAACACTATTTTATTGTTCGGTTTCCGCAGCGACCTGGTGCCTTAAAGGAATTTGTGGCCGATATTTTAGGGCCTGATGACGACATCACCCATTTTGAATATTCCAAAAAGTCGAGCAGGGAGAATGCACCCGCCGTTGTGGGGATAGAACTCAAATCTGCCGATGACCTGGAGCCGCTGATCCAGCGCATGAAGGCGAACAATTTTTTCGGGGACTACCTCAACGACAAACCGGACCTGTTTCAGTATTTGGTGTGATTTCCACAACAATTTCTGGGCCTGTTTTGATATCGGTACTGTTACATCGTTTTCGTAGTAAAACCCAAGGAAATGAGGTCTTTTCCAAGCATTTTTATGTTAGCTTTGTGAAGTCCTGCCGACCATTTTTTTGAGAACACTAATTCTATAAACAACAATTTATGTCAATAGCCAAGACCGTAATACCAGAAGCATTTCAAATCAAGGAAGAGATCCATCAAAAGACCTATTTGGTAAACGGGGAACTCCGCAAATGGAACGGAGCGACAACTCCCGTGGTCTCCACGATATCATCCACCAAGGAATATGCCCCGACAGTTTTGGGCAGTATTCCTGACATGGGCGAAGAAGAGGCCTTACAGGCTTTGGATTCGGCAATGGCGGCCTATGACAGGGGAAAAGGAATTTGGCCTACCATGAAGGTCAAGGACCGCATCGAGTGCATGGTGTCCTTTGTGAAAAAGATGGAAAAGAAGAGGGAAGAAGTGGTCAAACTGCTGATGTGGGAAATCGGAAAATCCAAACCGGATTCATACAAGGAGTTCGATCGTACCGTTGAGTATATTTATGACACCATCGAGGAGTACAAACAATTGGACCGCAATAGCGCCAAGTTTGATAAGCACGATGGGGTGTATGCCCATATTCGCAGGGGTCCACTGGGCGTAGTTTTGTGCCTTGGTCCCTACAATTATCCCTTGAACGAGACTTTTGCCCTGCTCATTCCGGCCATCATCATGGGGAACACGACCATATTCAAGCCGGCAAAGCACGGGGTTTTACTTATTACGCCACTTTTGGAAGCATTTCAGAACAGTTTTCCCAAAGGAGTAGTGAATATACTATTTGGGCGTGGAAGGGCCGTAGCGGCTCCTATAATGAAAACCGGGAAGGTAGATGTCCTGGCCTTGATCGGCAACAGTAAATCGGCCAATGCACTGCAAGACCAACACCCAAAAAGTAACCGACTTCGTCTGGTATTGGGATTGGAGGCCAAGAACCCAGCCATTGTACTGCCGGATGCCGATCTCGACCTGACCATCAACGAATGTATCGCTGGGACCTTGTCCTTTAATGGGCAACGCTGTACGGCGCTCAAAGTAGTATATGTGCATGAGGATATCAAGGATGAATTCTTGAAACGTTTTTCGGAAAAAGTGGATGCCCTGAAATTCGGAAATCCATGGGATGACGGGGTTAGCCTTACGCCACTGCCAGAGCCTGACAAACCTGCCTATATCCAAGAACTTTTGGACGATGCAAAAGCAAAGGGGGCCAAGGTCATCAACAAAAAAGGAGGAAAACATTTTGACAATTACATCTGGCCCGCAGTGCTCTACCCAGTTTCGAAGGATATGAGGGTGTATGAGGAGGAACAGTTTGGACCAATCATTCCTGTGCTTTCCTTCAAAGATATCGAAGAGCCTTTGGATGATATGGCCGAGTCCAACTATGGGCAACAGGTGAGTTTGTTCGGCAAGGATGTCTATACCTTATCACCGCTGATCGATACGTTGGCCAACTTGGTATGCCGAGTGAACCTGAACAGTTCTTGCCAACGTGGGCCGGATGTCTATCCGTTTACGGGGAGAAAGGATTCGGCACAGGCTACATTGAGTGTGCACGATGCTTTGAGGTCCTTTTCTGTCCGAACTTTTGTGGCCTTCAAGGACAATGAAGTAAATACCCAAACCGTGGAGCAGTTGTTGGAGGCCAAGGTGAGCAACTTCTTGAGCACGGATTATATTTTGTAGAAAAGTAAAACCAAAGTGAAATAAAAAGCCCCAAACTATCGGGGCTTTCTTTTTTGGTCTATGCGGGGTTGATTAAATATTTTTCGCCAGCCAGTCCCCAACTTCACTGGTCTTGTATGCTTTTCCGCCATCGGCAAGGTCTTCGGTCACTATACCTTCGGACAACGATTTGTTCACCACTTCGCGAATGGCTTCGGCCTCGTCCTTCAGACCAAAAGCGGTCTCGAACATCATGGCTGCCGAGAGTACGGTGGCCAATGGGTTGGCAATGTCCTTCCCGGCTGCCTGCGGATAAGATCCGTGGATGGGCTCGAACAAAGAAGTCTTTTCTCCCAAGGAAGCTGAAGGCATCAATCCCATGGAGCCAGAGATTACGGAAGCTTCATCGGTAAGGATGTCCCCAAATAGGTTTTCGGTGATCAATACGTCGTAAGAGCTTGGCCATTGCACCAAACGCATGGCCACTGCATCCACAAACTCGTAGGAAACCTGTACTTCTGGATATTCCTTTTCCAGTTTTTGGACGGTTTCCCTCCATAGGCGTGATGTTTCCAATACGTTGGCTTTGTCCACACAACACAGTTTTTTGGAACGTTGCATCGCCATTTCAAAACCTTTTCGGGCCAAACGTTCTACTTCGGCACGGGTGTAGGTGCAGGTGTCGTATGCGGTATTGTCATTGTCTTCCCGGCCTCTTTTTCCAAAATAGATACCTCCGGTCAATTCACGCAAAAAGACCAAGTCGGTACCTTCAATACGTTCCTTTTTCAAGGGGGATTTATCGATCAAGGATGGAAAGGTGAACGTGGGGCGTACATTGGCGAACAATCCCAATTTTTGGCGCATTTTCAACAGACCTTGCTCGGGACGGACCTTGGCGGATGGGTCGTTGTCGAAACGTGGGTGTCCGATGGCCCCGAACAACACGGCGTCGGCGGCCACACACACTTCGTGGGTTGCATCGGGATAAGGTTCCCCAACGGCATCGATGGCAGCGGCTCCGGTAAGGGCCGGTGTCCAGTTGATTTCATGTCCGAACTTTGCAGCTACGGCATCGGATACTTTTACGGCTTGGTCGATCACTTCTGGGCCAATTCCATCCCCGGCCAAGAGGGCTATGTTTAATTTCATTTCTCTTCAGTTATGCAGTTACTGGGTTATTTGGTTATTGAGTTTTTGTTCTTTTCTGATTTCCACCATCAATCATACTAGGTTGAGCATTTTTTCCGTGGCCTTTATGGCGGATACCGTTTGGTCGGAATCCAACCCACGGGTGATGAAATCCTTTTCCTTGGTCTGCCAAGTTATGATGGTCTCGCAAAGGGCATCCGAATTGCTCCCCGGAGGGATGCGTACGGCATAGTCCACCAATTTGGGCAATTCCCTGCCTTCTTTTTTGTACACCTTTTTCAGTGCGTTGATGAAAGCGTCAAACTGTCCATCACCTTGGGAACTTTCCTCGTACAACTTCCCTTCGATCTCGATGGAAAGGGTAGTGGAGGGCTTCAATCCTTTGGAATGGGTGAGTACATACGATTTCACAAATACATTTTGTTGGTACAGGTTGCTGTCCAACACATCTGAGATGATGTAGGGCAGATCATCCTTCGTGACCCGTTCCTTTTTATCACCCAGTTCAATGATGCGTTCGGTGACCTTCTTCAGTTCGTCGTCGTTCAAAGTCAGTCCAAGCTCCTGCAAATTCTTTTGGATATTGGCTTTCCCAGAGGTTTTTCCTAGGGCATATTTCCGCTTCCTACCAAAACGTTCCGGCAATAAATCGTTGAAGTAAAGATTCTTTTTACTATCTCCATCTGCATGTATTCCAGCAGTTTGCGTAAAAACATTATCCCCAACGATGGGTTTGTTGTCAGGGATGCCGAAACCAGTAAATGCCGAAACCAGTTTACTCACTTTATACAGTGAGG
Organism: Allomuricauda sp.; assembly: GCA_030148335.1. Lineage (GTDB taxonomy): Bacteria > Bacteroidota > Bacteroidia > Flavobacteriales > Flavobacteriaceae > Flagellimonas. Next base: position 92,168 of record JASBTQ010000024.1, on the reverse strand, counting down.
ATTCCTTGACACCTATGGTAATTTCAGGCAGAAAATCGTTGATCACGGCCACAACACTGGCCAATGGAGCGTTTCCTGCGCGTTCACCCATACCGTTGACGGTCAGGTGCAATCCATGAACTCCCGCTTTTACCGCTTCCATGACATTGGCGACACTTAGGTCGTAATCGTTGTGTCCATGAAAATCAAAATGGGTGTTGGGGTATCGTTCAATGATTTCTTTGAAAAATGAACCTGTCTCCGTATGTGTGAGCACTCCCAAAGTGTCGGGCAGTAAAATCCGTTTGACAGGTTGCTGGGTCAAAAAATCCAAAAACTGAAAAACATATGCCTTGGAATTTCGCATCCCGTTGCTCCAATCCTCTAGGTACACATTGGTTTCAATACCGAGCTCTTGGGCTTGAGAGATTACACTTTCAATTTCACTAAAGTGTTGTTCTGGAGTCTTTTTGAGCTGATGTGTTAAATGATTGATTGAACCTTTGGTGAGCAAGTTCTGTACCTTCGCACCCGCCTCGACCATCCAATTCAGGGATACACCATTGTCCACAAAAGTGAGCACCTCGACTTTGGAAAGGTATCCTTCCGAAGCGGCCCATTCCGTAATGTTCTTTACGGCTTTCAGCTCTCCTTCGGAGACGCGGGCAGAGGCCACTTCAATCCGATCTACCTTGAGTTCTTCCAATAACAACTTGGCCAAGGTGAGTTTTTCGGAAGCTGAAAAGGAGACCCCAGAGGTTTGTTCACCATCCCGGAGGGTGGTGTCCATGATTTCAATGGTACGTTTTTTCATTCGTTATGCAGTACGCCCAATTTAAAGGGGAGTGTTCTCGGCAAAGACCTCTATGTCCTTTTTGATGTTCAACAAATAATCAATGTCATCAAAACCATTGAGCATGTTCTGTTTTTTGTACCCATTGATCTCGAAACTTTCGCTTTCGCCGGTGGCCAAAATGGTAATGGTCTGCTCGGACAGGTCTATTTTCAGTTCCGTTTTGGGGTCGGCCTCAATGGCGGTAAAGATCTTGTCCAGAAAACCGGCACTCACCTGAACGGGCAACACGCCTACATTCAGACAGTTTCCCCTAAAAATATCAGCAAAAAAACTGGACACCACGCATCGGAATCCATAATCGTATACGGCCCAAGCGGCGTGTTCCCTAGAAGAACCAGAGCCAAAGTTTTTGCCACCCACCAGTATTTTTCCGGAGTAGATGGGGTTGTTCAGTACAAAATGCTCCTTTGGACTTCCGTCGGAATTATACCTCCAGTCCCTGAACAGGTTGTCGCCAAATCCTTTTCGCTCCGTGGCCTTTAGGAATCGGGCAGGGATGATTTGGTCGGTATCCACATTTTCTATGGGCAATGGTACCGCTGAACTTGTCAATATGTTGAATTTATCGTATGCCATTTTTTAATCAATTATCAGTTATCAATGTTCAATCAACAATGGATTTTTATTGCTAATTGTTCACTGGTCATTGTTCATTGTATATTGTTAAGCAAATGCTTCTTCCATGAGCTCCCTAGGATCGGTCACCTTTCCGGTCACGGCAGCTGCTGCAGCCACCAGGGGACTTGCCAATAGGGTTCTGGCACCTGGGCCTTGTCTTCCTTCAAAATTTCGATTGGACGTACTCACTGCATATTTGCCTGCGGGAATTTTATCGTCGTTCATAGCCAAACAAGCGGAACAACCGGGTTCCCTGAGCTCAAACCCAGCCTCATGAAGGATGTCCAATATGCCCTCTTCCTTGATGGCTTCTTCCACCCTGTGCGAACCGGGTACCAGCCAAGCGGTCACATTTTCCGCTTTCTTTCTTCCTTTGATGATGGAAGCAAATGCCCTGAAATCCTCAATCCTACCATTGGTGCAGCTTCCTAGGAACACAAAGTCGATGGGTTTGCCGATCATGGCATCGCCTTCGTGGAACGCCATATATTCCAATGATTTTTTGTAGGTGGCCACACCGCCTTCCACGGCCTCGGCCAAAGGAATATCATTTTTGATGCCCATTCCCATTCCGGGGTTGGTACCATAGGTAATCATGGGTTCTATTTCAGAAGCCTCAAAAGTAAGTTCCTTGTCAAAAACAGCATCACTGTCGGAATACAGGGTTTTCCAGTATGCCATGGCGTTGTCCCAATCAGCTCCTTTGGGCGTGTATTCACGACCTTTGATGTATTCGAAGGTTTTCTCATCGGGAGCGATCATACCGCCGCGGGCACCCATTTCGATACTAAGGTTGCAAACGGTCATACGGCCTTCCATGGACATGTTCTTGAACACATCACCTGCATATTCCACAAAATAACCGGTGGCGCCGGAAGTGGTCAATTTGGAGATGATGAACAAGGCAACATCCTTGGGTGTAACGGCCTTGCTCAGGCTTCCGTTGATGTTGATGCGCATTTTCTTGGGCTTTGGCTGCATGATGCACTGCGTGGAGAGCACCATTTCCACCTCGCTGGTCCCAATCCCAAAGGCGATGGCGCCAAAAGCGCCGTGTGTTGATGTATGTGAGTCCCCGCACACGATGGTCGCGCCGGGAGCTGTGATTCCATTTTCCGGACCAATGACATGGACAATACCATTTTTCTCATGCCCAAGGCCCCAATAAGGGATGCTGTGCGCTGCGGCATTTTCCTCCAAGGCCTTTAATTGGTTGGCCGACAATGGATCTTGTACGGGCAAATGTTGGTTCCGCGTAGGGGTGTTGTGATCGGCGGTCGCGAAGGTCCGCTCAGGATACAGCACCTTGATGCCCCTGTTCTTCAATCCTAGAAAAGCCACGGGACTGGTGACTTCATGTACCAAATGCCTGTCTATGAACAGCACATCCGGTCCATTTTCAATATGTTTTACCACATGGGAGTCCCACACTTTGTCAAATAGTGTCTTGCTCATTGTATCAATCAAATTTTGTAAGCTTTCAAAGTTAAGATATGAATGCAAATCTATTTTTTAAAGGCCATTAAAATTACGATGTTCAACGGCTGATTTGATGAAATTTTTGGGATGTTAACAAATGCATTGACATATTTCGAGAAAAATAACAGTAACCTTTTTTAACTGATATAGTTCCAAATCGTTTTTTGGGCCATCATTCGTGTAAAGGCCCGGAGCACGGGTACATTCTCCTCTTTTTCCAGTTTGGGATCATTTTTTAGCAATTGCAGAGCATGATACCGAGCAGTCTGTAAAATTTGATTGTCCTTGACGATATCCGCAATCTTCAGGGTGAGCAAACCACTCTGCTGGGTGCCCATCAAATCACCGGGACCACGAAGTTTGAGGTCCACTTCTGCAATTTCGAAGCCATCATTGGTACTGGTCATGGTCTGGAGGCGGGTTTTGGCGTCCTCGGACAATTTGTGGCCCGTCATCAAAATACAGAAGCTTTGCTCTGCGCCTCGGCCCACACGCCCACGTAGCTGGTGCAACTGGGAGAGCCCGAAGCGTTCCGCACTTTCAATGATCATCACCGAGGCGTTGGGTACGTTCACCCCGACCTCGATGACCGTGGTGGCCACCATAATCTGGGTCTCACCCTTTACGAAGCGCTCCATTTCATAGTCCTTGTCCGTGGGCTTCATTTGTCCGTGCACAATGGAAATTTGATATTCCGGTTGCGGAAAATCCCTGGCAATGCTTTCGTAGCCGTCCATCAGGTCCTTGTAATCCATCGCTTCCGATTCTTGGATCAGTGGATATACGATGTACACCTGTCTCCCTTTTTTGATTTCCTCTTTGAGGAAGCCAAACACTTTTAGGCGATTGTTGTCAAACCGATGTACGGTTGTGACAGGTTTTCGGCCCGGTGGTAGCTCGTCTATGACCGAAACATCCAAATCCCCATACAGGCTCATGGCCAAGGTTCGGGGAATAGGGGTTGCCGTCATCACCAAAATGTGAGGTGGAGCCCCTCTGCCTTTTGGGCTACTTTTATGCCACAGCTTCGAACGCTGCGCCACCCCGAAGCGGTGTTGCTCGTCCACAATGGCCAGTCCTAGGTTGTGGAACTGGACCTTATCCTCCAAAACGGCATGGGTGCCCACCAAAATGTTCAGGTTCCCGTTTTCCAGCTGGTTGTGCAGCAGGGTCCGCTCTGATTTTTTAGTGGAACCCGTCAACAGGGCAATCTTAATGTCCATGTTCGCCAAAAGTTCCTTGAGTCCATTGTAATGCTGGGTCGCCAAAATTTCTGTGGGGGCCATCAAGCAGGCTTGGAATCCGTTGTCGATGGCCAACAGCATACACATCAGGGCCACAATGGTTTTTCCGGACCCCACATCGCCCTGTAACAAGCGGTTCATTTGCGCATTACTGCCCATGTCGTTGCGGATTTCCTTGATCACGCGCTTTTGGGCTTCCGTGAGTTCAAAGGGGAGATGGTTTTGAAAGAACGTGGTGAAATTCTCGCCCACATTTTCAAACGGCAATCCCTTGATCTTTTGTTTACGGAGCATTTTTTTGGAAATCAATTGCATCTGCACAAAAAAAAGTTCCTCAAACTTCAATCGAAACTGTGCCCGCGCCAACAGCTCTTGATTTTTGGGAAAATGGATGTTGAACAATGCCTCCGCTTTCGGCATCAGCCGCAGCTCTTCCAGCATGTCTTTGGACAATGATTCAGGGAAATACCCTTTGGACTCCAGCAAAAGTTGCTGCACTATTTTGGAGACCACCCTATTGGTAATCCCCGAAGCACTAAGCTTTTCGGTGGATGGGTAGATGGGCTGCATGGCAATTTTCAGCCCTTGCTGGTGTTTGTGCAACAGTTCCATTTCGGGGTGGGGTATGGAAAATGTGCTGCCGTATTGTGAAACCCGACCGAACACCACGTAAGGTTCGTTGATTTTCAGACTTTCCTTGATCCATTTGTGACCTCGGAACCAAACCAGTTCCATTTGCCCCGTTTCGTCCACAAAGGTCGCCACCAGGCGTTTGCCACGCTTTTGTTCCACCATTTTAAGGTGGATGATCTTCCCGATCACCTGCACATCGGCACCACTGGGCTGCAATTGGTTGATTTTGTAATAGCTGGTGCGGTCCAGGTAACGGTTGGGGAAAAGATGGAGCAGGTCCCTATAGGTCTCAATGCCCAGTTCGGCCTTTAGGACATCGGCCCGGTTGGGACCGACACCTTTGAGATAGGCTATGGGAGTTTGTAGAAAATTGGGATTCATCGAACTAAAATATGTAATTTGGAAGGACTTTTGATATGATGATGGCATGAAGCTGAGCCCGACTCTTATTTTTTTCCTATTTGTGCAATTGCTGAGCGCCCAGGTTCAGGATAAGGTGGATTTTATCCGAGGGGAAGTTGTGGTCGAACTTTTTCCTTCGGAAAAGAAGGTAGTTGGGGACATCACCTATGAATTCAATGTACTCAAGGATGTGGATTCTATCTTTTTGGATGCCCACGACATGGATTTTACCGCCGTACTTCTTGATGGAAACACATTGAAATACGAAAACACCACAAAAAAGCTTGTCATTTCCAATCAATTTAGAAGAGGAGACTCCCATAGTTTGAAGTTGCAATATGTAGCCTATCCAAAACAGACAGTATATTTTTTGGGTTGGGGTGATGACATTCCCGGCAACAATCAAATTTGGACCCAGGGGCAAGGCAAATATACCAGTCATTGGTTGCCCAGTTTTGATGATATGATTGAAAAGGTAGAGTTTGACGTTTCAGTTTTGACAGCCAAAGACCATAAGGTCGTGGCCAATGGAAAACTCAAGAGTAGCAAGCAATTGAAAGATAAGCTTCTTTGGCGATTCGACATGAAAAAACCCATGAGCAGCTACTTGCTAGGCTTCGTCATAGGGGATTTCCATAAAAAAGAGCTCAAATCTTCGTCCGGAGTGCCCATTGAACTGTATTATGAGCCCAAGGATAGCCTAAACGTAGAGCCCACCTACCGCCATACCCAACACATTTTTGATTTTTTGGAAAAGGAGATTGGCGTACCCTATCCGTGGCAGAATTACAAACAGGTGCCCGTTCAGGATTTTTTGTACGCGGGTATGGAAAACACCACCTGTACCATTTTTTCCAACCAATACGTGATCGATTCCACGGCATTTGTGGACAAAAACTACGTGAATGTCAACGCACATGAACTGGCCCACCAATGGTTCGGAAATCTGGTCACCGAAACCAGCAGCGAGCACCATTGGCTGCACGAGGGTTTCGCTACCTATTATGCTTATCTGGCCGAAAAAGACCTATTCGGGGAAGACCATTTCTATTGGCATTTGCTGGGCACAGCCGAAGCATTGAAAAGTTTTTCCGAGGACGATCAGGGAGAGGCACTCAGAAACCCAGGGGCGGGCAGCCTCACGTTTTATGAAAAAGGGGCGTGGGCCTTGATGATGCTCCATAAAAGGGTGGGGGACTTCAATTTCAAACAGGGAATCCGCAACTATCTCCAAAAATATGCCCATCAAAATGTGACCATCCCCGATTTTATGCAGGAAATGGAAAACGTTTCAGGAATGGACCTTTCCAATTTTGAACAGGAATGGCTGGAAGACCCCAATTTCCGTTATGCCGAGGCCCAATCGTTTTTGATGCAAAAGAATACCTCCATCAAGCAGTTTTTTGAATTGAAGGAAAAAATAGGTGAACAAACGGAAACTGCGGAAAATCATTTGAAGGACATTTGGGGCTCCTTGGAGTCCAGTCAACTGAAACAGCACTTGGTCTTGGAATATGGGAATCATTTTTCATCCCAATTTCTATCTACGATCCTCCAAACGGGCGACCTCAAAGTGAGACAGGCCGTTGTTCTTTCCATGGTAAAAATACCTTCGGAACTACAACAAGAAGCGGAAAGCCTTCTCCTGGACCAGAGCTACACCACGATCGAAAGTGCATTGTACAAACTCTGGGGGGATTTTCCCGACAATAGGGAAAAGTATCTTGATGAGACCGAAGAATTGGAGGGTTTTCCCAACAAGAACCTTCGGGTGCTGTGGTTGACGTTGGCGTTGGTGACGCCAGGGTACAATACAGGTATGAAACCATCCTATTTTGAGGAATTGAACGGATATTCAGGGCCTGAACATCATTTTGAAACGCGGTTGTTGGTGTTTCAATATTTGAGCAGCATTGGAGGGTACAACGATGAGACCTTGAAAAATTTGGTGGAGGCCTGTGGACACCATGTGTGGCATTTTAAAAAATCAGCTAGGGACATTTTGAAGGAATTTTTAAAGAACGAAGACGGTTTGGCCAGGGTAAAGGCAATATATCCTTTGCTAAATCAACAAGAAAAGCAATATTTGGACAAAACTTTGGGAGAATGAGGGCATTGGTCATTTCTGGCGGGGGTAGCAAAGGTGCTTTTGCAGGGGGTGTGGCCCAATTCCTGATCCAGGAGGCCCAGCACAAATATGATCTGTTTGTGGGGACTTCCACGGGCAGCCTTCTGATTTCGCATTTGGCGCTGAACAAATTGGACAAGATCAAGGAAATCTATTCCTCGGTCAATCAGGACAGCATTTTCAACAACTGTCCGTTTGTCATCAAAAAGAAGCACGGGGTAGAGATTATCGCCATCAATCACTGGAATGTGGTGAAAAATTTCATCAGGGGGAAAAAAACTTTTGGGGAAAGTGAGAACCTGCGAAAACTCATTCGGCAGTCCATTACCGTGGAAGAGTTCATCGAACTCAAGGAAAGCCATGCGGATGTAGTGGTTACGGTATCCAATCTTTCCCTCAACCAAGTGGAATACAAGTCCGTGAACGAGTGCACCTATGATGAATTTTGTGATTGGATCTGGATTTCCTCCAATTATACCCCTTTTATGAGTTTGGCCAAGAAAGATGGATGCGAATATGCGGATGGGGGTCTGGGGAGTCTGGTGCCTATCGAGGAAGCGCTCAATCGCGGGGCCACCGAAGTGGATGTGGTGGTGCTGCACACGGAAGTGAACTATCTCAACCGGATGTCATCCAAAAACCCGTTCGATCTGATCACGACCATTTTTGGTTTTATGCTGGACAGGATCGAGAACCAGAATATCCGTATTGGCAAGCTGGTGGCCAATCAAAAGAATGCCATCATCAATTTTTATTACACGCCAACCGTTCTTACCACCAACTCATTGATATTCAACAAGGAACGAATGACTCTGTGGTGGAAGCGCGGTTATCTCTATGCCAAGAACAAGAATGAAGAAGTAAATCCCATCGACCCGGATAGGCAGGAATAGGATATTTGTTGAGTTATTATGTTAGTGCAAACTGCATATTGAACCATTGGAATTTGGTGCTTTGAGTTTGGTACTTGAATCTAGCACTCCCGATCAGTTCCAAAGATCGCCGACCTCTTTTTTCACATAGGCCAAAGCGGTATTGGAGGGCGATTGTTTTTCCATGGTCTGGTTAAGGATGTCCTCCCGAAGCTTATCCGGAGAGTCGGTCTCGCTCATCCCAGCGGAGCGGATGATTTGGATGGTCGCGTTTTTTGCCGTTTTGATGATGTTCCAACATTCGTCGGACATATAGATCTGTTGTGAAAGATTGTGCTCGAACTCGGTCTCGATCTGATTGATCAATAAATTCTCGTATTCACTCTTGCTCTTGCTTTTTGGTGCGACCCTTACCACTAGACTGTTCAGGGCAATCCGTTCCAGAAAAAGGGTCATACGTTCATAGGCCTGAAGTCGAACCGGAAGGGTGTCCTTTTGGGAGTCCTTGTGCAACAGAAAGCGTCTTCTACCTTCCTCGTTTCGGGTATGCAGCCTGAAAAAATAGAAGGCGACCACGCCGGTCACCACGGCAGGCAATAAATAGGCAAAAAGCTGAAGGATATCATCTCCACTCATAGGATAGTTTGGTTTTTATTGATTTTACACTACCATGAACGCACCAAAATCCCAAAAAGTATTTCGGAGGGCCTTATTGTGCCGCTTTGGCACTTTCCTTGGCCTTGGCATAAAAGCCTTTGTAGTCGGGCTGCAGCCTTATGTTGATGCCTTCCCTGAAGTTGCCATCCTTGACCGAGATGTTTATTTGGTCCGAAGGGATCTGCAAAACCCCGACCAACTCTTTGGCCACCGCCGTTGCTTGGTCAAAAGTAGGGCCAAAATCCCCCGTGATGTTGAGTCCTTCCACCTGGGTCCTGAAGGATGGGTTGGACTTGATGACCTTGGCTACATTCACTAGCCATGCCTTTCCCGTTTCCGTAAGCTTTATGGAAGTGTCCGAGCCAAAAAGATCATCCAGTTTGTTGGAAATGACAATGCCCCCTTCGGCCACATTGACATTTGCATTCTCGCCCAAGGTCTGTTTGATCCTCGTGAGCGAAACAATGGCGGTGGAATCGTTGGCAGATATCATATCGTTGATGCCGCTGAGCTGTTTTTCCTTTCTGGCCAACGCACCCATGGCCCTGTTCACGTTTTCCGAGTTCTGTTTGGAGAGCTCGGAGAAATTGCTCAGATTGCCCAAAAGAGTGGCATTCGCATCGCGTAGTCCAATGTTTTCGGTTTCAAGGGTCTCTGCCTTGGCATTGCTCGATGAAATTTCACGTTTGGCCTTGGCCAGTTCTTGTTCCACCTCGGATATTTTGGATTTCAGGTTATCGATCTCTGCAATGAGTTCACTTTTTTTCTGTGCGAACACTCCTGTGGAAAGAACAAGCAATAGTATGATGGATAATCTTGTTTTCATATAAGATAAAATATTTGGGGCTAAGTTATGATGTTTTTTTTTAAGAAGGTTTGATTCCTAGGTGTCCGCAATCAAATAACGATTGCATGGAAACGAACAATAAAAAGGCAAGAATCCAACCCTGCCAAGGGATTGTCTGTAAAAAATCCAAGATTGCTTCCATGCAAAGTTTTCAGCTACGAGTCGCAAATATCAAATGCCATCATCCAAATTCCAAATAAATTTGGGGATTGTGATGGAATGCTTCTTTAGTCCAATAACTGTTTCTACTTGGATCTGTCCAGGTAATCCAACGCGATTTCCGTCATGGCCCTCACACCAAGCAACAACCCGCTGTCATCGATCTTGAAATCCGGAGTGTGGTGGGGAAAGTGGTCATCCGGTCCGGCATTGGGGTCTTTTCCTCCCAAAATGAAGAAAAAGCCGGGTATTTTTTCCTGATAGAACGAAAAATCTTCTGCGCCTGTAATGGCTTTGATCAAATGAACATTTCCCTCTCCCGCCACTTCTTTTAGGCTGGGCAGCGACGCTTCGGTCAGGGAAGGGTCATTATAGGTGATTGGTACCCCTTTGGCAATCTCCACGGTGGCTTCTGCACGATAGGCCTTGGCAATGGTGGAGGCCATTTCCTTCATCCGCTCGTTCACTTGTTTTTGCATGTCGTAGTCCAAGGTACGGATGGTGCCGATGAGTTCTGCACTTTCGGGAATGATGTTGTTCCGCACGCCACCGCTTATTTTTCCCACGGTGATCACGGCGGCCTCTTTGGTGAGTTCCATTTCACGTCTTATGATGGATTGGAAACCGTCCACAATTTTAGCGGCGACCAAGATGGGGTCAACCCCACCCCAAGGAGCGGAACCGTGTGTCTGTTTCCCTTTGATGTCCACTACAAAGCGTTGTGCCGCAGCCAATGCCCCGCCCGGTTTGTAGGCAATCTGTCCCACAGGAAGATAGGAACCGATGTGAAGACCGTAAATGACATCCACTTTCGGGTTTTCCAGGACGCCCTCTTTCACCATGAGCTCGGCACCGCCTTCCTCCCCTGGAGGCGCTCCTTCCTCCGCAGGTTGGAAAATGAATTTTACCGTACCGCGGATTTTGTCCTTGTTCTTGGAGAGCACTTCGGCGACGCCCATCAAAATAGCGATATGGGTATCGTGTCCGCAGGCATGCATCACGCCCACCTCTTCGTCCAAATATTCAGACGTTACGGTGGATTTAAACGGAAGGTCATTTCTTTCGGTAACGGGCAGCGCATCGATATCTGCTCTTAATGCCACTACCTTTCCGGGACGGTTGCCCTTGAGAAGACCGACAACACCTGTGTGGGCCACCCCCGTTTGTACCTCGATTCCCAAAGATTTTAAGTGAGCGGCTATTTTTTCCGCGGTCTTGAACTCCCGGTTGCTCAGTTCGGGGTATTGGTGGATGTCACGTCTCCACTCGATGACTTTGGATTCCACTGCGGCAATGTCTTTTCCCAGACCGTGGTCTTGAGCTTGGGTGGCCACACATGCCAAAATGATGATGCAAGAGATAAAATTTTTCATAATGTGTTGGTTTATAGTTTTATAAGTCGGTATCCTTCATTTTGTAGTTGAATGCTTGCGGTCATGGCGGACAAAGCCATCTTCACGCCGGGAATCAAATCTTCCTTTGGAAAATCCCGAGAGAACGAGGATTGGCCACAATAGATGATCTCTACATCTGCACCCAACAAGGCCTTGATGAGCCCCGAATTGGGATTGGATACACCAAATCTTTTGCGGTAGGCTTCGTCATGGGCGATATCTTTGGAGGCTTGGTTGTGGACAATAAGGGCCACCTTGAGCTGCGATTTGGGCACTCCGCTTTGGGCATGCATGTTCAGGAAGCGGGCGGCCGTCTCCAATTTTTTGTTGATCTCGTCATGCGAACTTGGACTGTCCATCACATCGAAGACCACTTTGAACTCTTGGGAAGTATCGGTTTTAAAGTCTGGATTTTCTATCGTCCAGACCTCTCCGTATTTTTCTATAATGGGCCCGGCCTTTTTTTCTTGGGAAATACAGGGAAGGGAAAAAAGAATCAGAAGAAAGAGCGAAAAGTAATGATGATTCATCAGCAAAAATGGTTGAGTGCTTAAATATATTTAAAATTCATCCGATAATCATGATAGTGTTTATAAATATTCAAAGGATGATTTTAGCAAAAGGGCATTATTGGTTAATTTCACGCCTACTTTTTAAAGACCCTGGCGATTGAGTACTTTTTTGGATGAATTGAATGATGCGCAACGTGCCCCAGTCCTTCACAAGGACGGTCCGTTGATGGTGATTGCGGGGGCCGGCTCTGGAAAGACACGTGTGTTGACCTATCGGATTGCCCATTTGATGGAACAAGGGGTGGATTCCTTCAATATTCTGGCCCTGACCTTTACCAACAAGGCTGCCCGTGAAATGAAAAAGCGGATTGCCACCATTGTGGGCAATTCCGAGGCCAAAAACCTTTGGATGGGTACGTTCCACTCCGTTTTTGCCAAATTGCTACGCTTTGACGGGGACAAACTGGGTTTTCCCAGTAATTTTACAATCTACGATACCCAGGACTCCCAACGATTGATCGCATCAATCATCAAGGAAATGGGGTTGGACAAGGATATTTACAAGTACAAGCAGGTCCAGAACCGCATATCCTCCTACAAGAACAGCCTAATCACTGTCAAGGCCTATTTCCAAAACCCCGAACTGGTGGAAGCGGATGCCATGGCCAAAAGACCTAGATTGGGGGAAATCTATCAAAATTATGTGGACCGCTGCTTTAAGGCAGGTGCCATGGATTTTGACGACCTGCTGCTGCGCACCAACGAATTATTGACCCGTTTTCCGGATGTGCTGATGAAGTACCAGGACAGGTTCCGATATATTTTGGTGGATGAGTACCAAGATACCAATCATTCGCAATACCTCATTGTCAAAGCCTTGTCCGATCGGTACCAGAACATTTGTGTGGTGGGCGACGATGCTCAGAGCATCTATTCGTTCCGGGGAGCCAACATCAGCAATATCCTCAACTTTCAACGGGATTATGACGATGTGGCCGTGTATCGGTTGGAGCAGAACTATCGATCTACCAAAAACATCGTCAACGCTGCCAATTCCATCATAGCCAACAACAAGAACCAGTTGGAAAAAAATGTATGGACCTCCAATGACGATGGCGGACAGATCATCATACACCGAAGTGTGACCGATGCGGAGGAGGGAAGGTATGTGGCGGGTTCCATTTTTGAGAACAAGATGCAGCACCAGCTCCAAAATGGGGATTTTGCAGTGCTTTACCGTACTAATTCGCAATCGAGAGCCATTGAAGATGCCTTGCGGAAACGTGACATTCCCTATCGGATCTACGGCGGTCTCTCTTTTTATCAGCGCAAGGAGATTAAGGATGTGCTGGCCTACTTGCGGTTGGTCATCAACCCCAAGGATGAGGAGGCGTTGAAGAGGGTCATCAATTTTCCTGCACGGGGCATTGGTCAGACTACTATTGACAGGCTCGTTGTGGCGGCCAACGAATACGGACGCTCCGTTTTTGAGGTGATGGAGCATTTGGATAAGCTCAATCTAAATATCAATGCAGGGACAAAGCGCAAGTTGGATGACTTTGTCACCATGATCAAGAGTTTCCAAATCATGAATGAGGGAGTGGATGCCTTCACGCTTTCGGAGCATGTGGCCAAAAAAACAGGTTTGTTGCTGGAGTTCAAAAAAGATGGTACGCCTGAGGGCATTGCCAAAATGGAGAACATTGAAGAACTTTTGAACGGGATCAAGGATTTTGTTGAAGGTCAAAAGGAACTGGCCGATGCTACGGGGAGCCTAACCGAATTTTTGGAAGATGTGGCCCTGGCCACCGATATGGACAAGGAAGTCGGTGATGATGACCGCGTGGCCCTGATGACCATCCATTTGGCTAAGGGTTTGGAGTTTCCGTATGTCTATGTGGTGGGGATGGAAGAAGATTTGTTCCCATCGGCCATGAGCATGAACACCCGTAGTGAACTGGAGGAGGAACGAAGATTGTTCTATGTAGCCCTCACCCGTGCCGAAAAACAAGCCTACCTTACCTACACCCAGAATCGTTACAGATGGGGCAAGCTCATTGATGCCGAACCGAGCCGGTTTTTGGAGGAAATTGATGAAAAATACGTGGAAAACCTCACCCCGGTCAATGACGGGTATCAGTACAAATCCATGATCAATGCCGACATCTTCGGAGAGGTGGACAAGAGCAAATTGCGCCAAGTGAAACCACAGAACGGCACCCCGCCGTCGGTCCAAAAGCCCAACGAAAACCAGTTGCGAAAGTTGAGGAAGTTGAAACCTGAACTTTCATCACCGACCAAGAACAGTATGGACATTGACCCCAACTTAATCGAAGGAACATTGGTGAACCACACTCGTTTCGGCAGGGGCAAGATCCTCAATATTGAAGGAGTGGGCAGCGACAAAAAGGCAGAAATTCTCTTTGATCAAGGTGGTGTAAAGAAACTATTGCTTCGTTTCGCCAAATTGGAAGTGTTAGGCAGTTAGTCCCTGCGTTTTTCGTGGATATATTTTTTTCCGTTGAAGGCAAGGGAGTGTCATTTGATGAAAACCTCACACGCATTTCAGGTTAATTGAAAAGCCCCGAAGGAGTCATCTTTGGACTGTAGTAAAAATAACGGACTGCTTTTTTGGGGTACTATCATCATTTGATTATAATATTTATTAATTTGTTGGGAGGGAGACATACGGTCTTCCATATGCGACATGGCAGAACTTATACGACTTTACGAAGAAAACCCGAACCCACGGCAGGTGGAAAAGATAGTGGAGGTGCTCAAACGGGGCGGACTTGTGATCTATCCCACTGATACCGTATATGGGTTAGGGTGTGATATTACCAATTCCAAAGCCCTGCAGCGCATTGCCCGGATAAAGGGGATTAAGCTGGAAAAGGCCAACTGGTCCTTCGTATGTGCGGACTTGAGCAACCTGTCCGATTATGTGCGGCAGATAGACTCCACTACTTTTAAGATTTTGAAAAGAACGCTTCCAGGGCCTTATACCTTCATTCTTCCGGGCAACAACAACCTTCCCAAGGATTTCAAAAAGAAGAAAACCGTCGGCATACGGGTTCCCGATAATGCAATCGCACAGGCTTTGGTGACCGGATTGGGCAATCCCATTGTTTCCACCTCCATTCGTGATGAAGATGACATTTTGGAATATACCACTGACCCCGAACTCATTTTTGAAAAATGGCAGAACTTGGTGGACATTGTCATTGATGGGGGTTACGGGGGCAATGTGGCCTCAACGGTAATCGACCTTTCGGAAGGCGAACCTGTGGTCGTCAGGGAAGGGAAGGGAAGTTTGGAAATATTCTAAAAACAAAAAAGCGGCCTGAAAGGCCGCTTTTTCTTATGTATATCTTACTTGGATTATTTACCAGTACCTCCGATGGATGGATCTTTCATTCCTTCCTCGATCATGTTATAGAACTGATCGATTTTTGGCAGCACAACGATACGGGTCCTTCTGTTCTTGGCCCTGTTGGCAGAGGTGTCGTTGTCCACAAGTGGGATGTAGTAGCTACGTCCGGCAGCAGTCATCCTTGCAGGATCTACACCGAAGTCATTTTGAAGAATCCTAACTACAGAAGTCGCTCTCTTTACACTCAAGTCCCAGTTGTCAGCAAGTTCTGAGGTTTTGATCGGCACATTGTCCGTGTGTCCTTCCACCATGAATTCGAAATCAGGCTTGTTGTTCACCACTTTGGCTACTTTGCCCAATACTTCTTTGGCAGCGTTGGTCACGTTGTAGCTTCCGCTCCTGAACAATAGTTTGTCGGAAATGGAAACAAACACAACGCCTTTCTCCACGCTGATCTCGATGTCCTCGTCATCCAAGTTGCCAAGCACGCCTTTCAAGCTCTGTACCAAAGCAAGGTTTACAGAGTCCCTACGGGTAACGGCATCTTGCAATTTTCTGATGGTAAGGTCTTTTTCTTTAAGACTCTCCAATGATTTTTCAAGGTTTTCAGCACCTTTGGTGGTAAGGGTTGTCAAGTTGCCCATATTGTTGATGAGCTCTTGGTTGTTGGCTTTCAAGAAAGCGTTTTGGTCTTCAAGGGTCTTCAACCTTGAACTTGCGGTTGCTTTTTCTTCCAGACAGTCGTTAAGTTTAACTGTGGCTGAATTCAATAGGTCTTGGGTTTCTTTATGCTTGGCCTCCAGTTCAGCATATTTTTTTTGTGATACACATGAAGACAATAGAACTGTCAGTGCCAATGTTCCTAGAAAAGCTTTTTTCATAGTTCAGAATATAATTTAAGGATTGTTAGATATATCAATGTAAATCAATGTGGGCCAAAATTAGAGAAAATGCAAGGTTTCCATATTTCGGCATCGTTAATCTTTTACTAAAATGTTAAAATTCTCTATCTGATGTACGAAATAGGACCAAACTATGGATGTCGCTACATAGTACTTTAATATAAAATTAGCTTTTTCCCGCTTTCTGTACATCTTTCTAAAGTTACCATAAAAACTGATATGTGCATGCAGAATGGCCACACAATGACTGAATTTGAACTGGAAAATGAATCTCAGGGCGGCAATACCATCCAGTATCAACCGAAAGAGCACAATGGGCAGGGCCTTTTTTCGCGGCAGGTTCTTGGTAATGGAGTATAGGGAGTTCCTGAAATTGAGAAAAGTTTTCTTCGGGTTCATGTTGGATAGGGTGGACCCACCCAAATGGAATATATGGCTCTGGCCTACATAATATACTTTGTGTCCAGCGTTTTGAGCCCGCCAGCAAAGGTCTATCTCCTCCTGATGGGCAAAAAAGTCCTCATCGAACCCGCCCAATGCTCTGAAAGTATCACTTTTGATGAACATACAGGCACCCGTGGCCCAGAATATTTCCCTGACATCATCGTATTGGCCTTCGTCCTTTTCTATGGACTGAAAGATTCTCCCCCTGCAAAAAGGGTAGCCCAGCATATCGAGAAAACCACCAGCAGCACCGGCATATTCAAAATGGTCCCTTTGCTTCAGGTCCAAGATTTTAGGCTGGATGATGGAAACCCCGGGTATGGTTTCAAAACCTTCCTTGATGGGCCCCAACCAATTCGGCGTCACCTCCACGTCGGAGTTCAACAGACAAAAGATATCGGCTTCAATGTGTTTCAGTCCGTCGTTATAACCTTTGGCAAACCCTCCATTGGAAGTGTTCCGTATAATACCGATGGTGGGATAGTTTGCTTCCAAAAAGGGAACGGACCCATCGGTGCTGGCATTGTCCACCACATAGATATTGGCACCTTTGGAGTGTTCCATGACGGAGGGCAGGAACCTTTTGAGCAAGGCTTCCCCGTTCCAGTTGAGTATGACTACGGCGACTTTCAAAACGGTGGCAAATTAACGGCTAAAATCAGGAATTTCCTTTAAAAACCTGTATTTTTCATTCTCGTGGTCCATTTCGCAGCAGTAGTGCTCCAAACCGTTGGTCACCATCAAGTATTCAGACTTCAATTGATAGTTGTAGCGGGCAATCTGATCAAAAACGGTCTGCCCCACTTTCACTTCCGGGCCCTTGCATTCCACCAAAAGAAAAATGGAGCCGTCTGGATTGAAGACCACCACATCGTAACGTCTTTTCAACCCATTCACCATCAACTGTTTCTCGACGTTGATGAGGCTTTTCGGGAAATTTTTCGTGACGACCAAGTAATGCAACACGTGTTGCCTTACCCATTCCTCAGCTTGCAGCACCACAAATTTTTTACGGATGCCATCAAAGATGTACTGTCTATTTTGGCTATTTTTGATTCGGAAGGTATAGCTGGGAAAGTTCAATGCTTGCATTCCACAAAATTGATGATTTTTTCTGAATGGACCCGGTAAAAGAGATTGTAGCGGAAATAAACAAAGGAACCCCCAAACCCATCTACTTCCTGATGGGAGAAGAACCCTATTACATTGATAGGATTTCCCAATATATTGCAGAAAATGTGCTGACGGAAGATGAAAAAGGATTCAACCAAATGGTGCTCTATGGAAAGGACACCAGTGTGGAAGAAGTGATCTCCAATGCCAAAAGGTATCCCATGATGGCCAATCACCAGGTCGTTATCGTGAAGGAGGCCCAGCACCTCTCCCGAACCATTGAGAATTTTCTTTCCTATGCGGAAAACCCTCAGCCCACAACGGTTCTGGTCATTTGTTTCAAGTACAAGAAACTGGACAAACGAAAGAAGCTGTATAAGGCCATCCAGAAAAACGGGGTGCTTTTTGAGAGTAACAAATTATACGAAAACCAAGTGGCAGATTGGGTGCGAAAGACACTCGCCGGAAAAAATTATAGCATATCGCCCAAATCCTGTGTAATGCTCGTGGAGTTCTTGGGCACTGACTTGAGCAAGATCAGCAATGAACTGGACAAATTGGCCCTAGTGGTGCCGCCGACTGCAGAGATTACGCCGGAGCTGATAGAAAAGCACATAGGCATAAGTAAGGACTTCAACAATTTTGAGTTGAAAAAAGCAATTGGGGAAAGGGATGTGAAAAAGGCTTCCCGAATCATCGATTATTTTTCGCAGAACCCGAAAGACAACCCATTTGTAGTCACTGTCACTCTTTTGAACACCTTCTTTACCCAACTATTGCAATATCATGGACTGAACGACCATTCTCCGGGCAATGTGGCCAAGGTGCTGGGCATTAACCCTTACTTTGTAAGCGAGTTTTCCGTCGCCGCCAAAAATTATCCCATGAAAAGGGTGAGTAGTATCATTTCAAGCCTTCGGAGCTTGGATTTAAAGGGAAAAGGTGTTGGTGCCAATAATATGGACCAATCCGATCTTCTAAAGGAACTGTTGGCGGAAATTGTCTGAACTAGCTTTTGTCCACACTATATTTTCCGGGACCCAATAGCATGACCACCACAAAAACGGTCAGATAGAGCAGGGCCATCTCTTTTCTTCCAAAAGGGTCGGCACCGTGTATCATGAATGCGGCCACGAACATGGTAATCGCTGTAGGTATGGCGGCCCATCTTGTTTTAAAACCAATGATCATCAAAAGTGGACAAATGAACTCGCCAATAACGGCCAAGAAGAGGGTGGGAGCCTGTCCAATGCCGAAGGGATCGGCAAACTCAGTATTGCCATTGATAAGATTCATGAGTTTGGGATAACCGTGTGTCAGCATAAATGCAGAAGGAACAATCCTTAGAAGTGCCAAGCCCAAATGTACCAACGTATTGTTTTTCATGGAAGGGGGATTTAGTTGCCGTGAAAATAAATATTATGTTCCGAATAACACAACATTAATTGACGAAATGCGGTTTTGAATTGACGGATGAGGAAAAACTATCTCAATTGGGGATAAGATTCCGGGTCTGCTTCGTGCATGATATCATAAGCCTTTTCAAAAATATCCTCTGCATTGGGTTTGGAAAAATAATCCCCATCCGAAGCATATGCGGGTCGGTGCGGTTTGGAAGTCAAGGTCTGTGGAGCACTGTCCAAGTATTGGTATCCTCCCTGTTTTTCTAAAATTTCCTGTAGCAGATATGCGGAACACCCTCCTGGCACATCCTCATCTATGATGAGCAATCTATTCGTCTTTTGGAGACTTTTCACCACATCGCGTTCCAAATCGAATGGTAATAGGGACTGCGCATCAATGACCTCGGCATCGATACCGACTTCCAACAGTTCTTGTGCGACCCTTTCCACAATCCGAAGGGTAGATCCATAAGACAGTAAGGTAATGTCCGTTCCTTCTTTCAGGGTTTCCACTTTTCCGATAGGAGTGCAGAATTCTCCAAGATTGTCCGGTTTTTTCTCTTTTAATCGATACCCGTTCAGGCTTTCGATGACCAATGCCGGTTCGTCACTCTTCATCAAGGTGTTGTAGAACCCGGCTGCTTGTGTCATGTTCCTTGGGGTCAAGATGTACATTCCTCTCAGCAAGTGGATAAGTCCGCCCATGGGTGATCCAGAATGCCAGATACCTTCCAATCGGTGTCCACGTGTACGGACAATAAGCGGTGCCTTTTGTTTCCCAACAGTGCGGTAGGTCAACGTGGCGAGGTCATCGCTTAAGGTCTGGAGCGCATACAGGATGTAATCCAGGTATTGTATCTCGGCGATGGGCCTTAAACCCCGAAGGGCCATTCCAATACCCTGTCCTATGATTGTGGTTTCACGGATTCCTGTATCAGCGATCCGAAGTTCACCATATTTTTTTTGGAGGCCTTCCAGTCCTTGGTTCACATCACCAATGTTTCCGGTATCCTCTCCAAAGATCAATGCTTCGGGATATTTTTCAAAGAGCACATCAAAGTTGTCCCGCAGAATGATCCTGCCATCCACTTCCTCGGTATCGTCGGAATAGGAGGGTGGGACGGCTTTTACGTTGGTGGCCCTATTGTCCAGTTCGTTGTACAGGTGGGAACTGAATTTATACTCGCTTTCGTCCAAAAACCGATTGATCCAGGCCTGTAATTCTTTTTTCTCAGGGGTCGTTTCCCCGATCAGGAATCGAAGGGCCTTTCTTGACTTCGCCGCCAAGTCTTTTTTGAGAGGTTCTTCAACAGCAATAAGGTCGTTTTTGACCTTTAGGATAAAAGTACGGTTGGGGCTACTGTTCGCGGCCTTGTCCAATAGTTGGACGAGCTGCTTCTTGGCTTCCAAATGGGGCTTTAGGAACTCCGCCCATGCTTCCTTTTTGGATGCCCTGACCTTATGTTTTATTTCCCTTTCAAGCTTTTTGAGGTCTTCCTCGGTGCTGATGCCATTTTCCAAGATCCATTCCTTGAACCTTTTATTGCAGTCGTTCTCACGTTCCCAATCCAAACGTTCGGCAGATTTGTAACGCTCGTGAGATCCGGAAGTGGAATGTCCTTGCGGTTGGGTGAGCTCCGTCACATGGATCAGAACGGGAACATGACCTTCGCGGGCAATGTCCGATGCATTTTCGAAAGTATGGATAAGGGCGGTATAGTCCCAGCCCTTTACCTTCAGGATCTCATATCCATCATTTTCCCCGTCCCGTTGCAATCCGCTCAGCGCTTCGGAGATGTCACCTTTGGTGGTGTGGAACTCGGCAGGCACCGAAATCCCATAATCATCGTCCCAGATACAGATCACCATGGGTACTTGCATCACTCCGGCAGCGTTCAAGGTCTCAAAGAAATGTCCCTCGCTTGTACTGGCATTGCCAATGGTGCCCCAGGCCACTTCGTTTCCGTTGTTGGAAAAGTTGGTCTGGTCCAGCCCTTCTACATTTCGATATATTTTGGAGGCTTGTGCCAATCCCAACAAGCGGGGCATTTGTCCTGCGGTACAGGAAATATCGGCACTACTGTTCTTCTGTTCGGTAAGGTTTTTCCACGTGCCGTCCTCGTTCAGGCTATGGGTGATGAAATGTCCGCCCATTTGCCTTCCGGCGCTCATGGGATCCTTTTTCAGGTCGGTGGTGGCATAAAGACCATGAAAAAATTCCTTTGGGGTCAAGAAACCAAGGGCCATCATGAAGGTCTGGTCCCGGTAATAGCCACTCCTGAAATCCCCATCCTGAAAAGACCTCGCCATGGCGAGCTGTGGCAGCTCCTTTCCATCGCCAAAAATCCCGAATTTGGCCTTGCCCGAAAGTACTTCGCGTCTCCCCAACAAACTACATTCCCTGCTCATCACGGCAATCTCATAATCTTGGAGGATCTGCAATCTGAAATCTTCAAAAGAAATGTCGTTGCTTGTACTTGGATCAGGTTTCATGTGCCGTTGCTGGTTTTTGCGAAAGTACTAAAATACATTCAAATCAGCAATAGTCGCTGGCGTTAATAAAATAACAATTTGATAAAAAATAGACCTCGTCAAAACATAATAGTTAAATAATTATAGTATTTATATTATGTTTTTGTGAATTTGATAAAATCAAAACCATTTTCTGGTGAACAACCCAGTAAGTGTTTTGGGGCTGATGGTGACCACAAACCGTATCCGTTGGCCATAATTGTCCTGTGCAATTTCCCAACCTAAATTGGAATATATGGGAAAGTAGAGTTCAAAATAGTCGGTGACCAAGTTCAATCGCACCCCTGCGTCATAGACAAAACGGGTGTTTTCCCCCTTGCTTTTGATGAACCCGAGGTCACCGTAGGCTTCCACCCATCTCCAGATATTGGTACTGGCGTTTGTGGTGGCGATCCAATCGTTTGCATAGGGATTTTGCAGTTTGGACTTGAAACCTCCTTCCGAAATGATGATTTGCTGGCTGTAGATCCCGGAACTTTCCGATCGGCCCAAATAGGATAGATCATACATATAATCAGTAGGGCGGTCCAGGGCGAAACTGAAAAAGTCGGAATCGGTCTTGTTCCTCAAAAACTTTCCGGCATAGAACCTAAGGTTCAACTGTCGGTTGCTGTGGAACAATTTTCGGTATTCCATTTCAAAGGCCAGTTTGGTAAAGTCGCTGGAATGTTGCGCATCCACGAACCACGACGTGTAATTGAGGATGTTGTTGTCCACATCCACGAACCGTACGTTCATAACGTTGTAATCGGGATCGGTGTCGATTTCCCCCACCAGATTGTCGGCAATGTTCCTGAAAACGTTTCTGTACCTGAACGTCAGATACTGTCTGCGGTTGGACAACAGATCATTTGGCCGCCAACCAAAACCAATGGCCGGGGTGAGTGTTGAAAAACGGGAATTCCGTTGAAAATGGGAGGTCGATCCGGAAATCGAGTAGTCTGTATAGAACAGCCCGGTCTTTTTGTGGTACTTGCGGTACTTGAAGCTGGCCTTGCCCACCAAGGTTCGTTCCAAAAAGGAGTAGGTGGGCGAAATGTCGTACTGGAACGGCCGCTCCAGAAAGGTTTTGTTGTAGAGGCGCATCCCAGGGGTCACCCCATCATAGATATTAAAATTGGCAATCGGAACGTAGAAAATTTGGTTGTAATAGGGGTCCTCGGTATCCTTGAAAAACTGGAACTTCAATTTTTTGTTACTGGAAAAAAAGCCGTTCAGGGTCTTCCAATTGTCCCTTTGGTTGAACTCAGGGATCTTTTGGTCATAATTGAGCACCAACCGGTCCTCGCCGTTTCGGGGTATGGTGACCGTTTTTGTGGTATCTATATCTGAAAACCAATATTGGGAGATTACCGTATCATTCTGAAGGCCAAAAAGGGAGATGGGGACATCGGTTCCCCTTTTGTTCTTGATGGTAAGGGTGATGGAATCTTCCGACTTTTTGATTTTTTTGATCTTGAAGTCGATCTTTTTGTCCGTCGAGACGTATTCGTCAAAAAACCAGTCGATGTCCTTATTGGCATATTTTTCGAGAGTCTCCCGGAAATCTTGGGCGGTCACACCCTGTTTCAGCTTGTAGGTGTTATAAAAGTCAATGATGCTGCTATCCACTTTTTTCTCGTTCAAATAGGCTGATAGATAGGACATACCGAGCCCCGCCTTGTAGCTGTTCGCTATTTTCTCGTTGAACTTGATCAGGGAATCGTTTCGTGTGGTCAACGCCTGATCGATGTTCTTTCGGGCGGACAACATGCTGAAGAGGGCATATTGCTCATTGAAATCCATTTTGGCCAAATGGAAACTTTTGATCCCCCAAATGCGCGAAAGTTTACCGATCAGTTTTTGGTCGGGATAGTGTTCTTCCACATATTTGATCATCAGATAATATCCAATTGCGTCATTGACCCACCGTTCTTGTCTGGGATCGAGAAAGAGGGTTTCTTCCAGATAATTGCGGATGGCCGTTTTCAGGAACTTCATCTCAAACTGGAACTGCTCTTCGTAAGGTCTTATGAAGGAGGGAAGTTGTCCGATGCCATAGAGCGGGGACCTATTGTAATCAAAATCACTGACCAAAAGGTTTTCATGTGGGTATGGCCCTAAACTCTCTTGAAGGAAGCTAGCAATCTTATCTATGGAAATGCCCTGTGATATTTCATCATATTTGTTGGATTCAATATCGGTGATCACCGTTAGGGGAGCGGTGATATGCTTGGTGAAGGTCTCTTCAAGGGTAAGGATGATCTCGCAACTTTTTCTGTTGTCGCCAAAGAGTTGTGTATGCTGTCCGCCGGGAAACCTTGAAACGTTGGATTGCCTGTAATTGGAGGCCAAGAACAACTTTTCGGGATAGGTCAGGTTGATGGTGGTCTGGGCAACGTCCGTGTAGAGGTCGTCCAGGTTCATATTGTCGTACAATCTCCAATCGTCACCATCAAAAACGGCAGGGGTAAGGTACCAATCCTTTAGGTTGTATCCCCCATTTTGCGTGAACCCATAAGAGGTGAATTTGGCCGAGGGAAGTTTTACGGTATAGGTAAAGAACAATTGTATGGATTCCCCAGGCCGTAGGATTTCATTCAGGTTGATGGCAATAATGTCCCTATTTTCCACCCTGTTCCAGTCCAATCCACCATAATTGTCATCCACTAGGGTCTTGATGGTGGTCTGTCCCCTTTCCCTGTCCTTTGCCAAATGCAGTCCCCGATTGAACTCTTCCGCAAAACGTTTGGCAAGTGCCGTGCTCTTGTTGGAATAGGCATGGTTCCAGTCATTGAAATAAATTGTTGTTAGCCCCTTGTCCGAACGGTTCACATAAGTGAAATGCTGACGTATCCTGATTTGCTGCATTCGACCATCGAGGGTGGCCACGACCTCGTTCCTGTGCTGGCCCCATAAATTGCCGCACAGCAAAATACTAAGTATGGTCGTGTACTTGACTAACGCTCGATGCCCCATTTGTATCCGAAAGATTAAAAGTTGGGGCTAAGGTTGCGCCCTTTGTAAAAGGCATCGATGATCTCCACCACCTCGTCCTCGGTATCCACCAATTGGACCAGGTCCAAATCCCGTGGACTGATGTTTTTGACTTCCAGCATGGTATTCTTGATCCAATCGAGGAGACCTTTCCAAAAATCGGTGCCCACCAAAATGATGGGGAAGGTATGTATTTTATGGGTCTGGATGAGGGTGATGGCCTCAAAAAGCTCGTCCAACGTGCCAAAGCCCCCGGGCATCACCACAAAGCCTTGTGAGTATTTGACAAACATAACCTTGCGGACAAAGAAGTAATCAAAATCCAGACTTTTATCATCGTCAATATAGGGGTTGTCGTGCTGCTCGAAGGGCAGGTCGATGTTAAGGCCCACCGATATTCCTCCGGCCAGACTGGCCCCTTTGTTCCCAGCCTCCATAATTCCGGGGCCGCCACCGGTGATGACTCCATAGCCCGCCTCGGCGATTCTTTGTGCAATCCTTACCGCAAGATCATAATAGTGGTTGCCTTCCCGTACCCGTGCAGATCCAAAAATGGATACACAGGGACCAATGACACTCATTTTCTCGAATCCGTTGACGAACTCGCCCATGATCTTGAATATGGCCCACGAATCGTTCGTCTTGATCTCATTCCACCCCTTGGAGTGCTGTTCTTTTCTCATTCGCTCAATTTATGCTTTTCAGACTGCCTTCGCAACCTTTTCTTTTGTGTTTTCCAGTTCCTTCTTCAAAAACTTGGCCGTGTAGCTCTTTTTGTCCTTCGCCACTTCTTCCGGGGTTCCTGTGGCAACAACCATGCCGCCTCCCCGACCACCTTCGTAGCCTATGTCTATGATGTGGTCCATCATTTTGATGACGTCCATGTTGTGCTCGATCACCAAGATGGTATTTCCCTTGTCCACCAACTGGTTGAGCACCTCCATGAGCACCCGGATATCTTCAAAGTGCAGCCCTGTGGTAGGTTCGTCCAGAATGTAGAAAGTGTTTCCGGTATCGCGCTTGGAAAGTTCGGTCGCCAGTTTCACTCGTTGTGCCTCGCCTCCGGAAAGGGTAGTGGACTGCTGTCCCAATGAGATGTAACCCAATCCCACATCTTTGATGGTCTTGAGTTTTCGATGGATCTTGGGAATGTTCTCAAAGAAATCGACCGCTTCGTTGATGGTCATTTCCAGCACATCGGAAATGGACTTGCCTTTATAGCGGATCTCCAAGGTCTCCCTGTTGAAACGTTTACCGTTGCAGGTCTCACATTCCACATACACATCGGGCAAAAAATTCATTTCGATGACCTTCAATCCCCCACCTTGACAGGTTTCGCAACGCCCTCCGGCCACATTGAAGCTGAATCGCCCCGGTTTGTATCCGCGGATGGTCGCTTCGGTGGTCTTGGCAAACAAGGTTCGGATCTCGCTAAAAACCCCAGTGTAGGTCGCCGGATTGGATCGTGGTGTACGCCCAATCGGCGATTGGTTGATGTCGATGACCTTGTCGATATGCTGTAGTCCAGTGATTTTTTTGTAGGGCATCGGTTTTTTGACCCCGTTGAAATAATGTGCATTCATGATAGGGTAGAGGGTCTCGTTCACCAAGGTGGACTTTCCGCTGCCCGATACGCCTGTGACCCCAATGAGTTTTCCCAAAGGGAACTCCACGGTGACATCCTTCAAGTTGTTTCCAGTACACCCAGAAAGCACAATTTTTTTGCCCGTTCCCTTTCTTCTTTCACTTGGAACAGGGATTTCCAGTTCGCCCGAAATGTATTGGGCGGTCAGGGTGTGGTGGTCCTTCAGTTCGGAGGGTTTTCCTTCGGAAATGATCTCCCCTCCATGTTTTCCGGCTTTTGGACCGATATCGATGACGTGGTCGGCCCGTTCGATCATATCTCGGTCATGTTCCACCACGATCACAGAATTTCCAATGTCCCTTAGCGATTCCAAGGAATGGATCAAGCGTTCGTTGTCCCGTTGGTGAAGGCCAATGCTGGGCTCGTCCAAAATATAGAGCACCCCTACCAATTGCGAGCCTATCTGGGTGGCCAAACGGATACGTTGTGCCTCGCCCCCGGACAGGGATTTGGAGCTCCGGTTCAGGGAAAGGTAGTCCAGTCCCACATCCAACAGAAAACCGATGCGCGCCTTAATTTCCTTGATGATTTCTTCCGCTATCTTCTTTTGGTTGCCCTCAAGGGTCTCTTCCAAATTGTTGAAAAAAGTGGCCAGTTCGGCAATGTCCATTTGGGCCAGTTCCGCAATGTTCTTTTCGCCCACTTTAAAATAGAGCGATTCCTTGCGCAAACGGGCACCTTCGCAGGTGGGACACTTTATTTTGTCCATGTAATCCTTCGCCCATCGTTTGAGGGAAGTGGAATTGGCTTCTTCAAATTGGGTCCTGATGAAGTTGGAAATGCCTTCATAATCAATTTTGTACTGCCTTTTTACGCCAAGGGATTTGGAATCGACCTCAAAACTTTCCTTTCCTCCGTTGAGGATAACGTCCATGGCCTCCTCGGGGATTTTTTCAATGGGATCCGAAAGGTCAAACCCATACCGTTGCCCGATGGTCTCCAACTGTTTGAAGGCCCAGGATTTCTTGTATTCGCCAAGCGGGGCAAGTCCACCCGCCTTGATGGACAGTTTGGGATTGGGGATGATTTTCCGCTCGTTCACTTCGTAGATATGGCCCAGACCACTGCAATCGGGACACATACCTTTCGGTGAGTTGAACGAAAAGGTGTTGGGTTCCGGCGTGGGGTACGAAATGCCCGTGGAGGGACACATCAGGTCACGACTGAAATAGCGGGGTACGGTCTCGCCCTCTTCCAACACCATCAGCACGTTGTCGCCACTGTACATGGCCGTGTTGATGGTCTCCGCCAAGCGTTTGTGAAAATCTTCACTATCAACAACCTTCAATCGGTCGATCACAATTTCGATGTCGTGGGTCTTGTAGCGGTCCACTTTCATGCCCTTGGTGATGTCCATGATCTCACCGTCCACCCGTACTTTTACGAATCCTTGCTTCGCAATCTGCTCAAAAAGTTCACGGTAATGGCCTTTTCTTGATTTGATCACAGGGGCCAGCACATTTATTTTTTTACCCAGATAAGATTCGATGATGAGTTCTTTGATCTGTTCGTCACTGTAACTCACCATTTTCTCGCCCGTGTTGTAGCTGTAGGCGTCCCCAGCACGCGCAAACAGCAGGCGGAGAAAATCGTACACCTCTGTGATGGTGCCCACGGTGGATCGTGGGGATTTGGAAGTGGTCTTCTGTTCTATGGCGATTACGGGCGAGAGGCCATCTATCTTGTCCACATCGGGACGTTCCAGCCCCCCAAGAAATTGTCTGGCGTAAGCGGAAAAGGTCTCGATGTAGCGGCGTTGGCCCTCGGCATAGATGGTATCGAAGGCCAAAGAGGATTTTCCACTGCCCGAAAGCCCGGTGATGACCACCAGTTTTTCACGTGGAATGGTGACGTCAATGTTCTTCAGGTTGTGCACCCGGGCACCCTTGACCTCAATATGTTCTTCGTAGTGGATCATAAATTCATAGCAAAGCTTCAAAAATAGCGATTTGACACGTAAAAAAGAAGGAGGTTTGGTTTTCGTTATTGTTATTTGATGGCTTATTTTTACAAAGTTATTTATCATTCTCGCGGATGCGGGAATTCATGAACGAAAGACTTCCGCCTTTGCGAAAGTTGACACTAAAATTTCTAAAGCATGAAACTACTGGGCATTGGCTCTCGCATTGATCATCCCGAACACGGAAAAGGGGTGGTGACGAACGTATCTTCGAAACATTATTGGGTAACTTTTTTGGAAAGCGGACTGGAAACCATTGAACTTGATGCCGATTTTGAGGTGATCGAGGCGGTGGAGGACGAAGTGGACACCGTCAGCTTTTTTGAAGTGGAACGTTCCTTGGTCAAGATTCTGGAGAAATGGAGCGATACCCACGAGAAAGTGGCCATTGCAGATAAGTGGAAGGGTGGTAAACTGATCCTGGATCCCGGGGATGCCACCCAGAACAAGGAAATGCCCATTGACACTTTTTTCCACAAGATCGTGATGGTGCGCGACCGTATCCGTGTGATGGAACAAAAGATCAACAGCAGTAATCTGGACGATCAGGATAAAATTGACCTACAACAATACATTACCCGCATTTATGGCAGCTTGACCAGCTTTAATGTGCTCTTTAAAAACAAGAGCGACCATTTTGTGGGGGAGAAGGGGAAGTAGAGGGAAATTGCTCTAAAGCAGTATTTTTTGTGAATAAATGTTGCTTGAATTGAATTCATCTTTCCAAGAAACATTTATTACCACCATATCAGGAGCTCCCTTAGTTATAATAAACTCTATGGCGATGCTACTTTTTGGCCGAATTTCTATTGGACAGGGATTGGTTAGAACATGCAATCCATTTAAATCAGGTATTTCAATGACTACGTTTTCTGCTATGGATTTCCCAGTATTGTAAATTTTCAAAGTACGTTTACCGCGAGCCTGTTTAATGATATGTGTTTCTACATAAGCTTTTTTCTCTACTTCTTTTTCATTTATAAACTTTTCTAATTGGAACTGGTTTATTAGCAAAGATTGTTTGTTGATTTTAGAATCATGCAAAAAATATGTGATAATAGAAAAGGATAGAGCAGCTAAAGCAATTAAAACACTTAAAATTTCTAGACTCATCTAATTTTAATGTTTTTATTGCCTTTAAATACTTTTTTAAGCATGTTGTTCAAATCCTTCTGAAGGTCTTTTTTTACTTCATCTTTAATGCTGTCGATTTGATTGTCTATTCTTTCTTGATTCAATTCAACCAATTCTTCATAACCACCGTTATATTCTCTTTCACATCGCTTACATTTAATCCAAGATTTATCTTCATTGTATTCAAAATTTGAATCACCACAAGTGGTACAAATTAATGTAATGGATTTGTCATATTCTTTTTTCATCATTTTGTTTTTAAGTCATATTGCCATTATATTCTAAAAAGGTATTATTTATGTTTCACCTATAAAAAATATCTTTTCACCGTTTATTAACCACTTCATGCAGTCTCCTTTTTCACTCACCCTTCGACTTCGCTCAGGGCTCCATGTCGCACATCTGGGTTAAAGGGTACCCACATTGGGAGTACTTCACCTAACTTGCTTTCTTTTCAGAAAGGTACTTCCAATACCGTTTGGGCACATGTTGCGTATGCAATTTGGGGTTGATACGGGACTTGATGCCCGTGCTTTTGAAATAATCGTTCCAAAGGGTCTGGTAATCATATTCCTCACTCAGGAAAGCATCACTTTTATGGACTTTATTGAAATGTACTTCCCGTAGGTCCAAGGATACCATTTCCACGTGGTCCAGGTCGTAGTGGATGCCATATTTACGCTTCACGTCGTAAATGAGCCATTGCTGGTCCGCATAGCGGTCCCGAAAATGCTTGGAAATCAGGGGCAGCACATCAAAATCAGGCTCTATGTTCGCAAAATAGATGTTGTCCTTCGTCAACTGGAACCGCACAAAAGCCTCCATGCGGTGCTTTTCCCGGCCCACCTTCCGCGCCAATTGGCTAATGTGCAACACCGTACTGTCCGAATAGTCCAGATACTTGCCGGTCTGGGTGCGCATCAGTTTTTGGATGTAGGTGTACAGCATCATTTCCACACCTTCGGTTTCGCTCAGAAAAGCAAAATACACATTGGAAATGGCATTGTGGCTTTTGCCCTTGATGCCATTCCAGACCCGCTTGGCCTTTTCCACATGGGTGAAAATGGTATCGGTGTCCGAAAAAAGTCCATTTTGGCACTGGCCGTTCCTTTGGATGTCGGCCACATTGATCTTTTCGTCAAAAGCGACAAACACAGCCGTAAGAAAGCCGTTGAAACTGCCGTCGTAAATTAAGGTTGTTGAAGCATTCATAACGCTTGAATTTTATTTTTGCTGTCCTTTCGAAGGAGTTCCCGACCGAGAAATCTAGATTTCTCACATTCGTTCGAAATGACACCATTGTTCATTGTAAACTGGTCATTGTCAATTGAACAATGACAATTGATTACTATACTGGTTCCTGAACTTGCCGGACGACGCCTGCAAGATCATCCCCTTGATTCTCTCCGCGTCCAGATCACGACGTTCCCAATGGCGGGAATCGCATACCATGAAATACTGGGCGCGGTTGAGGGCCACTCCGATTTTTTTGAGGTGGTCCCAGTTCAGCCTACGAAATTTTCGGGCCTTCATTATTTTTTCCACGGACAGCATGCCTATACCTGGAATCCGGGCCAAGAGGCGTTTGTCCGCCGCGTTCACATCCACCGGAAAATGGTGCAGGTTGCGCAACGCCCACGAAAGCTTGGGGTCCACGTCCATATCCAGATTGGGGTGCTCCTTGTTCAAAATCTCGTTCACGGCAAAACCGTAGAAGCGCAAGAGCCAATCGGTCTGGTAGAGCCTGTTCTCCCGGAGCATGGGCACCTGCGAGCCCAAGGCCGGCAAGCGAGTGTCATCGGCCACGGGCACATAGCCGGAGTAATAGACCCGCCGCATTTGGTAGGTCTTGTAATAATAAGTAGCAGAATACATGATGTCCTTGTCCGTTTCCCCGGAAGCGCCCACAATCATCTGGGTGCTTTGCCCGGCCGGAGCATATTTTGGGGTGCTTTTGATGATCTTTCGTTCGGTTTGGAAGCGCACGATCTCATTCTTCACCTTGAGCATGGGTTTGGTGAAATCCTCATGTTTTTTATCTGGGGCCAAGAGTTTCAGGCCAGAAACCGTGGGCACTTCAATGTTGACGGAAAGACGGTCCGCATAGAGTCCCGCTTCGTACATGAGTTCGTCACTTGCCCCGGGTATGGATTTCAGATGGATATACCCGTTGAAATTTTCCTCTTCCCGTAGTTTTTTGGCCACCGCCACTAAACGTTCCATGGTATAATCCGCATTTTTGAAAATCCCGGAACTCAGGAACAATCCCTCGATATAGTTCCTTCGGTAAAAATTGATGGTCAGGTCCACCACTTCCTGGATTTTGAAGGCCGCTCGTTTAACATCGTTGCTTTTGCGAGTGACGCAATAGGCGCAATCAAATATGCAATGGTTGGTCAGCAATATCTTTAAAAGGGATATGCACCTACCGTCCTCGGTATAGCTGTGGCAGATTCCCATGTGCGAAGCATTGCCGAGTCCCTTGTTGGCATTGGTCCGGTCGCTTCCGCTACTGGCGCATGATACGTCGTATTTGGCCGCATCGGCCAGAATGTTCAGTTTTTCCCGTATTTTATCAAAATCCATAACTTGGAAATATTCCAATCAAAAATATGGAAATAATCCAATAAATGGAAATAATCCATAAAAAGTTTTGGAAATAATCCAAAAAGGCTATATTTGGATGATATTGTCAGCTTGACTGTGCTCAATCTGGCTCTAATGACCTCTGCCATGGAAAACGAACTGACACTGAAACGATTTACGGATATCCGAAGGGAGCTAGGCTATACACAGGCCGAGTTTGCGGAACTGTTGGGCGTGAAGAACACCACGGCCGATATTGAACGGGGGAGGACCAAACTATCGGGCAAAGTGGTATTGGAGTTATTGAAACAATTTAAAATCAACCCCATGTGGCTGTTCGGGGAGAGTGACCAAAAATACTTGGACACCTCAAGAACCAGTGTGATTCCCAAAGTGGTCACCGTGGACAATTCCGATCAGGACAATATGGTATTGGTGAATGCCAAGGCCGCTGCGGGCTATCCGCAGAACATTTCCGATACGAGCTGGTACCAACAGTTGCCCGCCTTTGACATGCCCATTCCCGAATTCCGAAACGCAACGTACCGCGGGTTTCAGGTGGAAGGGGACAGTATGTTGCCCAATCTTAGGCCCAACGATTGGGTGTTGGCACGTGCCATTGAACATATTGACCATGTGAGCCCCAACAAAATGTATGTGGTGGTGCTCCAGGACTCCGTAATGGTCAAGAAAATAGAGCGTAGACCCAATTCCAACAACATCACTTTGGTTTCTTTGAACGAGACCTATCCTCCTTATGAAATCAAGCCATTTCAGATCCAGGAAATCTGGGAAGTGAGCAGCAAATTGACCTTCAATGTGGATGCCACGACCGAAACAGGGCTTTTGCGACAACTGCAACAATCCATGGAAGAATTAAAGAAACAGATTGCCAAGTAACGGGGTTAAAAACCTGTACCTGTGGCTTTTGTTTTGATTCTCATCAAAAATTCATGAGCCGTCATATATAGGGTCGAACCATCATCGCCCCATGCGCAGTTGGCCGTCCGTTGTCCCGTTTCAATGCGTCCCAAAAGCTTTCCTTCGGGGGTAATGACTAGAACTCCGCCCGGCCCCGTGGAAAAAATAGTTCCATCCTTGGCCACCTTAAGACCATCCAAAGAGCCAACCAATCCTTCTTTCCGTAATTCAGTGGCGTCAAAGAAAATAGTGCCCTCGTCCAATGACCCATCATCTTGGATGTTGTATGCCATGATATAGGGCGCATTGCCATCCGATTGGTTCACATAGAGTATTTTTTCATCAGGGGACAGCGCAAGCCCATTTGGACGTGAAAGATTGCTGACTACCATATCAACTTTGCCCTCGGCACCAATTTTGAAGACACCAAATGCATCAATTTCCCGAGTTTTGGAATTTTCTTGTTCCGGTAGGCCATAGGGGGGGTCGGTAAAATAATAGATACCTTTGGAGGTCTGTACAATGTCATTTGGGCTATTGAAACGCTTGCCGTTCCATTTGTCTGCTACCGTTACTTTTCCGCCGAAGGATAGTGGCATCCGAGATATTCTTCGGTCGCCATGTTCGCAGGCCACCAGTTCCCCATTATTGTTGATGATGAGTCCGTTGCTGCCGGGCTCTTTGCTATAAGGCAGTATTCCGGTGTAGCCCGAAGGTTCTAAAAATTGCGTGAGCCCTTCCTTTTCATCCCATTTAAAAATGGTGTTTTGCGGAGCGTCCGAAAATAGGAGGAACCCGCCATCCTTCACCCAAACGGGACCTTCGGACCATATAAAATCCTCGGCTAGCACTTCTATTTTTGCGTCTTTGCTTACATAATCATAAAAAGCATCATCCAAAGCAACTAGTTTGCCAGTGGTTTTCTGTTGGGCGGTACACCCTAAGCCAATGCTTAACAATAGGAGGGTTAATTTTTTCATTTTGAAATAGTTATCGTTATGTGTTGTCTTAATGGTCTAGACTTTGACGGACAAACAGGTGTCCTTGATGGTCTTGGCCAACTTTTGTGCTGCTGATGGATTACGTCGGAACCACAATTCGGGTTCAAAGATTTCCAATTCGGCCAGGTCCCAATTTCCTTCGTTGTCCCGAAATAGATCTACCCGTGCATAAACGAGAAGTTCGGGAGCGGCATTGACCACCTTCTCTGCAAAAGTGATTTGTTCCTTGGATGGGTCATATTCGTGGACGCTACCGCCAAAATCGTCCTGCACCCGAAAATCGCCGGGTTTGGCAATTTTCAATACGGCATGGGTAAATTGGCCATTGATCAGCATCATGGAAATCTCCCCTTCGGAAACGATATTTCCTTGAAATTCTTGGAGCATCATCGCCTCTTCGGAAATCAATTGTCCAAACAGGTCTTCGTACTTTGAAATCTCCGTTGTATGAATCTTGTAGGTATGTCGGGCCGCGCCGGATACACAGGGCTTCAATACAAATTGTTCCTCCCTGAACCCATGGTCTTGCACCGCAGCGGAAAAAAGAGTCTGCAATATGGTTTGGGTCCCCTTTTCCACAAAGATAGTCTTGGGAATGGTGACGCCCGCCCTAGAAAGGTCTTGGAGGTAGTGTTTGTCTATGTTCCATGTGATCAGCTCTTTGGAATTGATGAACTGGGTCAGCTTGGAGGTGTTTTCAAACCATGTTGAGAACTCCGGGAATCGGTCAAAATAGTCCCAAGTGGTGCGAAAGAGGGCCAATTTTGTGGTGGACCAATCAAAATGGGGATCATCCCACGATTTTCGGACGACCTTCAAACCTTCTGCCTGCAAGGCTTCCACAACCAGACGGTCTTCCAACAGTACATTTTCAATATAGGGTGTCTTTTTTTGGGGTGACACATACCGATGGTCCGTCAAGACTACAATATCAAACTCCATAACAGAAAAATTTAAAATCCAACAGCGGTATCGTCGCCCCGTTTATCGGCCCCACCTTCCAATTTTCCGTCGGGCAGCACGCGGATGGCATCCACTTTACCGATAATGGGGGTGCGTTCCTCGTTGATGATGTATCCTTTGGATTTCAGTTCCGATATGAGTTCCTCCGAAAAGCCCTCGGGCTCAAAAATGACCGCATCGGGCAACCATTGGTGATGGAAACGAGGGGCGTTCACCGCATCCTGCATGCTCAGGTTGAATTCATACACGTTCAAAATGGTCTGGGTCACAGCGGTGATGATGGTGGAGCCGCCAGGAGTGCCGACCACCATGTACAGTTTTCCGTCTTTTTCGACAATGGTAGGCGTCATACTGCTCAGCATCCGCTTTTCCGGGGCAATGCTGTTCGCCTCGGCACCGACCAACCCAAACATATTGGGCACGCCGGGTTTGGCACTGAAATCATCCATTTCATTGTTCAAAAAGAAGCCGAGCTCGGCACAATAAAGTTTGGAGCCGAAGCCACCGTTTAACGTTGTGGTGGCCGATATGGCATTGCCCTCACTATCCACTATGGAGTAGTGGGTGGTTTCGGCACTCTCGATGATTTCCACCTCGCCATGGCTCACATCGGACGACAAAGTCGCTTTGTCAAAGGAGAAATTGGCCATCCGTTCTTGCAGATAGGCATCACTTAAAAGGACATCATAGGGGATATCTACAAAGTCGGGGTCGCCCAAAAAGTAATTTCGGTCGGCATAGGCACGTCGAGACGCCTCGGTGAACAACTGGATGGTCTTGGCAGAGTTATGCCCGAATTTGGACATCTTGTAGGGCTCCATCATCTTGAAAATCTGGTTGATGGTGACACCTCCGCTGCTGGGCGGGCTCATGGAAATAATATGTAGATCTTTGTAATCAAATTCAATGGGATTTCTCCACTTGGCCTCATATTTTGCTAGGTCCTCCTCGGTGATATAACCGCCATTTTCCTGCACAAAGGCGGCCAGTTTTTGGGCCACTTCACCTTTATAGAACCCATCTTTTCCTTTTTCCATGATGATTTCCAAGGTTTGGGCCAATTCGAGATATTTTATGGTGTCCCCAGCCTTGAACGGACCCGCAAATTTGGTGCTGTCCCCGTTCGCTTTGATGAAGCTTTCCCGATAGCCTTCCAATCGTTTGGCCTGCATTTCAGTGACGACAACTCCTTTTTTGGCCAAGGCAATGACGGGTTGCATGATCTCGGATAGGGGCAGGGAGCCAAACTTTTTGTGTACTTCCATGACACCTGCTACCGTGCCGGGCACTCCAACAGCGGTTCCGCCCGTGGTGCTCATATCAGGGATGACATTGCCCAGCGAATCCAGGTACATGTCCTTGTGGGCCGCCATGGGCGCTTTTTCCCGATAATCGATGCCGCCGACCTCACCATTGCTCTTTCGGTACACCATAAAGCCGCCACCGCCCAAATTTCCGGCAAAGGGAAAGGAAACGGCCAAGGCCAGCTCTGTGGCCACCATGGCATCAAAGACATTGCCCCCTTTTTTCATGATCTCCACTCCAATTTGGGAAGCCTCCTCACGGGCTGAGACCACCATGGCCTTTTCTGTGACAAGTCCCGTGGGAGTTGCGGGTTGTTGTTTGCAATTGATGAAAAGGATGAAAGGCAGAAGGAGTATCAGTCTTCGCATAGGGAAATAAATTTTTGACGGGAAAAGGTAATCAATTC
Organism: Allomuricauda sp.; assembly: GCA_030148335.1. Taxonomy (GTDB): domain Bacteria; phylum Bacteroidota; class Bacteroidia; order Flavobacteriales; family Flavobacteriaceae; genus Flagellimonas. The sequence goes on along the minus strand of JASBTQ010000024.1, from coordinate 55,724 downwards.
TTCAAAAAAAGCGGTGAACTCGTTTTCAAAATCCGTATAGTGTTCTTCGAGGTCCAAAATGGCAAAATTCATCTTGGACTTGTTCTTGGTCCTTCGGTTCATTCCGTTGAGCACCCTGCCGATACCGTCAAGGTTGGCATAGTCCAAAAGCCAGTTGTCCGCGATCATATAGGGCATCATCCGTTTGGTGGCGACTGGGAGCAGCTCGTAGTTTTCTTCTAAAAGGTCATAGAACCTCTCTACATAAGTTTCAAGAGGAACATTGGAATAGTCGCTCCAGTTCTTGGCCAGAAAATGGTCGTAAAAGATGTCCACGATCACCATGCTGTAATGGCTGTAGTTCTTGTGCAACCGCTTGCTGCTCTGTCTTGTGATGGGGTGGGCATCCGTGAAGGTGTCTATTTCCCGATGCAGCAGGATGCCCTTTTGGATCTTATCGGGAAAATGTTTGTAGCGGTTCCCACGGATATGATCGGCAAAAAAATTGCCCAAAGTGATCTCCTTGTCATCAAAGGAAAGGTAAATATGTGCCAAGAAGTTCATCGGGGCAAAATCCTTTTGTGTCGAAATTTACAAATTCAAAACATGGAATAGGGGATGCTGGGTTATATTTGCACAAACTTTTTTAACAATTATGACACTGATCAAATCGATTTCTGGAATTAGAGGAACCATAGGCGGAAAAACAAACGATAACCTGACCCCACTGGACGCTGTGAAGTTTGCGGCAGCATATGGGAGCTGGTTGAAGGACTATTCCAAGAAAGAGAAATTGACCGTTGTCATAGGTAGGGACGCCCGTTTGTCGGGCGAGATGATCCAAAATCTGGTGGTGTCCACCTTGGTGGGACTGGGGATTGATGTAGTGGATCTGGGATTGTCCACCACACCAACCGTGGAGATTGCCGTTCCTTTGGAAAAGGCCGATGGGGGTATCATCCTGACTGCCAGCCACAACCCCAAGCAATGGAATGCCCTTAAATTATTGAACGAGAAAGGAGAATTTTTGGATGCGGCCCAAGGAGCCAAGATTTTGGAACTTGCCGAAAAAGAGGATTTTGAATTTGCAGAGGTCGATGACCTGGGAAAAATAACCACAAACGATTCGTACATTGATATACATATTGATGAAGTCTTGGAACTTCCCTTGGTGGATGCCGACGTGATCAGGGGCAAAGGGTTCAAGGTGGTCGTGGATGGGGTCAACTCCACAGGGGGCATTGCCATTCCCAAATTGTTGCAAGAGCTTGGGGTGGAAGTGGTGAAGCTCTACTGTGATCCAACCGGCCATTTTCCACACAATCCAGAACCCTTGAAGGAACATTTGGGGGACATCTGCAAGAAAGTGGTGGAAGAAAAGGCCGATTTTGGCATCGTGGTGGACCCAGATGTGGATCGTTTGGCCTTTATCAGCAACGATGGGGAAATGTTCGGTGAGGAATATACCTTGGTGGCCTGTGCCGATTATGTGTTGGGCAAGACGAAGGGCAATACGGTTTCCAACCTTTCTTCCTCGAGAGCCCTTCGGGATATTACCGAAAAGCATAGCGGCACTTACGAAGCTGCCGCGGTTGGTGAAGTGAACGTGGTGGCCAAAATGAAGGCGAGCAATGCCATAATAGGTGGTGAGGGCAATGGGGGCATCATTTATCCTGAAAGCCACTATGGGCGCGATGCCTTGGTGGGCACGGCGTTGTTCTTAATGTTGATGGCAGAACGGGGCGGAACCGTGGCAGAGCTTCGGGCGAGCTACCCCAGCTATTTTATGGGCAAAAAGAAGATAGAGCTTACTCCCGGACTGGATGTGGATGCCCTACTTGAGGCCATGCACGACAAATATAAGGGTGAGCAGGTTTCCACCATTGACGGGGTGAAAATAGATTTTCCTGAAAATTGGGTGCATCTTCGAAAATCCAACACGGAACCCATCATCCGAATCTATACCGAGGCCAAATCACAAAAAGAAGCGGATGCCTTGGCAGACCGAATCATTGGAGAAATAAAAGAGGTAGCGGGATTGAGCTAGTCCACGATCAATTTATAAACGATTTTTTGGGTATTGAATTCCTCATGGGTAATGGGAGCGTGTTTGTCCGAATCCAACCATATTTTCCATGAACCGTTTTCTTTGCGCAGCCCCACATTGAATTCGCCGTAACCCCTTACCACAAGGTTTTCATCAGTGTCGCCTTTGGAACTGAACCGGTAATATCCATTTTGGTAGGCCAGTTCACCATTTGGGTCCACCGAAGTGGAAAGGATGGCAAAGGCAATACCGACACGGTTGGAGGCCACAAAGTCCGCAAAATTTTCTAGATAGCTTTCGCCCGTTTTGATTTCACCTTGCTCCATGATGACCCGAATGATGTCCTTGGTGTGGATGGATTTCAATTTTTCAGGGTCCGATTCGTCATAAGCTTCCATGAAAGGGAGCCACACGTCTTTTTTGATCTCTTCACGGATTTCGTCCGAAGTCTGTCCGAAGGAAAACAAGCAAAGGCAACATAAAACTGCTGTTAGGATGGACTGTTTCATTTTCTGATGATTTTGAAGTGCGCTGAAGTTATGAAATATCCGTAAAAACAGATTGACAAAAACGCAACGGGCTCACAAAGATTCCAGATAGGCTTTCCGTGTCACTTTGGCGGTCTTGTGTTCGCCGGTGTGGCTCCATCCGGGGGGCATCACGAGGTAGCGGAACTTGTTGGCAAGCCCTGGGGCCTTCCATACATCTTTGGCCAAAGCAACGATTTCCCCAAAATAGACATCCATGAAGTTTCCCGAATTCATTTCTCGGGTGATGCCATATTCAATCTTTATGTCGTGCCGTTCTTCCTGATAGGTTTTGAACACACGGTCCCAAATGTTCAGCAGATTGCAAAAATTGGTGTCCATGTAGAGTGGATTCTTGGCATGGTGCACCCGATGGTGGGAAGGGGTGAGGATGACCTTGTTCAAAAAGCCCAAGCGACCATTTTTCAACAGATTTTCCCCAACATGGATGAACGCACCATAGGTGCCATCGATGAACATGATCAAAAACAACAGCTCTGGGTGTACGCCCAAAAGAATGCAGGTGGTGGTTCGGATGGTATCGGCATAGGGTGCTTCCAAGAAGAAATGGGCGTGGGTCACCGAGAGGTTCATGTCCTCAGGGGCATGATGGGTGGAGTGCAGGCACCAGAACATACGCACCTTGTGCCCCAAGTAATGATAAACAAAATGTCCGAGCTCCCATACTACATACCCGTAAACGATCCAATACCACTTCATGGTGGTCTGGAAGGGAGCGTATTGCTGGAACAGGCCGATACATAGGGCCACCATGGCAATGGCGATGAAACGGCCCACAAACCGATTGAAGATATAGATCAAGAAATTCACTTTATAGACCTTTGTCTGGGCTTTCTTGTAAATCAATCCCAAAATGAGTTCGAGGAGCAGCAGCAAGGGAATGATGGGATAGATCAAGGAAACGATGCCGTCATACGTGGTGAAAGAGGAGTAGTCGCCAGATCGTAGGATTTCCAAGGCCTGCGATATGCCCAAGAAACCTATGATTTCATTGAAAAGTGTCTGTAAAAAATCCATGCAGGTCTGTTTGGTCTAAAAAAGTAAAATTTTCGGAAGGAAAAAATACAAAAATTTCGACCAACGACGATTTGCATCCTATTGATGTATGTCTCTGTTCTGTAATAAGATAGCTTATGGATTCTGGAAATCCGTGGGGACTTTGTTCCGATGCTTCCATCGTTTGTGGGTCCAGAAATAATATTCTGGTGCCTCCCGTATGGATTCCTCCACATGCTTTAGAAAAGTTTCGGTGATCTTATAATCTTCCACCGCTGTTGGGTTTTCGGCAAGGACAATAAATGTGCTTCTGTAGAATCCCCGGCCCGTTTTCCTCACTTTGAGATATACAGGGACAAAATCGTTGGCCTTGCAGATTTCCTCACCTCCCACATGCACCGGAACCGTGATGTCCATAAATTTTGTCCAGTGGCGCGCACGTTGGACCATGGGGGATTGGTCGCTGATTATACCAACCGTTATTAATTCATCCCCTTTTCTTGCATTTTCAATAATTTTTCGGGTTTCATAGGTCTTTATCAGTGTGGTTCCATACTTGCTTCGTATGTCACGCACCAATTTGTCAAAATATTTATTCTCAATGGGTTGATAAATGGCGTATGCTTTTGATTTAACCATTGAGTTCAATGAAAAAACCCATTCCCAGCTTGCATAATGGGGCATCATTATCATAATATGTTTGCCCTCATTTTCCAGTTTTTGAAAAACTTCAACATTGGTAAAAACATATCTTTTTTTCATTTGCTCATTGGTGATTCCCAATGTCTTTATCATCTCAAGGAACATATCACACAAATGCCTGTAGAATTTTTTCTCTATTCCAAGACGTTCTTTTTCAGATTTTTCCGGAAAAACAAGTGCCAAGTTGTTGCGCACCACTTTTTTGCGGTATCCAATGACATAGTACAGCAATAGGTAGACACCATCGGAGATTGCGTACAAAATTGGGAAAGGGAGCCTGGAGACCAACCAGAGCAATGGGTAAACCAGAATATATACGGCCAACTGCATAAGCGATTCTTCTGTGCAAATATAGCTATATTTGGAACCAAACTTTTATTGCATGTACAATTTACATATTGCCACCATTGCCATCATAGCTGCCAATGTGCTGGTTTCCCTTCGGGGGTTCAACGATACCACTTTTTTTGACCGATATAAGTTCAGCATCGGGGGCATACAGGCAGGGCAGCGGGAACGGATGGCCACATCTGGGTTCCTGCACGTGGATATTTCCCATCTCTTCTTCAATATGTTCACCCTGTATTTTTTTGCCAATGTGGTCATCAATTGGTTTGGGCCGGGCAAATTTTTGATCATCTATTTTGTCAGTTTGTTGGGAGGGAGCCTTTTGGCCCTGTTTTTCCATAAGGATGAGCCATTCTATAGTGCGGTGGGGGCCAGTGGTGCTGTCACAGGAATTCTATATGCCGCCATTTTATTGAATCCCGATATGCAACTGGGCATTATGTTCATCCCCATTCCATTGCCGGCCTATGTGCTGGGCATTGCTTATTTATTGTATTCCATTTATGGAATGAGGAGTAGGTTGGGCAATATTGGGCACACGGCGCATTTTGGTGGTGCCATTGGCGGATATGCCACTACCTTGTTGTTCAAGCCGGAACTGTTTGTCACGGACACATTGATCGTTGTGCTACTGGCCATCCCCATCATCATACTTTTTGTGTTGGAGAAAATGGGGAAGATTTGATTTTCAAAACACCAAATCACAAATGTCAAAATCCTGTAGGCAGTAACCTAATAACTCTAAAAGGAGTTAAAAAAGTTCACGGGCAAGTTTCAAGTCCAAAATCCAAATCTGAAATTTCAAAAATGCATAGAGGGTCAATCAGTCAGCGGGATTACCGTTTGTAAATAACAATACCCCTTAACTGAATAACTCACTAACCCAATGACTCAGGTTTAGTTCAACAGCTCGGCCACTTTTTGTTCAAGGGCGGGTCCCCTAAGATCCTTGGCGACGATCACACCGTTCTCATCCAACAAAAAGGCAGCCGGTATGGCGTTGATGTTGTACAGCCTCGCTATGGGGTCTTGAAAACGCTGAAGGTTGGAAATATGGTTCCAGGCCAGCCCATCGGCCTCAATGGCACCTTTCCAGTCCTCGGCACGGGTATCCAAAGAAACTCCTATGATGTTGAATCCTTGGTCTTTATATTTTTCGTAAACAGAGACAATGTTTGGGTTTTCAGCTCGACAAGGTTTGCACCAAGCGGCCCAAAAATCGACCAAGGTAAGTTTGGATTTGTCCGTGACCTGGCTCAGGGCCAACATATCCCCGGTAGGCGTAGGTGCCGAGAAATCAGGGGCCGTGGAACCCACCTCGGTGGATTTCATTTTATCCAACTGTTCCTTGATCTTTTTGCCGGGCTCGGTGGCCTTCATTTCTGGGGAAAGGCCCTCAAAAAGTGCTTTCACCTCATCCAAGGGAATGGCCTTGCTCGCCATCAGGTTGCCAATGATCAATACCGAGATCAGGGCATTGGGATTCTTCTTTGCATAGTCCACATTGAAATTTTTTGCCTCTTCCTGGAATTCCATGAACTCTTCGCGGAGCGAGGTGACGGTGGCCGTATCCATTTGTTGGGCCGCCTCCCGCATGTCATTTTGCATGGACATGGCCCTTTCGGAGAGTTTTCTGGATTCATCCAAAAAGTCCATGAACATATCGTTCTGTTCTGTTCCTTTCAATTTGGCGTAGTTCATGCTGTCTTTCTGGAACTCCATTTCTATGGTGCCGTTTTCCAACACCACGGGAACGTTTCCACGATTGGCTTCCATAAAGATATAGTGCAGTTTGGGCTCCACTTGGTTGCCCGTGAAGGTGAACATGCCATTTTCCACGGTGGCCGTGTCCACTTCCACCAACTGGTTTAGGGTGTCCGTGGTCTTTAGAAAAACCTTGGCTCCATTCTCGGTCTCCCCCGTTATTTTGCCGTTCAAGGTATATCCTTTGGGGTCTGTGTTGCAAGCTGCCAAAAACAGTATTCCAAGGACGATCGCTGATATTTTTTTCATTTGTTGCTATTTAAGTTGCTAAGGTATTCATTCCTTATGGCATAAAAAAACCCTTGGACTCCTATCGAGTGCCAAGGGCCTGTAATTATTGGATGTGATACGTTAGAATTGATATCTTATACCCAATGCAATGTCAAAATCAAAATCATTGTCGAAACCTTCATAGCCCACTAGGCCCAGTTCAGGTCGGAAATCCAAAGACAACAGTAGGGGAATGTCAAAATTGTATTCGATGCCTATATCACCGGCGGCGAATACAAAAAGGCCATCATTGTCATCATCGAAGTCTGGATCGGGGGAATCAAAATCCACGTTGCCCAATCCACCACCAACACCATAGTACCAATTGAAGTTGCCATCCAATGGACGCACCCACTGGTACACGCCGGTCAATTTGAACGCATCAAAATTGCGGCTATCGCGCCAACCTAGGTCAAATTCTGCACGGTTGGAGCTTCCTATGGCTTTTTGATAGGAAATTTCGGCACCAAAGCCGTCACTGTCACCCAATCGGAGCCCTAGGGCATGGTTGGAAATTTCCTGTGCACTCATGGATGCTGTTACAAACAAAAAAAGCGCTGCAAATAATGTGGTAATCTTCATGTGTTTCTCTTTTAAGTTAAAAATTAGAGATAGTTTTGTGATAGATTTACGTTTGAAAAAGCATTTTAGTTTCCCAAAATTATTTCAAATTGAATAAATATCAGCTCAAAGACCTTGCCGAAAGCTTGGAAGGTGGCCTATTGACGGACGAACTGAGCAGGGCCTTGTACGCCACCGATGCCTCTGTTTATCGCAAATTGCCATTGGCAGTAGCTTATCCCAAAAATACCAGTGATATCAAGACTTTGGTGGCTTTTGCCAGCGAAAATAAAATTGGACTCATCCCAAGGACGGCAGGCACATCCTTGGCAGGCCAATGTGTGGGTGATGGCATTGTTGTGGATGTCAGTCGTGAATTCACGGAGATCATCGCATTTGATGAAAAAAAGAAACAAGTGACCGTCCAGCCCGGGGTAGTGCGGGACGAACTGAACCAGTATTTAAAACCGTTCGGTTTGTTTTTTGGTCCCAACACCTCAACATCCAACCGATGTATGATCGGGGGGATGGTGGGCAACAACTCATCGGGCACCACATCCATACAATATGGGGTGACGCGGGACAAAATAGTGTCAATGCGATGTGTTCTTTCCGATGGGAGCGAAGCTTTCTTTGGAGCTGTATCAAAGGTAGGATTCGAAAAAAAGAGATCGGAACCCACCTTGGAAGGGAAGATCTATGCCACCTTGTTCGAGGAACTTTCCAACAAAACGACCCAAAAGAACATAGAAACGGAGTTTCCCAAACCCAGTATACACCGAAGAAATACGGGATATGCCGTGGACGAACTTCTTAAGAATGATATATTCGGAAATGGCCAGGATAACTTCAACCTGTGCAAGCTATTGTCCGGAAGTGAGGGTACTTTGGCCTTCACTACGGAGGTGACCTTGCAACTGGATGACCTTCCACCGCGCTTCTCTGCCATGGTGGCCACACATTACAAAACCTTGGAGGATTGCCTCAGTGATGTGGCCCCGGTGATGCGGCACAATCTGCACACCTGCGAAATGATGGACAAGGTGATCCTGGACTGCACCAAGAACAATAGGGCCCAGTTGGCCAACCGTTTTTTTGTGGATGGCGATCCGGCAGCAATCTTAATGCTGGAGGTGCGATCGGATTCCGATGAAGACCTTCAGAAACAATTGGAAGAACTGTTGGTGACCATACAAAAGTCGGGCCTGAGCTATGCCAGTCCTGTGCTTTACGGTGATGATATCAATAAGGCCATAGAGCTGCGCAAAGCAGGACTTGGGCTTTTAGGTAATATGGTCGGGGACCGAAAGGCCGTGGCCTGTATTGAGGACACTGCGGTGGCTTTGGAAGACTTGAAGGATTTTATCGGTGAATTTTCCCAGATCATGAAGGAATACCATCAAGATGCGGTGTACTATGCCCATGCCGGGGCAGGGGAGCTGCATTTGCGTCCCATCCTCAACCTCAAAAAGGCGGAAGATGTGGTCCTGTTCCGATCCATCACGACCGATGTGGCCAAGCTCACCAAAAAATACAACGGCAGTTTCAGTGGTGAACACGGTGATGGTATTGTCCGGGCCGAGTTTATCCCGTTGATGATCGGACAGGAAAATTATGCCTTGTTGAAAAGGGTGAAAGCGCTATTCGACCCCAATTACATCTTCAATCCCGGCAAAATAGTGGATGCCTTCCCGATGGATGAATCCTTGCGCTATGTCGTGGACCGAAAAGAACCCGAGATCAAGACCTTGATGGATTTTTCGGACAGTGAGGGAATCCTGAAAGCGGCCGAAAAATGCAACGGAAGTGGAGACTGTAGAAAGAGCCACCACATGAGCGGGGCAATGTGTCCCAGCTATCAGGCCACCAAAAATGAAAAGGATACCACAAGGGGCCGGGCCAATGCGCTTCGTGAGTTTTTGACCCATTCCGAAAAAGCCAATCAGTTTGACCATCAGGAACTTAAACAGGTCTTTGATTTGTGTCTGAGCTGTAAGGCATGCGCCAGCGAATGTCCAAGTAATGTGGACATTGCAACATTAAAGGCCGAATTTCTTTACCAATACCAAGAGACCAATGGATACCCCCTGCGGAGCAAATTGTTTGCCCACAACACCCGTTTGAATGCCATAGGAAGCAAAGTTTCCTGGTTGACCAATGCTGCTTATGATTCCAGAATAGTTGGAGGATTTTTGAAGAAAGTATCTGGGGTAGCAACCGAAAGAAGTCTTCCCAAGGTGCATAAATTCGATTTTGAAAACCATTTGAACAAGTTCAAGGGACAGCCGACCAAAAAGAAGGTGGTGCTCTATGTGGACGAGTTTGTAAAATATTTGGATGTGGAAGTGGGCAGGGATGCCATCGAATTGCTCTGTAAACTGGGCTATGATGTGGAGCTGTTCTATGCCGAAAGTGGTAGAACCTATCTGTCCAAAGGATTTTTGAAAGAGGCGAAAAGATTGGTGGACAAGAACATGGAAAAGCTAAAGCCATATTTGGATGATGGTGTTGTCCTAGTAGGCCTTGAACCTTCCGCCATCCTTTCGTTTAGGGACGAGTACCAGCGTTTGCATGACGATAAGGAACTGTTGAAAAAATTGGCCGTCAACTCACTCTTGATCGAAGAGTTTTTGGCTTTGGAAATTGCAGGAGGGCAAATCACGGCGGATAGTTTCACTGAAGAAGCCCGTACGGTCAAGATCCATAACCATTGCCATCAGAAGGCATTGAGCAACCAAAAAGTGACTTTTGACGTATTGAATTTGCCCAAAAACTACAAGGTTTCCATCATTGCATCAGGTTGTTGCGGTATGGCAGGCTCGTTCGGGTATGAAAAGGAGCATTACGAAACCAGTATGCAAGTGGGCAACCTGAAATTGTTCCCAGCGGTGGTCAAAAGCACTGAGGATACCATTATTGCGGCCAACGGCACCAGTTGTAGGCACCAGATCAAGGATGGCACCAAACGGGATGCGCAGCATCCGGTCTCAATCCTGAGAGAAGCCCTGGTTGTCTAAGGTCTTCGTGTTCGGGGTTTCCTCCGCATCGTCGAGGTATTCTTCCGTCACGTCTTCCATATCCACTTCCTTGTCAGTTATGGAGGCGATGAGTTCGTTCATGTCCATTTCCTTGAGGTCTTCGTCCACAAAGAAAGGGGAGAGCCTATCGTGGTTGTAGTGGTAAATTTTCCAACGCTTGAAGGAATACTCCAGTGCGGTCAGGTTTTCTACCCAATCTCCGGAGTTCAGGTAGGTACAGCTCCCATTTTTGTTCTCGTAGATTTCTTTTTTGGGTTGGTGGATATGTCCACAGATCACATAGTCATATCCATTTTCGATGGCCAGGTCCGCAGCGGTCTTCTCAAAGTTGTTGATGTATTTCACGGCACTTTTCACACTGTTTTTGATGCGTTTGGACAGGGAATATTTTTCCCTCCCCATTTTCACCAACCACCAGTTCACGAAGCTGTTGATCACGATGAGCAGGTCATACCCATACCCGCCCAGCTTGGCGAGCCACTTGGCATTTTGGATGGACACGTCGAACACGTCTCCGTGGAATATCCATGCTTTTTTACCGTCCAGATTGAGGACCAACTTGTTGGAAATCTTAAAATTCCCCATTGAAGTATCACTGAACTTACGGAGCATTTCATCATGATTTCCAGTGATATAGAACACTTCCGTGCCCCTTGAAGCCATACCGATGATCTTTCGGAGCACTTTGAGGTGGGAAGGGGGGAAATACCGTTTGCTGAACTGCCAAATGTCAATGATGTCCCCGTTCAAAATCAATTTTTTGGGCTGGATACTGTTCAGATAAGCAATGAGTTCGTCGGCGTGACAACCGTAGGTCCCTAGGTGGACATCGGAAATCACGGCCAATTCTATCTTCCTTTTTTTCAATCGTATAGGGTTTGACTGCAAATTAAAACAGTAGGTATAAACTTAAAATCAAATCCAGATCATCAATACATGACATTATTGTTAAAAAAACATCATCGCCATTGCAAAATGTTACAATAACATTAAGTGTCCCCGTTGTTTTTGAATTCCAACGATAACATCTACCTTTGAAGTTCGTACAATTTTATACCGAATGGCAGGAAATTCTTTTGGACAACTCTTTAGGCTCACCACCTTTGGTGAATCGCACGGAAAGGCACTTGGGGGCGTGATTGATGGTTGTCCAGCGGGGATAGCATTGGATGTGGATCAGATCCAAGCGGAACTGGATAGAAGAAAACCTGGGCAGTCTGCCATTGTCACCCAACGCAAGGAACCTGATACCGTGGAGATCTATTCCGGTATTTTTGAAGGAAAGACGACGGGAACCCCCATCGGTTTTGCCATCCACAACACTAATCAAAAATCCCAGGATTATTCGCATATCAAGGACTCTTACCGTCCATCACATGCCGATTATGTGTACGACCAAAAATATGGCTTTCGTGATTACCGTGGAGGCGGCAGGAGTTCTGCCAGGGAAACGGCAAGTAGGGTAGTGGCAGGGGCCATTGCAAAGCAATTTTTGAACGGGATCCAAATAAATGCCTTTGTCAGCCAAGTTGGGGAAATGAAATTGGACAGACCCTACCAAGAACTTGATTTTTCACTGATCGAATCCAATCCTGTCCGCTGCCCAGACACGGAAATGGCTGAGCAAATGGAGGCTTACATCAAATCCATAAAAAAAGAAGGGGATACCATTGGCGGGGTCATCACCTGTGTGATCCAAAATGTACCGGTCGGTTTTGGGGAACCGGTTTTTGACAAGCTCCATGCCCGTTTGGGAGAGGCCATGCTGTCCATCAACGCCGTAAAGGGTTTTGAGTATGGCAGTGGGTTCGAAGGCGTAAAAATGAAGGGCAGCCAGCACAACGATGCCTACAACACGGATGGGACCACCCAGACCAATCGGAGTGGGGGACTCCAAGGGGGTATCAGCAATGGGATGGACATCTATTTCAACGTGGCCTTCAAGCCTGTGGCGACCGTACTCCAATCCTACGAGACCATCAACAAGGAAGGAGAGAAGGTAACGGCCCAGGGAAAGGGCAGGCACGATCCCTGTGTGGTGCCAAGGGCAGTGCCCATTGTGGAGGCGATGGCCGCTTTGGTGCTTGCCGATTACGCCCTTTTGGCGCGTACCAACAAAATCTGAGGGCATTTTAGGGAGTTTCAGGGCAAAATAGTATCTTCCTCTCCCAAAAAATCACTTATGCGTAAATTAGAATTGCACTGGCAGATCTTGATCGGAATGGTCTTGGGTATTGTTTTCGGGTTTGCAATGACCTATGTGGACTGGGGTGCGGACTTTGTCACCGATTGGATCCAACCCTTGGGTACCATTTTTGTAAAACTCCTAAAACTCATAGCCATACCGCTTATTTTGGCCTCTTTGGTGAAAGGTATTTCAGATCTCAAGGACATTTCCAAATTCCGGAACATTGGTCTGCGCACCATTGGAACATATATCTTCACCACCGTGATAGCCATCAGTATAGGACTTGTTTTGGTGAATGTGATGCAGCCAGGCAATGGCATATCCCAGGAAACCGTGGACAAGCTGACCGAAACCTATGCCAATGATGCCGGGGTTACCTCCAAGTTGGAAGAGGCATCACGGCAAAAGAACAGTGGTCCCCTGCAATTTTTGGAGGATATGGTGCCCGATAATGCCATCTATGCGATGAGCGACAATGCCCTGATGCTGCAGGTGATATTTTTTACGATTTTCTTGGGCATTTCGATGCTGCTCATCGGGGAAGAAAGGGCAAAGCCCTTGAAAGATTTTTTTGATTCCCTCAACGACGTGGTGCTCAAAATGGTGGACCTGATCATGCTTACCGCTCCTTATGCGGTCTTCTCGCTGTTGGCCGCTGTGGTGGTTTCTTCCAGTGACCCCGATTTGCTGTTGGCCTTGTTGAAATATGCCGGGGTAGTGGTATTGGGACTTGCCCTTATGATTGTTTTCTACTGTGTGGTGATTTCCGCTTATACCAAGAAAAACCCAATATGGTTTTTAAAGGAGATGAGCCCGGCACAACTCTTGGCCTTTTCCACCAGTTCCAGTGCGGCCACTTTGCCAGTGACCATGGAAAGGGTGGAAGAACACATCGGTGTGGACAAGGAAGTGTCCAGTTTTGTGCTTCCTGTCGGTGCGACCATCAACATGGATGGCACCAGTCTCTACCAAGGCGTGGCAGCGGTGTTCATATCCCAGGCCTTGGGTTTTGAACTGACTTTTGCGGGGCAGCTCACTATCATTTTGACCGCACTGTTGGCCTCCATCGGTTCTGCAGCCGTCCCAGGGGCGGGCATGGTGATGCTGGTCATTGTCTTGGAATCCATTGGTTTTCCTTCGGACAAATTGGCCATTGGCCTTGCATTGATCTTTGCAGTGGATAGGCCTTTGGATATGTGTCGGACCATTGTGAACGTTACCGGTGATGCCATGGTTTCCATGGTGGTGGCCAAATCCATAGGGAAGCTCGGGGAACCTCATGTGGAAGAATGGGACGATAACCTGAAAAAGTAGCAAAAATCATTGGTAAGCTATGCTTGACGAAGGAACAATCAAAAATATTGTTCCCAAAAAGATATGCGCATTTGAAAAAGAAAAGGTATGGTCGGTGAAAAACAAGCGGAACAACTGCTCCAACAATATCCCTATGTCTTCCAAATAGATGCCAATCTGGACCGATTGGTAGGGAAAATAGAGTTGCTGAGCTACATCAACCCACAGAACATTGAAAAGGAAAAACAGCGTTTTTTTGCCTCAAAATATACCGCGGAGCCAGACTTCAAGTATCCCAAACTCAAGTTCGATCCCTACAAGCTGCATCGTCTGTTCTTTTCCCAACGCTTGGAGCGGATTCGGGATGAACGCCTCCGCAAACTCTACCAAGACATTATTTATTACTACGCCAACATGGTGCAGTGCATCGAGACCATAGGAAAGAGCCGGAATTTCTATTACAATTCGCTACGGGTCTATGGGAGCCCCACTGAAAAAGATGTGCAGAATGCCCGTTTCATCCTTCATTTTGCCGATGAGCCAGTGGTTCCGGACATGGAAAAAGTGTTCTCGGCCGAAGAAGCCCGCAGCTATTTTGAGGAATTTGTGCAGCAATACAATTTTCCGCTGAACATCAGGTATTCCACCAGTATTGCCGCAGAGGCCATGGTAAGCAACAGCACCCGATCGCTGTTGATCAAAAAAAATACCAAGTTCAGCAAAAACCAACTGCTCACCCTTGCCAACCATGAAATCGGGGTACATTTGGTGACCACTTACAACGGTCTGCAACAGCCCTTGAAGATTTTTTCCAACGGATTGCCCAAAAATGTAGAGACCCAGGAAGGATTGGCGGTTTTCAGTGAGTATATGGGTGGCGCACTGACCTTGAAACGTCTTAAGGAGATAGCCTATCGGGTGTTGGCGACCGACAGCTTGATCAAAGGTTACTCCTTTGCCGATACGTTCGACCTCATCCACGGGCAATACAAGCTGAACCGGGATGACGCTTTTACCATCACGCTTCGTGCACACCGGGGCGGCGGATTTACGAAAGACCGCCTATATCTAAGCGGACTGCGAAAGATCTACAAGCGTTACCAAAGGGAGGAATCCATGGACGTGCTGCTAACGGGCAAAGTGGCCTTGGAGTACGAGGAAACCATCAACTACCTGAAAGGTCTGGGACTGGCACATCCCTTGACCCATAAAAGTTATTCGTTCGACCAAAAACTGAACACCAACAAGACCTTGGATTTTATCTTGAACAATTTGAAATAACAGAGTTCTCGATACATTTTCCCTTCACTTCGTTTTGGAAAAACACTCGAACTGACAAGAGGTAATGTTGTGGTGTCCCTTCGAGTGATTTTCGAAGAAAATTGTATCGAGAAGTATATGTCTATTTATGAAAGTGTATTGTGTTTACATACTGTTATGCTCAGACAATACCTATTATACAGGTGTTACATCAGAATTGATGGGAAGACTAGAATCACATCAAACAGGAAAATATAAAAATAGTTATACCTACTCTAGACGACCCGTCCAATTGGTTTACCATTGTGAATTTACTGACCCGGAAATGGCCATAACATTTGAAAAGCGTATCAAGAAATGGTCAAAACAAAAAAAGAAGGCACTTATCGATGGTGAATATGATGAGTTGCCCAATCTCTCCAAGAAAAAATTTGAGACTTAACGGTTCTCGAAACATTTTCCCTTCACTTCGTTTTGGAAAAACACTCGAACTGACAAGTGGTAATGTTGCGTTGTCACTTCGAGTGATTTTCGAAGAAAATTGTATCGAGAAGTTATTACTTGTGCAGAATCAAAATTGGATTATGGTTCAATTTGAGATTGAAGGTTCTCGATACATTTTCCCTTCACTTCGTTTTGGAAAAACACTCGAACTGACAAGTGGTAATGTTGCGTTGTCACTTCGAGTGATTTTCGAAGAAAATTGTATCGAGAAGTAATTGAAGTACTATCCCAAAAACTTGGCCCTCAACTCGGGGGTAGGGACCATGCAGGCATCCTTTTTGCCAAACCATTTGTAGCGGTTGCGTGCTACAAGGTCGTACACTACATCCCGGATGGATTTTGGAATCCACGTAAAGACCCCGGACAGCTTCCACAGGCCACCAAGCTCTTGGGCAATTTCCAAGGCGGCATCTGATTTGGTAAAATAGGCGACCCCGGGCTCAATGAGGATGATGGAATCCACTTGGCTGGTGTCGATACCCCGCTCACGAATCAGTTGTTGGCCAACCTCACTTTGTAGCGAAGCGTAGCGGAACACGTCCTTTTTGTCCCGTTTGATCACAAACAGCACACTGTTGTTGCAGAGGTTGCAGACCCCATCGAAAAGAATGATTTTTTTGCCGTTTTCCACCATAATGCTATGATCCCTTCAAAAAGGGCATTGCAAAGATACGGGAGTTTGGGACGTTTCCTCTTGTCTTATTTTTTGAATGTAGATAATAAGGTGTCCAGCTCATTTAAGGTCATGGTGAATCCTTCTTTGAAGCCCATTTCTATCATTCTGTCCATTCGCTCCCTTGATTCATTGTAAATGGAAATATGAAGGGTCGTGGTTCCGTTTTGTCCCTTGAACTCCAAATCCCACTCCGAACCCGGCAGATCCCGATTTTCATCCTTATCGGAAAATGCACTCAGCATTTTAAAATGGATTTTCGGGTTGATGGAGGTATATTCCTGAACAGACCAATGCTCTTGCCCTTCGGGGCTGACCATGGCATAAAACCTTCGCCCACCCACTTTAAAATCCATATATTTTGTTTTGGACATCCAAGGTTTTGGGGCCCACCATTGGTCAAGGATCTCGGGATTTGTCCAGGCCTCCCAGACCAGTTCGGGGTCTGCCCCAAATTCACGGGTGATGGTCACCGTGTTGTTTTCTTTGTTGACGATGAAGTCAAATAGTGGATTATTGTTCATTTATTCTTGTTTTTGGTGATGTTGTTTTTCCAGAAATTTTTTGAGTGAAACATGGATGATGTCGTTCCATCCAGCCTCAAAATTGTGGATGGCAAAATCAGGAACGGCAGGAAATGTCTCAAATCCGGTATGTGTTAATTTAAGTCGTGTGCCATCATTTACATCAAACAATTCGAACGTAACGTAGGTGATGCCTTCGTATCCGTCATAGCGCCAACTGTAGGTGAGCTTTTCTTCTGGGACGACCTCGGTGACCTCGCACAAATGCTTGTATTGGGTCCCGTCTTCGGTACTTCCCATAAATTCAAACGTAAAGCCAACTTCAGGTCTGAATTCGGAAAGTTCAAAATACCATTGCTTCATCAGTTCTTTTTCAGTGATGGTCCGCCATACGGAGTGCTTTTCCGCATTGAAAGTGCGCTCAACGGTTACGCTTTGTGATTTCATTTTTTAGTGTTTTTCATGGTTTGCAGTACTTCGTCAAGTTGATTGAAACGGCTTTCCCAAATTTTACGGAACTGTTCCAACCAGATATCAATTTCTTTCATTTTTTCAATTTCAAGGGAGTAATAGATTTCCCTGCCCCGTTGTTCCTGTTTGATCAGTTCGCACTCCGTCAAAATGCGCAGGTGCTTGGAAACTGCCTGTCGTGTGGTGTCAAAGTTTTCGGCCAAGGCATTGGGGGTCATGGCCTGCAGGGCTATCAGCGTTATGATGCCCCGTCTTGTGGGGTCTGCGATGGCCTGAAAAATATCTCTTCTCATGTTGTCCTCATCTTCATTTATGAAACTAATTGGTTGCGAATATATGTGCAACTTTTCGGTTTCGCAAATTTTTCTTCGATAATTTTAAAAGAAAGAGCCATAGCAGAACTCTACTATGGCTTATATTCAATTGTCTTGCTGTAGATTATTTCTTTTCGTACTGCCAAAACCTTCTTTTCCCTTCCGCAATCCATTCAAAGGATTGTCCTATCCTTTTTTGGCGGGTCGCATCGGTTTTTGCGTCCATGATCCAGACCAAGTAATCTTTGCGATATGCGTCGGATTGTGAATCCCAAACCGCTTTCACTTTTTCATTGGCGTTGATCAGTTCTGTCAAATAATCAGGTGTTTCAAGAATTTTAGGCTTGGCCGAAACTGGTTTTGCGATTTTGATACCTTGCTCGTTCAGTGCCATGGCCTCTTTGAGGAGTGAAACCAGAACTTTGTCTGACGGTAGGTCGGCCACCGATTTCAATTTGTCCATATAGCCGAATTTCTTTCCCGCTTGCACGCTTTCCACTATTTTTTTATCCTTCATCAATTCGGCCTTGTACAGGCTGAAAGAGCAATGGTGCTTGAAACTGCCCATCATGCAGAGATAATCCCCTTGGTAACTATAATGGGGTGTTCCCCATTTCACGTCCTCTTCCACATCGGGACAGGTTTCATGGATGATCTTTCGCAAATGTTCCAAGATGGGCTTTGCAAAACCTTCAGATTGGGCAAGGTATGCATCTACTTTTGAACTTTTCATATCGCTTGTTTTGGCCATTTTGTCAAGACGGCATTTGTGAAAGGTCCATATAGGCAAATTCCCATTGGTGTCCGTCCAGGTCGGCAAAGCTGTGTTGGTACATCCAGCCGTGGTCTTGGGGTTCGCTGTAAATGGTGGCGCCCAACTGCTGAGCCTTCGTTATGATCTGCTGTACTTCCTCCCGCGAATCGGCGTCCAATGCAATGAGGACCTCGGTGGCGGTTTTGGCATCACTTATCGGCTTTTTGGTAAATGTCTTAAAATAGGTTTCCGTGAGCAGCATCACAAAAATGGTTTCGCTGACCACCATACATGTGGCATTCTCGTCCGTAAATTGAGGGTTGAAGTCAAATCCCAGACCTAAAAAGAATTCCATGGATTTGTTAAGATCCTGTACCGGAAGGTTGATAAAAACTTTTGTTGCCATTTGTTTGAATTTTATAAGGTTATTGATGCAACAAAGGTCTGGCAACGGTTTGTCCTAAACTTTTACATATGTTGAGAAAACGAAAAAAGTCATTTGTTGGCAAAGAATATCCGGCTCAACTGGGTGGGGGTGATGCCCAAATAGGAAGCGATATGGTGCTTTTTCAGCCGATTGACCAGGTTGGGGTATTTTTTGAGAAAGTCATCATACCTTTTTGCCGCGGTCTCGGTCCTGAAGGTGATTTCCAAAGGTTCCTTTTCAACGATCCAGTGCCGGTCGTTGTAGGCGATATAAAAAAGGGCAAGGTCGGGAAAGTCGTGGAACAGTCTTCGGAACTCAAAAAAATCATATTCCAGCACGGTGGTGTCCTCAAGGGCGGTGATGTGGAACGTACTGGGTGTGTTGGCCAACATGGCACCCAGAGAAGCCGCCATCCGTTGTTCGGGAAAGAAATATTTGATCACCTCGTCCCCCTGGGGCGTGATATAATTCTGTGAAAGCAACCCCTTGACCACGAACACCACTTTTTTTGGGTGTTGCCCGATGCTGATGACAGGATCCCCTTTTGGGTACATTTTTTCTTTCAACAGGCTTTTCCAGGCCATTTCCGCTGCTTCGGAAATAGGGTGGTAGCTTCTGATTTTTTGAAAGAATAGGTCAATGCTCATTTCACAACGATTTTGAGGTAATGCTAAAGATAGGAATCTGTTTTGAATGGGTTGTATCGATCGAAAGTTGGTCAAGCTTGGCAAAGGCGAAGAAGTTTGGGGATTTTGGGGTAGGGGTTTCGTTATCGGTTTGCGTGTATGACTTGAAGCGGTTTTATTGTCTTGATTTTCGGTTAAGCACAAAGATGATAAAATGCAATAGGTATGGTTTTTAGCACTTCAGCTGCCATAAGTTATACACGCTGTTGCCGGAAGAGCTTTATCTTTATCGTGCAAAAAACATTTCAGCATTCTCATAATAAATTTTTCTCTTTTGTGCTTCATTGAGAAAATCCAATCGCTCAACGGCATCAATAGTCGCTTTAATATCGGCATTATCCGACCCAAACAGCAGGCGGTCTTCAAGACCTGCATCTATCATCTCCTTCATTGCTGCAGCAAATTCTTTTGGAGGAATGATTTTCGGATTGTTCAACACGGAAATATCCGCATACAGTTCCGGATACGTTTTCATCATCTCCATAAACTCGTTGGCATAGGGCCCTCCGCTATGCATCAGCCAAACTTTTAGCTTCGGAAATTGCTGTAATACTTCTTTCAGCAAAAGAGGGTTGCCCAATTCTTCTTTAAAGTTCGGGCATCCATGGCCCGGCCCTGCTAAGCCTGTATGAATACCTACAGGTAATCCATACTTTTCCGCCAATGCATAATATGGATACATAAGGGTGTCGGACATGGAAATACCATGGTATTGCGTAAGCACTTCTCCTATGAAATCGATTTTCTTTTCCTGTATTCGTTGTTCCACCCATTTTATATCGGGCCATTCCTTGCCGTCGTCAAAACATTGTTGCAGGCTGTAGGGGACTTTGCCATTGGGACAGGGCACGAACAGGCCGTGCAAAACTTTTAATTTTTCATTGCTTTGATAGGTTTGCTGCTGTGTCCAGGAAGTACTTACTGCCACTATTTGCACACCGCTTTTTCCCAGGCTGCTGAGTTGTTTTGCAGGTTCAATATCGCCGTGCAGGTGCACGTCAAAAATCTTTTGAGCATTTACTTGAAAACAGAGTAGGGTTAATCCAATTAGTAAAGTAATGGTTTTCATAATGTTCGTTTTGTATTGCTGGCAACGTTTAAGATATGATTCGTTTTAATGAATTGTATCGACCGATAACGAAGTTCGGGATTTTTGCCTTATGGTCGAACGGGTTATCACCTTTTTATCAACACTAACGTATTGGCACAGATAGGGTTGCGGTTGCTATTCCCTCCCAAGCCCGCATAAGGCAGATTTTCCGTTATTTTGTAGTCCAACAAAACACACACCTATGGAATCACCTAACTGGCAGACCGCCATGGAATTTGAGGACATCACCTATAAAAAATGCAACGGCGTGGCCCGTATCGCCTTTAACCGCCCCGATATACGCAATGCCTTCCGGCCCAAGACCACCAGCGAGCTGTACAAGGCCTTTTACGATGCGCAAGAGGACACCAGCATTGGTGTGGTGTTGCTCTCCGGCGAGGGACCCTCGTCCAAGGACGGCAAGTGGGCCTTCTGTAGTGGGGGCGACCAAAAAGCACGTGGGCACCAGGGTTATGTGGGGGAGGATGGCTATCACCGCCTGAACATCCTGGAAGTGCAGCGCCTTATCCGTTTTATGCCCAAAGTGGTCATCGCCGTGGTGCCCGGTTGGGCCGTTGGGGGAGGGCACAGCCTGCATGTGGTCTGCGACATGACTTTGGCCAGTAAGGAACACGCCATTTTTAAACAGACCGATGCCGATGTCACCAGTTTTGATGGGGGATACGGTTCGGCTTATCTCGCCAAGATGGTGGGACAGAAAAAGGCCCGTGAGATTTTCTTTTTGGGCAGAAACTATTCCGCGCAGGAAGCCTATGAAATGGGCATGGTGAACGCCGTGATCCCACATGACGAACTGGAGGACACCGCCTACCAATGGGCGCAAGAGATTCTGGCAAAGTCACCGACGTCCATCAAAATGCTGAAATTCGCCATGAACCTCACTGATGATGGCATGGTGGGGCAGCAGGTTTTTGCGGGGGAAGCGACCCGTTTGGCCTACATGACCGACGAGGCCAAGGAAGGACGCAATGCCTTTTTGGAAAAGCGCAAGCCCGATTTCGGCAAGGATAAGTGGATTCCGTAATTCAGTGTTCAATAAACAATGAACAATCAATTTTCCAATGAGCAATTAGCAATGTTCAATCCATAGTTGATAATTGTTTATTGTTCATTGACCAATGTCAATTGATCCAAAACCAAAAAGAGCCCTGCCACTTGGGTCAAGACTCTTTTACGAGAACACTATATGAAAATGAAAAAATTACTTTCAGGATTAATTACATCGTAAATGTACCACCGATGTATCCACAAATGAAATTATTGTTGTGAAGTTCCTCGGAATTGTGGTCATTCCGTGTTTTTGTGAAATCCATCCCTCTTTTTTCTGATTTTGAATCCACAGAGAGGAGATGCTTCGCTCTGCTCAAATAACTAATGAACAATAAGCAATGAACAATTTCCAATGAGGAATAAACAATTGTACATTGTTGACTGTTAATTGTTCATTGGCCAATGTCAATTGGTCCAAAACCAAAAAGAGCCCTGCCACTTGGGTCAAGACTCTTTTACGAGAACACTATATGAAAATGAAAAAATTACTTTCAGAATTAATTACATGGTAAATGTACCACCAGTGTTCCCGCAAATGAAATTATTGTTGTGAACTGTCCCGTTGTTGTGGTTAGTCTCCATTTTTATAGTATCAGCTCGATTTACGGTAGGGCTTTCACGATGGTTGACAACACTCCATTCACATCAAAATAGGGTTCTTCGGCCAATCCGGTCCGCACGACCACCAAATCCTTGGAGGGGATAACGAACACATGTTGTCCCTCATAGCCGTTGCAACTAAAGAGGTCTTTGGGCACATCGGGGTATTTCCCTTCGGCGTTCAACCAAAAGTGGGCCCCATAGGTGCCATTTGAATGGATGGTGGGCGTAGTGATGTAGTCCACCCATTCCGGAGCGAAGACCTGTTCGCCGTTCCAATGGCCCTTGTTGAGGTACAATTGTCCAAAACGGGCCCAATCGCGCGTACTGGCCCAGGCATAGGAAGAGCCCACATAATTTCCGGCGATATCGGCCTCCAGAACCATGGACTGCATCCCTATTTTATCGATAAGGGTCGCGTAGGGAAAATCCAGATATTCCTGATGGCTCCTGAACTGTTGGCGAAGGATGCCCGAGAGCAGGTTGGAGGTACCCGAGGAGTAGTTCCAGATTTCCGTCGGTTTGGCAATGGCCTTCTTGTCTTTTTGGGCCTGGGTCATGTCGCTGTCCAAGAACAGCATTCGGGTCACATCGGAAATGGAGCTGTAGTCCTCGTCCCATTCCAGTCCGCTCTGCATGCGGAGCAGGTGGTCCAAGGTGATGTTCTTGCGTTCGTCATCTTTCCATTCGGCAATAGGGGCCGGCCAATCCATCTCCAGTTTACCTTGGTGTTCCAAAATCCCGAAGCAAGTGGCCAACACACTCTTGGTCATGGACCAACCCAAAATAGGCATATCCTTGTCAAACCCATCGATATACCGCTCTGTGATCAAATGGCCCTTGTACAATATAAGGAAGGTTCTGGTTTTCTGTGTTTCCGGGTCGGCAAAGGCCATGGCCACCGCTTTGTTGATGAAATCCATGTCCACTTCCGGTAAAATGGTGTCCAAGGGTTCCGCCTGTCCGTAGGGGTAGGGGATGGTGTCCTTTTTTCGGCTTCGGTTGGGTCGTATGGTGAGTTTTGTGGGATCATAATCGTCATTCACCAACACAGCTCCCAGGCCATCCCGGTACACCGCCGTGCGTTTCATGAGCCCATAGACGGTGGAAGAGGCCGTTTGCTTGCTTTTATCTAGTTCGGTGGAGGCCAGCTCAATCAAAGGGGCCTTGTTGTCAAATTGGTTCATGCTTGCCGCGGAACGGTGGGCCACATAGACCCCCGAAGCCACATTTTTGGCCGCATAACCAGAAATAATGTTCAGTTTGGGGTAGTTCAGGTAGATGACCACTCCTATGATCAGGACAAGGAGCAGTAAAACACGTTTAAGTAGTTTCATGGTTTTGGATGTATTTGTAACTTTCTGCTCCTAAATATAAACATTAAACATATGTCCAACATCGGCTTGATCATCGAAGAACGCAGCAGGGATATCGGTGACTTTTTGGTAGGGCGTCTCATCCCGTTCCGAAAAAAACGGATGATAGGCCCCTTCATATTTATAGATCATATGGGCCCAACGCAACTGGGTCCCTCAAAATACATGGATGTGGACCAGCATCCGCACATGGGGCTGTCCACCCTTACCTTTATGCTGGAGGGCGAGATCATGCACGAAGATGGTCTGGGCACCCATCAGCGCATACGTCCGGGGTCTGTGAACTGGATGACAGCGGGAAAAGGGGTGACCCATACCGAGCGAACACCTCCAGACCTGCGAAATGGGAACACTTTTACCGCCCATGGCTATCAGATTTGGGTGGCCCTGCCCAAGGAATTGGAGGATATGGAACCGCAATTTCACCATATTGAGGGCAAAGACCTTCCCAAATGGGCCGATGCCAGTGCGGCATTCACCTTGATCGCTGGGGAAGGTTATGGCAAAAAATCCCCTGTTCCCGTACATTCCGACCTTTTCATGGTAGAGATCAAGAATACGGACGAATACACCCTGAACGTGAACGGAAACCTGAAGGGGGAAATAGGCATCTGCATCGTGGAGGGAAGCATCAAGGCCTGTGGCGAAACGGTGGAAAAAGGGAACATCTTGGTCTCCAAAGTAGAGGATACCTGCAACATCATCCTGGAGCCCAACACCCATTTGTTGTTGTTCGGGGGAGAAGCCTTCCCGGAAGAGCGATTTATTTATTGGAACTTTGTGTCATCCAGCCAAGAGAAGATCGAGCAGGCCAAAAAGGCATGGGCGGACAAAACGTTCCCCATGATGGAAAATGACGACACCTATGTACCGCTTCCGTCCTAAATCACAATAATATGTACCTTTAGGTACAACACCGAACCTATTGAAAAAAGTACTCCTCAGTTGTATGATTGTCGCTTCCTGCGCCAAAGAACCGGAAACACCCCAGCCGACCACGCACCAATGGTACGGGCACCAAGTCACGGCTTCCGCATACAATTCCGTGTTTTGGCAAACGGACAGCATCAACCCTTCCGTGGCCGCTTGGGGCGATACCCTGAAACCGGGGATGAAGAGCATTGCCGTGTCCAGGGACCTCATCAAACTGGGGCTGACGCACAACACCATGGTGAAAATCGACACCTTTCCGGATACGTTCTATGTCAAGGACAAAATGCATTGGCGGTGGCGGAACCGGATAGATATTTATATGGGGAAGGACGTAAAAAAGGCCAGGGAATGGGGCAGAAAAAAACTGATGATCTGCTATGCTGTTCCTGTGGACACCACAACTGTTACCTTAGGCACTTTTGATTAATGCATTATAATTTGAAAAATCTATAGGTTTTGAAAAGCACTGGAATTGCACAAGGTTATTATGTTATTTAGTTATTCAGATGGTACGTTTTAATAACCCGTGCCTGCAGTAGGCTGGCAATAATCAGTAACTCAATAACTCTCAAGTTGATGGCATTTTCAACAACTGAATGTCTTTAATGAATCATATGTATTTCAACAAATAAGAACAATAAATGAAAAAAATTGGACTGATTACATTATCAGCACTGTTATTCGGGGCCTGCGGCTCCCAAAAAAACATCGTGGATATTCCCATTATTTTTGATGACCAACGCATCGAACTCACAGAGGAATATATGGCTCAACGCTATGGCCTGGAAAATGATTCCACCCAAATAGTCCCTAAAATGGGGGTGCTCCACTGGACGGCGATTCCTTCGCTGAAAAAATCCTTTCAGGCGTTCAACAGGTCCACGTTGCCCAACTGGCGGCCCGATCTGGAAAATGTGAGCG
The DNA here is from genome assembly GCA_030148335.1 of Allomuricauda sp. GTDB lineage: Bacteria > Bacteroidota > Bacteroidia > Flavobacteriales > Flavobacteriaceae > Flagellimonas. The sequence continues at coordinate 30,386 of JASBTQ010000024.1, read as the reverse complement.
GTCTCAATGTCTCTTCCCATTTTTTGGTGGACCGGGACGGGACCATTTACCGATTGATGCCTGAAACCACTATGGCCCGACACACCATCGGCCTGAACCATTGTGCCATTGGCATTGAAAATGTGGGCGGTGGCAAAGAACTTCCATTGACCAAGAAACAAGTGAAGGCCAATATTTTCCTTGTGGAATATCTGGCTTCCAAATACGATATCGAATATGTCATCGGACATCAGGAGTACACCCAGTTTGAAAGGCATCCGCTCTGGCTGGAAGTGGACGATGGATACCGCACCACAAAGACCGATCCCGGTATGGATTTTATGGGGAAAGTGCGAAAAGCCACGAAAAAATATAACTTTAAACCTGTTCCCAAAATCTAAGTATACTGGTTACTAGGTTATTGGGTTATTTGACCATATGCAAGATATCAACAATCAGTAACTTAGTAACCCAATAAATGGGAATGCAAAAATCATCTAACACAACTCCAAATAAATTATGATCAGAAACATAGTATCACTGGCAATTGCCTTCCTGTCTCTATCGGTTGGTGCCCAAGATGCACTCACCTCCAAACTTTATGAAACTTATGAGCAGTTCAAAGAACCTTCACTAAATGATAGGCGCATCAAGCACAGTGATATCCAGCCCTTGATCCAAAAGATCAAGGCCAATCCCAAGTTTGAAGTGCAGAAAGTGGGGGAGTCCATACAGGGACGCGACCTGCACTTGATCAGTGTGGGAACGGGCAGTGAGAATATTTTCCTATGGTCGCAAATGCACGGGGACGAGCCCACAGCGACACAGGCCATTTTTGACATCCTCCATTTTTTGGACGCACCGGATTTCAAGGAAGAAAAAGAGGTGATCCTTTCTCGATTGAAGCTACATTTTTTACCTATGGTAAATCCCGATGGGGCGGAGATCTTCCAACGCAGAAATGCCTTGGGCATCGACATCAACAGGGATGCGCTTCGGCTGCAATCGCCCGAGGGACAGGTCCTCAAACGTATCCGGGACAGTCTGGATGCCAGCTTTGGCTTCAACCTGCACGACCAGAGCAAATACTATAACGCCGAACGTACGCCAAAGCCGGCCACCATTTCCTATCTGGCAACGGCTTATAACTATGAAAAGGACATCAACGAAGTGCGGGCCAATGCCATGAAGGTGATCGTGTATATGAACAAGATCATCCAAAATTATGCGCCAGGGCAGGTGGGAAGGTACAGCGACGATTTTGAACCACGGGCCTTTGGGGACAACATTGCCAAATGGGGAACCAGCCTCATCCTGATTGAATCCGGGGGCTATACCAATGACCCCGAAAAGCAGGAAATCCGTAAACTGAACTATGTGTCCATCTTGTCAGCGTTATATACCATTGCCAAAGGCAACTATAAGGACATTCCAGTAGAAGATTATGAAAAAATACCCCATAACGACCGTCAATTGTTCGACCTGAAGATTGAGAACGCCACTTACGAACTTTTGGGGAAGGACTATATCATTGACCTGGGCATTTTCAGGAACGAGGTGGATCTCAACGGGCATGATGATTTTTATTATAGGGGTTCCGTGGGTGACCAAGGCGATCTTTCCACTTTTTATGGGTATGAGACTTTTGATGCCACGGGCTACAAAATTGTGCCCCCTAAATTGGTCACAACAAGCAACATCACCAAGCCATTGGCACTGTTAAAAGAGGGGGTTGCCTATGTCAAAACTGCCCTTCCTGAAAAAAAATCATATACAGATGCTCCATTGTTTTTGGTTGACCAAGATTTTGAACTGCGTCCATTTGGATTGTGGCCCGGGGCAAACCCTACCTTCTTTTTGGAAAAGGACGGAAAACTCACCCATGCTGTTATCAATGGGTCCTTATTGGATCTATCCCGGCCCATAGAAGAACAGAATTTTGGAAATGGATTGATTTTTCGTTAATACCCATAATGGAAAGTGAGCGTTGACCCATGTAAGAGCAACAAGGTCAACATGATCAATAATGCGGCAACAATACTGATGAACAATGCCACCACGATTCCTTTGTAGGTGCTGTGAAGTGGACCAATGGCACTGTTCTGAATGATTTCCTTTACAAGATCCATAGTGTTTTGAGTTTGAATTTTTTTCTGGTTGTTAAGAGGTAATTAGTTGTCGTTTATATATATGGAACAACTGTTGGGCTAAAAACCCTATATTTTTGATTGTTTTGTAGGGATTTACATAACTTGACCTTCCTTAATCAAACTAATATTTATGAAAAAATTGATTTTATCTACGACCCTGTTTGTCCTGGCCCTTCAATGGGGTTGGACGCAAACGCCTACCAAAGACCTGTTCAATGGTGAAAATTTGGACGGTTGGGTCAAGCATGGTGATGAAAAATGGTTTGTCGAGAATGGCGAACTGATCTGCGAGAGTGGTCCAAAAGCTGACTATGGCTACTTGTCCACCAAGGATTTCTATAAGGATTTTGAACTTTCCTTGGAATTCAAACAAGAAGCCGATGGCAACAGTGGGGTTTTTATCCGTTCCACATTTGACGGGAACATCGTAAGTGGATGGCAAGTGGAGGTCGCCCCTCCAGGACTGCACACGGGCGGCATCTACGAATCCTATGGCCGCAATTGGCTTGCCATACCGGAACCTGAAAAAGAAAAGGTATTGAAAATGGGGGAGTGGAACACGTTCAAGATCCGCGTGAACGGTCCAGATGTGATCACTTGGTTGAACGGGGTGGAAATGGTGCACCTAACCGATGAGATCATCGGAAAAGGGGAAGGTGCCATCGCCCTTCAGATACACGATGGCGGCGGCATTCGGGTGAAATGGAGAAACATCAAGATCAAACCTGCGGAAGTCGAATAAAAAACAAAGCCCGATACTTTAGTATCGGGCTTTTGCTTGATAACAGTTTTATATCATTTTTTTCTTGGGGTGACCACAAAGCTTCTGTACTCAATGGGCCCATGGTCCCCTTGGATCATGAACGGCCCGGGTTCCCCTTCCTTGCTGTCCAAAGCCCCACCAGTGATTCCAGGGATGGTTGCATCAGTGATCACGGTCTTACCGTTCAAGGTTACGGTCACCCTTCTCCCGATCAGGGTAACGTCGTACGTCTGCCATTCACCCGCATCCTTGGCCGCATTCTCATTGGGTTCCAAGAAGCCATACACGCCTCCAATATAAATGTCCATGGGGTCCAACCCCTTGTCATCTTCTATTTGGAGTTCATATCGGCCGCGGAGATAGATGCCGCTGTTGCTCCCTTTGGGATAACGGAATTCCACATGAAGTTTAAAATCCTCGAATTTTTCGTCCGTGATCAGGTTGGAACCGGATTCCGGACTGGTCAAGATACCATCCTTCACGACCCATTGGTTCTTTTCGCCATCCACATGCCATCCGGTCAGGTCCTTTCCATTGAAAATGTTCATGGGTTTGTCCCACTTCGGATTTTCGGTGTAGGCCAATTCGGGTGCCTTCACCCCGGTCCAGTGAAGAACGGAACCATCTGTGTAGATCAGGGTGCCCTTCAGTTTTCCGTCGGTCAATTCCCCATGAAAGATCATATCACTGCCCTTGGGCTCCCATTGGTTGGGAATGCTAAAGGTGAATTTGTTGTCCCCATAGGTCTTGACCTCCGATATGGGCCTTGCGCTCCCGAATGCGAACACAAATCGACCGATAAGGGTTGCATTGCCCGAATGCCGTATTTCCAACCACGAAGGGGCGGTCTTTCCCATAAAGTCCATCTCCAGGTCCCATCGACCTTCCAAAGGATATGATTTTTGGGAATGAAGGCCAAGTGTTGCTACCATGATCAAGGTGCATATAAGAATACGCAGGGAATTTTTTAAGAATGTCATAATTTGTTCAGTTTAATGGAGGTCCAAGATAGGGATTTATCCAAAAAAGTGAACGCTCTAAACACAGGGGTCATTCACAACCTCCTATAAATCCTTTGGCACTGAATTTGGTCTGCACCGCACCTTGGAGACTGCCATTGGTAAGTTGGATCACAAGGTTGCTCTCCCCGCTGCCATCCCTTTTGGGCGTACAGTATTCAAACAGATAAAAGCTATTTGCTTGTTCTGCAACACGTTGCGATATCTGGTTGAAGGTGTTTTCCAGCTCTTCTTTGTTTGAAGCAAAGACACTGGCCGTTTTTCCAATCTCGGTCAGTACTTCCGTGTCGATCTCAGCACCCAGACCAATCGTAAAATAGGAAATGTTCCTATCCGCTTCCTTCACAGCCTTTAGGGCATCGGATTCCCTATACCGTGATGCTTGGTCCGTTCCATCGGTGAAAAGGACGACCGAAGCGGCCCCAATGACCTCTGAATTTTGGTTGAGCAATTCCTTGGCCTTGGCCGTGGATTTGATGACCGCCCCATATAAATCAGTGGAAGGGTCGTTGCTGATATCGGCTGTGATCCCATCAATGGCGGTTGTCAATTCTGTTGCGGAAGAGGTAAGGGGGTTCAAAAGATGAAGTTCATCCTCCCCATCAAACCAATAGATGGCCATTTGGAAGGAATCATCGGCGGGTGATGGCATCACATTGTTGATGAAACTGGTGGAAGCTATCTTCAATTCGTCCAGACTGCTGTCCAGGACACTATTGCTCAAGTCCAGCACCAAAAGAGTGTTGTTGTTGAACACCTGCGAGTTTGGGGAAATCCGTGCCTGTGATTCCGAAGAGGAAATCAGGTTGAAACAATCATCGTTCCTGCCTTGTTCATATATGGTGAATTGATCTGCTGTCAGTCCAGAAATAGGATTACCCTGAAGGTCGGAAACCTTGAACAGGATGGAAACCTTTCCGGGCAGGGTAGTGAATTCGTCTTGGATGGACAATAGGAGTTCATTATCATCAAAACCCAGACAATCATCAGGCTCCTTGCCAATTCCCAGTTCGTTGTCATCAACGTCAAAACTTACATCATCATCGGCATTGCCACAAGAGAAAAGAATAAATGCAAAGGAAAAGAGCAAGAAATATCGAAGTGTGTTTTTCATTTTCAAAAGAAGTTAAGGTTCTTCATGCACAACGCTCAATTTTATTGAAAAGTATGTTCGCGCAGCAGATTTGAATTAAAGAAAAGTTAAAAAGATAGTGCCCTTGTTAAAATGGGAACGTTCCGCTTATTTTTTGGTAATTTCATCCAAATAAACCAATAATCCATACCGACCTATCTAACCAAAGAACACTAACAGACTAATAGGTTGATATATGACAATACTTTTGTTCGGAATCGCAAAGGACATCGTGGGCAGCCCCACACTATCGGTTCCCACGTCCAGTGTGACTGGAAAAAAAATACCCAAGACCGTTGGGGAATTGAAGACATTCTTGTCCGGGACTTACCCAGAACTCAATAAATTGTCCTCCATGGCCGTGGCGGTGAACCACAACTATGCCGAGGACCATGAAGTCATCAATTCCTACGACGAAATAGCCCTGATTCCACCGGTAAGTGGTGGTTAATCATGGGAAAATGGCTACCTTAACGGTGTCAAGAAGGAAATTGGAAGTATGTTGATAGACAATCACGGACGGAACATAAACTATTTAAGGCTGGCGGTGACCGATCGGTGCAACCTTCGGTGCAATTACTGTATGCCCTCCGAGGGTATCGATTTTGCAAAGACCGATAAGCTGCTCTCCATTGCCGAACTGAAGCAAGTGAGCGAAATATTGGTCTCCCAGGGCATTGACAAAATCCGGATTACCGGAGGGGAGCCCTTTGTGCGCAAGGATTTGATGGAGCTGATGCGGCATTTATCACAACTGGAGGGCCTAAAAGATATTTCCGTGACCACCAATGCCACTTTGATCGGACCCCATATTGATGAACTCAAGGAGCTGGGGATCAACAACATCAATGTGAGCCTCGATTCCATCAACAGAGAAACCTTTGAGCGGATCACCCGAAGGAAACAGTTCGACACGGTCCATGAAAACCTTATCCGGTTGATCACGGAAGGCTTCAATGTACGCATCAATTTTATCGTTCTTGAAGGACAGAACGAGCAGGACATCATTCCGATTTTGGATGTGATGAAACATTATGATGTCTCTGTCCGGTTTTTGGAGGAAATGCCATTCAACGGAGGCTCTAAAAATTTCAATGCCATCAAATGGAACTACAAGGCCATTCTGGACCATATTGCGGAAACTTACCCCCAATACACCAAATTGAAATCTCCCGAAACATCCACATCCATCAATTATAAAATAGAAGGGCATGCGGGTACTTTTGGGATCATTCCCTCGTTCAGCAGAACCTTTTGTGGCACCTGCAACCGATTGCGGATCACGGCGACCGGGGATGTGGTCACCTGTCTCTACGGAAAACCAGTGGCCAATCTCCGCGAATTGGTCCGTGGGCATAATAGCGGGGAAAATATCAGGGAAGCCATTCTCGGGGCTATCTCAAAGCGATCCAAGACCGGGTTCGAGGCCCAAGAGGAGCATTCGGCAACGGTTTTTGACAGTTCAATGACTTCAATAGGAGGATAGCAGGATGGAAAAAAAGGCACCCATAGTGTACGGATTGGTCCTTGCAGGGGGAAAGAGCACCCGAATGGGGGCCGATAAAGGTTGGCTCACCTACCACCAAGTGCCCCAACAGGAATATTTATACACCCTTTTGGGCGAAGTCTGTGATAAGGTCTATCTCAGTATCCGGAAAGAGCAACAGCAGGATATTCCCGAAGGTTTCAAGACCATCGTGGACAATGACGAACACCGCGGACCTTTCAATGGCCTACTTAGTGCCCATGCCGAACATCCCGATGTGGCGTGGTTGGTGCTGGCCTGTGATTTGCCCCTTATCGATGCGGAAGCCCTCCAGCAATTGGTGGGCAACAGGGATCCCAATAAAAAAGCCACTTCGTTCGCCACACAGAAAACAGGACTTCCGGAACCCTTGGTAGCCATTTGGGAACCCATCGGGTTAAAAGAAGCCAAGGAACATATGAAGGCCTCCGAAAGTTCGTGTCCCCGAAAATTTTTGATCAATTCTGATATTGCACTGGTCCATCCTGAGCACGATGAAGTGTTGTACAATGCCAATTCATTGGAGGAGTATGAGTTTGCGAAATCCAAATTGGCGGAACATGGATCATAGGTACACCCGACAGACCCAATTGAAGGATTTTGGACCCGAAGGACAGCAAAAGCTGGCCAACAGCAAGGTCTTGGTCGTAGGTCTGGGAGGTTTGGGCCTGCCCGTACTCCAATACCTGAACGCCATGGGAGTTGGGACCCTTGGGCTGATGGACCAAGATGTGGTGGAACTGCACAACTTACAACGACAGGTGCTTTACACGGAGAAAGATTTGGGCCGATTGAAACTGGAAGTGGCCCATGAAACCTTGCAATCTCAGAACTCCACTACGCATTTCAAGCTACACGATACATTTTTGACCAGGGAAAATGCCTTGGAAACCATCAAGCAATATGATTTGGTCGTGGATGCCACGGACAATTTCCCTACTCGCTATCTCATCAACGATGCCTGTGTGATTTTGGACAAACCTTTTGTTTATGGGGCATTGCACGGTTTTGAAGGTCATGTGAGCGTCTTCAACTATAAGAATGGCCCCACGTACCGTTGTCTTTACCCAAACATGCCCCGACCAGAGGAAGTGCCCAATTGCAATGAAAATGGTGTTCTGGGAGTTGTTCCGGGAATCATTGGTACACTTCAGGCATTGGAGGCCGTAAAGCTATTGACGGGGGTTGGAGAAGTGCTGTCCGGAAAGTTATTGCTGTTCGATGGTCTTGCGCAACAATTCTCAAAAATCGGTTTCAAACGCAACCCACTGCATTCGAAGGTCGAGGCACTCCAGGATTCTTACGATCCTTTGGATTGTAGTACGGTGGCAACGATCACCGCCGAAGATTTTCAATCGATTTTGGGTGAAGATACGATGCTGTTGGATGTACGAACTCCCGATGAATTTAATGAAAACCATCTCAAAGAGGCCATCAATGTTCCTATGGACCAACTGATGGTCCCCAAACCGGTGAAATCCGAAAAAATCTACGTCATCTGTCAATCAGGACAGCGAAGTGAAACCGCTGCGGTACAATTACAAAAGCAATATCCTGACAGTACATTTATATCCGTATTGGGAGGAATGAATAAAATGATGACCCTGATTTTTCCATGATTTCGTATCAAGAGGCATATCACAAAGTACTTGAAAGCACTCTTTTTATTGGAAATGAAGAGGTTATATTGGATATGGCACAAGGAAGGGTCTTGGCCGAAACCATCTTGGCCGATCGGGATTTTCCACCATTTGACAGAGCCACCAAGGATGGAATCGCCATCCGTTTTGATGCCCACCGTTCCGCTGAACATGCATTTCCCATTGAAGGAACCGCACAGGCCGGCAGTCCGCAATTGGTGTTGATGGATCCCAACTCCTGCATCGAGGTGATGACCGGTGCCATGCTGCCTACGAACACCGATACTGTGGTGATGTACGAGCACATTTTCAAAGAGGGCAATAACTTTCGTATTGACAGGCCCATTAAAAAGGGTCAAGATATTCATTACCAAGGAAGTGATATGGAAAAAGGCGATGTGTTGCTGCATCCCGGCATAAAATTGACCGCGGCCGAAATAGGGATTCTAGCCTCTGTGGGCAAGGCAAAAGTCTTGGTGAAAAAACGCCCGAAAGTCGCCGTGATCTCCACAGGAAATGAGCTGGTAGAAGTAGGGGAGACCCCATTACCGTACCAGATTAGGAAGTCGAACGCTTATTCGCTAAAAACACTTCTGGAGAATGAAAAGATCGATGCGGATGTTTTTCACCTTGAAGACAATCCGTACAGCATCAAAAAGGCACTCAACACTTGGCTCATCGATTATGATGTGTTATTGCTGAGCGGTGGCGTTTCCAAAGGAAAATACGATTTTCTCCCCTCTGTCTTTGATGAGCTGGGCGTGGAAAAAAACTTTCACAAAGTATTGCAGCGGCCTGGAAAACCCCTTTGGTTCGGCCGTCATAATGAACAGAAAACCTGTATATTTTCATTCCCGGGAAACCCGGTGTCCACCTTTGTGGGCTACCATGTCTATTTTATGCCATGGCTCCATAAGATGTTGGGGGCAAACCAACGGGAATTTACCGTAATTTTAGGGGAGCCCTATCCCAACCCCACCGATCTGACCCTTTTTGTGGGCGTGAAAATCGATTGGAAGGAAGGAAAAGCCGTGGCAACCCCCATTTCGACCACAGGTTCTGGGGATTTGACAGGACTGGCCCGATGGGATGGTTTTGTGCAGATAGCGCCCCAAGCAACATTGACCAAGAACAGTCTGGTGCCCTTTGTGCCCATAAGAAATATCCAATAGATGACTCACGAATTAAAACGCATCATCCAGCAATACCAGAAGCGACAGGAACGTGCAGTTCTGGCAACCGTTGTGGCCTTGGATGGCTCGTCCTACCGCAGACCGGGGGTGCGTATGCTGATTTTTCAGAATGGCGATATGGTCGGGGCCGTTAGTGGCGGGTGTGTAGAGAAAGAGGTCTTGTACCAGGCGCAATCCGTGTTTTCATCGGATACCTCCAAGGTAATGACCTATGATGGCCGATACCGATTGGGTTGCGAGGGCATTCTGTACATTCTTTTGGAGCCCTTCGCCCCGGATGAGGCCTTCCTTGAATACTTTTGGACCTGTATTGAAGGTCGAACTGTTTTTCAGACCACGTCCTATTTCAAAAAGGAGCATAGTGAAGATCCAAATTATGGTACCGTTTTCCAATTTGGCGATAGGGTTTGGGACATATCGAACCTTGGTCAACGACAAGTGAAAGGACTTTTGACCTTCCAGCAAGAAATGGACCCTTGCTTCCGACTGCTGATCATAGGCGCAGAGCACGATGCAGTACAGCTGTGCCAATATGCATCGTTGACAGGCTGGGAGGTGACCGTGGTGGCCAATCCGAGGGAAGAAAAGACCGAAAAGGATTATCCAGGGATCCACAGGCTTATCCAAATGGAACCGGAATCGTTCACGTATAATTTGGACGACCAAACCGCTGTGGTGATCATGACGCACAGCTTTGTGAAGGACCTGCAGTTTGTGATGGCGCTCAAGGAAGAACGGGGAGCTTATATTGGATTGTTGGGACCTGCGAAACGCAGGGAAAAACTGTTCGGTGAACTTTTGGAACGCTGCCCAGATATTTCCGAATCCTTTTTGGAACGGCTCCATGGCCCCGCAGGAATCGACATCGGTGCTGAAACTCCACAGGAAATCTCCATCTCCATTCTGTCCGAGATTTTGTCCACCATCAACAAAATCAAACCCCAACCGCTGAAGCACAAGGAAGGAAAAATACATCCGTAGCATGCATTCCATACCCATTCTGATTTTGGCAGCAGGAGCCTCCATGCGTATGGGAGGGAAGACGAAACAACTTTTGCCCTGGGCCGGTACCACCCTCTTGGGACATGCCATCCAACAGGCAACCCAGGTCTCGGAAACTGTTGTGGTGGTCTTGGGGGCCAAATCCGAACTTATCGAACAGCAAGTTCCGAATCAGGTCGAGACCATCGTCAATCCCAATTGGGAGCAGGGGATGGGCAGTTCCATATCCGCAGGGATAAGGCATCTCTCAAACCTTGGCAAAGCCATGGACGGGGTACTGATCATGCTGGGGGACCAACCTTTTTTGGATGCGGATTACCTGCAAGGCCTGATGAACGAGTTTAAAAAAGGGAAACACTCCATTATCGCCACCTCCTATGGAAAACGAATGGGGGTCCCCGCCATTTTCAAGCTCGATTTGGTTGCTGAACTTTCAGGATTGGATGAGGATTTTGGGGCCAAACAAATCATTGAAAAATATGCGGATCAGGCCAAGGCAATGGATCCAGAGGGAAAGGAAATAGATATTGACACAATGGAAACCTACCATCGATTGTATATGTCAACCCATAGGAAAACGGAATCTTAATCCTTGTTTTCCGTCTTCTTTAAATCCTTATCAACGGTCTCCAAATCCTGAAAAATACCGCAGGAAATCTGCCTTTTGATCAGTGAACTGGATTTTTTCCGCTTGACCATCGCTTCGATTTGCTTGTTCAGGTATTGCATGGAAATACAATTTGTTCCTAAACGGAAGTTACCCCTTTTTTATTTTGACAATCAGAACATTATCGAAAAATTAACCTTTCATCGATCTCCAGTCCATCCCACGCACTAAATAGGGAGATGAGTCGTTAATCCTACAAAACCTTAACTAAAGTTACTAATGAACAGACTTGCACAAAAAATCCAAGCCATTGCCTTTTTGGGTATGGCATTTATTGCTTTTCAATCCTGTAGTGAGGACAGTATGCCCGGTGATGGGGAAAAAGTGACCTCTGCAGAACTACAGACCATTTTGATGACAGACGACATTGCCGGGGCCGCAGATAGCGCCCTTGCTGAACTGTATATGGGCGATACCGCCAAATCCTTCACGGCCAAGGAAAACGACTGCTATACCGCCGAATACTCCGAAACGGGTTTTGTGGCCACTTTTAACAACTGTGTGCTCAACGGGACCGAAAATGTGGACGGCACCGTAAGCGTGACCTACACAGTGGGAGAGGGGAGTGCCTCCTTCACGGCAACTTTTACTGATTTTTATGTGGGGACCATCAAGATGAACGGTACCCGCACCTTTGTGGTGAACACCAGTACCGACCAAAATTCGGTTTCGTTCACTGTGACCAGCGATATGTCGGTGGAACTGGAAGATGGCACGGCGATAAGTGAAACCGGGGAGAAAACCTTTGGTTTTGTTTTCGGTGACGATTTGAGCAGCTTCACCTTGACACTATCAGGCAATTGGGCCGTACAGTTCGATGAGAACGTGTATGCAGTGGAGACCTTGGAAGACCTTCAGGTGACCTCACCTTGCGAATATGTGTCCAGCGGTAGCATGGTGGTCTCCAAGAACGGACTGGCCGTGACCGTGGACTTTGGCAACGGCGAATGTGATGACAAGGCCACGCTGATCTATCCGAACGGGGCGACAGAGGTGGTAACCTTATAACGGAAACTTGTCAGTTCGAGTGATTTTTCGAAAGAAAAATTGTATCGAGAACTAATATTTCAAGCCCAAAACCGATTAGCTGCGCTGAATCTTCGATTTCTCGACACCTGCCTACCGGAGGCAGGCAAAATTCCTCTGGAATTTCACTCGAATTGACGATTTTGTAATAAGTAACTTTCTAGTCCCACCACGGATCTAAACAATACAAAAGCACCGATTTTAAATCGGTGCTTTTCTTTTGCGGCGGTTTCGTTTATATTTATGGGAATCTATGCGCCGCCTATGATCCAGCAGTTGGTCCAGTCACAGAACACCTTTTTTGCCACACAGCGGACAAAGGAGGTACATTTTCGCAAGCAATACCTGAAACGGTTGCAGCAGGAGATCTTGGCACAGGAAGATGCCATTTGTGATGCCATTTATGCCGATTTCAAAAAACCACGGTTCGAGAGTCTGGCCACCGAGACCCAATTGGTCCTTGCCGAGCTGAGGCATGCCATCAAAAAGGTGGAAGAGTGGAGCCGACCGACCAGTGTTGCCCCTTCGTGGACCAATTTTCCTTCCAAGGAGTGGATTCAGTCCGAGCCTTTCGGGAAAGTGTTGATCATGGCTCCTTGGAACTATCCCTTCATGCTCACGATTTCGCCCCTCATCGGAGCCTTGGCCGCTGGCAACACCGCCGTGCTGAAACCATCCGAACTCAGTCCACATACGTCCGCGATCATATCGGCCATAGTCCAAAAGGTATTTCCGCCGGAATATGTGGCCGTGGTGGAAGGGGGAGTGGAGGTGTCCACACAGCTCTTGGCCGAGAAATGGGAGTACATTTTTTTCACGGGCAGCACACAGGTGGGCAAGATCGTCTATAAGGCCGCTGCGGAGCACCTGACCCCGGCCACCTTGGAACTGGGTGGAAAAAATCCCTGTATTGTGGATGGAACGGCCAACGTGTCCCTGGCCGCAAAGCGGATAGCTTGGGGCAAGTTCATCAATGCGGGGCAGACCTGCATCGCCCCGGATTATATTATGGTGCACAACACCCAAAAAGAGGCCTTTGTGGAGGCCTTGAAGACCCAGATTACAACTTTTTACGGACAGGACATCAAACAATCCGCTGATTTTGCACGGATTACCACGGAAAAGCATTACCAGGGACTTAAAGCGATGCTTGAAGGACAACGTATCCTTTTTGGGAGTACCTGTGATGATGAAGAACGCTATGTGGAGCCCACTTTGGTGGACGAACCCGATTGGGGCAGCCCTTTGATGGAAGGGGAGATCTTTGGGCCGATATTGCCGATCATTTCCTACGAAACCGAGGAAGAACTGCACCAAAACCTGTCCCGCTATGAAAAACCGTTGGCATTTTACGTGTTTTCCAGCGACAAGCGGTTCCAAAAGCGCATGATGGCGCAATATCCCTTCGGGGGTGGGACCATCAACGACACGGTGGTGCACATCAGCAACAAGGACCTGCCGTTTGGCGGTGTGGGCAATTCTGGCATAGGCGGGTACCACGGCAAGCATTCCTTTGACCTGTTCTCACACAAAAAATCGCTGGTGAGGCGTGGCACTTGGCTGGATGTGCCGATGCGCTACGCCCCGTACAAGATCCCCATTCGTTGGGTGAAAAAATTCAAGCATCTTTTCTAGGGGAAAATTGCGCCTTTCCCAATTTTGACACCCAGATTTTGACAAGTCCGTATTTTTCTGCCAACGAAACGTTAAATAGCTGATTTTTAATGGATTTGGTTCTAACTTAAGAAGTGTAAACCCCTCAAATTGAACGTTATGGAAGCCCTGCAGAACACCCCGGATTACCGTGTTTCCGTATTATTGGAGCTGTCGGACAACCCAGAGCTCGTGCTGTACAATGCGGTGCAACTCACAAAGCGGCTGGGCGGCACTTTGGAGGTTTTCCATGTGAAATCCGCGGGGCAGAGCACGGTGGATGCGCTTGCGGAAATCGAGACACTGATCGCGCAGCACCAAAAGCATGGGGAACGGCTACCCATTGGCCACAGACTGGAATATGGCAATGTGAAGCACCGCATCCGGGATTATCTGGCCCTGGTGAAGCCCGATGTGCTGGTGATGGGCAAGCGGCGGAACAGAATGGGCATCTTGGGGGAGAGCATCACCGAATTTGTGATCAACCAGACGAATGCCACCAACATCTTTATTTTTGGCGAAGGCCAACGGTTGGGCTCGTTTGATGAACTGCATTTGGGGGTATTTGGCCGAAACCTGAACGAAAAGGGCAAATCCATCATCATGGACCTGAAGAAGGACAGCCAGAGCGCGGTGCGTTTGTTCGACATTAACCCGCAGACCGGGGAAACGGAAAAACCGGCATATCCGTGGCAACGGACCATTCCGTATGTGTTTACCCAAAATGCGACGGCCTTGGATGCGCTGATCAGTTATGTGAACCGGACGCAGACGCAATTGCTGTGCGTGCCCAAGGGACCAAGCCGAACCTTTGGATTCCAAACGAATACGGTGCGGGAAGTGCTGCGCAAAGCCAAGATCCCGCTGATGATTTTGGCGTAATGGATGGGAAGTGATAGTGGGTTTTCTGATTTACTATTTTACATAATGTAGATTATAGTTCAAATGGCAATTTTCTGGTTTATGATAAAGTACTATTGAATTCTTTTAATTATTAATTCCCTTAGACACTTATCAATTAAAATAGAAATGTAGACAATTGACCGTTGTACAATAATCCACATTTTTTAAGCTTTACTGTGTGAATATTAAAGAGAAAATTGGTAAAAGAGTTAAGAAGCTAAGAAAAGATAATAATCTTTCTCAAGAAGCTTTGGCTAACATTTCAAACATAGACAGAACTTATATTCAGAGTATTGAGAAAGGTGAACGTAATATCTCAATAACTATTCTAGAAAAAATTGCTAAAGGATTTAAAATCTCATTGTCTGAATTTTTAAAAGATATATGATTTAATGAGTGCAAGAGAACGAATTTTTAATCATATAAAAGAAAATGGCTTAAAAGCTTATTCTGGGGAGGAATTGAGAAGAATTGGTGCAATAAGTGATTGGGCTCGTGTTATCAGGCAATTAAAACAAGATGATATAATTGAATATGAATACGACGCTGCCTCATCCTCTTATGTAGTAACTGAAATTGCAGAATATTCTAAACAAACTCGGCGAAGTGGCTTAACCAGTAAAGATTTGTATAGAATTAGAAATCGTGATGGCCATAGATGTCAATCTTGTGGTAAAGGAGTAAACGACGGTGTTAAACTACATGTTGATCACAAAGTTCCATTGGAATGGGGAGGCGCCAATACTGATGATAATCTTTGGACTTTATGCTCGTCTTGTAATCAAGCAAAAAAGTCATTTTTTAAAGATGATTTTGATTCTGAAGTAATGAAATTAGTCTATGCCGAAACTAGCGGTTATCAAAAACTAAGGGTGCTTTTTGAAAACTCACCAAATGTTAAATTTACTCCTTCAATTTTACAGGGAATTGCTGGGATTAGAGATTGGACTAGGACAATAAGAGATATTAGGGAAAAATATAGTCTAAATATTACCTGGTTTAATCCTAATGACGAATTCCCTAATGGAGCATATTCAAATATTGTATAATTTTTTTTGCCGTTGCTTGAATTGCAGGTACAGCAACTGAATTGCCTAATTGTTTATAAGCCTGCGCATCTGATACCACAATCTTAAAATTATCCGGAAAACCTTGTAATCTAGCCCATTCTCTTGGGGTCATTTTTCGAATCCCCTCACGGTTCACTTCTCCAGAAATATTAGTCACAGGTTTGAAGTTGGAAAGTTTATCATCAATGATTAAATTTCTCTCTCTACCCATGCCACCACAAACAACGGCATTGGCAATTCCTTCGTTAGGTATGATTTCATATCCGAAACCATTTCCTTTACTTTCATGTCTTGCCCTGTGCTCGCGAAGTGTTCTTAAATATGTATTCGATAAATAATACTTTACTGATACTTCTTCCTCTTCGAGAATTTCCTCTAAAACTTTAGTTTTATTAGTTGGCTTGGGGTATTTAAAGTTTGAAACACCGAGGTCTTGTCTAAATCCTACAATAAATATTCTTTCCCTGTTTTGAGGAACCCCGTAATCTTTCGCATTTATTATTTCTGGCTCAGGTACATAATATCCCAATTCGTTCCTAAGCACATTAAGGATTGTTGATAAGGTCCTACCGCGATCATGACTCCTTAAGCCTTTAACGTTTTCAAGAAAAATTGCTTTAGGCCTTTTTGTTTTGATGATTTCCGCTACATCAAAAAATAATGTCCCTCGTGTATCCTCAAACCCCCCTCGTCTTCCTGCAATTGAAAAGGCTTGGCACGGAAATCCTGCACAAAGAATATCAAAATCGTCTGGGATATAACTTTTAGTTTTCTGCTTTGTAATATCACCAAAAGGGACTTCACCAAAATTTGCTTCATATGTGATTTTGGAATACTTATCCCATTCACTCGTGAAAACACATTTGCCTCCAAGGTTCTGCAAAGCCAATCTGAAACCACCAATACCTGCAAATAAATCGATAAACTTAAACTTAGTTTCTTTTGGTGCTTGAAAAGGAACATTATTTTTTAAATTAAAAAGATAATATTGAAGGGCCTCCTCTGCTACTTTATCGGTTATTTTATCGTCAGGGCTTTTAAATTCTAAAATGTCTTTGACAAACTCAATAGCATCTTTTTTATAAAATTCAGAAACACCATTTTTAAAATTATGAAGATAATGTGTAAATGCAGCTTTCTTCGAGTTTTCAGGCTCTATAAGTCTTACCTTAAAACTCTTACCATTTACATCTTCAATTGTTATTTTTTCTTTGAATTCCATTAAAAGTTTAGCATTCTTTATTCAAATGCAAATTAGCAAGTTTATTATAAAAATAAATGATATTTAAAATTAGGTTTAAACAAAAGTTTCAACAATTCAAAACATCATTTAGACCAAAAAGATTGAGCGGAAGTGACTACCTAATCACATTTTTGTTGGCACCAAAAGTTCACGAATATCCACATCAAGGATTTCAGCAATCTTCTTTAGATCTTTTAAGTGTGGCTGGGATTTGTTATTGCAGATAGCTGTTATTGAAGTCGTACTTTTTCCAAGTTCCTCTGCAAGCCAAACCTGAGATTTTCCTTGAATTACCAATACTTCTTTTATTCTGTTAATTCTATCAGTCATAATACCATTTAGATACTACAAGATATAATCCAAACTTGTTAAAATATAACTTGAACTTTCATTTATATAACAAAGACTTTGTTCTTTAAATATTTTCATGTAAGTTTATCTTAACTTTGTTTAAGTTTTATTTATATAAATAAAAGACAAAGCTTATGCTTAATTGTTGATAACTTTATATAGCAGTTAAATGAATCCCAACGAAATTAACCTACTCCCCCTCCTCTTCTACTTTGAAGAATGCCACGAAGGAGATCTGCTTTCCTTTACGCAGTGGTTGGACAAGGCCATTTATATGTTCCATTACCTTCCCGCAGATGCTTTTTCAGCAACGGAACGCCAAAATGTTTGCCATGTGCTTATGGAACTCAAAGGGGCGGTCATGGACATCCATGTGGCTCAGCAGGCAAAATGTGTTTCCCATAGGCCATAGGGCCAAAAAAAACGCCCCATCGTGGTGACAGGGCGTCTTTGTTATTTATATGATCGTATGCTTAAAGTATCGCTACCACCTCAAGGTCAAACACCAGGTCCTGGCCTGCCAACGGATGGTTGGCATCCAAGATAATATCGTTTTCTTCCACTTTGGCAACGCGGAACTGCTGCTGTTGTCCCTCGGCGTTGGCACCCACCAAGCCCATGCCCACTTCGGGCTTCAGGTCGTCCGGCAACTGCGATTTGGAGATTTTCTGAAAAAGCTGCTCGTTCACCTCGCCATACGCTTCTTCCTTGTCTATGGTGATGGTCTTCTTTTCGTTCACGGCCATGTCTATCAGTCCTTTTTCAAATCCAGGGATAAGTTGACCCTGCCCCAAGGCGACTTCCAAGGGTTCCCTTTCCAATGAACTGTCAAAAACCTGTCCGTTGGTCAGTTTGCCCGTGTAATGCACCTTCACAGTGTCGTTTTCCTTTACTTTGCTCATAATATTTGTTTATAGATTTAAAATCAAATCGTTGCAAATATATAGGATACAAAATGGTTCAAAGAACGAGATGGGCATTGCTTTTGCCAAAAGCGCAACTTTTAAGAAAATTTTTAGGAATGGACCGGCCTATAAGGGAACAAAGCACCATATACCTAAACGCACCACTTCCCTGCATCGGGGATGGGTCGGTAGGTATAGTAGTGCAACACTTCTTCGAGGGCCATTTTCAACGCTTTGTTCACGGGCATCATTTTGTTGCCCAATAGGTGGTCTATCTGTTTCAGTTGCATGTAGTAATCCGTGAAAACGGGGATGTACAGCCCTTGGGCAATGGCCTCGGAAACGGAGCGGTACTGCTCGGCCTGGCCTTCTTTTATGATCTTGCAGGTGGCCAAGCGTAGGCTACCATATTTATCGCGGGTGGCCGCAAAACCGAACAAACGGCAGATGAGCCCCCGATACTGGTAGGTGCCACAATGGCCCTGGTTCACCACGGAGAGCGGCGCGAACAAAAAACAGGTAGGGTTTTGGTTCCCGCCCAAGGCGTCCAAAGTGGTCTCCGCCTCGCCCTTCAGAAAAAGATGGAAGGCCCAAGGTAAAAACTCCAAGGGAGAGGCCTCTATATGGGGATAGTTACAACATTTTCCACAGCCTGAAACACAGCCCAAACCAGACTTTTGCTGAAACTGGGCGGTTTCCTTTTCCAATTGTCCGAATAGCTCCTCGACCCCTCGGACCTTCTGCTCTAACGTCACAGATTTTTCGCCGAAGGTA
This sequence comes from Allomuricauda sp., assembly GCA_030148335.1. Lineage (GTDB taxonomy): Bacteria > Bacteroidota > Bacteroidia > Flavobacteriales > Flavobacteriaceae > Flagellimonas. The sequence continues at coordinate 11,391 of JASBTQ010000024.1, read as the reverse complement.
TATCTAATTTGGACACGCGGGCCAAAATTCTTTTGGAAAAAATCATAAAATGGAACAGGGCCGCCGATTGATGGCATTGAGTAAATTTTGCCGTGTTCAAGGCATTAGGGCATCCAATGCATTGATGTCTTGGAGATAGATCTCATTGAGGTATTCCTTGTAGGGATCCTCCCTTTTATAGGCAATGTTGTCCTTGGCCTTTTTTAGATGGACCATCGCCTGAGTGGTATCCCCAACTTGCAGATAGGTCCTTGCCAGTCCATAATGCGCTTCACATGTATTTTCAAATTGTTCAAGTGCTCTTTGGAACGATAGGATGGCTTCTTCATATTTGCCCAACTCATGGTTGCACAAGCCTTGAAAGACGAATGTCTGCACATCTGCCCAGTCTTTTCCTTGGTTTATTACGCTTTGCTCAAAGTGGGCAAGGGCTTTCTGGTAGTTCTTGAGCCCAAAATGACTTTCACCCCGTAAAAAATCGATATCCTCCCCCCAAGGGGCATCGGCCACATCGGGGGTCAGGCTGTCCAGTCGGTCAAAATCAAGCAAAGCCCCTTTATAATCCCTTAAAAACCTCAATTTCATGTAGCCTCGATAGCCGAGGTGCTTTTGGGGCTGTAATTCCACAGCTTGGTCCAGATAATGGAAGCCCGTTGCATAATCGCCTCGTTTGTTGTAGGCCACGGAGCGTTCAAAATAAGGGTCGGAATACTCAGGGTATTGCCAGTTGAGCACTGAAAGCATGGCTTGGGACAATCCAATGCCCTGCATATGTATGTTCCCCGCTCTCTGAAACCGCTGTTCCTTCGGTGCCAACAACAACTGATAGCCCAAAAAGAGGGAATAGGCCGTGAAGGCAACGGCAAGGATGATTTTTAGGGATTTAAAAAAGAGTCTCATAATCAAAATATATCAGTGACCTTGCCTTGTTCCATCTTAAAGGAAATCTGCACATAACTATCCCAGGCCTTTCCCTGGACCTTTCCGGGAACCCAATCTTTCAACCCTGAGATCAAGTTGAGCAAATGGTTTGCTGCGCCGGAAGGTATTTGGATTTCATTTAGATCGGGGTCGATCATTTTCGCCCTGAAATATCCCGTTTCCCCATGGCAATTCACCACAAAACGGACGGTCATAAGGCCGTTGGCTGGAAGGCCATTGGTCTGGATTTTGGGCTGTAGCTGTTCCTTTATCGCTTTCTTTCCCCCATTGTATTCGGTGTTGACGGAGTAGTATTGGGAAATTCTATCCTTGTCGCATGGGATGAAATCAGCCGAATCCACATGGTTGTCAAAATGGATGTCCCCTACTCTTTCCCCCAATTTCATATACACCCAAATGGTAAGCAGTGCAGCAACCAAAAAACTTGATATCAGCCAGATGTTCAGTTTATTTTTCACCTTTATCATTTAATGTATGGTCTATCCCAAGCTCCCCACCACTTCCAAAGCCCGGTCTATTTCTTCTTTTGAATTGTAGATGTGTACGGAATGGCGGATCATCTTGTCCCCTACCGAGCGGGGTTGCAGTCTTTCACGTTCCCACATGGTTTTTTGGAGTTCTGGTCCAGAGATGCCCTCTACACCATAGGTGGTGATTCCGGCTGCCAATTCTTCATTGGTGGATGAAAAGATAGTTACATGTTTCATTTCTTTTAGCCCATCCCGAAGGTACATGCCCAATTCCTTGATCCTCCCGATCCAAACATCGTGGCCAATGGTGTTGAAGAAATCCACAGCGGCATCATAGCCTGCCATAAGCCCGGCATTGCCCGTTCCGTTTTGCATCAACCGGAATCCGTGGTCTTCTTGGTTGTCCCAGTTATAGCTGGCAATGGTGGTCCAAACATCGCCCACCACATCTTTATTGATGTACAACAAACCGCTGCCCGCCGGGGCCAACAACCATTTGTGCAGACTGGAATAATAGGCATCACAACCAATGTCCTTCACGTCCACTTTCACGTGGCCCACACACTGCGCGCCGTCCAAAACGGTGAAAATGCCCCGTTTTCTGGCCTCGGCGCAGATTTCCTTTACGGGCATCACGGTTCCAAAGCCCGAAATGATGTGCGGAATGGCAATAACCTTCGTTTTCGGGGTCACTTCCTTAAAGATGGCGTCAAAAATGGCCTGGGGATCGTTGGCGGGTTCTGGCATAGTGGCCTGCTTGTACACACAGCCTTTGCGCTTGGCCAAGAGTTGCCAGGCCCCAAATCCTCCTCCGTGTTCCTGATTGGTATTGAGCAGTTCATCCCCTTTCTTCAGGTCGAGGCCCATGCCCACGTAGTTCATCCCAAAAGTGGCATTTTGGACCAGCGAGATTTCCTTAAAATCGCAATTGATGATCTTGGACAACTTGGTTCGCAGTTCCTCATAGGGAAAGTATCCGGTCAGCAGTTCTGGTCCCGAACCGTTTTTATAGTCCACGGTGGCGGCCTCCACGTTCCAGTGCATCATGTGGTCGAACATTTTGTCCAGCACGTAGCCCGATGTTGGGCCCATGGTACCATTGTTGAAATAGGTCTGCCCCTCTTTCAAAGGAAATTGCTTTCGAACCATCTTCCAATAGGTCTCATCCGTGGGAGTGGCATTTTTGAGGGGTTCAATGGACCAATTTTTTTGGGAATCAAAGGACAACAAGGGCATGGACAGCATGGCCATGGCACCTTGTTTCAAAAATTTTCTACGCTGTTCCATATCGGTTTGGGTTGGTCCTCCTAATGTAAGGAATATTGGAGACAAAACCCTTGTGCAGGAAGTTATCTATCATGAAATCCCAATCCTTTCATGATCTTGGGGATGTATTTTTCGATACGGTCTTCCCGGGTCTTGGATTGTTTGGCCCCGGAAAAATAGAGCAGATATCCTTTTTGTCTCCCAGGGGTAAGGTTTTCAAAGGCTTCTTTCAGTTCGGGGTCTTCCACCAATTTTTTTTGAAATTCTTCGGGGATTTCGTAGTCCGAAATCGACTTTAGTTGCACCTTCAGGCCTGCTTTTTTCACTTCAATGGCCTCAAAGATGTAACTTTTCAGCACGGATTCCAGTTTAGCGATTTGTTTCACATTGGTGAACCGGACCACCCTGCCCGATTGGGTGTTCTCCCCTGGTTTTTCCAAGATTTGATGGTCGTCCTTCAGCAATGCCCCTTTAAAAAAACTCAGGGTGCAATTGTCCTTGAAGGCGGCCACCATGACCAAGTTGGTGCCGTTATGGGTATAGGTGGGCACGCCCCACTTCTGTTCTTCGGTAAGTCCGCACTCCAGTACCAACCTCCGCAGGTATTTCAACTCCGCTGTCCAGCTGTGGACCTTGCATTCCGGAGTACCGCCCAAGGGGCAGCGGCCACAACCTTCCAGTAGATAAGCATCGATTTCGGGATTCATAAATGCGTCAATAGATTGATGGTGGCACCGTTCGGGTCTTTCACAAAAAACCGCCGCACGCCCCAATTTTCATTTCGGATGTCACAAACTACCTCATGACCAAATTCTTTTGCCCGCTCGTACATCTTGTCCACATCGGGCAGTTCTATGGAAAGGAAAATGGATGCGTTATCCAGCTCTTTGCCCTCTTCGTTTTTAAAAATGTTGATTTGGGCCATGGGATTTTCCTTTGAGGCGAACGTTACGATCCACCCCAGGTCCATGACCAAATCCATTCCCAAAAAATCGATATAGAACGATTTGCTCGCTTCCAGATTATCGGAATAGATATTGGGGACAATTCTTCGCATAGTTGTTGTGGTTCAATGGTTTACATTTCGTTATATCCCTTTCCCTCAAAGATATTGGGGATGCTCTTTTCAATTCGTGATTGTCGGGTCTTGGATTGCTTGGCCTGCGAAATATAGAGCATATACCCCCGTTGGCGCCCCGGTGTCAAGGCTTCAAAGGCAGTTTTGAATTCTTCATCACTATCCAGTTTTGCCTGAAGCTCTTCCGGCATGTCAAATTCAGAGGTTTTCTTCATTTTCACTTCCAGACCTGCTTTTTCCACTTCAATGGCCTCGTGTATATAGGTTGTAAGCACTTTTTTGCTGTCCACGATTTCCTTCACATCGGTGAACCTGATCTGCCGGGCAGACTGCACGTTCTTGGTTTGCTGGATGAGGATATCTTTGGTATCCTTCAGCAGAACTCCTTTGTGGAACAAGAGCGCACAATATTCCTTAAAACCATGGATGAGCACAATGTTGCTGCCCTGAAAGGTATAGCAGGGCACGCCCCATTTCAGTTCCTCGGTAAGGCCCGTGTCCAGCACAATTTTACGCAACTGTCGATAGGCATCCTGCCATTGGGAAGGTTTTTCAAAGAAAAAATCGACTTTTGGGTTCATGTTCATGCGTTTTGTATGGTGGTCGTCTTTCGGCTTGCAGGTCTAAAATACCAAGAAATTATGGACAATGCCAATAACAGGGTGGGTCCAAAAAGATCTACAGCGGCGTCACCGACGGCAAGATGGGACGCTATCGCCCCTATCATGGTGAAGGCAAACCCCGCATAGGCCCATTCTTTTAGCAAAGGGAACCTCGGGATCAATAGGGCCACTACGCCCAAAAGTTTCCAGATTCCGATAATGGTTAGAAAGTAGATGGGATAGCCCAAATGGTCCATCATGGCCACTTCCTCTTCCATGCCCATCAGTTGCACAATGCCCGTGGAAGCCATTCCCAAGGCCAACCAAACCGTGGCCACCCAATAGATGATCTTATTTCGTTTTGTCATGATATTGTATTGATTTATGTGATTGTAATCCCTTTTCCCTTCATTTCGACTGCGCTCAATGTGACAGGAAAAACATTGTGGCATTAGTATGTCATCTTATACTGTGCATTATCTCCTGCAAGTGGTCATGTGCCATGTTGATGCCCTGCGTAAAGGGCAATTTGAGCATACGGTCACGGTCCTCCACCGATTTTTGGACCATGTGGATGGTGAGCTTGCTCGTGGTCTCGGTCAGGGCCTCAAATTCCAAAAACTCCAATTGCACGGGAAACTGTCCGTTTTCCATCTCAAAGGTGCGGATGATCTTTTGGTTGGGCACAAATTCGTGGATGGTCCCGTTGAACCGGTGCTTGTTGCCCATGGGGTCGGTGGTCTCGAACTGATAGCTGCCATGTCTGCGGTTTTCGAGTTTCAGGACTTGGGTGCCCATCCATTGCGCCACAATTTCCGGGTCTTCGTAGGCCCTGAAAAGGGATTCCAGCGGCAGCTCAAATTCCCGGGTGATCCAGATTTCCTGTTTTCCGTCCTCAGCGTGGACCTTCGTCTTTCGTTCCATTGTTATTTTTTAGGCGGTTGTTTTTTCATGATGGCTTCGAGGGTGTTGAACCTATCGTCCCACATATCTCTGAACGGTGCTATAAAATCTGCGATTTCCTTTAGTTTTTGAGGGTTGAAATGATAGTAGATCTCCCTCCCCTGCTGTTCTTGGTTGAGCAGTTCACATTCCGTAAGAATTCGGATATGCTTGGAAATGGTCTGCCGTGACGAATCGAATTCTGCCGCTATGGCCCCCGGTGTCATGGCGTTGAGTGCCACCATCGCAATGATGGCCCTTCGTGTGGGATCGGCAATGGCCTGAAAAACATCTCTACGCAATTCCATTTATGCAGTTATTTGACTGCAAATATAAATGCAGTTATTTGACTGCGCAAATTTATTTTTGAAAGTACTTCAGTTATTTTGTTACTGGGTTATTCGGTTACCAAGTTCATGCGTTTCGACTGCGCTCAACGTTACACTCCGACATGCAAAGTAAGCAGTGGGCAGTATGCAGTCAATAAGTCCAAGAATCAAGCTCAAATATATTCGTGAACATTTGTGCAATTCGTGCCTACCCTTCGACTGCGCTCAGGGTGACAGCTCAATGACCATGGCAGGCAGACGTGTCGTGCCATGAACCTGAAACAACAGACCTGGAACGGCACTGGGCGGAAAAGCAACAGTCTATTCTCTATGCTCTGCTATCTCTCCTCTCTTATCCAACCCCCAAACTCCTGACTCCTGACCCCCGACTTCAATTAATCCAACAAATACCTTACATTTAAAGTGCTAATTCAAAAATTATGAGAAAAAGACCTCTACTACCCTTACTCCTGTTGCTCAGCATTTTGAGCGTATCGGCCCAAGAAAATATCATTGGGTTCAGTAAAACCGCTTCGGAAAAAGAACTCCGACTCGAAGCTGAATTTGAAAAACAACTTTCTGCGACCAATCTCGATGATTGGATGAAACGCATGGCGGCCGAACCCCATTGGGTGGGCACCAAGTTTGGCGAGGAAAATGTCAAATGGATGGAAAAACAGTTCAAATCCTGGGGCTATGACACCCGGATTGACACCTACCACGTGCTTTTCCCCTACCCCAAGGTGCGTGTGCTGGAGTTGACCGCTCCCACAAAATATACAGCATCATTAAAGGCTGTTCCCGTGGAGGGCGACCCATACACCGCACAGGGTGACAAACTGTTGCCCAGCTACAATGCCTTCTCAATCGATGGTGATGTGGAGGCCGAACTCGTGTTTGTGAACTACGGTGTGCCCAGCGACTATGAGGAACTGGAAAAATTGGGCATCGATGTGAAGGGCAAGATTGTCATTGCCAAATATTATGGTTCATGGCGGGGCATCAAACCAAAACTGGCCGCCGAAAAGGGTGCCATTGGCTGCATCATCTATTCCGACCCCAAGGATGATGGGTATTTTCAAGGTGATGTATATCCCGAAGGGCCCTATAAAAATAAAACTGGTGTGCAGCGTGGTTCCGTGATGGACATGCCCCTTTATCCCGGCGATGTGCTCACCCCCGGCTATGCCGCCACCAAAGATGCCAAACGTTTAAAGCGTGAGGAAGCCCCGACCATTACCAAGATTCCCGTATTGCCCATTTCGTATGAAGATGCCCAGCCTCTGTTGGAAGCCCTGAAAGGCCCCGTGGCCCCCGATGACTGGAGAGGTGCCCTGCCCCTCACCTACCATATTGGCCCGGGTCCGGCCAAAGTGCATTTGAAACTGGAGTTTGACTGGCAATTGAAACCCGCCCACAACCTCATCGCGACCCTAAAAGGGTCGGAGTTCCCCGATCAGTGGATCGTACGGGGCAACCACCACGATGCTTGGGTACATGGTGCCAGCGATCCCGTCAGTGGCATGGTGGCCCTCATGGAAGAGGCCCGAGTTATTGGTCAACTGGCGAAGGAGGGCAAAAGGCCCAAACGCACCTTGGTCTATTGTGGCTGGGATGCGGAGGAACCCGGACTCATCGGTTCCACGGAATGGGTGGAAGACCACAGGGACGAACTGCAGCAAAAGGCCGTGGCCTATATCAACACCGATGGCAACAGCCGTGGGTATCTGGGTGCCGGAGGTTCGCATTCGCTCCAGGCGATGGTGTCGCAGGTGGCCCATAGTGTGACCGACCCGCAAAAAGGGGTATCCGTAGCGGAGCGCCGCAAGGCCGCCAATGCAGTGCGCGGTGGGGACAACTCCTTTACGCTGTCCGCACTCGGCTCGGGATCGGATTATACCCCCTTCATTCAGCATTCGGGCATTGCCTCGTTGAACCTCGGTTTCGGCGGCGAAGGCTCCGGCGGGGAATACCACACCATTTACGATACCTACACCCACTACACCCGTTTTAAGGACCCCGGGTTTGAGTATGGCGTGGCACTTGCCAATACGGCAGGCCGCATTACCCTGCGCTTGGCCAATGCCGAGGTATTGCCGTTTGAACTGACCCAGTGGCACACTACCGTAGATAGTTACCTGGGTGAGGTGATGAAGACCTTGGAGAATATGCGCTCCGAAGTGGAGAAACACAACAAATGGGTACAAAAGGATGTGTATGGACTCGTCATGGACCCCAAAAAACCCATTAAGGCCGCCGAAGCAAAGGCAGAGGTCCCCTATCTGGACTTTTCCCCTTTGCAAAACGTATTGGCCGACCTCAAGAAAAGCATAGACACCTTTTCCAAAATGGACCTCACGGCCTTGTCCAGTGCCAAAAAGGCGCAGCTCAACCAAGAATTGATGGGCATGGAACAGGTGTTGCTACAAGATAAGGGACTCCCCCGAAGGGACTGGTTCAAGCACCAGATCTATGCCCCCGGATTTTACACGGGCTATGGGGTAAAGACACTTCCAGGCGTGCGCGAGGCCATCGAGCAGAAAGATTGGAAAGAAGCACAGGAACAGATCGGGGTGCTGGCCGCTACCCTCAAGAATTTTGATGCGCAGGTGCAGAAATTGAACAGCATCACGAAATAACAGTATTGTCACCGCCTAAAACCGTCCCCTGCGATTTGTGGGGGGCGGTTTTTTATACCCCAAGTCAATTGTTGTTTTTCTCAAAAGCTTGGATTACCTTTCCCAGACCCAAAAATTACAAACACCTACCCATGAACGTACGGCTTACCAAAGAACAACGGATCAAAGTGCTCAACTCCACGGACATTTATGCGATCATGCAACAGGTGTTGCTGCGGGAGAACAAGATACGCCGCAACCAAGAGCATTTTTGGGTGGTGGGCCTCAACCATGCCAACAAGGTGCTGTTTGTGGAACTCATTGGCCTAGGTGCGCACAACCGGGTGAACGCCGACCCGCCCGACGTGTTCCGCATGGCCATCTACAAACTGGCCTCCCAACTGATCTTGGTGCACAACCACCCCAGCGGCAACCTCAAGGTGACGGATGCCGATATCCTCTTTACCGACCATATGCTAAAGGCGGGCAAACTGCTACAGATTGAAGTGCTGGACCATTTGGTGATCACCGAGACCGACTACACCAGTTTTGAGGACCAAGGCGTGATGGACGAACTGCGCAAAAGTGGCCTGTTTGAGATCATGGGCCCCGAAAAGCAGGAGTTGGAAGCCTTTAAATTGGAAACGGAACGGAAGCGGGTTAAAAAAGAGGAGCTACTAAAAGTAGCTAAAAGGATGAAAGGTGAAGGGATAACGGATGAGGTTATCAAAAAAGTAACGGGGTTGAGTTTAAAGGTGATTGGGGGGATTTAACTTTTTTCAAGCTAAGTTCTTGCAAGTTTTAATAACTTACTAAACAATGCCATGATTTCTTGGCTCTTTTCGTGACATTTAAGCATTCCCTTTAATGTTTTATTCTTCCTTATCAAATCACTATTGTCTAAACCAGAAAAATTGAATTGACTAGAAACAGAAATTATTGATTTCTTTTTGTCCGATGCTGTTTTCTTTTCATCCAAAACTAATTCTTTTCCTCTTATAACCTTCCTTTCAAAAGGAAAAGATTCTAAAAACTCTTGACCGCTTTTAATTTTTCCATTAAAATCTTGGTTCATTGAAAGAGCCTCTAATATTATATCTTCTAAGTTTCCCTTTTCATCATCCTTCGAAAAAATGTAACACCCAAAACCCCTATATAATTCTTCATCAATCACATCGTTATGGACAGCATTTTCAATATTTTTTATTGTTTCCTTAAATTCCACTTTCAAGTTGTCCAATCTACCTTTAATACCAATATCATCAGCATCCAGAAATATACATAGTGACAAGTTCAATACCTTATCAGAAACCATTTTACCATACTCAATTACGGTTCGATATTTCTCAATAACACTTTTTGCTCTTTCAAGATTTCTTAATCCATCAATTGAATAAACTAAGGCAAACTGCTGATGATTTTTTGGCTGTTGATAAATAATCGGAAGATTTGGCCCTTTTCTTAATCTATTAGCGTCATATTCAAATCCATTTATTTGATTGAGAAAGAAATCCTTTAATGGCTGATCAAAATCACTAATGATTTTTCTATATTCCAAAAAATCCATTAGTTCCAACAGAAGAGATATATAGGCAGCATCCTGCTTTCCCTCGCATATAATCAATATTCCATTCATTATACTATACTTCTTAAATCAGCACCTAACACATTTCTGAATCTTTGAAAATCCAATCCATGGAAATATTTTATTTCTTGTTTGGTTTCAGAATTATGATAAACATCTATTAAAGAATAAAAAGACAATGTATCATTATGATAGTCATTTTCAACAAAAGCGTTAATACATTCTCCACTGTGGGAAGTAATGAAAACTTGTACATTAAATTCCTCTGAAAGTGTTTGAATAAAATGAGTGAATTTTTTCAACAAACTGTAGTGAATTGCATTATCAAGTTCATCAATTAGTAAAACTCCATTTTTTGAAGCGGCAAAATTCAATGCTATGTAAAAAATTCTTTGCATTCCCTCGCCAAAATTTGTTAGGTCAATAGATTCTTCAAAATCCGAATGGTCAACCAAAAACCTTGGGACCTCAATATCATCTACAAAATTTATATCCAATAATTTTGAATCGATATTCTCTTTTATAAAAGTGATGATTCTTGAAAAAGATTTGTCCTCAATACTTTTTGCATAAAGTAAAGACAGATTATCCTTGTTTTGCTGGCTAAATGGACTGGATATAAATGAGTTACAAATTATTTGTATTTTTTTAAAGAATGATTTGCTTTTGCCACCATCCTGCAAATAATATGTAGTGTTTAATTCTTGATCATTAAATTTTGATTCAATAGATATAGTTTTCAGATAATTATTTTTATCTATATCATCGTTATTTTCTTCATCATAAGATAAAATTTCTACCGATGTGTTGTTATTTTCAAAAGATCCTTTAATCAATATATCGCCTTTCAATTGATTATCAAGCCATTTGGCAGAAAGTGAATTGAGTTTTCCTCGTCTTCTAAACAAATCCAATAAAGAAAAAATATCATTCTGTCTTGTAAGGATATAAATTGCTTCTAAAAGGGATGACTTTCCCGCATTGTTTTTTCCTGCAAAAATGTTTACCCGGTTTAAGTTTTCAATTTTTACATTTCGAATCTTTTTGTATCGAACAATTTCAATCTTATCAAATTGCGAATTTTTGTGAGAATAAAATTTATGTCTTTCATAAGGTGAATTAATTGATAATGACACACCTTTTTTATTTAATAAGATAGAATCGATTTTTTCTTTAATAGTTGTTAGATTTTCAACATGACTTTCTTCGGAGAATTGAATAAATCTTGATGTAATATTCAACTGTTGTTCAATTGTTTCTATTGAACCATCTAATTTATTCTTACTAACAACATCACTTAGAAGAAGCCCTTGAGAAACAGACCTATAATCCTCCATTGCCTTAACGGCCTTCTCGTCTTTTATGAATTCAGCCAAATCCCTAATCTCTGAACTTTTTGTAATTATTGGTTCTAAGGTTGGATAGGGCGGTCAATGTATACCACCTGCGGCGGATGAAAGTGAGCAGTGCAAATCAAGTGCACGAGATCGACTCATTTTGGTGCTGAAGTTAACGTTTATTTTTAATTTTTTTCCTCATTGATTCCCCTTTTATGTCCA
>JASBTQ010000009.1 GCA_030148335.1 Allomuricauda sp. | reverse complement strand
GGTCGTTGCCAACCAGGATGACGGTATCGAATGGTTCGGTGGATCCGTGAACGTGACCAATGCCTTGGTATGGTCCCAAGGGGACGATGGCTTCGATGCCGACCAAGCTTGGACAGGAACCTTGAGCAACGGAGTTGTTGTTATGTCCACCGAGTCGGGTACTGCCCTTGAACTTGATGGTCCCGAAGGAAGTGTCGCTACCGAAGGTGGGTACACCATGGAGAACATCACCCTTATAGGTGCAGGTACGTCCAGCATGTACGCCGACCTTAGGGATGGTCTTATTGCCAACCTGAACAACGTCTTCGCCTATGGTTTTGGAACAGACGCCACTGTGAACATTAACGGTGCCGATTCTGCAACAGAACTTACAAATGACCGTATCACTTTCTCCAACTGGGAGATCGTGCTGCCCGAAGGTGTGGTCGTAGCAGACATTTTTGCTGGTGCCTTTACTCCAGGCGACGAAGCCAAGTTCTTGGATAATCTAACTTCCATAGTAGCTCCGGAAAATGCCACCATTGGTGCCGACATTACGGTTTTTGCATGGACTTTGGCCTCTGGTGAAGGAGCTTTGTAAGCCAACATCACAATAAAAAATACAATGTCCAAAGGCTTGACTTTTAAGCCTTTGGACAATTTTGTTAAAGAACTGAATGCTATTTAAACTTGATATAATGCTGAAAAAATTTCTCTTGGTAGCCGCCCTGACCTTTGTGCATTTCGGCTTTGCCCAAACTGGGACCATAAGAGGCAAACTCATGGATGGTGAATTTAACGAGGTATTGCCTTTTGCCAATATTTTGATAAAGGGGACCACCATAGGAACCACCTCCGATTTTGAAGGAGCCTATTCCCTGGATGTGGAACCGGGCACCTATACCCTTTCCTTTTCCTTTCTTGGTTATACTTCACAAGAAATAACCGATGTGGTGGTGGAAGCAGGCAAGACAGTGGATGTCAATGTATCCCTGCAACCTGCATCAGCACAGTTGGACGAAGTGGTGCTCACCACGACCGTCAGAAAAAATACGGAAGCCTCTGTATTGAACCTTCAAAAAAATTCCGTGACCCTTATGGACGGACTTTCATTGGAAGCCATAAATACCACTGGGGCCAGCAACATTGCATCGGCCATAAAGCGTGTGCCCGGTGTATCGGTCCAGGAAGGCAAATACGTCTATGTGAGAGGTTTGGGGGACAGATATACCAAATCCATATTGAACGGCATGGACATCCCCGGTCTGGATCCCGATAAGAATACGGTACAGATGGACATTTTTCCCACCAACATTCTTGAAAATGTAATCGTGCTCAAATCTGCCGCGGCCGAACTGCCTGCAGACTTTACCGGAGGGGTGGTGAACATTGTCACTAAAGATTTTCCTTCCCAAAAGCAAATGTCCTTTTCGGTTTCGATGGGCTACAACCCCAGCATGCACTTTCAGGACAACTATTTGGGCTATGAAGGCGGAGGGACAGATTTTCTGGGCTTTGATGATGGTACAAGGGAGCTGCCCATATCACCCAACACTGACGTGCCAAGCCCTTCGGATTCACGGAACAACGGCAGCCTTGAGGGCATTACCCGTTCTTTTGACAAGACTATGGCGACCGAGCAGCAAACGTCCAAGCCAGATTTCAGTCTAGGTTTCAGCTATGGGAACCAATTCAATGTCGGGGACAATACCTTGGGTTTCATCGCTTCTTTGGATTATAAGAACACCACTACTTTCTACGATGGTTTTGAAAACGGGATCTACCAGAAAAACCCGGAGAGCGACATTTATGAACTGCGTTTTGACAGGAGACAGCGTGGTGATATAGGTTCCAACAATGTATTGGCATCCGCTTTGGCCGGACTTTCATACAAAACTGGAAAGTCCAAGTACCGATTGAACCTATTGCACATCCAAAATGGGGAGTCTAGGGCCGCTCTTTTTGATCAAAGAACAGAAATATCCAATGCCATAGATGTGGTAAAGGACAACTTGGAATACTCGGAGCGTTCAGTATCAAACGTGCTTCTTTCAGGAAAACATACTTCAGAAGATGCTTCTTTTGTGACGGAATGGAGCCTTTCCCCTACCTTGACCAGCGTTCATGACAAGGATGTGAGACTCACTACCTTCATTGTCAATCCGGATGGTTTTACCATCAGTTCCGATGCTGGTTTCCCCATACGTTTGTGGAGGGAGCTTGACGAGGTCAACGCCGTAGGAAAGATCGATTTTTCCAAAAGCTATGAACTTTTCGGCAACAAGTCCATGCTTAAATTTGGTGGGCTATACAGCTACAAACAAAGGGATTATAGCATCTACAACTATAATATCGCCTTTTTCAACTTCAGTACGGCAAGCCTCAACGGCGACCCCAATGCCATTTTGGCTGACGAGAACATCTGGACAGTGGAAAACAATTCGGGTGCTTATATAAGGGGTAATTTCCAACCAGCGAACACGTTTGACTCCGAGCAGAACACCATGGCGTTCTATCTTTCCAATGAGTTCAAGTTTGCGGATAAGTTCAGGGCCATCCTTGGATTGAGAGCCGAGCAGTTCACTACCTACTTTACCGGGCAAAACAATACGGGTACAGAGGTCTATGACAACGAAAAGACCATTGATGAACTGGATTTCTTCCCATCGGCCAACTTGATCTATGAATTTAAGGAAGATGTGAACTTCAGGCTATCCTATTCAAGGACCACTGCGCGACCAAGTTTCAAAGAACTTTCCGTGGTACAGATTCCAGACCTTTTGACCGGAATCCTATTTCTGGGGAACTTGGACCTAAAACCCACCTACATTGACAATTTTGACTTTAGGTTTGAAGTTTTTGGCAACAGTGCGCAAATGTTCGCCATCAGTAGTTTTTATAAAAAATTCACGGATCCCATTGAGATCGTTGCTTACGACATTACCGCTCCAAACCAGTTTACACCAAGGAACGCACCATCTGCCAATGTTTTTGGTGTGGAATTGGAAGCCCGCAAGAATTTTGGGTTCCTTTCCGAAGGATTGCAAGACCTTAGTGTGAACCTGAACCTGTCAATCATTGATTCACAAATCGATATGGCCCGGGGCGAGAACCAAGAATACGAATCCAGACAGATTTTTGCCAGGGACGGTGAGACGATTGACGACAACCGTCAATTGCAAGGACAGTCCCCATTCTTGATCAATGCCGGGTTGAACTACAACAACAGGGAAACAGGATTGGAGACAGGAATCTTTTACAATGTTCAGGGAAAAACTTTGGAAGTGGTCGGTTTTGGACAAAACCCCGATGTGTTCACACAACCTTTCAACAGTTTGAACTTCAATTTTTCGAAGACATTGGGACAAGAGCAACGTTCCAAAATAACTTTGAAAGTGGATAACATTCTCAACGATGACCGTGAAAGTTTGTACGAGTCTTTTGGTGCAGCCAAACAAAATTTTTCGTTCAGGGACCCTGGTGTAGCCTTCTCATTGGGTTACAGCGTCAATTTTTAAGATTTATCACTTTTATAAAAAGAAGCCCCACAAAATGCGGGGCTTCTTTTTGCATTTTATCGAAAAGTAACCTCTTATTCATCAAACGGTTACCCAACCGCATTGCATTTTTTATATATTTGTGGCACAGCCTTTGCCGTAAATAGATTTATGAAACACTTTTACCTTGTTGCCCTTCTTTTTGTCTGTACCCTTGGATTTTCACAAGAAAACGCCCAAGGAAGTGCGGATATTGAAGGTTTCAAGCTATATCCCAACCCTGTTACGCAAGGCAAGGTCTATATCGAGACCAAGCTGAATTCCCCAAAAAAAATCCTCGTCTTTGACGTATTGGGCACCCAGGTCATTGAGACCACCCTTTTGGGCAAGGAACTCAATCTTTCCAATCTGGACAAAGGAGTATATATCCTCAGGGTTTTTGAGAACAACAAAGTGGCTACCAGAAAGCTCATTGTCAAGTAGTTTCCCTCTATTCGAACGACTTTAACAACAGCCAGACCACAGTTTTCCCCCTTTTACCTACACAATTATTGCTTTCACAACATTTTGTAGTCCTTTTACAGGTGTTTATCTACTTTTATCCTGCACATATACCCCAAATCAGCATTTATGAAGAAAATCTACTTTGTCCTTCTTATGGCCTTACCCTTACTAACCTACGGTCAAGATCTGGTCAGTGTAAATACTGAGCCGGTCCAGGAACTCAAGGGATTCAAAATGTATCCCAACCCAGCGTACGGGGATGAAGTGTATATTACCACGGAATCCAACGGTACCAAACAAATCAAGGTCTATGATGTTTTTGGAGAGGTTGTGCTCACGGATAGGATCACTACCAACACTTTGGACATCTCAAGGCTCGTTCCCGGTGTGTATGTGCTCCAAGTAACCGAAGAAAAGAAAACCATGACCCGAAAATTGGTCATCAAATAAAAAACACTGTCTTTCAAAGCCTCTTTCAAAAGGGGCTTTTTATTTTTGGGTACTTTTGTGGCCCATGGACACCAATAATTTTCAACAGATTTTTTCCATTTCCAACGCCACTGGGTTTGAAGATATGGCATTGGATATCTTTAGCTTTCAATATGCCAATAATAAGGTATATGGAAAGTATTGCGACCATCTGGGAAAATCTCCCACAACTGTGTCCAGCCTTTCGGAAATCCCCTTTTTGCCCATTTCTTTTTTCAAGACACACCGCGTAGTGTCCACCAAAAAAGCACCAGAGACCATTTTTGAGAGCAGTGGGACCACCCAGAGCAAGACCAGCAAACATTATGTGCCTCACCTCACCATGTACGAACAGAGTTTTTTGAAAGGCTTTTCCACGTTCTATGGCAATCCAGAGGAATACTGCATCTTGGCCTTGTTGCCCGCCTATCTGGAACGGGAAGGCTCATCGCTCATCCATATGGTCAACGAACTCATTTTGCGCTCGGGCCATCCGCATAGCGGGTTCTACCTCAACAATTTGGAAGAACTCCACCAAAAACTCACGGAACTGGAACAGAAAGGGATCAAAACTTTGCTCATCGGGGTTTCCTTTGCCCTTTTGGACCTTGCCGAACAATATACTATACCGCTAAAACATACCATCGTCATGGAAACCGGGGGCATGAAAGGACGAAGAAAGGAACTGATACGGGAAGAGCTGCACTCCATCTTGAAAAAAGCCTTTGGCGTTCCCCGAATACATTCCGAATATGGGATGACGGAACTGTTGTCGCAAGCCTATTCCGATGGTGACGGACTGTTCCGAACCCCTGCATGGATGAAAGTACTGGCACGTGACACCGAAGACCCTTTGAGCATGCAACCCCCAGGGAAAACGGGTGGCATCAATGTCATCGATTTAGCGAATGTTTATTCCTGCTCCTTTATCGCCACACAAGACCTTGGAAAAATACACCCTGATGGCTCCTTTGAGATTTTGGGGCGCTTTGACAGTTCCGATATCCGGGGGTGTAATTTGATGGTCATCTAATCAATACCAAATATTATACTATATTTATTTTCATATAAAAACCAGCCAACCCATGACCAAAAATTACGGATGCTTTCTGGCCTTTTTTTTGATTCTCGCCAACGTATTCTCCCAAAAGATTGAAAAGCTGGCACCTCCCCAATGGGTGGAACCTATTCTTGTTGAAAACCAAGAAAACAAACCAGAAAATGGGGCCTTTAAGTACTTGCTTCTGGATTTCCAATACAACATTGAAACCGAAGAAGCTTACGACCACTACGCCATCCAAGTTTTCAACAGCGAAGGAATACAGGGGTTTTCGGACATCAGCATTTCTTATGACCCCACATATCAATCCTTGGTATTTAACTCGATCAATGTATTGAGGAACGGACAAAAAATAGACAAGCTTTCAGAAAGCAACATCAATACCTTCCAGAGGGAAACCAATCTGGAGCGTTCTTTATATGATGGGTCCATCACCGCCGTGGTCAACCTCACGGATATCCGAAAAAATGACATCATTGAATATTCATATACTATTAAGGGTTTCAACCCCATCAACCAAGGAAACTTCTCCACTGTTCTTTACCAGCAATACACTTCTCCAGTGGATAGGATATATAGCCGGATCCTATCCCACAAGAAAACCCCGATATATTACAAGTTGTTGGACAATGCCCCTGCCCCTACCAAAAGTGAATCGGGCAACCATACCACTTACGTCTGGGATACGGATGGAACGGATTATTTCCAATATGATATCAACGTACCCTATTGGGCCAACTACCAAAAACGGGCATCCATATCCACCTTTAAGGACTGGGAATCCCTTACCGAGTTGATCCAACCACTTTACACAACAAGTTCCGAAAAGTTGACCGGACCTTGGGAAAAGGGCTCCAACGAAGAAGAGACCATTTTGGATTTGATACGGTTTGTGCAGGACGATGTAAGGTATCTCGGTTTTGAATCGGGAATAGGGGCCTACAAACCGCACAATCCGTCCAAGGTGCTGCAACAACGCTATGGGGATTGTAAGGATAAATCCCTCTTATTGGTGAACCTATTGCAGAATGCGGGTGTTACTTCGTATCCATTTTTGGTAAATACCGAATCGGGCGAATCGTTGGGCGACCTTCTTCCCGGTCTTAACCTGTTCAATCATTGTATTGTTTACTTTGAGCATGGAAACAAGTCGTACTTCGTGGACCCAACCATGACCAACCAAGGAGGGGACCTTGACAATCTGACTTTGCCACAATATGGTGAAGGTTTACTATTGAAACCCAATAGCGACGCACTCACAAGGATTCCCAAAAACCAGATTGTCCCAAGAGTGAAGGTGGAGGAGACCATCACCACGGATTCCATCGGGGGCGGTGCGCTTTTTTTGGTGAAGACTACTTACACCGCCAGTAAGGCCGATTACATGCGGGATTATTTCAAATCGAATACCCAAGAAAGCATAAACAATGAATTTGTAAACTATTACAGTAGTATTTACCCAAGCATCCAGGCCATGCAGTCCATCGTTTTTTCAGATGAAGACCGGAGCAAACGCAATGAGTTTGTGGTCGAGGAGTATTACAACATTCCCAATTTTTGGACAAAGGATGAGGATACAGGCATCTTCGCATGCGAGACACAGCCCTTGGTGCTGCAAAATCTTATCAATTACACAAATTCACCACAGAGGACCATGCCCTATTACTTGGGTGAACCTTATGAATTTGAACAGCAGACCTCCATTGCCCTCCCCGATTATTGGGACATTTTGGACAGTGAGTTTTCCAGTGAAAAAGAAAGTTATAGCTATTCGAAAAATGTACGGGCCGTGGGCAGGACCATTGTCGTAAAACACAATTACCATCTTAAGCAGAATTTTATAGACCCATCATTGGTAACTACATTTTTGAAGGACCATGAAAAAATAAATGATCAGATTGCATACCAATTAACACACATGGGAGGTGATTCGGCGGATGAATCAGGCTTGAACGCAACCTCCATCATCATTTCCCTCGCATTATTGGCCCTCTTTATTTTTGGCGCAAAGAAGATTTATGACAATTATAATCCCAAACCCCAATCGGACCAAAACCTGAACATTGGTGGTTGGCTTGTTCTACCAGGTATTGGTTTGGTCCTATCCCCTTTCCTTTTGCTTTTCCAAGTTGGTTCGCAGGGTTACTTCGATAAAGGGGTTTGGTCTCTCTTCAAAATTGCAGGATACGAGAATGCCACCGTCATGAAATTGTTCCTAGGTTTTGAACTGACCGTGAACATCGCCTTGTTGGTGTTCGCCGTATTGTTGATCATCCTTTATTTTAAGAAGCGTACCAGCCTTCCCAAATTGATCATTATCATGTATGCCTCAAGTTTCCTTATTCCAATTTTAGACCTCGTCCTGTACAATGCCGTATTTCCAAAAGAGTTGGTGGATGGTTCCGATGACCAAGAAACCTATACACAGATTTTCAGGGGGTTCATAAGTGCGGCGATTTGGATTCCCTATTTTCTGGTTTCGGAAAGGGTAAAGAATACCTTCACAAAGATTCGGGAAACAGAAATAGGGGAAGAAGTGGTACAAGCATAATAAAAAAAGCCATCTAAAGATGGCTTTTTGTTTATTCTACCACCAGTACAAAATAATTTTTCTTGCCACGTTGGAGCAACACAAACTTATTGTTGATCAGGTCATCTTTGGTAATAAGGTATTCCTCGTCCACTTTTTCCTTGTTCACCGAAATGGAATTCTGTTTCAGTTCCCTTCGGGCTTCCCCGTTCGATCCCAAAAAGTTGGTCTTGGCGGCCAATGCACCGATCATGTCCAGCCCAGGCTCAAGTTCACTTTTGGAAATCTGTGCCTGCGGCACCCCTTCAAAGACATCCAAAAAGGTCTTCTCGTTCAATTTTTTCAAATCTTCGGAGGTCGATTTCCCAAAAAGGATATCACTTGCCTTGATGGCATTTTCCAGCTCCTCCTTGGAGTGCACCATGGTCGTGATCTCTTCGGCCAATCTCTTTTGGAGTGCCCTCAAGTGGGGAGATTCCGTGTGGGTCGCAACAAGATCCTCTATTTCCTTTTGATCCAAAAAGGTGAATATCTTGATGTATTTTTCTGCATCCTCATCCGAAGTGTTCAGCCAATATTGGTAGAATTTGTAAGGCGATGTCCTTTCCGCATCCAACCACACATTTCCGCCTTCGGTCTTTCCAAATTTGGTGCCGTCCGCCTTGGTGATCAATGGACAGGTCAGTGCAAAGCCCTTTCCCCCACCAATCCTGCGGATCAGTTCCGTTCCCGTGGTGATATTACCCCATTGGTCGCTTCCCCCCATTTGAAGGGTACAGTCATGATTTTGGAACAGGTAGAGAAAATCATACCCCTGGACCAATTGATAAGTGAATTCGGTAAAGGACATTCCTTCCTTCGCATCCGAAGAAAGTCGTTTCTTCACGGAATCCTTGGCCATCATATAGTTCACGGTGATGTGCTTCCCGACATCCCTGATAAACCCAAGGAACGAAAAGTCCTTCATCCAATCGTAATTGTTCACCAAAACGGCAGAATTGGGGGCCTTGCTCTCAAAATCGAGAAAACGGGCCAACTGCCCCTTGATAGCTTCTTGGTTGTGCCGAAGGGTCGCTTCATCCAAAAGATTGCGCTCAGCAGATTTTCCAGAAGGATCCCCGATCATTCCCGTGGCTCCTCCAACAAGTGCATAGGGTTTGTGACCGGCCAATTGAAAATGCCTCAACATCATCACACTCACCAAATGGCCAATGTGCAGGGAATCTGCCGTGGGGTCGATCCCCACATAGGCGGCCCGCATTCCTTCCATAAGATGTTCCTCGGCGCCGGGCATGACATCATGCACCATTCCCCTCCATTGCAGTTCTTGAACAAAATTCTTCGTCATGGTTGTTTTTTGAATAGGTGCAAATATAAAATGATGTTGCCAGTTCTCTGAATAAATCGGTTACAAATAGGTATTTTTACCGCATGATATTGGTTACCGGAGGCACAGGGTTGATCGGTTCGCACCTACTTTTCCATTTGGCGAAAAATGGGGAGCGGGCAAGGGCCAGTTATAGGACAAAGGAATCCTTGGACAAAGTCGTCAAAGTCTTTGGCTATTATGCTGAAAACCCTTCCGCTTTGATGAATCAAATTGA
Source organism: Allomuricauda sp. (assembly GCA_030148335.1). Taxonomy (GTDB): domain Bacteria; phylum Bacteroidota; class Bacteroidia; order Flavobacteriales; family Flavobacteriaceae; genus Flagellimonas. The sequence continues at coordinate 65,189 of JASBTQ010000009.1, read as the reverse complement.
GTGGGTAGAGGCCGACATTACCGATATCGGCCAGATGGAACGGCTTTTTGTGGGCATCAAAAAAGTGTACCATTGCGCGGCATTGATCTCTTTCGACCCAAAGGATTACAAGACCTTGGAAAAAATCAATGTCGAAGGAACAGCCAATGTGGTCAATCTCTGCTTGAAACATGGCATCCAAAAACTCTGTTATGTCAGTTCCATTGCCGCCATCGGCCCAGCTACCAAGGGAAAGGAGAGCACAGAGGAAAATGAATGGTCGGACACCCACGTATCCGTCTACGGACTTACCAAGCGTGATGCGGAGCTCGAGGTCTGGCGAGGGTCGCAAGAAGGTCTTTCTGTTGCCATTATCAATCCAGGAGTGGTCATTGGGCCCGGTTTCTGGAGGTCGGGCAGCGGTTCCTTTTTCACTTATGCAGCAAAAGGGAAAAAACACTTTATCCCTGGCGGAACCGGTTTTGTTGCCGTGGACGATGTGGTGAATGCCATGGTGCAATTAATGGAATCCGATATCAAGGGCGAACAGTTTATCCTTGTGGGCGAAAATTTGACCTACGGAGAGCTCTTCCAAAAAATTGCAAAAGGATTGGATGTGGCACCTCCCTCCAAAAAAATTTCTTTCTCCGCTCTGGAATGGTTCTGGCGTCTGGACTGGTTACGGAGCAAACTCTTGGGAAAAAGGAGAAGACTTCCAAAGGCCGTTGCGAAAGGATTGTACCATCAGGAACACTACAGCAGCGAAAAAATAAAGAACACCCTCAACTTTTCATTTGGCAATCTGGACCAGGCCATCCTTTTTTGCTGCTCCAAATTTAAGGCTCGGGTATAATACTGTCTTTTGGGATCTTTGCTGACCTTATCGAGTCGCTACGCTTTTCGTTTGCCTTTCGGATACTGTCATTTTTTTTCTCTGTTGCTTCCTCCATTGCTTTTTGCCGCTTATCGAGCCTAGTCTCCACTTCGGTATAAATGGCTTGATATTCCAAGGGCAGGGAAGCATAATACAGATCGCTTTCCGAAAATTGGGTGCTGTCAATCTGGTATTTCTTGTAGAGAAACTCCATAATGTCGATGCCCGATTCGTCCAATTTGGCACCTATCGTGGTCTTAGTGGCGTTCAAGATGGCCAGATCGTGGAGAATGTCGACCATTTTTTCCTTCGGGATAAGGTTGTCCGGCTCTTCCACCACCTTTTCGGCACAGGAAACCACCATCAAAAAAACAAGAAGGAACAACAGCTTTTTCATTTCCTATCGATTAAAGGTGAGCCTTTTCGCATTTTTCTCCCCGGCAAAAACACCATCATCATACGCCAAGAGGCCATTCACAAAAGTTCGCACCACTTTGGAGCCAAAAGTAACACCTTCAAAAGGAGACCAACCACATTTGTAGAGAATATTAGATCTTTTAACCTCGTTTTGGGAATTGCGGTCCACTTGCACCAAGTCTGCGTAATATCCTTCCCGGACAAAGCCGCGACGGTCAATGTCAAAAAGCTTGGCGGGGTTGTGGCTCATTTTCTCCACGATTTTTTCCAAAGAAATGACCCCTTCCGATTCCTTTTGGAGCATGGCCAATAGTGCGTGCTGCACCAACGGTCCCCCGGACGGTGCCTTGATGTACGGATTGTTCTTTTCTTCCAGGGTGTGGGGCGCATGGTCCGTGGCCACCACATCGATGCGATTGTCCAAAAGGGCCTCCCAGAGTTTCGCCCTGTCGGTTTTGGTCTTCACGGCCGGGTTCCATTTGATGAACGTTCCCTTTTCGGCATAGTCCTCATCCGAAAACCATAAATGGTGGATACAGACCTCCGCAGTGATCTTTTTTTGTTCCAGCGGAACGGCATTGGTGAAAAGGTCCGTCTCCACTCCTGTGGAAACATGGAACACGTGCAAGCGGGCCCCGGTCCTTTTGGCCAAGGCAATGGCTTTGGCAGAGGACAGGTAGCAGGCCTCCGCGCTGCGGATAATGGGATGCATGCCTATGGGAATGTCTTCCCCGTACATGGCTTCATATTTGGCCATGTTGGCCCTGATGGTACCCTCATCTTCACAATGTGCCGAGATCACCATTTCCGTATTACTAAAAATCTTCTCGAGGACCGCTTCGTCATCCACCAACATATTTCCCGTGGATGAGCCCAGGAACAGTTTCACTCCGGAGCAGGCATTTTTGTCCAAACGTTTCAGTTCTTCCAGATTGTCGTTGGTTCCCCCAAAAAGAAAGGAATAGTTGGCAAAGGAATCCTTGGCAGCGATGGCCATTTTTTCTTCCAGCTTTTCTATGGTCGTGGTCTGCGGGATTGTATTGGGCTGCTCCATATAGGTGGTGATCCCCCCAGCAATGGCCGCCCGGCTCTCCGTGGCAATGTTTCCCTTGTGGGTGAGCCCTGGCTCCCGAAAGTGCACCTGGTCATCGATGACCCCGGGCAACAAAAGGTCGCCCTTAAGGTCAATGACCTTGGCATTGGCATCGGAAATATTGGGGTCGATGCGGGCAATAAAATCCCCATCGAGCAGCATATCCGTTTCAAAAACGCTGTTCTCATTGACAACCTTGGCATTCTTCAACAGTATTTTGGACATAACTAAAAGTTCTTTTTAAAGAATATGCTCCTGAATTTCATGGCGATGACCCCAAAAATAGCCTCTCGGATAATGGCAGAGTTCATTTTGGACTTTCCATTGACCCTATCCGTGAATATGATGGAGACTTCCTCGATCTTGAATTTTTTCAAATAGGCCCTGTATTTCATTTCTATCTGGAAGGCATAGCCAATGAACCTTACGTTATCCAGATTGATGGTTTCCAGCACCTTTCTCCGGTAGCACACAAAACCGGCAGTGGGGTCGTGCACCTTCATCCCCGTGATGATCTTCACATAAAATGACGCACCGTAGGAAAGCAAGATCCGGGCGAGGGGCCAGTTGACCACGTTCACCCCTTTTTTGTACCGTGATCCCACAGCCATATCGGCACCGTTCACACAGGCCCTGTGCAGTCGGGAAAGATCGGCGGGGCGATGTGAAAAATCGGCATCCATTTCAAAAATGTACTCATAGCCATGCTTCAACGCCCATTTGAACCCATGGATGTAGGCGGTGCCCAATCCTGATTTCTCTTTGCGCACCTCAAGGAACAACTGTTCGGGGTATTCTTTTTGCAAATCCCTCACGCACTGCGCCGTACCGTCCGGCGAATTGTCATCCACTACCAGAACGTGAAAATCCTTCTTCAGGTCGAAGACCGTTTTCACAATGGCCTCGATGTTCTCGATTTCATTGAAAGTGGGTATGATCACCAAGCCGTCCGCCATTCACATTGGATTAGAATGTGTCAAAAATACGGTTTTCTGTCTTGCCTGTGCAAGTTGTCCTTGGCTTTACATGGACCCTGTTTGCCAATATTTGTACCTTTGCGCCATCTAAAATCTATTTGATGTCTCAAAAGTTTCCCAGACTTTTTATTGTATTGTTGGCCGTTCTTTTTGTACTGAACCTCGTGCAGGCCTCGATCACGGAGCTCATCTATGATGAGGCCTATTATTGGTACTATGCCCAAAATATGGCGTGGGGGTATTTTGACCATCCGCCCATGGTGGCCTTTCTCATCAAGTTGAGCAGTTTTCTGTTCGATGGGGAACTGGGGGTCAGGTTCATGAGCTGTGTTCTTTCCGCGGGCACCTATGTCCTGTTGTGGCTGCTCATCGACAACCCCAAGAAAAAGGACTACGTGGTGCACTTTTTTCTGTTGGTGTTCTCCTTTACGTTGATGAACGCCTATGGTTTTTTGACGCTTCCCGATACGCCTTTGCTGTTCTTTACAGCCCTGTTCCTATGGCTCTACAAACGCTTTTTGAAAGAACCATCCGCTTGGACCACCGTGCTCATGGGTGTTGTGATGGCCTGTCTCATGTACAGCAAGTACCACGCAGTCTTGGTAATCCTGTTTGTCTTTCTCTCGAACGTGAAGCTCATAGCGAACAAAAAAGCTTGGCTGGCCGTGGCCATTGCATTGGTCTGCTATCTTCCACACTTTGTGTGGCTCTACCAGAACGATTTTGTGTCCATCACTTTCCATTTGTACGAAAGACCCAATCAGGCCTACTCTTTTGAGGGCTTTACCTTGGGCTACTTCCTGAACCTTATTGTGATCATCGGGCTTTTGTTCTATTGGGTCTATGCCTCATTCTTTAAATTCAGGGCCACCGACCAATTCTCCAAGGCGCTGGTGTATTTGGTGTATGGTGTACTCATCTTCTTTTTTGTTTCCAGTTTCAACAGAAGGGTGCAGGCGCAATGGGCCATTGTCATCTCCATTCCGTTGATCGTGATCGCTTTCAACCATCTTTTGGAAAACGCCAAGAGCAGGAAATGGATGTATCGCATCGGCATCGTGAGCTTGGTGCTGCTCTTCTATGCGAGGGCCTGGTTGGTGTATTATCCCCTCTTCCCGAAAGTCTATGAGACCCATGGCAACAAGGAGTGGGTAAGCGACCTCCACTCCAAGGCAGGAGACGTGCCCATCATTTTTGAAAATTCGTACCGGCGTGCGCCCATGTACGAGTTTTATTCAGGCATGCCCGCCATTTCTTTGAACAATTTCATGTACCGAAAAAACCAGTACTCCATTGATGGCTCTGAGGAACGGGTTCGCGGCAAAAGGGTGCTCTACATTTCCCAATACCGAAAAAGTGGGGACATCAGCTATATGCACTTGGACAGTACGCTCTTTTATGGCGTTTTTATGGACAATTTCCAGTCGTACCGATCGCTACAGTGCATTGTGGAAAAGCCACGGACCGGCACCCGGCATGCATTGAAAGTTTATAATCCGTATCCCTTTGATGTTCCCTTGGAAGGTTTGAAATATACCATTTCCTATTCCAACAAGCACAAACAGGTGAAGCAGATGCTCCCCCTGAAGGTGGACATGGACCCCATCCAAAGGACATTGAACTCCAAGGACACGGTGTATTATTCTTTTGAGCTACCGTTGCCGAAAATGGAAAATCCGACGTACTTTAGGATTGGGATTTCGGAGAACGGCCTGCCCCCGGGCCTCAACGGGAAACCTATCAAAATCCACGAATGAACCCGATAGAAAAAGTTGCGCCTTCCTTGGATTGGATGACCATTGTGCTGTTCGCCAGCCTCGTGGTGATGGCATTGGGAAAGTACCTGTACCATGCCCGGTTCCTCAACTTTATCATCTTGCCGTTCAATGACAAATATGTGCTGCTGCATAACAAAAAGGGGCAGTTGCTGAACTGGTTCCACATCCTTTTGACCCTGTTCCAAGTCGTGAACCTTTCACTTTTTGTCTTCTTCGTGCTGAAGGTTTTTGGAGCACTGCCTGGAGAAGACCCCTTATGGATCTTTTTTATGGTGCTGGGCAGCTTGGTCCTTTTTCAGTTGGTCAAATTGGGGCTCCAGTCCTTCACGGGATTTGTTTTCAATGCCCAGGAACTCATCGTGGGGCTCATTTTCAGCAAAACCTCCTATCTGAATTACAGCAGCATCATTTTATTCGTTGCCAATGTGATTTTGACCTATATCCTAAAGGACTCCAAAACCGTAATTTATAGTGCTTTTATCTTAATTCTCCTTATAAATGGCATTGGTGCCATAAAGCTGTTGAAGAACTATCAAAAAGCTATGTTTCCGTATTTTATGTATTTTATTTTGTACCTTTGCGCACTCGAAATTGCGCCCTTGGTGTTAATTGGAAGCTATCTAAAAGGTTGAAAACTTATGAAAGTAAAAACAATTTTGGTTTCCCAACCAGAACCCAAAGTCGAAAATTCCCCCTACTCCCGTTTGATCGAGAAAGAAAAAATTAAAGTGGATTTTAGGCCTTTCATACATGTGGAGGGGGTTGAAGCCAAAAATGTTAGGCAGCAAAAGATCGACTTGAACAATTTTACGGCAATCATCCTGACCAGCAGAAATTCTGTGGACCATTTTTTCAGGATTGCCGAGGAGATGCGCTTTAAGGTTCCGGACACCATGAAATACTTTTGCCAATCGGAGGCAGTGGCCTACTACCTACAGAAGTATGTAGTGTACAGAAAACGAAAGATCTATGTGGGCAAAAGGACTTTCAATGAATTGATCCCATTGATGAAAAAGTACAAGGACGAAAAATTCCTTCTCCCTTCATCGGACCAATTAAAACCTGCTGTTCCCGAAGCTTTGAACGAGCTTGGCGTAGATTGGAAACGGGGTATTTTCTACAAGACAGTGATCAGCGACCTGTCCGACCTTAGAAATGTTTACTATGACATACTGGTATTTTTCAGTCCTTCCGGGATCGAGTCCCTTTTGAAGAATTTTCCCGATTTTGAGCAGAACAATACCCGTATCGCCGTATTTGGCAACAGTACCGTAAAAGCGGCCACAGATGCAGGGCTCAGGATAGACATCCAAGCGCCCACGCCGGAGACTCCCTCCATGACCATGGCCCTTCAGAAGTACATTACCAGCGTAAACAAGTAAAAAAACTTACTGGAAAAAAGCAACGCCCCCGTTTGGGGGCGTTTTTGTTTCTAAAAGGCATACCTTTGGGGTCCGCCCCGCCTGATTTCCTCACTGGCATAGGCTTCAAACTTTTTAAAGTTTTCCCTGAAGGCATTCGTCAACTTGAAAGCGGTCGTGTAGTAGGCCTCATCATTGTTCCATGTAGCCCTTGGGCTCAACACCTCGGTAGGAACACCTGGACATTCTCTCGGCTGTGCTACCCCAAATACGGAGTGAATATGGTATTTATCATAACAGTAAAGCCCAAGATCGCCCCGAAGTGCAGCACTGATCATGGCACGGGTATATTTTAGTTTCATGCGGGTCCCGACCCCATAAGGTCCGCCGGTCCACCCGGTATTGATCAACCATACGTCCACACCCGATTCCTTCATCTTCTTACTCAACATTTCTGCATACTTGGCAGGATGCAGCGGCATAAAAGGCGCTCCAAAACAGGCCGAGAAGGAAGGTTGTGGCTCCACAATGCCTGCTTCGGTGCCGGCCACTTTGGCCGTATAGCCCGAAATAAAGTGATAGGCCGCTTGGGCCGGGGTCAATTTTGATATCGGGGGCAGTACCCCAAAGGCATCGGCCGTAAGGAAAAAGATGTTCTTCACGTTCTTGCCTATGGATGGTTCCTGTATGTTTTCAATATGCTCTATAGGATAACTCACTCTGGTGTTCTGGGTGATAGAGGTATTTGCAAAATCCACCACACCGTTTCCGTCCATGATCACATTTTCCAATATGGCCCCTTTCTTGATGGCCCCGTATATCTCTGGTTCGTTTTCTTGGGAAAGATCGATGACCTTGGCGTAGCAGCCGCCTTCAAAATTAAAAACGGTATTTGCAGCTGTCCATCCGTGTTCGTCATCCCCTATCAGTTTTCTGTCCGGATCGGTGGAAAGTGTGGTCTTCCCTGTTCCGGAAAGGCCAAAAAAGATGGCCGTATCGCCTTCTTGGCCCACATTGGCGGAGCAGTGCATGGGCAAGGTGTTCTTATAAACGGGCAGGATGAAGTTCAATGCCGAGAAAATCCCTTTTTTGATCTCCCCTGTATATCCCGTTCCCCCGATCAGGGCAATTTTTCGCGTAAAATTGAGAATGGCAAAGTTGTGCTGGCGTGTTCCGTCCACTTCTGGAACCGCTTTGAACCCAGGTGCGTTCACCACGGTCCATTCCGGTTCAAAATCCTCCAGTTCCGCTTCTGTGGGCCTCAAGAACATGTTGTACGCAAACATATTGGACCAAGGGTATTCGTTGATGACCCTGATGTTCAACTTGTAATCGGGGTCTGCACAGGCATAAGAATCCCTGACGAAGAGTTCCTTTTCGTTCAGATACTGGATGACTTTGTCATAGAGCCTGTCAAATTTTTCACTGTCGAAGGGAATATTGATGTCACCCCACCAAACTTTGTTTTCCGTAATGGCATCTTTCACGATAAAACGATCCTTGGGGGACCGCCCTGTAAACTCGCCCGTATTCACCGCTAAGGCACCTGAGGAAGCCTCTTTGCCCATCCCTTTTTCCAAGGTGATGCTGTGGAGCTCGTCCGGAGAAAGTTGATATTGGAAATTGTCATGTTTGATTCCGTAAGACCTTAACGAAATCGTTTTCGATGTTGAAGCAGAATCCTTCATCTGTTTGTTTTAATGTTAGTGCAAAGCTAGAAATAATTACTTTTTTGGCCTTCTATTTGTCTTTGTATTTCCAATACTTTAAGATGAAATACCATCAAATTATTTTTCCATCAAAACTGTAGATGTCGATAAATAGGCATTTATTGACCCAATCTTGCCCATCCGTCAACTCAAACACATCATCCGTCAATTTACAGCGGTGCCATTTCGGTGCTATGCCTATATTTTGCCCCTAAAACTTTATATATGAAAACATCAAAAAAAACATGTATGATCTATTTTCTGCTTGTACTGGGGTATGGCTGTAATTCCACTCCCAACAAGAACGCTGAACTGAATTCAGAAGCAAGCAGGTCGGACGATGCAAAAACATCGAAAGAAACCAGCACGGAGTCATATGCTACTTGCCTGTGGCCAAAGGTTGGTTTACGCGACAACCCAGGCAGAAAAGATGCGAAGTACATCACCACAATTTATTTTGGGGAAAAAGTAGAGTTCCTTGACGAAAAACTAGTTGCCGACGATGACAAGGAATATATAAAGGTTAAGCTGTCCGATGGAAACGAAGGTTGGGTTTATGAGCACTTATTTGCCATTGGTGGAAAACTGGGTATTGTGAACGGGCAAAAGGAATTGTATAAAAGGCCGGATATCATGACCTACGTGGGCGAAAAGTTGGAGCCTATGGATATGGTGGTCATCTTTGACGAAGAGCAGGAGGGATGGAATGAAGTTGTAAGCCTTAAAAAGGAGAAAAAAGGTTGGATTCAGGGAGAAACGAACATCATCCAAAATGAACTCGATGTGAAGTTGGGGATACTATATTGGCGTGCAATGGAAGAAGGGGGTGACAAGAAATATGAACTGCTTGAAAATATTATGGACAATCCCAACTTTAAAAAGTCCAAGCTCATTGAAGAGGTGAGTAAAGCATTGTATGGGAATCCGGGTTCAGAAGAAGCATTCTATATTGATGAACTGGATCAGTTCCAAAATCTACCTTCCAACAAATTGGGCATCACCTCCAAAACCGTCATTTTGGATAGCCCGAGTTCCGAAGAAGTCCTATTTCAAGTCGAAAAAGGGGACATCTGTGACATCATTGAACAAAGTTCTTCTTTAGAAGAAGTCAACGGAAACACTGACCGTTGGTATAAAATCAATTTCAATGGAAAAGTAGGTTGGGTTTTTGGCCATTACACTTCCAAAAAAAGAAATTAGATCCTTTTCATTCAACCTCTTTGATTCCTTTCGTTTTCAACACAAAATATCCCAAAAACACCCATCCCAAAATCAGGAAAACTCCCCCGATCGGCGTCAAAAATCCTATGCTTTTAAAGTCGAACGAGGTCAAACTGTTCAGGGCCAATAGATAGATTGAGAACGAGAACAGCACCACTCCCACAACAATCAAGGCAAAGACCCTCTTTTTATGGACCTCTGCCAAGTTTGGCCAAATTCCCAAAAAAAGAAGAAAAAGGGCATGGTACATCTGATAGCGGACACCTACCTCAAAGGTCTCAATGGAGGACGCATCCACCAACTTCTCCAGTCCATGTGCCCCAAAAGCACCCAAAATAATGGCCAAAGTTCCCAATAGGATACCAATCAACACAATTGTTCTGTTCATAACTTTATATGCTATTTTTTTTAAAAATATAACAATTTGATACCTTAGTATCCATCTAACAAAAGTAAGCAAAACCTATGGTCCGTACTATTTTGGTCATTGGCGCTGGAAAGTCAACCTCATACCTTTTGGATTATATCTTGAAGAAATCCAAAGAAGAAAATCTTCATCTGAAAATCGGTGATCTTCGCCCAGAACATATTCCCAAAGAATTCACCTCCCATCCCAATTGCACTGCATTTACATTGGATATCTTCAATGATGGGGAACGAAAAAAAGCGGTCTCCGAAGCATCCATTGTGATTTCGATGCTGCCCGCCAGTCTGCACATCAAGGTTGCGGAAGATTGTATCCAGTTCAAAAAGCATTTGATCACGGCATCCTACGTGAGCAAGGAACTGGAAGCCCTTGATGGCGAGGCCAAGAAAAATGGACTGGTCTTTATGAACGAAATTGGGCTGGACCCGGGCATAGATCACATGAGTGCCATGGAGGTGATAGACCGAATTCGGGATAAAGGAGGTAAAATGCTTCTTTTCGAGTCCTTTACCGGAGGGCTGGTGGCCCCGGAAAGTGATTCCAACCTCTGGAACTATAAATTTACGTGGAACCCCCGCAATGTGGTCCTGGCCGGGCAGGGCGGAGTGGCCAAGTTCATTCAGGAGGGCACTTACAAATATATCCCTTACCAAAAACTTTTTAGAAGGACGGAATTCATGAACATTGAAGGTTATGGGACCTTTGAGGCTTACGCCAACCGGGATTCCTTGAAATACAGGGAGGCCTATGGCCTACAAAATGTACTGACCCTGTATCGGGGCACCATGCGGAGGGTCGGGTTTTCGAAGGCTTGGCAAATGTTCGTGATTTTGGGCATGACGGATGACAGCTACACCATTGAAAATTCGGAGGGCATGTCCTATCGTGAATTTGTGAACCTGTTCCTGCCCTATTCGCCCACCGATTCCGTGGAGCTGAAACTGAGGCACTACCTCAAAATAGACCAGGACGACATCATGTGGGGAAAATTGCTGGAGCTGAACCTTTTTGATCCCCACAAAAAAATACCACTGAAAAATGCCTCCCCTGCACAAGTGTTGCAATACATCCTCGAGGACAATTGGACGTTGAAGGAATATGAAAAGGATATGATCGTGATGTACCACAAATTCGGCTACGAACTGAACGGGGTAAAAAAACAGATCGATGCCAATATGGTCGTCATTGGGGAGAACCGCACCTACACGGCCATGTCCAAGACGGTGGGACTGCCCGTGGCCATGGCCACGATCCAGATCCTGAATGGAAAGATCAGCACGCCAGGCGTACAGATTCCCATCAAAAAGGAAGTGTATGCCCCGATACTTTCAGAGTTGAAGTCCCACGGAATACATTTTAAGGAATATGAGGTGCCTTATTTGGGCTATAATCCCGATTCGGTGGCAAGTTAAATTTTGATGGATTTTGAATATCTTTAGCTACAATTTCAAACTGTTGATGTGAAAAACAATAACAATTCGGTGAAAATTGATGGTATTGACAAGAAAATCTTAAGATTTTTGATGGAGGATGCTCGAAAGCCTATTCTCGAAATAGCCCGCAGCATAGGCATTTCTGGTGCGGCCATACACCAAAGATTGCGCAAATTGGAAAGCGCAGGACTGCTTACAGGCTCCAAATTCATCATAAATCCACGGGTTTTGGGCTACACCACCATGGCCTACATCGGCATCTTTCTGGACAAGGCCATGTCCAACCCCATGGCCGTAAAAGAACTGGAAAAAATCCCTGAAGTCCTGGAGTGCCACTATACCACGGGCAACTGGTCCATCCTCATCAAAGTGCTCTGTAGGGACAACGAACACCTCATGCAGGTACTCAACAAAAAAATCCAACAAATAGAAGGAGTGTCCCGTACCGAAACCTTCATTTCCCTGAACCAGCAAATTGATCGACAAATACAGATCTGATATTTGTATTCAATCTAAATAAATATTACATTTGGGCCATGAATGTAATAGTTCAATCTACATATTACACCCTGTACCAAGACACTCAGCAACGGTGCTTCTTTGTCGATTTTGGCCAAAAAATGGTCCGTATGTCTCTTTGCCAGCTATTATCGCTACGGCAGAAGGTCATGTCCATTTCCATTGAGAGCCATTTTGATAGCGACCTGAACAAGCACGGGTTTGAAGTGCTGATGCTTTGCAACAAGGAACACCTTTTTATCCTGAACACTTTGGAGATCCTAGACCTTAAAAGAATGGTGGAGCAAGGTTTTGTGGCCATGGGCCTATCTGCGGAAAGCGAGCTTGTCAGCGCCTGATCCTACCTTTTATTTTCCTTATTCTTATTCAGTCTTAAATTGGCTTAAAATTAAGTACTTAGCCTTCGTATGCCGTGAAAATTCAGTATTTTTGCACTATACACAACTTCAAAAAAATCAGTTATGAAAGATATAGCTAGACAAAGCATGAGCATCAAAGTGGAATCCATGGACCTGCTCAATGCCCAGATAAAAATGGAAGCCCATGCCTCTGCCACCTATTTGGCGATGGCATCTTGGTGCGAACAAAACGGGTTTTTTACCAGTGCCAAGTTTTTCTTCAAACAGACCGAAGAAGAGCGTGAGCACATGATGAAAATATTCAACTTTTTGGTGGATACTGGAGGAAGCCCCGTTTCACCAGAAGTGACGGACATCAACCACGATTATTCCTCTATTGTGGATGTGTTCGAAAGCACTCTGGAACATGAGGTGGCCGTGACCAAGTCCATCCACAACATCGTGAAAAAAGCAAGGGAGATAGGTGACATTGCCACGGAGCGGTTCTTGGATTGGTTCGTAATGGAACAGGTGGAAGAAGAAAACACCATCAGGGACATTCTGGACATGATCGAAATCACAGGCACGGAAGGTGTAGGTCTTCAAATGATTGACAACCAAGTGGCCAAATGGATCGATTAATTTTCATCCAACTATAAAATAAAAAAAGGGGCTTTTAGGCCCCTTTTTTTATTTTATATACCTTTCCTTGATAATATTGAAATGACGAAGCTCGTGACCTGCAATATGGTACGCCAATCCCCTCACTGTTCTTTGGTTTACGATACTCCCATCCAAATCCACTGCTTTGCCTCCCCTCGTGAAACTTTCCTCGGGCATATATTCAAAAAGCGTGATGGTAGCCTTTCTGACTGTTTCGTATTCGTCAAAAATACTCTCCAAACTTCGTTCATTGGCTTTTGAAAATTTGGCATATACATCTTGGTCGAAACCATGGAGCGGTGTACGGTCATTTCTTGCATACCGAAGTGCCCGATAGGCAAAAATCCGTTCATCATCAATCAGGTGTATCAATATTTCTTTAATGGTCCACTTATTCTCTGCATACCTATACACCAGTTTTTCCGTGGGAAGGGCATACACAAAATCCTTGATCCTAAGAAAGTTTTCCCAAAGATGGTCCAACACCTTACCATCATCTTCCAACAAATCCATATAAATATGGGAATATTCGGGATACTCCCCCTTAGCTGGCTTTTGGATATATCTCATCATCTTATTCCTTGTTGTCATTCTCCTCAAAACTATGTGCCCATCTTTGTCGGGCCCAACCACCCATGGGTTCCAAGAGCTCATATAATTCCCTTCCATATTCAGTAAGTGCATAACCTTCCAACGTCCTTTCAATGAGGTTGCAATCTCTTAATTCTTTCAACCTCGTGTTCAGGGTTGTGGGAGAAATCGACTCACAATAGTCCTGCAGACCTCGAAACGTATTTGGTCCGGCATACAAATGCCAAACAATGCCCATGGCCCAACTCCGACCCAATAAATCGAGCAAAGCCATTATAGGTTGTCCACTTTTTGAGCCACGAACAGGAAAACCAGGTTTAGGAGCGACCATATTGCTACTTATTTAATAGCAAAACTACAAAAAAAATAGCATTCAGGATATCATTTGCCGTCCCTGAATAAAAAAAGCCTGCTCGAAATGAAATCGGCAGGCTTCGTCCTATTTTTAAAACTTCTTTAGTCCCTACTTCCAAAAACCTGAAGGGCCCAATATAGCAAGGAGGCCAATGCACCAATTGCGGCCACCAAGTAGGTCCGTGCGGCCCATTTCAAGGCATCTTCCGCTCCGGCATATTCCTGCTGGCTCACCATGTTCTTCTGCTTCAGCCACACCAATGCCCTTTTACTGGCATCGTATTCCACGGGAAGGGTAATGAAACTGAACAGGGTGGCAAAACCCATCATGATCAATCCGGCAACGGCAATGTAAAATCCAATACCGCCTGCCACTCCGGTCGCGACCATCAGGGCAATACCCCCGAACACCACCCAAGTGGACATCCCGGAGGTCACGCTCACCACGGGCACCAATTTGGAACGCATGGTCAGCCACTCATACGCTTGGGCATGTTGTACGGCGTGCCCGCATTCGTGGGCGGCCACCGCTGCTGCTGCTGCATTTCGTTGGTTATAGACCCCTTCGCTCAGGTTGACCGTTTTGTTCTTTGGGTTGTAATGGTCCGTCAACATTCCTGGAGTGGAAATGACCTTCACCTCCCTGATGCCATGGTCGTCCAACATTTTTTGTGCAATTTCGGCACCGCTCATCCCATTGCGCAGGTGCACTTGGGAATATTTCTTGAACTTGCTCTTCAATTGATTGCTGACCAACCAGCTGACCAGTGCAATGGCACCAATCAATATATAATATGTCATCATAACTTTTCTATTTTGGTATCATAAATATACCATATTAAAGCAAAAACCCCGCCAATTTGTGACGGGGCTTTTTTTCTGACAAAATGTACGTTTTCACGCCAAGACCGGCTCAAATTGGAACGCCTTGGCTATCTCTTTGTAAACGATGTCGCCCTCCACAATGTTCAATCCCTTGCCAAGGGACTTGTCCAATTTGCAAGCGGTCCGCCATCCTGTATTGGCCAGTTTTAGCACATAGGGCAGTGTTACATTCGTCAAGGCAACTGTAGAAGTATAAGGCACTGCCCCTGGCATATTGGCTACACAGTAATGGACCACATCGTCAACGATATAGGTAGGGTTCTCGTGGGTAGTGGGTCTGGTGGTCTCCACGCAACCCCCTTGGTCCACGGCAACATCAACGATCACCGTGCCCGGACGCATGTCCTTGAGCATATCCCTGGTGATCAGGTTGGGTGCTTTGGCCCCTTTCAGGAGGACCCCGCCTATGATCAGATCATGGTTCTTTATATGTTTTCTGATATTGAATTCGTTCGAAAATTCGGTCACCACATGCGGTGGCATAATGTCGTTCACATGGCGTAGGCGTTTCATATTGACATCCAATATGGTCACATGGGCGCCAAGTCCCGCTGCCATTTTAGCAGCCTGAATGCCCACTACGCCTGCCCCAAGCACCAATACGCGCCCTGGTGCCACACCGGGAACACCGCCCAAGAGTACGCCGCGTCCCTTTACGGGTTTTTCCAGGTATTTGGCCCCTTGCTGAATGGCCATCCTTCCGGCAACTTCGGACATGGGGGTGAGCAGGGGAAGGGTCCCGTCCTCATCCTCCACCGTTTCGTAGGCAATACAAATGGATTTGCTCTCAATCATGGCCCTGGTCAGTGCCTCGCTGGATGCAAAATGAAAGTAGGTGAAAACGATCTGGCCCTTTTGGATGAGTCCATATTCCTCTGCGATGGGCTCCTTGACCTTTACGATCATATCGCTCATGGCATACACCTGACCGATGGTATCCAAAATAGTGGCCCCGGCCCGCTGGTAATCGTGATTGAAAAAACCACTCCCTTCGCCCGCTCCGGACTGCACATATACGGTGTGGTTGTTCTTTACCAATTCAAAAACCCCGGCTGGCGTCATCCCAACCCGGCTTTCGTTGTTCTTGATTTCCTTTGGTACGCCTACTATCATTTTGATATGTTTTGTAGTTAATGCCCCAAAGGTGATACAAAAAACAGAATCCAAGAAACAAAATTGACAAAAAGTAGGGGTCAAAGGCTAAAAATGATGTTTTTTTAACTTTATACCCTATTTTTAATATGGGTAATTATAATTTTTAATGTTTTTATACTGAATCACCCTATGTTTTTTTATGGGTTAAACGAACATAAAACAAAAATGCACGCCTTTTGGCGTGCATTTTTAGATTCTGATGAATATCTTTCAATGAAAATCGGCCTCAGCCAATAAATCCAAAAATTATCCCACAATATTCACGATCTTTCCAGGAACCACAATCACCTTTTTGGGAGCTCGGCCCTGCAACTGCTCTTGGGTCTTTTCGTGGGCCAATACAGCTTCTTCGATGGCCTTGCTGTCCATGTCCGTTGGGAATTCCAGTTTGAACCGCATCTTGCCATTAAAGGAAATGGGGTATTCCTTGCTGCTTTCCACCAGATATTTTTCCTCGAACTTGGGGAAAGGCACCTCGGCAATGGAGCCTGAGTGGCCCAATCGCTCCCAAAGCTCTTCGGCAATGTGCGGCGCATAGGGCGATACCAAGACGGCCAAGGGTTCCAAAATGGATTTGCTGGTACATTTTTGTGCCGTGAGCTCGTTCACACAGATCATAAAAGTGGACACCGACGTGTTGAAGGAGAAGTTTTCGATATCCTCCTCCACCTTTTTGATGGTCTTGTGCAGGGTTTTTAGGTTTTCGGCGGTGGGCTCTACATCCCCCTCGCCCCCCTCAAGGGGGGAATAAAGCTTCCAGAGTTTTTTAAGAAAGGAGAACACACCGGTGATGCCCGCGGTGTTCCAAGGTTTGGATTGTTCCAATGGCCCGAGGAACATTTCGTACAGACGAAGGGAATCTGCCCCGTACTCCTCACAAATGGCGTCGGGGTTGACGACATTGTATTTGGACTTGGACATTTTTTCGACCTCACGGCCCACGATATATTTTCCATCTTCCAGAATGAAAGTTGCATCCAAATTTTCAGGATTCAATTTTTTGAAACTTTCAATATCCAACTCATCAGATGCATTGACCAAAGACACATCAACATGGATAGGCGTAAACCTTAGTCCGATTAAAACTCCTTTCGTGTTTTGTTCGACAACGTCTTCATTAAGTTGCTGAAATAATTTATTAAATGATTTAATAACAGCCCTCTGTTGTTCATTCAATAAATCAATAAATATCGTGCCTTCTATAACGCTCGCCAATCCTTTGGTGTATCCATTTCCATTTGCAAATTCACTCTTGTCTTTATCAGATATGTCAGATTGAATGATAAAATCATAAACTTTTCTACAATCCGTATAAAAAGTATTAGAGACGTATATTTTAGGAGATTTGAATTCTTTCTTTGGCTCTTCACCAAATTCTAAATCAATCCTATACACAAAAGCACTTGTCCCCGTAATCATCCCTTGGTTGATCAACTTTTGGGCATACTCCGCTTTGGGCACATAGCCCCTATCGAACATAAAGTGCTGCCAAAAACGGGAATACAACAAGTGGCCCGTAGCGTGCTCACTACCTCCAATGTAGAGATCCACATCTTGCCAATAATCAATGGCTTCCTTGGAGAAAATGGCCTCGTCGTTGCGCGGGTCCATATATCTATTAAAGTATTGGGAGCTTCCTGCCCAACCCGGCATGGTGTTCAATTCTAGAGGGAAAACAGTTTGTTCCCCCTCTCGGTCTCCCCCAAAGGGGGAGATTTTTTCGTTGCTTACCACTTTATTCTGTACCGTGTCCCATGCCCAATCACTGGCATTGCCCAAGGGCGGTTCGCCTGTTTCGGTGGGGAGGTATTTTTCCACTTCGGGGAGTTCCAGCGGCAAATGTTCCACATCGATCATCTGCGGCATCCCGTCCACATAATACACAGGGAACGGTTCTCCCCAGTACCGCTGACGGCTGAACACCGCATCCCGAAGGCGGTAGTTTACCTTGCCCTTGCCCTGACCGATCCTTTCCAGTTCGGCAATCGCTTTTTTGGTGGCTTCCTTATAGGAAAGTCCATTCAAAAAGTCGGAATTGGCAATGATGGTCGTCGCCTTGTCCGCAAAAGCCTCTTCGGAAATATCCACGCCCTCAAAAATATTGGGGATGTCTATGTTGTAATGCTTGGCAAAATCATAATCGCGCTGGTCCCCACACGGAACGGCCATCACGGCACCGGTTCCATAACTGGCCAAAACGTAGTCCCCGATCCAGATAGGAATGGGTTCCTTGGTGAACGGATGCTCGGCATAGGCTCCCGTGAACACCCCTGAAACGGTTTTCACATCGGCCATACGGTCCCGCTCGGAGCGCTTGGCAGTGGCTTCCACATAGGCTTCCACGGCAGCTTTTTGTTCGGGTGTGGTGATTTTGGCCACCAGATCATGTTCGGGTGCCAAGGTCATAAAACTCACCCCAAAAATGGTGTCGGGGCGGGTGGTGAAGACTTCTATTTGATAGGGGTGATTGTCCCCTCCCCGGCCCTCCCCTTTGGAGAGGGAGCTTAAAACGTCTTCTATTTTTTTTAGAACAGCCTGTATATTCGAAATAATCTCATCATTGGTGAAACGGATAACCGTAAACCCCTTTTTCTGTTCCAATTCCAATGTCCGTTGGGCATCTTTATCCAACTGATAGTCATGAATTTTCCCATCAACCTCAATGATTAGGTTTTTTTCAAGACATATAAAATCAACAATATATTTATACACCGGGTGTTGCCTTCTAAACTTAACATCAAGATTTTTTCTTCTTAATGCTTGCCACAATTTGTCCTCGGCTGGCGTTGGTTTCTTTCGCATTTCTTTCGCCCGTTCCAACAAAATTCCAATCATTGACGAATCCCCTGTCAGTCTTGCATTGGCTCCTCCTCCACTGGAGGGGGCCGGGGGGAGGACTGAATTGCTGTCCCCTCCTTGTTCCTCCCCAAAGGGGAGGACATTAAAGATAACCGACGCCCCTTCGGAGCGACCGATCCAGTTGGTCTGGGAATCCTTCAAGGGTTGTGGCCAGTCGATGTGGTCCAGACCGTCCAACAACCGTTGGGCATAGGCGGTGATGCGCATGCTCCATTGCGTCATTTTTTTGCGTATCACGGGATGTCCTCCACGTTCCGAAACGCCGTTCACGATCTCATCATTGGCCAAAACGGTCCCCAAAGCGGGACACCAGTTCACTTCGGTATCCGCCAAATAGGTCAATCTGTATTTTAAAAGGAGCTCTTGTTTTGTTTTTTTTGAAAAATTGTTCCAATCGGTGGCACTGAAATTTGGCGTGTCATCATCACAAGCTGCTTCGACATTCGCATTGCCCTCCTTTTCGAACTGTGAAACCAAGGTTTCTATAGCTTCCGCCTTGTCCGATTTTTTATTGTACCACGAGTTGAACAGTTGGATAAAGATCCATTGTGTCCATTTGTAATATTTTGGGTCAGAAGTGCGCACCTCGCGGTCCCAATCGAAGGAAAAACCCAATCGATCTAACTGCTCCCGGTACCTATTGATGTTGTTCTCCGTGGTGATGGCCGGGTGCTGTCCGGTTTGGATGGCATACTGCTCCGCGGGCAAGCCGAAGGAGTCGTACCCCATGGGGTGCAGCACGTTGAACCCTTTGTGCCTTTTGTAGCGCGAATAGATATCCGTAGCGATATAGCCCAACGGGTGCCCCACATGCAGTCCGGCTCCAGACGGATAGGGAAACATGGAAAGTGCATAAAATTTGGGTTTGTCAGAATTGTTGGATGCCTTGAAAGTTTTGTTCTTGGCCCAATATTCCTGCCATTTGGCCTCAATTTTTCGGAAATCGTAATTCATGCTATTCGCTTTCATTTTCGAGTTGCAAAAATAGGTTTAATCCCCTAAATACAATTTACTTTTCTATTTTTACGTATTGATTCCACTATATGAGCCAATATATTGAAAGATATCAGCGAAGAAAACTGATCTCCTCCTATTTTTCCGTGGTACTGAGCATAGGACTGGTGTTGTTCCTTCTCGGGGCGCTTGGTCTTTTGGTGCTGAACACCAAGAAACTGGGCGACCATTTCAAGGAGCAGATCACCATTTCCGTCTTCCTGAAGGACAGTGCCAAGCCCGTAGAAATCGATCAGTTGCAAAAAAGCCTTGCTTTGGCGGAATACACCAAATCCGCCGAATATATTTCCAAAGAGGATGCCGCAGAGCAGTACAGCGAGGATATCGGCGAGAATTTCGTGGAGTTTTTGGGGTACAATCCCCTTAAAAATTCCATTGATGTGCATTTGAAAGCGGATTTTGTGTCCCCGGAACAGATCACCGAGATTGCCGAAGGAATAGCAGAAAAAACCTATGTGGACGAAGTGAGTTATGACAAGCCCCTGATAGAACTCCTGAATGACAACGCCCGAAAAATAGGGCTTTGGATCTTGGTGGCCAGTGCCATTTTCACGGTCATTGCGGTTTTGCTCATCAACAGTTCCATCCGTTTGTCCATTTATTCCAAGCGATTCATTATCAAGACAATGCAAATGGTAGGGGCGACCAAAAAATTCATCCGAAGGCCGTTCATTTGGACCAATATCAAACTGGGCATGGTCGGGGCTTTGGTGGCTCTGGTTTCCTTGGGTATTTTGCTTTACTACATCAACAAAAACTTCCCCGAACTGAATCTTTTTGACGATTATCCCGTGCTCATCCTGCTTTTTGTGGGCGTGTTCGGTCTGGGAGTGGTCATCTCATGGGCCAGCACCCATTTTGCCACCCAACGCTTCCTCAATTTGAGGACGGATCATCTTTATTATTAGACAAAAGATATAAGACCGCTTCGCTAATAGATGTAAGACTCCTTTCGCCCACGGGATTGATTTTGCAATCATTATGGGAAAGTTTTGATTAAATTTGTGCCATGAGCAAGAAAAACAACGATCAAAAACCTAACAAGGAGTTTGTTTTCCAAAGGAAAAATTATCTCTTTCTCTTTATAGGCATTGCTTTCATTGCCTTGGGTTTTATTTTGATGAGTGGCGGCGGGACCGACGACCCCAATGTCTTCAACCCAGAGATCTACAATTTTAGAAGGATCCGTTTGGCCCCCACCTTGGTGTTGATCGGCCTTGGCATCCAAGTATATGCCATTTTGTTGAACCCCAATAAAAACAAGGACTGATTTGGAGTTGATAGATGCGATCATCCTTGGTATCATCCAGGGGTTGACAGAATTCCTGCCCGTGTCTTCCAGCGGTCATTTGGAATTGGGAAAAGCCATATTGGGAGCGAATGCCCTTCCTGAAGAAAGCCTTTTGTTCACGGTCATGCTGCACTTTGCCACCGCATTGAGCACCATTGTGGTGTTTCGAAAGGACATTCTCGAAATTTTTAAGGGCCTCTTCCAATTCAAATGGAACGAACAGACCCAATTTTCCCTCAAGATCATCATCTCCATGATCCCCGCGGCACTGGTCGGCCTCTTTTTAAATGATTTTATCGAAGTGTTTTTTGACGGTGCTATCATCATTGTAGGCATCATGCTCATCATCACTGCCATTTTGCTCTATTTGGCGGATATGGCCAAAACCACGGATAAGGGCGTTTCTTTCCGAAGTGCCTTTGTGATCGGTATGGCACAGGCCGTTGCCATCCTGCCCGGTATTTCCCGAAGTGGGGCCACAATTTCCGCAGCCGTGCTATTGGGGGTGGACAAGACCAAATCGGCCCGTTTTTCATTTTTGATGGTAGTTCCGTTGATCTTAGGCAAAGTAGCCAAAGACCTTATGGGGGGCGAAATCAATTTCCATGGGGACCAAGCCGTGGCCATGGGTGCAGGGTTCATCGCTGCCTTCATTGCCGGATTGGCCGCCTGCACGTGGATGATCAAGTTGGTACGGCAGAGCAAGCTCACCTATTTTGCCATCTACTGCTTTATTGTTGGACTTATCGCTGTGGCTTGGAGCGTTTGGGGATAGATCAGTACCTTTGTCCAAAACCCAAAACTTAGCTTTTGAAGACCAAAGAAGATTTTTTGAACGGTGAGATCCTACTGATCGACAAGCCCTTGGAATGGAGTTCGTTCCAGGCCGTAAATGCCTTAAAGTGGGCCATCCGTAAAAAATTTAACCTCAAGAAAATTAAAATTGGCCATGCCGGAACGCTGGATCCATTGGCCACGGGCCTGCTGATCATCTGCACGGGCAAGTTCACCAAAAAAATCCCAGAGCTCCAAGGTCAGGTCAAAGAATATACCGGGACATTCACCGTAGGGGCCACTACGCCATCATACGACTTGGAAACGGAGGTGGACCAGACTTTTCCCACCGAGCACATCACCGAAGCGGCCATAAAAGAGGCGACAAACCAATTTTTGGGGGAAATAGATCAAGTCCCCCCAGTGTTCTCCGCATTGAAAAAAGATGGCAAACGACTCTATGAGCTGGCCCGGGAAGGCAAAGAGGTGGACATAAAATCCCGAAAAGTTGAAATATTTGAATTTGAAATTACCCGAATTGTCTTTCCCGAAGTCGATTTCAGGGTGGTGTGCAGCAAAGGGACCTACATCCGCTCCCTGGCCCACGATTATGGCAAGGTTCTGGGTTCAGGGGCTTATCTTTCAGCACTCAGGAGAACCAAAATAGGTGATTTCAACGTAGATAATGCTACCAGTCCTTTGACTTTCAAAGAAAGTCTGGAGTAAAATATTTTTCGAAAAATGCGGTTATAGTATGACCATGAACCTGAACAAAAGCCAATTATCGCTCTTGATTACCTTCTTTTCCATGGCCATAGTGATTTTGTTGTTGTTCAACATTCACCTGGGCGGGATGAAAGAGGATGAATACGTCATTGAAATGAGCTTGGCGGATGAAGACATCGAGAAATTGCTCGAAGAGGAGGACAAAAGGTTGGAGGAACTGGCCGCCAACAACGATCCCATCAAGAGCCACATGGCGTTCAACGAGACCGCAAAACCTACCGTGGGAAGTCCCGAGCCCCTGAAAACCTTGGAAGAGCTCATTGAAGAAAGGGCTTTGAGCAGTGAGACCGGGGAATATTCCGGGAACGATAATTTTTCGAGCCAGTTGAAGCAACTTAGGGAGCAACGGGACGAAAAAAAACAAAAATTGGGTGAACGTGATGCCCAAAAGGAGGAATTCACCAACTATTTGAAGGATAAGCGCACTTCCATTTCCTACTCCTTGGTGGAAAGAAATGCCTACTCTTTACCACCGCCCATTTATACCTGTATCGAAGGCGGAAAGGTGGTCATCAACATCGACGTGGATTCGAATGGATATGTGACAGAGGCCAGTTTTAACGATAAAAGTTCCACGACCAGCAACGGCTGCTTGGTGGACAACGCCATCACCTATGCCCTAAAGGCGCGTTTCAGCCCCGATTCCAAAAGTTCGCAGATCGGGACCATTACCTATCTATTCCAGAGCAAGTAGTTGTAGGATATCACTCTGGATATTTTGGCCCTTGTCTTTGTTGTACCAAACTTGGAGGTCCTGTTTGAAGTCATCGGTCAGTTTGCCATATTCCTTTTTGAATGCTTCCACCATTTCTGTAGCCATACTCGGTCTTGGACCCCATTCACCCATAATTTGACCTTTTTTCTTGTCCAAAACAATGAGTTTAGGGATGGAACGACTGCCATTGGTCAAAAAAGCATCCATGAGTTCCAAGTTTTCATCCCTGAGAATGATCTTGAGGTCAATGTTTTTTGCTTCCCCGGCTATTTTGTCCATAATGGGCAAGCTGGCAGCGGCATCCCCGCACCAACTCTCTGTCAACACCAAAAAGACCAGTTTTGAATCCAATTTGGAAAGTTGTTCCCTTGCTTCTTCCGGCAATTTGAAGGTTTTCTCCCATCGGTGCATGCGGCGGTCGTTGAGCTGGGTAAAATTGATTCGGGCCTCTGATTGGTCCAATCCCGTGGTCTTCCCCTCCTCTGCCAATCGGTGTACCAGTTCCCGGTACTCTTGATACTCCTTTCCTTTGGAAAGGGCCTCTTCTACCAATGCCTGCCTATCTTTCTCGACGACTTCCATAGCTCATCATTTAATTTTTCAAAAATACCATGGCACAATGGCCTAATTGGTGACTTTTGTCATAGGTTGTCGCAGAATATCCAAGTACTTACATTCCTTGAGATGTTTTAGAGCATTTTGGGGTTGATGGCCAAACTCTTGAACAACATGGCCTTGGTGTGGAAGAATTTGTTCTCCATTTCATTTTGTTTGAGATAGGCATCTATGAGCTTACTTTCCCTGGTATTGATCAAAAAGAGGGAGCTTTCACCAAAACTGAACTTGCGCTCTTCCGCGGACAAGAGGGTGGAATAATCCTTTACAATATCTTGAATGAGCTGGTTTTGCCGTATGTAGGAGTCCAACTCATTATAAATGGCGATGACCTTGTTCTGTATTTCCACTTGGGCATTGTCCCGCTCAAACTCGGCATCCCGCAGTTTGAATTTGGCCAATTTCAGGTCGCCCCGCTCTTTGCGGAGGAACAAGGGCAGTTGAAAGGAAAATCCCCCTTTGTAATTTTCTGTGACAAAGGAATTCATCAGTTCTGGGGTTTCCGTGACAAAATTGTATTCCACGTCCAACTTTGGCAACAATTTGTTGGCTTTTAATCGTTTATCCACTTCAAGACCTTCAATTTTATATTCCAGGGACATCAGTTTCGGATGGTTGTCCAGGTTGAAACTATCCAAAGGCACTCCTTCGATCTCCAAGGTGGAATCAATGGCGATATCCGTCCCCAGATCAGGCTTCACCCCAGGTTGCAGTTCGACGGGCACATCATCTATCCATAAAAAATTGGACAGTTCCAAAGATGTTTTCATCAACTTCACCTTGGCCTGCTCATAACCGAGTGCCCGGTTGCGCACGGCAATTTTGGCCTCGACGGTATCGATCATGGCGATATCACCTGCCAGAGCGCTCTCCCGGACCCCGCCAAACCTTATTTCGGCATTGTCCAAAAAGTCTTTGTACACTTCGGCATCCCGAAATGCCCTTAACCAATCAAAATAGGCCAAGGATGCCTTATACAGCACTTCGTTTACCTGAAGGTCTTGCTCCGCCTTGGACTGTTCCCGAAACAGTTTGGCCCTGCGTAGGGTGGCCATCCGTTCGTTGATCCAAAAACCCTGTGCCAACGACATGGAAACCCCTGCGCTATACAGTCCATCCTCTGGCAGTGTTTCATCGGGGTTGATATAGTTCCCTTCGCTCTGCTGAAAATTCCCTTTGAGCTCTATCCCGAACCACGTAGGGATTTTGAACGTGGTGTTCAAGCGGTCCCAATATTCGGTGCCCTTGAACTCCTTCCGCTGATAGTCAACTTCTACCTTGGGGTCAAAACCGCCCCTGGCCTTCATCAGGTTGGCCTGCCCTGCAGGTATGTTCAACTGGGCCTGCTTGGTCACGGGATGGTGCTTCTTCACATAGCCCAAATATTCCTTGAACCCCAGCACCAATGAATCCTGTTGGGTGTAGACTTGCCCGGTTGCAAAGAAAACAATCACCCAAAGAAATGATCGCATCCTATTTTTTGGTGGCATCTGCACTCGTGTTTTGGGGTTGATAATAATCCGGAGGGAAGCCATTGAGCTGCCTCCACAGTTCGAACCAAATGGGAACATCTTCCAAAAGGGCCAAGGTACTTGCCCCGGAGCCCACTCGTATGTCCTTGGGCCAGGGAACATCGTCTGGATCGGGGGCCAACAGCAAACGATATTTGCCGTTTGGGCTGATAAATGTTTCAATGGCGACTATTTTGCCCCCAAAAGTGCCATAGGACACGTTGGGCCAACCGCTAAAGACAATCGCTGGCCAACCATCAAACTGTATCCGTACTTTTTCCCCGATATGGACCAGAGGCAAATCTATGGGATCCACATAGGTCTCCACTGCCATGTCATAATCTGATGGCATGATCCCGACCAATTGCGCTCCTTCTTTGAAGGTTTCCCCTATTCCTGACTGAATGGCCTTGTTGATGAACCCACTTTGCGGGGCCTTGATATACAAAAGACTGTTCCTGATCTCATAGTTGGTATATTCGTTTTCCAATTTGGTGACTTGTGCCTCGGAATCAAATTGGTTGGACTGGGCCGTGTACAGGTCGCTCTGCGCCTTTGAGATTTTATCGGTGTACTCTGCCTGAACCCGATTGATTTCCACTTGGGCATTGATCACCTCATTTTTGCTGGCCAGCAGTTTGTTTTCCTGGCCGATGAGTTTGGCCTGGGTTTCTTGGAGTTTCAGTCGTTTTTCTTCCACGTCGGTGACGGCCTTCAATCCTTCTTCCTGCAACTGCACCACACGATCGTATTGGCGTTGTGCAATGGTAATGTTTGTCTTTGCCGCTTCCAGGTCAATACTGTCACTCCGGACCTTTAATTTGGATTGGATCAGCTTGTTTTTGGCCTGTTCCAACTTCAGTCCCCGCTCTCTCGTCAATGCATCGATCTGCTGGTCCAAGGCCTTCACTTTTCCTTTGTATGAGGTTACGGCCATGGATTTTGCCTCTATCTGTTTACCAGTACGCTCCACAAGATCGGGGTCGAAATATTCGCTCTTCACTTCGGAAATGTACAGGATGGTGTCTCCTTTTTCCACATAGTCCCCTTCACGGACATACCATTTTTCAATACGGCCCGGAATGGGTGATTGAATGGTCTGTGGCCTTTGGTCCGGCGTAAGGGTGGTCAAGTACCCTCTTCCGGATATGGTCTGCGTCCATGGGAGGAAAAGAATAAAAAAAACAATGATGGAGAATGCTGCCAAAAAGCGGTTAAACTGTTTGTAGTGTCTCTTGTGGAATACTTTTTTCCCTGCACCGTACTGGGAAATGTCCACTTTTTCGTTCAACTTGCTATGTGAGGAAATATTCAACATTATCTTAGTTTTTCATTGATCAACCGTCCGTTTTCCATAGTAATCAACCGATTGCAGCGATTCGCCCATCTAGGGTTTTCGCTGACCACTACCAGGGCCCATCCGTTGGAAGGATCGGTAAGAAAGTCCATGATCTGTTCAGACTCACTTTCCCCAAACAGTTCCAAGGGATCCTTGAGCAGCATGAGTTTGGGCCTGGTCACTATGCTCCGTGCCAAAACGATCTTTTTGGAGATAAAGTCGGGGATCTTCTTTCCTTCTGGGTAGAGTATGGTCTTTAGCCCTTTTGGCTGTTCCTTGACGAACTGGGTCAGCCCCACTTTTTCCAATGCCCAGTAAACATCGTCCATAGGGATTTTTTTGTTCCCAAA
This sequence comes from Allomuricauda sp., assembly GCA_030148335.1. Taxonomy (GTDB): domain Bacteria; phylum Bacteroidota; class Bacteroidia; order Flavobacteriales; family Flavobacteriaceae; genus Flagellimonas. The sequence goes on along the minus strand of JASBTQ010000009.1, from coordinate 38,161 downwards.
GGTGATATTGTCCTGAATGGTCCCTTCAAATGGATACTCTTCGGTAAGGGAATGTCCCAACTGGGAGCGATATTCCCTAAGGTTGATTCCTTGGAGCGACACATTGTTCACATAGATCTTGCCCTGATCGGGTTCCAAGATCCCAGCAATCATCCGGAGCAGGGTAGATCTTCCTGATCCATTGGAACCTTGGATCAATATCCTGCTTTGGGGTTCTATGGTGAAGGACACATCGTCAATGATCTTTTTGTCCCTTCCGGGCACTTTATACACCAGGTTCTGAAGTTCTACCACAAGCCCTTGCTTCCCTTCGAAAGGTGTTTCCCCTTCAAGGGGTTCAAGTTCCTTATCGACCACCTGCCCCAATTTTTCCAATGAAGTGAGCAAATCGTAGAATACTTCTAGGCCCAAGATCATTTTTTCCACGGAATTGATCACCAAAAGAATGATGATCTCTGCGGCCACAAACTGACCGATGTTCATCTGTTGGTCCAATACGAGAAGCCCTCCGATCAGCAAGAGTCCAGCAGTGACCAAGACCTTGAACCCGACCATTTGGACAAATTGAATCACCAAGATCCGAAAGTGCCCTTCCCTTGCATCGAGATACTCGGCCACCAGCGCATCGTTCTTGTCCATGGCGTGCGAGGTGCGGCCCGAAAGCTTGAAGCTTATGATGGATCGGGCTATTTCCTGGATCCAATGGGCGACTTTGTATTTGCTGTTGGATTCTTCCAAACTTGTCTCCAGTCCCTTTTGCGCCGTAAACTTGAACACGAAATAGATCAACAGGAGCAACAATAGCCCATAGATAATGAAAAAGGGGTGGTAAAAGGACAGGAGCAACAGTCCAAAGATAATCTGCAACAATGCCGAGGGAAAGTCGATGAGTATCTTGGACAGTGATTTTTGAACGGTAATGGTATCAAAGAAACGATTGGCAAGTTCTGGCGGATAGTAATTACGCAGTTCGCTCATCTTTATTTTGGGAAATCGATAAGTGAACTCAAAGGAGGAGCGGGTAAAAATTTTCTGTTGGAGGTTTTCAATGATCCGTATCTGCATCAACTGAAGGGCACCGACAAAGGCTACCCCCAGCGTGACCAGAACGACCAAAACCACCCAGGAAGTGCTCACCCTTGCCCCTTGTATCAAATTGATGATGGCCTGTATGCCCAAAGGCAGGGACAGATTGACCAGTCCGGCGAAAATGGCGTAATAAAAAACTTGAAAGACATCTTTTTTGTCCAGGGCCAATAGCCCCATCAAACGTTGCCAAGCAGTAAGAATGTTTTTTGCCATTATGCCTTTTTTAGGGTACTGAAGACCAGGTCCGTGAAATATTCTGTCGGGGTGATGTTTTTATCACAATCCGTGAGCGAGGGAAAATGTTCCCTTAAAAAATATTGGTAGAGTGCTCCTTCCATAACCGTACTTGCCAAGGAATTGGGATAGCGATAATCTTTATCGACCTCTTCCATCATTTTGCCCAATCTGCCCACCAATCTTTTGTAAACAATGAAATAACCATCTTTTTTCTCCTTCCCCACTTCCTTGACCAACAAGGATTTGGAATATTCGTCAACGATTATCCTGTTCAACACCACCTCATTGATGTGCGAAACAGAGGAATCTTCCTGTACATTTTGGGTCAATACCTCAATGGCCTTTTTGAGCTTTTCCCTGGGGTCCGAAATACCATTGGTGGCAAAGACCATCCTATATTCCAACCAGCCCCAGTACCAAGAGGCCAAGTACAACAATAGCTTGTGTTTATTTTCAAAATAGCGGTAGATGGAGCTTTCGTTCGACTTGATCCGCAGCCCAAGTTTTTTGAATGTAAACCGCTCAAAACCCATCTCGTCGATCATTGAAATGCTATGCTCCACAATTTTTTTGCCCAAATCAGATGACTCCGGGTCTTTGATGTAGAGTTCTGAGTTGATTCCCATTTTAAGGGACTGCATCAATAGTTCCATCGCTGGCCAATTTTGAAATTATGAATCGCAAAAATAATAGCTTTACTATCATATTATGATACTTTAACTTTCAATTAACTATTGCTGATTTTCCCTTATTTTTGAAAAAAATTGCAACATATGGAAAAACATAGGTGTGGATGGTGTATCGGTGACCCCTTGTATGAAGCTTATCATGACACGGAATGGGGAGTTCCCGTCAAGGATGATGATACGCTCTTCGAATTTTTGATCCTGGAAACCTTTCAGGCGGGGCTGAGTTGGATCACCGTATTGCGAAAGCGTGATAATTTCCGAAGGGCGTTTGATGAATTCGATTATAAAAAAATTGCCACCTACGAACAATCCAAGATCGATGCGCTATTGGAAGATCCAGGCATCATCCGGAACAAATTGAAAGTACACGCCACCGTCTCCAATGCCATCGCCTTTATGAACATCCAGAAGGAGTTTGGTAGTTTCAGTGACTACATCTGGGGTTTCGTCAATGGCAGTCCGATCAAAAATCAACTGGAAAACTACAAGCACGCCCCTTCAACCACCCCTATTTCGGACACCATCAGCAAAGACCTGAAAAAGCGGGGCTTCAAGTTTGTGGGCAGCACCGTGATCTATGCCCACATGCAGGCCACTGGCATGGTGAACGATCACGAAATCCACTGTTTTAGATATCATGAAGTATAAGATTTTTACCATAACCCTCCTCTTCATATCCCTTTTTGCTCTATCGCAAGAAAAACATGAACAGGAGTTCCGAATAAAAAAGAGCCAGTTTCCCGAGGCCGCACTTTCCCAAATAGAGCAATATTTGGTCGATGCCAAAAGAATACGGTTCTACCAAGAACTGGACAGCACCAAAAAAAGCTACGAGGCCAAGTTCAAAAAAGGCAGGCTGCACTATAGCGTGGAGTTCAATGAGAAAGGAAAACTGGAAGATGTGGAGTTTATCATCAAGGAAAGGGACATTCCCGAAGATTCCTGGAATGCCATACTAGAGCACCTCCAAGAAAATTTCCCAAAATTTCGCGTTAAAAAAATCCAACAGCAATATCCCTTGGCCGATCGAGAGCCCAAAAAAACATTGCACGAAGCCTTCCAAAACCTGATTTTGCCCTATATCAATTACGAGCTCGTCTTTTCCACCAAAAAGGACAAGGGGTTCCAAACCTATGAGTCACTTTTCAATTCAGAAGGCAGTTTGCTCAACATCCGTAAATCATCCCCCCTTAGTTACGACCATGTCCTATACCCATAAATGGCCCTTTTTTCTTTCGCTTTTTCTCTTTTTAGGCAACATCCACGCCCAAGACAACCTTACCGGTTATTGGCAGCCGGAATTTGCCATAAATTATGATGTCAACAAGGTCTATTCGCATAATTTTTCCGTGGCCAATAGAAATTACATCATTGAGGATAGTGAGGTTTTGTTGAAAACGAGACAAATCGACCTGGTCCATTTTTCAAAACTGGACATCAAGGACAATCAGAGCATAGCCCTTGGTGTGCAGTACCGGTTCAGGAACAATTTTGATGACGGGGAGAACGAACTTAGGCTCACACAACAGTACAACGTGACCAGCAAACCTTTTTCGGTGCGCTACGGGCATCGGTTCCGAGCGGAGCAGCGCATCACCCAACCACTGACCACGCACAGGTTCCGTTACCGTTTTGCAATGGATTTTCCACTGAAAGGTGAAAAACTGGACATGGGGGAGCCTTATTTTGTGGGTGGTTTCGAAAACCTGCTCAGTGTTGCCAAAGGCAACTCGCCCCAATTCGACACCAGACTCAACGGACAGGTCGGATGGCAACTGGAACATGGGCTAAAAATTCAGGTAGGGGTGGAATACCGTATGGAAGAATACACTTCGGGGCTGCCACAAAATGTGGTGTTCTTACTCACCAGTGCCCAGTTGTCCCTGTAAAATTTCCATGAACCTGTTTCTGGGGATCAATTCGGCACCCAGGCTTTCCAAATGATCGGTATGGACTTGGCAATCGATGAGCTTATATCCTTTTTGTACCAGTTCCTGTGCCATTTTTATAAAGGCATATTTGGAGGCATTGGGCCTTAGGCTGAACATGCTTTCCCCGCAGAACACATGGCCGAGGTCCACGCCATAGAGCCCTCCCACCAATTGCCCTTCTTCCCAAACTTCGTAGGACCGGGCAACTTTCTTGTGATGAAGGTCTGTGTAGGCCTTCTTCATCTCCGGGGTGATCCATGTTCCTTGTTGTCCCCTCCGTTCCACTTTGGCACAGTGTTCCATCACTTTTTCAAAACAGGTATCTTGGGTGAGCCTGAACTTGTCGCTCCGCAACTCCTTACGCATGCTCTTGGATATCTTTACTTTATCGGGAAAAAGCACCATTCTGGGGTCCGGGCTCCACCAGAGGATCAGGGCATCGTCATTGAACCAAGGAAAAATACCGTTCTTATAGGCCAAAAGGAGTCTTTCTGGCGATAGGTCACCGCCCACAGCAAGAAGACCGTCATCGTTGGCCATCTCCACTGGGGGGAATTCCAACCGCTTTCCTAAAAAATGGAGTGGAAATTTGTTCCCGTAGTTTTCCAAAATGCTGTTTTATCCTAAAAATAAGCAATGGGGAACAAAACTGAATAGGCTATCCCTAAAGAATTGAAACGTGGATTTGTCAGGTTGAGCGCAGTCGAAACCTATTGACCGAAAATGACCCCATTCTCGACTCCGCTCGAATTGACAGAAGACAATTTCTATTTGGACAGCCTTTCTTATAGATTTTTCTTTCCTTAAAAGGAAAGATGGTTGGCTTTTTTAGAACGGAAGGTCGTCGTGATCCTCCTCATTAAGGTCATCCGCAGGCTCAAAAGCTTCCATCGGGGGAACAGGGGGTATGTTGCCGTTGCCGGCCTCTGCCTGTAGGTTCTCTATGCGCCATCCTTGGATGGAGTTGAAATATTTGGTCTCTCCCTGGGGGTTCACCCATTCCCGTCCTCTTAGGTTGATGCTTATCTTCACGGCCTGGCCCACTTTATAGCTGTCCAACAAATCACACTTGTCCTGCACAAACTCCACCAAAATATGCTGGGGATATTGTTCTTCCGTGGTCACTACGACCTCTCTTTTCCTAAAACCATTGTTTCCAAAGGTTTTGGTATCATCGATCATTTTGATTTTTCCCTGAACTTCCATTATGTTAATTTTTGTTGAATTTCAAAAGTACATAAAATGAATCCCATTGAAAACCCGTTATGCTAACTAACTATCAACATGTTTTCCATTTTCCGCTATCTTTAAAACACAATCCGACCAACAATGAACTTCAGCCCCCAAAGGAAAGCTTCCAATATTACCTTGTTGATATCTGCATTCATCATTGTGAGCTTGATCTTGTGGAACACCAATAGTTTTTTCAGAAAGTTCAAGGAGGAAGAGCGGTTGAAAATGGAAATATGGGCCACCGCCCAGTTGGAACTCATCCAATCCCCAGTGGACCAAGAACTGGGCAACCTTACCTTGAAGGTGATGGCCAACAACACGTCCACCCCCATGATCTTGGTCAATGAAAAGGGATCCTACAAAACACACAACATTGCCAAGGACAAGATTGCCGACAGCACCTATATCCAACAAAAGATAGAGCAGTTCAAAAATGAGAACGAACCCATACAGATCATCCAAGAAGATGAACTGCTGGAAACGCTCTACTACGGAAACTCCGAGGTGCTCAACAAATTGAAGTATTATCCCCTCGCGCTACTGCTCATTATCTGCCTATTCGGGACGGTCATTTTCTTTTTCTTCAAGACCAACAAGGCATCGGAACAGAACAAGCTCTGGGCAGGCATGGCCAAGGAGACCGCCCACCAGATCGGCACACCGCTTACATCGCTCATGGGCTGGAACGAACTGTTGAAGACGGAGGACATCAATCCGGATGTGACCAAAGAAATTGCGAAGGACATTGACCGCCTACAGACCATTACGGAGCGTTTTTCCAAAATAGGCTCCATCCCGGAACTGCACGTCCATGATATTGTGGACGAAACCAAAAAGGCCTACGACTATCTCAAGCAAAGGAGTTCCAAGCTGGTCCATTTCTCCTTTAGCAGCAATGTGGAGGAAGCCCTTGTACTGCTGAACCCCCCGTTGTACAACTGGAGCATTGAAAACTTGGTAAAAAATGGAATCGATGCGATGAAGGGCAAAGGAAACATCGCCATACAGATCGAGAAAAAAGGACAAACGGTCAACATTTTGGTATCGGATACCGGCCACGGAATCGCAAAAAGTGACTTCCAGAACATTTTTAATCCTGGGGTGACCACCAAGAAAAGAGGCTGGGGATTAGGGCTTTCGCTGGTAAAAAGAATCGTGGAAGAGTACCATAAAGGAAAAATTAAAGTATTTTCGTCAAGTAAGGAAGGAACAATCATGCAAATTTCCCTAAGAGCAAATGAAAAATGAAATGAGCCATGGCAAAGGAAAAAAAACTTGTAATAAAGGAAGCTGAGATCACCAATAACTGCCCCGAATGTTATAACCAGGAACTAAAGCTTACCTTCTACCAAAAACACACCTATGGTGCTCTCTACCACAGAACGACCAATGAGGTGACCCACGAGCTCAAGTGCAACAAGTGCAATTCCATCATTTATCCGGTAAACTGGACGCCCGATATCGAAAGGGTCTATGACTATTACAACAAGCTGGTGGCCCCTGACCGGAAGTCGATACGCTTTACCACGCTGTTTTTCATCATTTTGGCATTGTTGCTCTGCCTAGTGGCGGGAGCTGTGTACTTTTTTCTTCAGGGTACGATTTAGAGATGGGACCGAATGGCCTCGGCCACGGCCACAAACTCTTCCGTAGTCAGTTTTTCCTTGTGTTGGAAGGTCGCGTTCGTCATGCTCTGCAAGGGAATAAGATGCACATGCACATGGGGCACTTCCAAACCGATGACGGTCATGCCGACCCGCTTGCAGGGAACGGCTTTTTCCAGGGCAACGGCCACTTTTCTTGAAAACGACAGGAGTTTCCCATAAGACTCCTCGTCCAAGTCCCATATTTTGTCCACTTCCTTTTTAGGGACACATAATGTATGCCCTTTGGCATTTGGATTGATGTCCAAAAAGGCGAAGTTGTCCTCGTCCTCGGCTATTTTATGGCAGGGAATTTCCCCATTCATGATCTTGGTAAAAATACTGGCCATGTGGTTTGGTTTTTAACTAAAAATCCCGTCGTGGGACGGGATTAAATATACAGATTTTAATCGCTGTCATTCCCTGGTGATCTCCAAAACTTCCAGTTTCAGGGTTCCATTGGGCACCTTTATCTCTGCCATGTCCCCTACTGATTTCCCCAACAAACCCTTTCCTATGGGGGAAGTAACGGATATTTTTCCAGTCTTCAGATTGGCCTCGCTTTCGGCTACCAAGGTATATTTCATGACCATACCATTGGCCTGGTTTTTCAACTTTACGGTCGATAGGACGAGAATTTTTGAGTTGTCCAGTTGTGATTCATCTATCAATCGGGCATTGGCCAAGGTTTCTTCCATCTTGGAGATCTTCATTTCCAAAAGGCCCTGCGCTTCCTTTGCTGCATCATATTCGGCATTCTCGGACAGATCCCCTTTGTCCCTGGCCTCTGCAATGGCCTGGGATGCCTTTGGACGCTCCACGTCCTTTAGCTGGTTCAGTTCGTCCCTCAACTTCTTTAATCCTTCCGCTGTATAATAAGATATCTTGCTCATATCGTGCTGTTTTAATGCAAAGGAACATCGAAGAAAATCAAAAAAATTTCCCCAATGGTCTCTTTCTTTACAAATACAAAAAATCCTCAACGATTCCCATGACCTGCATGGTTTTTGCGAGGATTTAACGCAAATATAGGTAATTTTTGTTCAACTTTGCCGAAGCAGCTCATTGAAAATACGCTATGAAACATTTCTGGGGCCTTTGCCTTCTTTTGACCTTATTCGCCTGTAGTTCAGACAGTACCAACAGAAACCCCTATTTGCAAGAAGTGAGTTTCCGGTTTGACCTGAACCTGAACCTGCCTTTGTACAGTAACCTGAAAAACGTTGGGAATCCCGTGTATGTAGGCAACAGTGGCGTGGGCACCCGAGGTGCTTTTGTCATGAATATCGGTTCGGGCTATTATGCCTTTGAGGCCAGTTGCCCCAACCATGCCCCAAATGATTGCTCCACCATGACCATAGATGGGCAGAATGTGGTCTGCAGCTGCGAAGGGTACACCTATAGCCTATTTACAGGGCAGCAATTGGACAGGCCAAACGATGGAAAAAGATACCACGACCTGTTGTATTACAGGGCAACCCTGAGCGGGAATGTGGTGACGATCTCCAACTGATCACCGATTTCCCAAAATACGGTCCATGACCCAACTGGTGTGCAATCCTGTTTTTCCAGTGGATGGGTGCGCTTTTCTTCCCAAAAGGTGCTCCCTGATGTTTTCCACATGAAATTGCTGCACGTGATCAGGGTGGGGAATTTCCATGAGTTGTAGTCCCGATTCATTTTCCAATACCAAGGGGGCCTCGTCCAAAACAGCAAAGCTGATTTTTCCTTTGGAACCCAGGATATCGACTTTATCCTCTCGAAAATAATTTCCAAAATTCCATATCCCTGTGCCTGTCACACCTCTTTCATGTAACCAAGTTCCAGAAAGCGTATCGTGGGCAGAGTACAGTCCTTGTTGGTTGATCGCGAACCCATGCGCTTCTTTAATGTCCCCCAAAAGAAAGGTAAACAGATTTAGGCCGTGGCTCGCCAAATCGTCAAAATAGCCTCCGGGAGCCACTTTGCTATCCGTTCGCCAATTGTAGTCCCCACTCAAATCTATGTCACTGGGAGGTTTCGTCTTTTGCCAATGGACGTGTCGTACTTTTCCGATCAGGCCTTCCTCCAGCCATTGCTTCACCTTTAGGAACCTGGGAAGCGAACGACGGTAGTAGGCCACAAAAAGAGGAATGCCCTTTGTCCGGAACGCTTCATAAATGGCAAGACTGTCTGCATAATTCGGTGCCATGGGCTTTTCGACACAACAGGGTTTCCCGGCAGCGGCCATTTTTAGGGCATAAAATTTATGGGAGTCGGGTGGCGTGGCGATATATATGGCATCTATCTCTGGATGGTCTATCACCTCATCTGCATTGATGGTCCATTGGGCTATTTTGTGTCTTTCGGCATAATCCTTCGCCTTCTCCGCATCACGGCGCATGACCATTCGTACTTCAAAACCGGGCGTGTTCACATAGGCCGGAACGCTCTTTTTTTCGGCCACACTGCCACATCCAATGATTCCCCAGCAAATGGGTCTGTTTTCAGGAAAAAGAAAATGGGATTCTGCCATATTATAAAAGTACAGAATCCCATTCATTACCGTTTAAAAAACAATGGTGGCCCCCAACAAAAAATTGATCCCTGCCTGGGGATAATACCTTGCCTCTTCAATGGTGGTGACGGTTCCCGGATTGGAAAAATCATCATCGTAGGTGTAAAAATATCCGTTGGAAACAATGTCGGCATCAAAGATGTTGTTCACCAAACCAGACAGCACAATACTCTTAAAAAAGGAATTGGCATTGATGACATATTGCACATTGAAATCGGTCTGGGTATAGCTGTCCAAAGTGGAATTTTCCGAATCGATATTGCCCATATATTGCTTGCCCACAAATTTGGACAGCAGGGACAATTGTAGGTTTTGGTTGGGCTGGAAAGCCAAAATATTACCTGCCACGATCTTGGGGGAATAGGCGATATTCGTATTCCCCAAGTCTTGTAGTTCGCCATCCCTTTGGAAATAAAAGTCGAGGTTGCGATTGTCGCTAAGGGCGATGTTGGGCCTGAGCATGAACTTTTGGCCAAGCTTGATGTTGGCGTCCATTTCCAGACCCAGGCGATAACTGTCCCCCACATTGGATCTCAAGGGCGCACCCACATCGTTGAGTTCCCCAGTAAGCACCAATTGGTCCTTGTATCGCATGTAGTACACGTTTGTGTTCAATTGGAAATTGGGGGAAACGTAACGCCATCCCAACTCAAAATCGTTCAGATGCTCCGGTTTTGGGCTTCCACTTTCATAATCGTTACGGTTAGGCTCCCTACTGGCCCTGGCATAGGAAAGATAGAAATTGTTGTTCCGGTCCAGATCAAAAGTGATTCCGGCCTTGGGGTTGAAAAAGTCAAAAGTATCATCGACCAGTCCGGTATCGTCTCCATTGGCCTCATAACCGACCCCTCGGTATTGCACATCGCCAAAAATGGACCATTTGCTGTTGAGCTGATAGTTCGCCTTGGCATATACATTAAGATCAGTCTTGGTGGAATTATCGTCGTAGTATCGGTCCCGAATATCACTATTGCTGGCAAAGCGTGCCCAAATGATCTCCCCGAAATGATCTCCCTTATACTCATTATATCCTCCTCCCAAAATCAATCGAAGGTCGTTTTTGGTATAAGTAGCCGAGAAAACGGTCCCGTAAAAATCATTGTCCAACCATCTTCTGCGGATCAGGTCCGTGGTATTTATGGTCTCACCACCTATTTCGATGGGCTCCAATCCATAATCAGCAAAGTCATCGTCTTCTCGATATTGCTCAAAAAAGCCCCTTCCCCTGGTATAGTGGAGGGCCAGATTGGTGCTCCACTCAGGACTCAAGGTCTCGCTCCAATGCAACTGAAAATGGTCCTGCTTGTAATTGTCCTCCTCTTTATCATAGAATTGGGTCTGTCCATTTTCATCGGTGTACATGCCTACCGGATTGAAGGTTCTATTGGTTTCCAATTGTTCGGCGGTGATTCCGTCCCAAGCTTGATAGGTGATTTCGTGCCCTCCAAAAAGCAAAGCTTTTACCAGGGTATTATCGTCCTTATAGACCCCTTGCAGGAAATAGGCATCCAGTTCCGAAGCGGCTCTGTCCACATACCCATCGGAAGTGATACGGGACAACCTTCCCGAAAACTCAAAATGATCGTTCAAAATACCGGTGCTGAACTTCACATTGTTCCGCAGCGTGTTGAAACTTCCCAAGGATGATGAGACTTTCGCATAGGCTTCTTCGGAGAATGCATCGGTAAGCACATTCAGGCTTGCCCCAAAGGCACCGGCCCCGTTGGTCGATGTACCCACGCCCCTTTGCAATTGGAGACTTTGGGTGGAAGAGGCAAAATCGGGCATGTTCACCCAAAATGTACCCTGCGATTCGGCATCGTTGTAGGGCACCCCGTTGATGGTGACGTTTACCCGCGTGGCATCACTACCCCGAATGCGGATGCTGGTGTATCCCACCCCGGCACCTGCATCGGAAGTGGTCACTACCGCGGGCATAAAGTTCATCAGGATGGGTACGTCCTGCCCCAGGTTCCTGGAGGCCATTTCCTCCTGGTCCAAATTGGTAAAGGTGATGGGGAATTCCTTGGTCACCCTAATGGCCTGTACCAAGACCTCATCCAGTACGACCTTTTTCCCTTCGAGGGAATCGGTTTCCTGTTCCTGTGCGCTCATGGTGAACGCCAGCCCCGAAAGGACCATTGTTGCGAATAAGGTTTTGATGTTGCTCCCGCGGTTCTTTGTCGGTCGCGTCGGACCGCATTCGAACCCAGCGGTCATGGGCTTACTGATTGAATAAAGCAGTTTCATTCGTAAAAAATGTTACGAATAAAAGGGGTCATTATTCTTGTTGATAAATTGATTTTTGTTTCAATAGAAACATAGAAATTCCAAGATGCGCCTTGCGCAATCCCTTGGCGGCATTACCCGCCCAGGTTCATTGGGTATAATCTCAGCCTTTTTGCAAAAGCACCCCTTTGAGATAGGGCAAATGTAGGGGGTGGGCATCACTTTTCATAGAAATCCATCAGGAAAATTTAACTTTTTCTAACAACCGTGGCCCTTATGTTCTAGCGTATATAGAGATATGTACCCTAGATCTAAAAAGAGGTTTACATTCAAGATCATTTCCAGTTACGTGGCCCTTGGCATTTTGGCCGTGCTTGCCGCATTTTTTATCTATAATGAGTTCAAGACCTACGTTTCTGCCAAAAACAGCGAGGGCGATAGTGCCAAATTGTTACATACCAACAGATTGCTCTCCAACCTGTACGAAGCGGAAAACCTCTCCAAATTGGCGCTCAAGACCAAAAAACCGAATGATCTGAAAGCCTATGCGATCAAAGTGGATTCCATCAACACCATTATCGATTCCCTTAAACCGCTTGTCAAAAACAATCCCAATTACCTGATTTCCCAACTGGACAGTGTTCAGGGGCTTCTACAGCAGAAGGTGTTCAACAGTGCGGAGCTGCAGAAATTAATGCTGGAGAACGAGAACAGTACTTCTTTCGATGCTGTGTTGGAAGCTTTCCACCGAATGGAGGTGGAGATGGGGCGGATCACCCCTGAAAGCTTTGTCCCCAATTTTCAGCAATTGCCCCCATCGACCCAAAAATCCATCCGGGAATATGTGGCCCTTCTCAACAAGAATATTCCAAGCACCAATAGCAATGTGGATGCAAACAACATCGATTCCATACTACAGGTGTCCCGATCCATTTTGAACAAAGCCATAACCGAAGCTGCGGCCAACGAGCGTTCCCTGATCCAAAAAGAACTCCAGATCTATAGGACGGACCTTGAACTTTCCCAAAAGATGCGGAGCATTATTGCCGGATTTGAACGTGAGATGGCCCAAAAGACACAACTGGACAATGCCAATCAAAGATTGGCACTTCAAAGGACCAGCCGTTTGGCAGGGGGTGCGATATTTTTGGGGCTATTGATCGTCATTTTCTTCACCTTCATGATTTCCAAGGATTATTGGAAGGTGCAACGCTACAGGGAGCAACTGGAGGAAGAGAAAAAATATTCCGAATTTCTTCTGAAGAGCAGGGAGCAACTGATTTCCACGGTAAGCCATGATCTGAGAACTCCTTTGAACACCATAAGCGGTTATTCCGAGCTGATGGAACACAGTGGATTGAGTGGCAAGCAATTGGGCTATCTGAAAAACGTTAAATCAGCTTCGGGATATGTGGAAAACCTGGTGAACGACCTTTTGGACTATTCAAAATTGGAAGCTGGCCGAATGCATCTCGATCGTGTGCCCTTCCTGTTACCCAGTCTTGTCCGTGAAACGTTGGTGCACTTTGGGGAAGTGAGCTCGAAAAAAGATGTGGAGCTTCGATCGGAAATCGATGAGAGGCTGGAAAAGCCCATTGTCAGCGACCCTTTCCGCATACGGCAGATTTTGACAAACTTGGCGGGCAACGCCTTAAAATTTACCCAAAAAGGACATGTGATGATCACTGCCATCCTGGAGGAAAAAGCAGGCAAGCCTTGGGTCAAGATCGAAGTGGAGGATACCGGCATCGGCATAAAACCTGAAAAACAGCAGCTCATATTTCAAGAATTTGCCCAAGCCAACGAATCCACCGAAAAAAAGTATGGGGGATATGGCCTTGGACTGACCATCTCCAAAAAATTGACCGAGCTCTTGGGCGGGACAATTCAAATGGAAAGCACTGAAAACAAAGGAAGTACATTTATAGTGAGCTTTCCAGTGGAATTTGGCGAAATGCCTGTTCAGGCAGATAATACACAACCCGTCCTACCAAACGGAACATTGCGCCTATGTGCCATAGATGATGATGTGACCATGCTCAAACTTCTGGAAGACATTTGTCAAATCAATGATATTCAAATAGTTGCCTTTTCCAATTTCAAAGAGCTGGAAAAAGAGAGCAATCTTTTATATGATGTAGTACTGACCGATATCCAGATGCCAGGAACCGATGGTTTTACCGTTTTGGAGAAGCTAAGAGGCATGGGCTATGAAAATCCTGTGATAGCCATGACGGGGCAAAAAATCACGGACAAGTCGGTCTATACCGATGCTGGGTTCACTGATGTGCTACAAAAACCTTTTTCCAATACTTCCCTGTTGGATGTCTTGGCCACCACAGGCCACTCTTCCCCATCCAATGGGAATACCGGAACTTCACTTCGCATCCCTGATCCACAATCACCACATTTCAGCATCAAGAACATATTGCCTTTTTTGGACAGTCCCAATTCTGTTCAGGAAGTGCTGGAAGTGTTTTTGGAAAACACAGAAAAGAACACGGAACTGCTCTTTTCACATATCGGCAGCCATGATTTTTCAGAGATCCGTGCCATCTCGCATAAAATGTTGCCCATGTTCAGGCAGTTGGAAGTCCATAGGGCCATTCCCCTATTGGAAAAATTGGAACATTTTTCCGATGATCTAGAAGGAAAAAAGGTGTTGGAACTGTTGAAGCAACTTCAAAAAGTGTCCCATCAACTGGATTATGCCATCAAGGACTATCTGTTCAAACTTCCAACTGATATTGATTGATCTTGTTGTATAGTGTCTTCCGGGTTATCTGAAGCAGTTTTGCCGCTTTGCTCTTGTTGAAGTTGGTTTGTTTCAAGGCGGTCAGGATCCTTTCTTTTTCATATTCGGCCCTGGAAAAGACCGGAGCGTTTTCTGTTTGTAGAGCATGCACGACCTCATCGGCAAGGGAACTGGCCAAAACAGTGTCCCCATTGGTGAACAGCACCGCCCGCTTGATCATGTTCTTCATCTCCCTAAGATTTCCCGGCCATGGATAATCCATCAATATTTGCTGGGTCTCTTCGGAAAATTCCAGCACCTCTTTTTCCAATTCCGCATTGGCCCTGTCCAAAAAATAATTCGCAAACAACAGGATATCCTCTTTTCGCTCCCGCAATGGGGGGACCTCTATGGAGAACTCGTTCAACCGATGGTACAGATCTTCCCTAAAACTGCCTTCTTCAACGGCTTCCAGCAGGTTTTCGTTGGTAGCGGCAATGATGCGAATATCCAAATGGATCTCTTTGGTGCTCCCCACCCTTTTTATCTTCCGTTCCTGAATGGCCCTGAGCAACTGCACTTGGTGTTCATAGGACAGGTTTCCTACTTCGTCCAAGAAGAGGGTTCCACCATTGGCGGCTTCAAAATGTCCTTTTTTGTCCTCGATTGCTCCTGTGAAACTTCCCTTAACGTGGCCAAAAAATTCGCTGGTGGCTATCTCCTTCGGAATGGCCCCACAGTCCACGGCCACAAAACTGTGGCCCTTTCTTTTGCTGGCGTTGTGGATGGCATTGGCCGTGACCTCCTTTCCCGTACCACTTTCCCCGGTCAAAAGGACCGACATATTGGTAGGTGCCACCAACTCGATGTATTGTTGTAATTTTTTTGATCTTTCACTCTCTCCCATCAAGAAATTGCCCTGTCCGGAAGCCTTGGGACGAGGTTTCGGTGTTTTGGGCCCTGCTTCGGTGGTTGTGGCCACATTCAGTGCATTATTGATGACCGATAGGATTTCCTCAGGGGTAAAGGGTTTTGAAATATAATCGAAAGCGCCTTTTTTCATGGCATTGACCGCAGTTTTTACCTCTGCGTAGCCCGTCATCAATATGACCTGGGTGGCAGGCGATTCCTTTTTGACCTGGGGGAGCAACGTGACCCCGTTCCCTTTAGGAAGTCTTACATCCGATAAAATGATATCAAAAATGGAAGTGTTGAGCTGTTCTTCCGCCTCCTTGATGGAATAGCTTGTGGAGACGGCAAAACCATGCTTGGTCAAAAACTTTTGCAGCATTTGACAAAAAGCCGTGTCGTCCTCAATGATCAAGATTTTGGGCATATCTCAGTCATCTAAGATACAATACCCATACTTTTTGGCATTGTGGCGAACCCATAAAATTATCACAAAAAAGAAGGGGCCGCTCTCGCAGCCCCTCACTAACCAAACCAACTAACCTAACGTGTGGTCTCGAAAACTATGATCTACATTTCAATCCAGTTCCCTTCAGCATCGGCATACACTGTTCCAGTGGTCCCGTCTTCAAGGGAAAGATCCAATTTGTACTGGTCCTGGTCGTTTTTGTATGCTTTGTCAACCTTGGCAGTGGGGTAGTCTTTTGCCACGGCTGAGGATACTGCCTCAGGAAGGTCGGAAACACTGATTTCTTCAAAATCTTGTGCTACAACAACTGTGGTTTCATCCATTTTCAATTCTGTGGGCTCCACGTTGGCGATTGCTGTTAGTCCTACAAATGATAGTGCGGTTGCAAAAATTAATTTTTTCATGGTATAAGATTTTATGTTATTAATTAAACTTGCTTATCTATATGAAAAACTGGTGCCAAGTTTAGAAGAGCTCCCTTATCAATTGTATTTGATTGATTAGTAGGGTTTTATGTTTTGTGCCGTTTTTGAACAGATGGGTAAAACTGTGTAGAGGTACCCAGAAGGTGTGTAGATTTTATACAAGAAAGGCTGCCGAAGCAGCCTTTCCATAATGCCAAAATCATAATCCCAAGGAAAAAGACTATGAACGAGATTGGCAGAAATGGACAATACATGGTCAGTGTTTATATAGCATCATCCTGATTCTTTTCTTCATTTTTCTTTCTTCGATCCTTTACATAAGCGTATAAAATGTACATGGCAATCCCAAGAGAGACCATGTTGAGAAGCAGTACTATTTTTAAAAACATCTTTTTTCATTCACATTTACAGTTTCCATGCCAAGGTGAAAAGAAAGCCGTACATAATGCACGGCCCTCTAACCAAATCAACCAACCTAAAATCCAGACAATCCGCAAGGATTATTTGAATTCGATTATCATATACAAAGCATCCTATTTACATGAATCACTTTCGGGTCTCTTATTAGGACACCGTTTTCCGATTGGGGTCACACATAAGGATAAAAAAATCCGCCTCTTTTTTGATGGCGGATTTATTATTCTGTTTTTATGATAGTTATGCCTGGTGCGTGGGCTTCAAAAGATCGTTCACGGTCTTTACCGGGTTGAAGGTCACCAACGGCACTTCCACAAAAATGGTGTTCCAGAATGCCATGCCGCCATTCCAAAGTCCGGGAAGCTCCAAGGCCTTGAGTTCTTTGCCTTCCATGGTCTTGCCGGTGATGAAGCCTTGCTTTTCGTCCACAAAATCCAAAAGGTCATACTTTTCTCCTTTGTGATCTCGCACCCCGCATACGAGGTCCACAGGATTGAAATGGGTCGAGTTTTTAAGGATTTCTGCCTGTTCAGGATTATCGATATCTATTTGGGCGGATTCTATAATCTGTAGTGAAATGTTCCCCTGGGAATCTTGTATCCAAAATGGCCCTCCCCCCGGCTCTCCTTCGTTCTTTACCATACCGCATATCCGGATGGGTCTGTTTATCCTGTCCTTCAACACCGCTTGCTGCTCGTCCACATCCAGTTCCTCATAATCGCCGGGCATGCGAACATTGAGGTTCTTCTCTAAAAATGTCTTTATTTCATCGAGTTTTTCCAGGGGAACATCTCCTTTATCCAAAAGGGATGCATAAGTAAATGCCTTATCTTGGACTTTTTTGAGTGCCCCTGCCAACATTTTCTTGCTGTTGGCCACTTCCTCCAGATTCTTGTCGATCACCACATTGTCGATATTTTTGATGAAAATGATGTCCGCATCTTGATCGTTAAGGTTCTCGATGAGGGCGCCATGTCCCCCTGGTCTGAACAGAATGGACCCGTCCCCGTTTTTGAAGGGCCTGTTCTCCATGTCCACCGCAATGGTATCCGTTGATGGCTTTTGATTGGAGTATGAAATTTCAAAACGGGTATCGGTGCTTTTCGATATTTTCGGGACCACTTTGGCCTCTTCGTCCTTGAACATTTCATCATGCTGTTCCGAGACCGTAAAATGGAGGTGGGCCTTCCCATCGGTTTTCGCATAGAGGGCCGCTTCCTTTAAATGTTCTTCAAATGGGGTGGCACTCCCGGAATTGTATTGGTGAAAGGGCAACAAGCCTTTGGGGTAGAATCCGTAGTTCAATCCATCTTCCACCAACATTTCCTTTACAAAAAGATAGGCTTCCCCATCTTTGTTGGACGCCCTGCCCTTGATTCGACCCATGATCAGATTATGAAAGGGCAACTTGTGCATTTGTTCGGTAAACTTTTTGACATCGGCGTCACCGGTCCGTTCAATATAAGCTGAAAGCGATTCCTTGGATGGATCATAGGCATCCAAAAAGTTGAACATGGCCTTGAACATCCGCGAAGCGGCACCCGAAGCGGGGACAAACTTCAAAAGATCGAGGTTGCCCCTGTGGTCCTCAAAATACTGGATAAGTTCTTTTTGTTCCTTTTCGGAAAACCGCAAGATCCCGTTGCCCACTACGGCTGCTTTTTTGAGTTGCACAAAGGGGATTCCCTCCGCAAAAGTCTGGATCTGACGGATGACCTTTTCTTTTGAAATTCCTTTGGAATCCAATTGTTCCAAGTCTTTCGAACTTAATGCTATCATGTTTGGAGAAGTTTTTCAATGTGTTCTATGGCCGTTGAGAGCCGAGTTGCCTTATCTCCTCTTAAGGTAATAAAATTTCGATCATATTTTTCCAATGCTTCCTTGAAATGTAAAAACATTCGTTCCCGTTCATCCGGTTTGTCCCTCAGGTCGTCCGCCACCCAAGGGGTATCGATGTAGGTCAACAAATAAAGGTCATAGGTGTTCTTGAGCGCATATTCTTCTAAAAGGGGGTCACAAGTTCCCGTGTAGTAGGTCTCGGAATAGACCTTGGTCTCCAAAAGGTCGGTATCGCAGATCAGGACCTTGTTGGCGGATTTGGACAATTGGTTTTCCAAGCGCATCTGTCCATATGCAATGGGCAATAGATCTTTGGGTTCACAGGTCTTTTGTTCCCTGTCCCATTTTTCCTGGAGGTATTCCCGGGCATATTCGGGCACCCATTCGGTGTGGTAGTGTTCGGCCAGTTGTTCGGCCAATGTGGTCTTTCCTGTGGATTCGGGTCCAAAAAGGACTACTTTGATGAGGTTTGAAGGCTCCTGCCCAAGTTTTTCTTCCATGTGAGATATCCCTGTATGGCCAAAATGGTAAAGATGAGGTATTGCAATGAGAACATGCCCCACCCCCTATATGCGTACAAAGGTACGGTTATTAAATCCCCTATGATCCATAGGGTCCAGCTTTCCAATTTTTTGTTGGCCATATACCACATCGCCGTGAAAAAAATCCCGGAGGTAAGAATGTCCACATAATTGCTCGTCTTTATTTCTGCTCCAAATACCCTATACACCCCATACGTCACAAGCATGGTGAGCATAAAAAGCCCGAAACCTACCCATTTTTCCTTGGTATTAGTTCTCGTAATGTGCACCACGGGATCCCTGTTCTCCTTTCTTCGGGACCAGTTCCACCAGCCATAGATGCTCATGATGGAGAAATAGAAATTCAACATCATATCCCCAAAAAGTCTGTCCACCAAAAAGATGTAGGTGGTAATCGCCGTGCCCACCAAGCCCGTGGGATAGACTATGATGTCCTCTCTCTTGGCATAGACCACGCTGGCTATTCCAAAGAAAAAAGCGGTGGCCTCCAAAATGATGAGGGAAAGCTCGCGATCCTCGTAGGGCCCTAGAAAAAAATCAAAAATGGGGCTCATAACCACTTCTGTCGGATTTTACCACTTTCATGGCCAGTACCACATGGTCCAGCGCATTGAATGATTCCTTGATCTCGGTCTGTAGCAGCGCCATGACCTTGTCGTAGTCCCCGAACACTTGTGTGCTCAATGGATTTTCCAGAACGGTGAGCCCGGAGGCACGCAATCTTTTGATAAAATCAATGATAGGGGCCTCAAAGTCATCCTGCAAAGGGGTGAGGCTGAGCTCTACGGATATTTCCATGGGAACATTTTTTCAGGGGCAAAACTACTAAAAAGAAATGGTCACCCGCCCATCATTTTGAGTGCATATACGCACGTGAATCCCTCAAATTCAAAAAACTCGACATCATACTGCGATTTTTTGCCCTTGTATAGGATTTCGGCCACGGTTCGTGAATCATCAAACGTAAAATCCATGACATTGATGTGCCTTAAAAAGCTGAGACCCTGCTGTGCATATATTTTATAAAGGGATTCCTTCGCGCCCCAAACTATGGTCAGTTTGCGGATGATGGCCTCCGCATTGGCCAAGGTCTTGTACTCCTCGATAGGCGTGAACTTGTGTGCAATATTCAGGATCTTGTCCCGCTGCATCTCTATATCGATGCCCACCTCATCGGTCTCGCTCACAATAATCCCTGTAAAATTGTGGGAATGGGTAATCGAAATGTAGCTCCCATCTTTTAGATGGGGCTTGCCAAAATCATCGTAGTAAAGGTCGCTGTCCTTGTATCCGGCCTCTGCCAAAAGGTGCCTTATGCTCAGGAATGCCCTGCGGTGTGCCTCGGATTTCATACCGTCCATCCGGTTCTGGCAATGCGGGGTGAGCTCCACTTTCCTAGATAGCTGGGTCTCAGGTTCTGTGACCTTCCAGACATAGACTTTGGTGGTGGGAGAAACTGTTATGGTTTTGTAAATGGGCATGGCCAGAAGTTAAGCGAATTTGTATCTTTGTCGCACTAATAAAGCGAAGCTACAAAAGTAAATATACATAAAGTATGAGCACAAAGACAATTCCGTACATACCTTATAAGGTAAAGGATATCTCCCTTGCAAGTTGGGGAAGAAAAGAGATTGAGCTTGCCGAAGCGGAAATGCCAGGACTTATGGCGTTGCGTGAGGAATACGGGAACCAACAGCCCCTGAAGGGTGCCCGAATAGCCGGTTGCCTGCACATGACCATCCAAACAGCGGTTCTTATCGAGACCTTGGTGGCCCTTGGTGCCGAGGTGACCTGGAGTTCCTGCAACATCTTTTCCACACAGGACCATGCCGCCGCCGCCATTGCCGCAGCAGGGGTTCCCGTGTATGCCTGGAAAGGAATGAACGCACAGGAATTTGATTGGTGCATTGAGCAAACATTGTTCTTTGGAGAGGACAGAAAACCCCTGAACATGATCTTGGACGATGGTGGTGACCTTACCAACATGGTCTTGGACAAATATCCTGAATTGGCCCCCGGCGTCAAAGGACTATCCGAGGAGACCACCACAGGGGTGCACCGTTTGTATGAACGAGTGAAGAAGGGCACTTTGCCCATGCCCGCCATCAACGTGAACGATTCTGTGACCAAATCCAAGTTCGACAACAAATATGGTTGCCGTGAAAGTGCTGTGGATGCCATCCGAAGGGCCACAGATACCATGCTCGCCGGAAAGCGCGTAGTGGTTGCCGGTTATGGTGATGTGGGTAAAGGTACCGCAGCCTCCTTCCGAGGGGCAGGATCCATTGTGACCGTTACCGAAATAGATCCCATCTGTGCCCTACAGGCCTGTATGGACGGCTATGAAGTGAAAAAATTGGAGACCGTGGTCGCCAATGCCGATATCGTGATCACCACGACTGGAAACAAGGACATTATCCGCGAAGAGCACTTTAGGGCCATGAAGGACAAGGCCATTGTCTGCAACATTGGACATTTTGACAATGAGATCGATATGGCCTGGTTGAACGGCGCATATGGCGACACTAAGGACGAGATAAAACCACAGGTGGACAAATATACCATTGAGGGCAAGGACATCATTGTTTTGGCCGAGGGCCGATTGGTCAACTTGGGCTGTGCCACAGGGCACCCTAGTTTTGTGATGAGCAACTCGTTCACCAACCAGACTTTGGCACAAATAGAGCTATGGAACCATAGTGACAAGTATGAAAATGAGGTATATATGCTTCCGAAGCACTTGGACGAAAAAGTGGCCAAACTGCATTTGGCCCGTTTGGGTGCCGAGCTTACCGAACTCAAGGAAGACCAGGCCGAATATATCGGCGTTACCGTTGATGGTCCTTTCAAACCGGATTATTATAGATATTAGATTCTAGATGTGAGATACTAGACTTGAGAATTAAAACCCTTGCAGCAATGTGAGGGTTTTCTTTTCAAAGCCAATCGTTTTGATCCTTCGTGCTTATGGTGGGAAATCGGAGATTTTTCATTTAGTTCAGAATGACACTTTTGGAGAGCTCTTTTTATTGCCCACCTATCCTTACCTTTATACGATCAAAAA
The DNA here is from genome assembly GCA_030148335.1 of Allomuricauda sp. Classification (GTDB taxonomy): domain Bacteria; phylum Bacteroidota; class Bacteroidia; order Flavobacteriales; family Flavobacteriaceae; genus Flagellimonas. The sequence goes on along the minus strand of JASBTQ010000009.1, from coordinate 16,154 downwards.
TCCCAACAATGGAAAACAACTGGTACCCCATTCAGAATTTGGAAACTGTGGACTCTCCCTCCGTGGTACTCTATCTGGACCACTTAGCCTACAACATACAAAAGATGATCTCTTTGGCGGTTGGGGACACCCAAAGGTTGATGCCCCATATCAAGACCAACAAAATGCCCAAAGTGATGCAATTTTTAGTGGAGTCGGGCATTACCAGCTTCAAGGCCTCGACCATAGCCGAAGCGGAAATGGCCGCCGAGGCCGGGGCAGCATCCATTCTGATCGCACATCAAATGGTGGGGCCCAAAGTGGATAGGTTCATCCAATTGGTCCAGAACTTTCCCGATACGCAGTTTTCGACCTTGATCGACAATATTGACAGCGCCGAATTGTTGAACCAAAAAGCCCTGGAACAGGAACTCATCGTCAATATCCATATCGACATCAACAATGGTATGGACCGTTCCGGAATCAAGATCGGGACGGAGCTAGATGTGTTGCTGGATTATTTGAAAATTTGCAAAAACCTGTCATTCAAAGGATTGCATGCCTATGATGGTCATTTGAGGGACGCTGATTTTTCGGTCCGGAAGGAAAAGATAGAATCAGGTGTCAGGGATGTGCAAACCTATTTTGAGACCCTCCGAATAGATTATCCACAAGCCCAACTCATCTGTGGGGGAACACCTTCTTTCACCTCACATGTATTGCAGGAAAACAGGATCACCAGTCCGGGTACCTGCGTGCTCTGGGATTGGGGGTATGGCGAAAAATTGACGGAACAGGAGTTTAAATATGCTGCCCTTCTGGTCACCCGCATCATCTCCAAACCCACCGAGGGCATCATTACCGTGGATATGGGCCATAAATCCGTGGCTTCCGAAAACCCTGTTGACAAACGCATAAAATTCCTGAACCTTGATACCTATGAACTGGTTTCACAAAGTGAAGAACATGGGGTGATCAAGGTTCAGGACTGGGACAAATGGAAGGTCGGGGACGTGCTCTACGGTGTTCCCTACCACATTTGCCCCACCATCAATCTTCATGATGAAGTATCGGTGATCAAAAACGGAAGGAAATTCGACACTTGGGAAATCACGGCCCGAAAACGGAAACTTCGTTTTTAGGCGTCAATCCAAATCCAACACCTTTCCCAGATCATAAAAATAAAAGTCCTTCGCGTCGTTCATAGCGGCAAAGAGACCATTCGGGAAGGTATCGTTCAAAGGCACCGTGACTACATCGCAACCATCGGTCTCGGTCGTGGATAGGTTCACCGCTTTGATAAAGCTGTTGTCCTTTCGGGAGAAAATGTTGAATTGCCCCCTTTGCTGATCGGAAACAATGATATAGCCCTCTCCGTTGGGATATTTGGCGATGGCAATTCCTTCAATGTCCTCCAAAAACAGCTCGCCTCCAAAACAGGCCAGTTCTTCGTTGCCCATGCTGGGTTCCGCATGATATTTTTTCACGCATTCGCCCTCATCGGAATAGTACACAAAGCCCAGCTCGTTGTCCACGGCAATCGCCTCGATTTCCTTTCCTCCGGTAAAGCTTCCGAATTTCCGCACCAAAAGGGTAGAAACCCCTGTGCTGTCGGATTCCAATTTATATTGATAGAGGTAAGAACCGCTGGGGCCAATCTTTCGGCCCACAATGGCATAGATTGATGAATCTTTGGGTGATTTGTACAGACTGATTCCCATGGCCAAACGCTGTTCCACATCCGTTTCATCTTCAAAAACGGGGAAACCGTCACCATCCAAAGGTTTCATATCGGGAACGGAAAACAATCGGATCTGTTGTTTCTCGCGTTCCGTGAAAGCAATCACATCCACGGCAACGGAATCGTTCAACTGGAAGCCATATTCCACATCCACATTGTTGGGCCGTTGGATATCCGTAATTGATTTTTCCCTAATGATTTTTCCGTTCAGGTCGTAGGCATAGACGCCACCGTTGGTCTCCTTATCGGTTCCAAAAACGATGCTCTTTGAGGCATCTTCGGGATGGATCCAAATGGCAGGGTCATCGGTATCGTTGGGTGCTTTTTCGGTAATGATGTCCGGGGCGATGGCCGGCAGCTTACTTCCTTGCTGCTTGCAGGAAATCATGGCCAATAGCATACAAAATGGGATATATCTTTTGATCATAATGAATTCATTTGCATTTTGTCAAGTCGATCAGCATCAGGAACTTTTTGGTTTTACCCTTGTGAATTCCTGACACTGCCCGATGCGACTTTGTTTGTTTTTCTAATATAGATATGCACCCTCCTATTTTTTGAAAAGGTCGTACTTCAATCCAAAAGTAAAGCGGATATCGTAGAACTCGGCCTGTTGGGTCCTTTCCTTTACACTTTGGAAATAGCGCAATGGTTGGTTGGTGATGTTGTTGACATCTGCATAGAGCCTTAGGTTCTTGTTGATAGCGTAGCTTGCATTGAAATCCAGGAAGAACTGGGTGTCATAGTACCTGTCCTCAAAGGCGTTGCCCCCGATTTCATCGATATAGGAATCGGAGAAGTTGGCAGACAACCTTGCGCTGAACCTTTTATCGGCATAACCCAAAGACCCGTTGAACATATTGGGTGCAGTGTTGGGCAGGTCCAGATCGGTACGTTCGTCTCCATCCTCGTTGCGGATGCCGTCGGCACTTGAACTCAAATAGGTGTAATTCAGATAGATACTGAAATTTCTGGCAAAACCGGGCAAGAAATCTAACTGTCGCTGGAAGGAGACCTCAGCACCAAAAATGGAAGCAGCGTCGCCATTCAAGGGTTGGAACACATCATACCCTGTGGTACCGACACCAAAGGTGTCGTCTTCTGCCTCTGTGATGTAGGTGTAGATGAAATCATTTATCCTTTTGTAAAAAACACCTCCAGAGATGATCCCCACACTTTCAAAATAGTGCTCGGCATTGAAGTCAAAGTTCATGGAAGTGGTAGGATCAAGCTCTGGGTTGCCCACAATGACTTCACTATCCTCATTCACAATTTCTGCCCTTGGAATCAAGTCCACATAGTTGGGGCGGGCCAACGTATTGGTCCAAGCCAGCCTCAAAACGGTACTATTATCCAAATCATACTTAAAATGGATGCCAGGCAATAGATTGGTGTACGAGTTCTCATCGGAAACCTGTTCCACTTCAATCCCCTCCTCTATTCCGGCATCTTCGTCCTCTTCAATATAGGTCACCCTATTACCCTCGGTCTCCAATTTGGTGTTTTCCATCCGAAGACCTGCCAATATGCTCAACTTATCGGTTACTTTTTGGTTGATCATGGCATAGGCGGCCCATACATTTTCCTTCACTTCAAAATTGCCTGGAAGGAATTCTCTAGGAGCTGCTTCCCCATTGGTACTGTTCAGGTCCAAGGAACCCAACCATTCTTCACTGGCAAAATTTCCTGCCTGATATTTGTTCCCAGCCAAGAAATCAGGATTGGTGTAGTCCTTGACCGGCAAATCGGCCAAGTTAGGGTACAGGTCCTCAAAATCGTATTCGAAGAAATCGTTGTTTCTTTCCTTGGTCTTAAAGCGTCCCCTGGCACCGAACTTTATTGTACCGCCATTGCCCAATAGGTCAGCAGGCAATTCAAAATTGGTAAAGAAGTTCATGTCCTCTTCTTCGGTGTACTGGTTCTCGTTGGTCAGTTCGTCAAATTCAAATGCCCCCAAATCGTTGAAATCACTGGCATTGGCAGCGGTCATGATCGGGTATCTTGGGTTGCTGTTGTCGTTGTTGACGATGTATTCGGTGGCATAGACCGCATATCTTTCGTTCAAGCGTTCCTCGGATGCCTTGGCATAAGACCCCATCCAGTCGAACTTTAGGCTACCGAACAAGTGGTTACCGCCAAGGGTATAGTTCTGCATACGCTGATCTTCCAACCTACGGTTTTGGTTACGCCCTCCGGCGATACCTCCCTTGGTTTCCCGGACCACCTCAGCCGGAAACCTTGTGGGCACCCCATTGGCAATGGTAAAGTCGCCTTCCTCGATATCCTCTCCGTCCAATACCTCCTGGGTCAAGGCAAACCGGTTTTCACGGTCGTCTCTCCAGTTGTACATGGTCTTCAGGAAGATATTATTGCTCGGGTTGATCTGGAAATCAAAATTGGCCGCAAAGCTACGTCTTACCCGTTGCACCAAATAGGTGCGTTGCTCGGTGACATTGGTATAGGGATCCACATCCACTTCTTCCAAAATAGGCTCACCCTCTTCGTCCTCCACACCTGTGTTGTATTCAAATTCATCGGTCCATTCGGCCTCGATGTTGTGCGATCCAAAATCATTATCGTTGATGGTGGCCGAAACCATCCATCCAAATTTGCCATCGTTGGTACGATCTCCTACCAAGAGTGATCCGTTCCAAATACCTTTATCGGTAATAAAGTTCACCCCTGAACCAGCGGTGGCCGAAAGCCTGAACCCTTGCGGTGCAGTCCGGGTGACCAAGTTCACAGATCCCCCCAAGGCGTCTGCATCCATATCAGGGGTAACGGCTTTGTTCACTTCAATGGTCTGGATCATATCTGAAGGGATCAAATCCATTTGGATGTTCCTGTTGTCCGCTTCCGCAGATGGGATCCTGCTCCCGTTCAGGGTCACGGAGTTCAATTGTGGGGATAGACCCCGTACGATAATGTTCCTGGCTTCCCCTTGGTCCACCTGCATGGTGATTCCGGGAATACGCTTGACGGCATCCCCAATGTTCGCATCGGGAAATTTTCCGATTTGGTCAGTGGACACCACATTGGTAATGTTCAGGTTTGTTCTTTGTGTGTTCAGCGCCTTTGCCTGACCACTGAGCCCATAGGCACTTACTTGTACCTCATCGAGCTCCACATTGGTCGGGTTGAGCACGATGCCCACCGAAACGGTCTGTCCGGCCGTGACGGAAACTTGCTGCTCCACATCCGCATAACCCATATAAGTAATGGTCAGTGTGTGGTCGCCGGCAGGAATGCCCACCAAGGTAAATCGCCCGTCAAAATCCGTTATCCCCCCCTTGGAGATGGACTTGATATACACATTTGCCCCTGGGACATATATCCCGTTTTCATCGGTAATGGTCCCTTGTATATTTCCTATTTGGGCCTGTGCATTTGCGAGGCCAAACAGTAAAAAAAGCGTTACAAAAGCTAGTTTTTTAAGGTTCATCAGTTTCATTTTGGTTCGTATTAGAATTCAATCCAAAACTATGTATATCAGTCGATTATGATTTAAATTAAAGGGAAACAAAAAGGAAACAAAAGTGAAAAAGGGCAGAAACAACAGGGCAACAATTACAGTTAGTTTACATTGGGCTAACCTTTTCCAAATGAGAGGTGAAAAAAGGGGTCAGAGATCGATCATAAAATTTACCAACTCCTCTTTTTGGTCGATGGGCAACTTTTTTCTTAATCGGTGACGCGCCACGCGAACACTGTCCGGTGTGACCCTCAAAATGGAGGCAATTTCCTTGGAGGACAGGTTCAACCGCAACAACATCCCCAAACGGAGTTCTGCGGGCGACAGGCTGTTTTCGGATAAGGAGGATAGTTTTTTGATGAACTCTGGATGGATCTCTTTGAAAAAGATCATGAACTCATCCCATTCCTGTTCCTGCTGTAGGTTAAAATCGATTTCCTTCACCAGTTCCTTGATCTTGCGCGAGGTATCCATGTTTTTTCGGGCAGCAATGTTCCTGAGGGTATTCGCCAGATCCAGCAAGATCTTGTTCTTCTGGGACAAATGAAGGCTGTATCGGGACAGGGAGGCTGCTTTCAACTGGACTTCATCTTGCAAATTCTTCTCCTCAATGGCCTTTTTCTCCAATTCCGCCTTCAACATTCGCTGTTTGTATTCCTGGATCTTCAGCTTGGCCTTTCTTTTTCTTCCCAAATAGTTGTACCCAATGGTAAGGATGGCTACAATGGCGAACAGGGCCACCCACAAGAGGTTTTGGTTGGCGACACTTACCTTGTTCTGCTCCTTGAGCAACTGGATCTCCGCTTCTTTTTTATTGGTCTCGTATATGGTCTGGAGTACATTGAGCTGATCCGTGTTCTGTGATCGGAGCATGGCACTGTTGAATTCCTCCGCCTGAAGGAGGTGGGCATGTGCCTTTTCATAGTCACCCATGAGGGCATAGGTCTTGGACAGATCTTTGTGGGCACTTTCCATTTGATGGAGATCGTTCAGCGCCTCGGCAATGTTCAAGGCTTTGGAAGTTTCCTCAAATGCAGGCACATACTTTCCTGTTTTTCTGAATGTGTCTCCCAAATTGTTGAGCACATTCACTTCTTCTACAGATTTGGAACCTTTCAAGTAGTCATAGGCCCTACGGAAAAATTGGTAAGCCAACTCAAACTGCTCCAAATCCTCATAAATGCTCCCAATGTTCTCGTTCGTCATGGCCACACCGTGCGGATCCCCCAGCTTTTCGAACAAGGAAAGGCTTTCTTCTTGATCTTTCAAGGCCTCCTCATACTCCCCCTGTTTTTCATGGCTTGTGCCGAGCAGTCCCAAGGAGATGGCAAGTCCTCTATCATCCTTTAACTGTATCGATGATTTTCGGGTTTCTTCAAAATGCTGTTCAGCCAATTCAAAATTGTTGAGCGAGAGATACACCTTGCCAATATGGGTGTTCAGAAGGAAGAAAAGTGGGTCGTCCAGTTCGGTTCCCAATTGTTCCAACGCCTGGTTGTATTCCTCCATCGCCTCTGAATACAATCCGAAGGAATGATAATACTCGCCCAATTGCAGATGGGCCTCTGCTATTTTTATAGGAGATTTGGATTCTTCCAATCGCTTCTGAAGGGCATGAAAAGTGGAATCAGGCGTCCCGATATTGGAAATTGTACGATTGGCTTGTTGGGCAAGACCAACTGATTGGACCAGCACAGTTGTGAGCACTACCACATAAACAAACCCGAAGACCTTTTTCATTGGCAATGAAGGAAAATAAGCTATCAAGAACGCCAATGATCCTCACCAGAACATCACCTTTAGGTTATGAAACCATTAAAAAATAGCCAAAAAAAAAGGCCCTCTACATATGCAGAGGGCCTTTTCAATTATAGGGTTTTTTTCCTTACGCTTGGAATGGCTCAATGGAAACGAAAGATTTTCCACTTGCCTTTTTCTCAAACTTAACGATACCGTCCACCTTGGCATGCAAAGTGTGGTCTTTACCTGCGTATACGTTGTCTCCAGGATTGTGCTTGGTACCACGTTGTCTAACTATGATGTTACCGGCAACAGCTGCCTGGCCACCAAAAATCTTGACGCCCAAGCGTTTCGATTCTGATTCCCTACCGTTTTTTGAACTACCTACACCTTTCTTGTGAGCCATGATATATAAATTTTAGTTCTTTTCTTATTTGCTTAATGCTTCGATCAACTCGGCTTTCTTCATGGAAGAGTAACCGCTAATGTCCTTGACCTTGGCCATGTCCCTCAATTCGGCCACTGTTTTGGAGCTTAGGTCCTCGGTTGCCTTTGGGGCTTCCTTCTTTGGGGCCTCAGCTTTTTTCTCAGCTGCCTTTGGAACTTCAACTGGTTTTTCATCAGCTTTTGCCTTGGCAGGAGCCGCTTTCTTGGCACCTTTGACAACAATACTTTCAACCACGATCTCGGTCAAATATTGTCTGTGACCGTTTTTCTTTTGGTAACCTTTACGTCTTTTCTTCTTGAAGACGATTACCTTATCACCTTTAAGGTGCTTAACGATTTTGGCCTCTACAGCCGCACCATCTATGACTGGGGCGCCAATGGTTACGTCACCTCCGTCTTCCAAAAGAAGGACTTTGTCAAAAGTGACCTTTTTTCCTTCTTCTTCCTGCAAACGGTGAACGTACACTTTCTGGTCTTTTGCAACTTTGAATTGCTGCCCTGCCATCTCTACAATTGCGTACATAATACGTTGATTAGATTAAAATTACTTCGCTTTATCAAAATTAGCGGGTGCAAATATACTGCTAAATCCTTAATCCACAAGTATTATTCCCTCATTTGCCCAACATTTTTGGTATTGTTGGACGTTTTGAAGAGTTGCATGAAGGAAAGGGTCAATACCAAGGAGGTTGCAAATCCCATAATGGCCACCGTAAAGAAAACTATCCCTTCAAAATTTTTATAGTCCTTGGACCAAACCGTGGAGAGCTCATCAAGAAAACTGGTGTCCAGTTCGGTGGTATAGAATGCGAAGAAAATGGTGAACAGCAGCGTGGCAATAAACCCAGTGGTGATGCCTGCCGTGAAACCAACGCCATAGTTAAAGTTCTTGCCCTGCCTGAGTTTGGTGTACTTTATGGTCTCGTAGATCCCAAAACCTGTGATGATACCGTTAAAAAGACTGTAGAACACATTGGTGTGCTTTCCCATGAGCGCCAATATCAAAAAATAAGCGATCAGCACGGCACTGGTCACAATTCCGAAACGGATGGGAAGGGTCATTTTTTTCATCACTTGGTTTTTTTGGATGTGATGTTTAAATTACAGAATGTTTGTGAATTATACCACTATTTATCCCAAAAGACTTGACCGCTTCCTGCCCATCTTCCAAATTTTATGCTATTTTAGTGTAACATCCATCAGAAAATCAATACCAACCTCAATACTAATCTTTCACTATAAAATTTAAACCTTTATGAAAAAACATTTGCTTTCAGCATTTTCCATGCTCTTTGCAGGGGGGCTTCTTTCCGCACAGGAAGTGGTTTTCGAAGAGTATGACCTGGACAATGGGCTGCATGTGATCCTGCACCGGGACAATTCAGCGCCCGTGGTCACCACTTCGGTCATGTACCACGTGGGATCCAAGGACGAAGATCCCCAAAAAACGGGCTTTGCCCATTTCTTTGAACACCTATTGTTCGAAGGTACCAAAAACATTGAACGGGGGGAATGGGACAAGATCGTGTCCTCCAATGGGGGCAGCGGCAATGCCAACACATTCTTGGACCGCACTTATTACTATGAGACATTTCCATCCAACAGTTTGGAAGTGGGTCTTTGGTTGGAATCTGAAAGATTGATGCACCCTATCATTGGTCAAATTGGTGTGGACACCCAAAAAGAAGTGGTACAGGAAGAACGCAGGTTGCGTGTGGACAACTCGCCCTACGGTGCATTTTTTGAGGAACTACTCAAAAACCTCTACTCCAAGCATCCGTACCGCTGGGGCGTTATCGGTTCCTTGGACCATTTGGCCAGTGCCACTCTGGACGATTTCAAAAAATTCAACAAAACCTATTATGTGCCCAACAATGCCGTTTTGGTAATTGCGGGTGATTTTGATACCGCCAAGACCAAAAAAATGGTCGCCGATTACTTTGGTGCCATTCCAAAGGGCGCGGCAATCCAAAGACCAAACATCAAGGAAGATCCCATTACCCAGACCATATCTGCCAAATACCATGATCCGAACATCCAGATCCCAGCAATTCTTTTGGCCTACCGGACACCTGGACAAGGACAACGGGATGCCTATGTCATCAATATGATTTCCACTTATCTGAGCGACGGGGAAAGTTCCAAGCTCTATAAAAAATTGGTGGACGAGAAGAAAATGGCCCTTCAGATCCTTTCCGTGCCCATCGATGCGGAAGATTACAGTTCCTACATTGTGGGCGGGCTTCCCGTAGGCGAAAATTCCATCCAGGACATCAAAAAGGAAATCGATGAGGAAATCCTGAAACTGCAGATGGAACTCATTTCCGAAAAAGACCATCAAAAGCTCCTGAACAAGTTCGAGAACCAATTTGTGAATGCCAACAGCAGTGTTCAGGGCATTGCCAATTCCTTGGCGGAAAACTATATGTTGAAGGACGACACCAACCTCATCAACACAGAAATCGATATTTATCGCTCCATAACCCGTGAAGAGATCATGGAAGTGGCCAAAAAATACCTGAAAGTGAACCAACGTGTGGAACTGGAATATCTACCTGAACAAAAAGCAGCCAATTAAGATGAAAAGATATATTGTATTGACCGTGCTGTCCCTTTTGATGACAGCATCCTACGCACAGATAGACAGGAGCAAACAACCCAAACCAGGACCCGCTCCAGAGATCAATTTAAAGGAACCCGCCCGTTTTGAACTGAGCAATGGACTGAAGGTGTTGGTGGTGGAAAACCACAAACTGCCAAGGGTGCGTATCCAATTGACCATAGACAACCCCCCTATTCTGCAAGGAAACAAGGCAGGGGTCTCGGATCTTACCTCAAGTATGCTCGGCAAGGGATCCAAGAACATTCCCAAGGACGATTTTTATGAAGAAGTGGATTTTTTGGGAGCGAACATTTATGTGGGGGGCCAAAGTGCCTTTGCAAGCTGCCTGTCCAAATATTTCCCACGGATCCTAGAACTGATGGCCGATGCCTCGCTCAATCCCAACTTCACCCAAGAGGAGTTTGAAAAGGAGAAAGAAAAACTCATAACGGGACTAAAATCACAGGAAAAAGATGTTTCTGCCATTGCCGATAGGGTACAATTGGCCCTGGCCTACGGAAAGGACCATCCCTTTGGTGAAATCACCACAGAGGAAACCGTCAACAAGGTTACGCTGATGGATGTGGAGCAATTCTACAGATCCTATTTTGTACCCGCAAATGCCTACTTGGTGGTCATTGGTGATGTGGATTTTGACAATGTAAAAGAATTGGTGACCAAACATTTCACCCCTTGGACCAAGGCCGTGCCACCATCCTTTGCCTATTCCGATCCCTCGGATGCACAATACACCCAGATCAATTTTGTGGATGTGCCCAATGCTGTACAATCCGAAGTGGCCGTACAGAACATCACCAACCTGAAAATGAAGGATGATGATTATCTGGACGCTCTCTTGGCCAACAGGATATTGGGTGGGGGATCCCAGGCCCGTTTGTTCAAGAACTTAAGAGAAGACAAGGGGTATACTTACGGTTCGTATTCCAATATTTTGGACAACAAATACAGCCCCATGCGCTTTAGCGCATACGCCCAAGTGCGAAACGCCGTCACAGACAGCTCCGTGGTCCAAATACTTCAGGAGATAGACAAGATCACCTCCGAACCCGTTTCCCAAGAGGAGTTGGCCAATGCCAAGGCAAAATACGCGGGAAGCTTCGTCATGGCTTTGGAAAGACCAGAGACTGTGGCCAATTATGCCCTGAACATTGAAACCGAGGACCTTCCCAAGGATTTCTATAAAACCTATCTGGAACGTATCGATGCGGTGACGGTCGAGGATGTCCAAAAAGCGGCCCAAAAAACACTTTTCCACCTCCAATGCCAGGGTGGTGGTCACCGGAAAAGGAACCGATGTACTGGAAAACTTGGAAAAAGTCTCCTTCAAAGGGAAGACCGTTCCCGTACTTTTCTATGACAAATATGCCAGCAAAGGCGAAAAGCCCAATTACACCGCTGAAATTCCCGCCGGGGTGACCGCAAACACCGTATTGGAGAAATACATTGGGGCCGTCGGCGGAAAGAGCAAACTGGAAGGCGTGGAATCCTATTCCATGGTAGCCGAGGCAGAAATGCAGGGCATGAAACTGGAGCTTGAAATGAAAAAAACCACCAAGGACCAGTTCATGCAAGATGTAAAAGTGATGGGCAACTCCATGCAAAAACAGGTATTGGATGGTGATTCCGGTTATATGGTCGTCCAAGGACAGCGCAAGGACCTCTCGCCCGAAGAGATCGATAAGATCAAGGAAGAGTCTGCAGCCTTTCCGGAACTGAACTATCTGACCGCTGGCGGCATTACTTTGGAGGGCATTGAACCTGTTGATGGGAAGAAAGCCTACAAACTCAAGATCAGTGAAAAGAAAACTGCTTTTTATGACATGGAGACTGGCCTCAAGGTCCAAGAGGTCAGCACGGAAGAGATGCAAGGACAGCAAATGACGAACACTGTGGGCTTTGGTGACTATCAGGAAGTTTCCGGTATCAAGTTCCCGTTCAAGATCACCCAGAGCATGGGGCCGCAAAGCTTTGAGTTTTTGGTAAAGGAACTCAAGGTGAACGAAGGGGTCGATGCTTCCGATTTCAAATAAAAACAAACACAATCCATAAAAAGGGCACTTCTTAAGTGCCCTTTTTCTTTTGCTCATTTCTTCTTCAACCCAAATAACACTTGCTTTGGAACAATGTATTATTTTTGAAAAAACTTTACCATGAGAAAAATCCTTTCAACATTTACCTGTACCCTATTGATTTTTTGTTTTTCGTGCAAGGAAGCGAAAAAAGCTCCTGAAGGACCCACCCAAATGGAGCAGGTGATGGCCATCCATGACGAAGTGATGCCCAAAATGGGGAAACTGGGAAAACTGGTAGGTGAGCTCAAAACCAAAGTGGACACTACCGCAGTGGGGCAAGAGTATGAAACGGCCATGCGAGACCTTCAGTCGGCCCACAAGTCTATGATGGACTGGATGAAGGATTTTGGCGACAGATTTGATTCCGATGAAATCCTGAATGGCAAGGAACTCAGCGAGCAAAAACAACTATGGCTGGATGAGGAAGAGGCAAAGGTAAAAGCCCTTAAGGAACAGATCAACGGGAGCATTGAAAGGGCCGAAGCGCTTATTGCAAAAGACACCCTGCACTAATTATTTTTTCCACTTCAAGCTTTCCATGATATTGCGAATGTCGTTCTGCAAGTACATCGCCGCTGGCAAAATGGAATCGTAATTGGGTTTTGCGTAGAAATATAGGGAACCTGTCACAAAATGATTGGTACTGTCCGTGACATAGAACTGCGACTGTGAGGCAGCATTCCCGGTCACTTCAAAAAACTTTCCATATACTTTTTCTTCCGGATGCTGGTATTCCACAGGGGCAATCTGGTCGGCCTTCACCACATGCTCGTAGGTCAGTTTTTCCGCATCGATCATCAACTCCCTGATATTGCCGTCCACTTTTTTATAGGTTAGAAAAATGGCTCCTTTCATTTGGGGATAGTCGAGGACAAGAGAGCAATCTTTGTTCTCCGTGATGTTCGAAGTTATGTTCCGGTCAAAAATATAGGCACAGTCCACATCGGTCTCCACATATTCGGCGGTAGGATAATCCAACCGCAACATGGCCTTGGGCTTGGGCAGCACATCTTCCTTGCAGCCCATCATCAAAAGCGATAGGGAAATGGATACGAAAATCAATCTGCTATGCTTCATGTGGCAACGTAACTTTTATGCGTTTCAACCTTTTTTTGTCCATGCTTTCCACAATGAACTGGTATTCCTTGAACAATACTTTCTCTCCCTGTTTGGGGAAACTGCCCGAAATTTCCAGCACAAACCCAGCTATAGTCTCCGATTCCCCTTTCTTAGATTCAAATTCCTCCTCGTTCTCAATTTTCACGACCCGATAGAAATCCTTTAATGTGGTTTTGCCGTCAAATACATAATTGTAATCGTCCAATTTGGAGAAGACCAAGTCCTCATCGTCGAACTCATCGCTGATGTCACCCACAATTTCCTCAATGATGTCCTCCAAGGTCACGATGCCCGAGGTACCTCCATATTCGTCCACTACAACGGCCAAGTGGTTCTTCTTGTCCTGAAACTCCAGCAACAGATCGTCCAGCTTCTTGTTCTCCGGTACAAAATAGGGTTCCCGAATGAGGGACATCCAATTGAAGGTCTTCCTATCTATATAAGGCAATAGGTCCTTTACATAGAGTACGCCCAACACATTGTCCATGTTCTCGGAAAACACGGGGATCCTGGAATATCCGTTCTTTTTGATTTCTTGGAGCACTTCGGGAAATTTCATTTTCTCGTTGACCGCAAAAATATCGATGCGGGGCCGCATCACCTGTTTGGTATCGGTGTTACCAAAGGTAACGATGCCTTCCAATATCTTTTGTTCTTCCTTTGTGGTATCGCCTTCAGAAGCCAATTCCAATGCCTGGGACAAGTGGTCCACGCTCAGACTTGATTTTCGCTTCCCTAATTTTTCCTCTAAAAACAAGGTGGCTGACCTCATCGGTGAGCTCAGAGGCGTGAAAAGAAAGCTAAGGCCGTTGACCGGGATCGCCATAAAATGGGAGAACTGTACCCGGTTCCTATTGGCATATATCTTGGGCAGGATTTCCCCGAACATCAAGATCAGAAAGGTGGCCACGACCACTTCCAATAAAAAGCGAAGGGTTCCATCGATACCTGAAAAAAGGGTATCTCCAATGGAACTGAACAGCAATACGATACCTATATTGATGGCATTGTTGGTGATGAGAATGGTGGCCAATAACTTTTTGGGCTTTTCCAACAATTTCACGATGAGTTTTTCACGGGAGGACCCGCTTTCTTCCATCTCGTTCAGCTCTGTCTGTGAAAGCCCGAACAACGCCACTTCCGCTCCAGAGATCAATGCCGAACAAATCAAGAGCACTATGAGCACGATCACCTTGATAGTGAAAATACCACTAAAAGCTGTAAAGAAAAAGACCAAACAATGGGGCTCGGGATCCAAATGGTATTGCTTTAGACTTTGGTTTTAAAATGGCAGGTCGTCATCTTCTTCGGTGTCGTCCATCGGCGCGGTCGGACCTTGGTTGCTAATAGGTTCTCTTTGTTCTGGGGCCGCTGTTGTCTGTGCGTTGGCCATACTTTCGTTCTTGGTGGTCAAAAAGGTGAAATCCTGGACATGCACTTCGGTGGTGTACCGCATATTGCCGTCCTCACCTTGCCACTGTCTGTTCTTCAACCTGCCTTCCACATACACCTTGTCCCCTTTGCTGAGGTATTTTTCACAGACTTCGGCGGCCTTGTTCCTCACTACGATGTTGTGCCAATCCGTGTTGGTCACCTTCTCACCCGTTTGCCTGTTGGTATAGGTCTCATTGGTGGCCAAGGGGAATCGGGCAACGCAATTTCCACCTTCAAAATAGTGGATTTTCACTTCGTCTCCCAAATGCCCGATCAGCATTACTTTGTTCAATGTTCCGCTCATAACTCTTTAATTTATCAAAAGTACTAAATTTTAAATGTCTGGATGAAATCCGCGATCAAAACAGGGACAGGAAAGGCCGTTATCTCGTCCCAATGGATACCATCTTCCAGCGTGTCCTGAGTTTTTGCCATCCAAAATTTGGTGTACAAGTGCTGATGGGACAGTTTGTGGACTATGGGGCCATCCAAATTATATAAGGTAAGGGACTCCACTTCGGGAATCCCATTTTTGTCCTCCAGTTGCTGTTGAAGGGATTGTTGGTCCAACTCTTGATTGGATTCCACCAAAGGAAATTGATAAAGGTTCTGCCAAATTCCCTTGCCTCGCCGTTGTTCCATCAGCGTATGGCCTTCATCATCCAAGAACACCAAATAATTGAAATGGCGTTCCTTGATCTTGGTCTTGTTCAATTTGACGGGAAGTACATCCACCTTGTTTTCCTTCAACGCAACACAGCTTTCATTCAGCGGGCACAGCAGGCAATAGGGTTTCTTTGGCGCACATTGTATGGCCCCGAATTCCATAATTCCCTGATTATAATCCCTGATATTCGGCACATCCATGACCTCACGGGCCAATTCCTTGAAATATTTGATGCCTTCCGTACTATTTATAGGTAGGTCCACACCAAAATACCTGGCCAGCACCCGGTACACATTGCCATCCACTACGGGTTCGGGGACATCAAAACAGAAAGAGGCTATGGCACTGGCGGTGTAATCCCCCACACCTTTCAGGGATTTCAGACCCTCGTAGGTCCGTGGAAATTCTCCTCCATGATCGCTGATCACCATTTTTGCCGTTGCATGAAGGTTACGCGCCCGGGAATAATATCCCAGGCCTTGCCAGAGCTTCAGCACCTTTTCCTCGGATGCCGCCGCAAGGTCACGAACCGTCGGGAAAGCTTCCAAGAACCTATGGTAGTAGGGCATCCCCTGTGCCACACGGGTCTGCTGGAGCATGATCTCGGACAGCCAAACTTTATAGGGATCACGGGTTTTCCTCCAAGGAAGGTCACGTTGGTGCTCGCCATACCAGGCCAGAATTTTATGGGAAAAAGACATGCTCAAAAATACTATGGACCAAATGTATCAGTTTATATACTTAAAATTAAAGGCTTTAAATGAAAGATTAATTTTAATGTTTATATTTGCAAGCCTAAAAAAATAAGAAAAATAATCAAGAGAAATGACGAAAGCAGATATTGTAACTAAAATCTCAGA
>JASBTQ010000039.1 GCA_030148335.1 Allomuricauda sp. | reverse complement strand
GAGCCATCTTCAGTGTACAAAGTGGCAATGGGCCCTACCAACAGACCTATCAAAATCAATGGCAAAATGGCCGGAATCTTAAAGCGCCAAGCCACCCATTGAGCAATAATGCCTAGAAT
This sequence comes from Allomuricauda sp., assembly GCA_030148335.1. Lineage (GTDB taxonomy): Bacteria > Bacteroidota > Bacteroidia > Flavobacteriales > Flavobacteriaceae > Flagellimonas. The sequence continues at coordinate 122,373 of JASBTQ010000039.1, read as the reverse complement.
AATAATCCCAGCAAGTTCGAGCATTGTCTTTGTTTTTTGGAAATTTACTGCTTTTCTTTTAGATATTCGTTTTGAGACGGAAGACGTGTCCTTTTTTGATATCCAATTATTTTTAACCTGGTGGAAAGTGGTGTGCAAACCCCAAAGGCAGTGATATTGGAGAAGGTTTCTTATCTGGTTTTTGTTAAAATACGGCCAATAAAACCTTATTTTTTCATTATTTGGATGGTGCTTTTCTTATTTTGCATGCCGTTTTACTTTCTAAATGACAATTTATCCCATAGAGACCGGTAATTTCAAGTTGGATGGGGGTGCCATGTTCGGTGTGGTGCCAAAATCCATTTGGAACAAAACCAATCCCGCTGATGCCAACAATATGATCGATATTGCCGCCCGTTGTCTTTTGATAGAGGATGGGGATCGATTGATTTTAATCGATAACGGCATGGGAAACAAACAATCCGAAAAATTCTTTGGTTACTATTACCTATGGGGCGACCATACTTTGGCCGGTTCTTTGGAAAAAGCGGGGTTTCATCGTGATGATATTACGGATGTTTTCTTGACCCACCTCCATTTTGACCATTGTGGTGGCAGCATCCAATGGAACAAGGACCGAACGGGATATGAACCGGCTTTCAAGAACGCTCGATTTTGGACCAACAAAGACCACTGGGAATGGGCCACCAAGCCCAACGCTCGTGAAAAGGCTTCTTTTTTGAAAGAAAACCTGCTGCCGATGGAAGAAAGCGGCCAGCTCCATTTTATAGATCGGGGCGAAGCCCCTTTTTTGAAAAATTCCGTACTGGGCTTTGGCATCCACTTTGTGGATGGACATACCGACAAGCAAATGCTCCCACACATCTCCTACAAAGGAAAGACCGTGGTCTTCGTTGCGGACCTCATCCCCACCGTTGGCCACATTCCCCTTCCCTACGTGATGGGATATGATACCCGGCCCTTGCTCACCCTTCAGGAAAAGGCCATATTTTTGGACAATGCCGCGGAAAACGATTGGATATTGTTCTTTGAACATGACGCCCACAACCAGCTCTGCACCCTTCAACAAACCGAAAAAGGGGCAAGGCTGAACGAATCGTTTTCCTTTGATGAACTGTTTAAAACACCATAGAGATTTACTTTTACAAACATATTTTATGAACCGCACATATCGCAAACTATTATTCATATCCGCTTCCGCCTCCCTTTTTTTGATGGGCTGTGGGGCCACTTCATTGGTATCTACCCCTATTGAAAACATCGATACCGTACCCTTAAAAGTTTCTGAGCTTACCGAGGCTGAGGAAAAAAATTGGGGCCATGCCGACCTTATCATGGACACCATTCCGGGAATGAGCGTGGACAAGGCCTACACCGAAATCATCAAGAACAAAAAGGGCAAGACCGTAGTGGTGGCCGTTCTGGACTCTGGAATGGACTTGGAACATGAGGACCTGAAGGACGTGCTCTGGACCAACAAGGACGAGATCCCCAATAATGGCAAGGACGATGACGGCAATGGATATGTGGACGACATCCACGGATACAACTTTTTGGGCGATGCCTACAACGAGCAATTGGAATATGTCCGCATGCTACGCTTGAACATCGGTGATGCGTCGGATAGGGCCAAGGCAAGGCTGTTGCTGGATGAAGAATATCCACAGGCCCTTCAGAACAAGCAACAGTACGAACAGATCTTTCAAGTGGTGAAAAATGCGGACGCTGCCGTCAAAGAGGAGCTCGGCAAGGATTCCTACACGAAAGAAGAGTTGCTTTCCATTGAGCCAAAAACGGCCCAAATGGAGCAAAGTGTGGCCGTGCTCACACAAATGTTCACCTATGGTGAAAGCATCCCAAAGGTAATCGACGAGCTTACAGAGGGCATAAACTATTTCACCGATCAGGTAAACTATAACCTCAACAAGGATTTTAATGGACGCACACCCGTTGGTGACGATCCCTACGACATCACGGATGTTCCCTATGGCAATGGAAACCCCAAAAACATGGTCAAGACCGAAAGCCATGGGACTCATGTGGCCGGAATCATCGCCGCATCGAGAAACAACGGGAAAGGGGCCAACGGAGTGGCCAACAATGTGGAGATCATGAGCATCAGGGCCGTTCCCAACGGAGATGAATATGACAAGGACATTGCCTTAGGCATCCGATATGCTGTGGACAACGGGGCATCCATCATTAATTGCAGTTTTGGCAAGTCCTTTTCGCCCGAAGCGCAATGGGTCTATGACGCCATTCAATATGCGGCCTCAAGGGATGTGCTGATCGTGCATGCCGCCGGAAACGACGGCGAGGACCTTGACGATCCCGAAAACCCGAACTACCCAAATGACCATAGGTTTGGCAGTACCGAGTTCGTGGACAATGTGATCACCGTGGGTGCACTCACCAGCAGCTATGGCTCCGAAATGATTGCAACCTTCTCCAATTATGGCAAGCAAAATGTGGATGTTTTTGCCCCAGGCGACAAAATTTACTCCACCATGCCCAACAACGAATATGAGTTTCAGGGCGGTACTTCCATGGCGGCTCCCGCCGTATCCGGTGTGGCCGCGCTGATCCGGTCGCATTACCCCGACCTTTCGGCGCCACAGATCAAAAACATCGTCATGCAATCGGGACTCCGTTCAAAATCTTCCGTCATTGTGGCCGGCGACGAAACCAAGGCTACTACTTTTGACAAAATATCCAAATCAGGAAAAATGGTCAATGCCTACAATGCCCTAATTTTGGCGGACAACATCTCGAAAGGCAAAATGACCCTCGACAGTAACACCAAATAACCATGAAACGTTTACGCTTTTTCTTCTTTTCAGTACTGGCCAGTGCCTCTTTAATGACCGCACAGGAAAGTGGCCAATGGCAACAGCATGTGGATTACACCATGGATGTGGACATGGATGTAAAAACCTATCAATATACCGGAACACAAAAACTGGTCTATACCAACAATTCCCCAGACGAACTGGGCCGTGTATTCTACCATCTGTATTACAATGCCTTCCAGCCCGGAAGTGAGATGGACATCAGGCTACAGAACATAAAAGATCCAGACAAGAGGATGATGGAGGATGGCAAAAGCAGGATTTCCACTCTTTCTGAAAGCGAAATGGGCTATCTGCATGCAGAGACCCTTACCCAGGACGGACAACCTGTTTCTTTCAAGGAAGAGGGGACCATTCTTGTCGTGGACCTTGCCAAACCCATTCCCCCAGGAGGAAAGACCACTTTGGAAATGACTTTCAAAGGACAGGTCCCGCTTCAGATAAGGCGTGCAGGAAGGAACAGCAGTGAGGGCGTGGCACTTTCCATGAGCCAATGGTACCCCAAGCTTTCGGAATACGATTTTGAGGGGTGGCATCCCAACCCTTACATTGCCAGGGAGTTCCATGGCGTATGGGGCGATTTTGACGTGAAGATCACCTTGGACAAGGAATATACCGTGGGCGGAACGGGGTATTTGCAAAACCCCAATGAAATCGGGCACGGTTACGAAACCCCGGGCACCAAAGTAAAGACCAAGGGCAAGACCCTGACATGGCATTTCAAAGCCCCTAAGGTCCATGATTTCATGTGGGCCGCCGACCCGGAATACATCCATGACATCCTTGAGATGGAAGATGGTCCCACGCTTCATTTTTACTATAAGAACAACCCCGAAATCATTGAAAACTGGAAAAAGCTCCCGCCCAAGACTGCTGAGGCGATGGCTTTTTTCAGCAAGAACATCGGAAAGTACCCCTACGAACAATATTCCGTGGTACAGGGCGGTGACGGCGGAATGGAGTATGCCATGAGCACACTGATCACTGGCGGACGTGAACTTGGAAGTCTTGTCGGGGTGATGGTGCACGAAATGGCACACTCTTGGTTCCAGCATGTATTGGCCACCAACGAGTCCGAGCACGAGTGGATGGACGAAGGCTTCACCACCTTCATCAGTAGCCTTTGCATGAACGAAATCATGCAGCAGGAAAAACAAAACCCCTTCGAGGGGTCATACAGGGGCTACTACGCCTTGGTGAACTCAGGTCTGGAAATGCCCCAGAGCACCCATGCCGACCGCTATACCACCAATTTTGCCTATGGTATTTCGGCCTATAGCAAAGGATCTATTTTCCTCTCCCAATTGGGCTACGTTATTGGACAGGACAAACTCATGGAGACCATCAAAAAATATTATGACGATTTCAAGTTCAAGCACCCTGTGCCCAACGACATCAAAAGGACCGCGGAAAAGGTCTCTGGCTTGGAGCTCAACTGGTACCTGACCGATTGGACCCAAACGACCAACACCATCGATTATGGCATAAAAAGCGTGGAGGCCGATGGCGAAAAGACCAAGATCTCTTTGGAGCGCATTGGGGAAATGCCCATGCCCTTGGATATTTTGGTGGTCGGGGAAGACGGCACCCAACAAACCTTTTACATTCCCTTGCGGATGATGTTCGGGGAAAAGGAAAACCCTTATCCCGATTTGAAAAGGACCGTATTGGACGATTGGCCCTGGGCATATCCTTCCTATGAGTTCACACTGAACATGCCGCTGGAGAACGTGAAGGCCATTGTTATAGACCCTTCACAACTCATGGCCGATGTGGATGGTGAGAACAACGTATATCAAACGGAGGAATAAACATCTCTTTCCAAAAAACATATCAGGGCGGCCATTTGTGCCGCCTTTTTTGATGGTCAACCCCAGATATTGTCCCCTTGAGGCCTGCCTGCCGCAGGCAGGGGACCTTAGGGGTGTACTTTACCCTATTATTTGGTTGGATTGATTATTTTGTTGCCATTAAATTCCTTTTAGGCGACATTCTTTGAAAAACAAAATCATTCCATACAATCCAAAACTAAAAGAGCTTGCAAGACAGCTACGCAAAAACAGCACACTTTCCGAAGTGCTGCTTTGGCAAAAAATAAAACAGCGTGCTCTTAGCGTTCAATTTCACAGACAAGTCCCCTTATTGGGCTATATTGTTGATTTTTATTGTCATGAACTGCAACTCGCCATTGAAATTGATGGGGCATCCCATAAATTTAAATATGATAAGGATGCACAAAGGGAACGCCATCTAGAAAAAGTAGGTGTACATTTGATTCGGTTACAGGATCGTGAGGTAAAAAAGCAATATGTTCAGTGTTTAGTTGACCTTACAGCAAGTTGTTTTTGAAATGCAAAATGAAAACCCTGATAGTAGTAACGGGAAGACACCCCTAAGGTCCCCTCAAGGGGACACTCAAAGGCTGACCTTCGCAAAAAAAGAGCGCTTAAAGAGCAAAAAGCTCTTCGAGGTCCTTTTTGCCGAAGGAAAGAGCCTGCGTGAACCTCCATTGAAACTCATCTATGCCAAAACATCCGCCGAACAGGATGTCCCTGTCAAGGTCGCTGTTGTGGCCCCAAAGAAAAAGTTCAAGCGAGCTGTTGACCGTAACCGCATCAAACGGTTGTTGCGGGAGGCCTATCGTCTCAATAAACCCCTTATTTTTAACAACATTGAAGGAAATTTTGCGTTCATATTTTTATACCTTGGCCATAAGATGCCTGATTATAATGAAGTGGAAAAAGCCATGAAACAACTGTTGCTGGCCTTTCTAAAAAAAGAATCCCATGAGAAGAATCCTTAAAAAAAAGCTTGTCGTTCCCTTTTTGGCAGTCGCAGTCTTGATTGGGGCAAGCAGTTTCAGTTTCAAGAGCGATTTTTTCGAGATTGCCAAACAGATAGAAATCTTCACCACACTGTTCAAGGAACTCAACATGAACTATGTGGACGAGACCAATCCGGCAGAGCTCATGGATTCCGCCATCAAGAACATGCTGGAAGAATTGGACCCCTATACCCGTTTTCTGAACGAACAAGATGTAGAGGCCTTTAAGATCAACAACTCTGGTGAATATTCGGGCATCGGTGCACTAATCCGTTCCTATGAAAGCAAACTCCTCATTGTGGAGCCTTACAAAGGATATGCCGCGGACAAGGCTGGCCTAAAGGCCGGGGATGAGATCATCAAGATCGGGGAGACCAAGGTCTCGGACTTTGACGACGATGCGGGAGAACTGCTAAAAGGGGCCAACAACACCGCTGTCGAAGTCACCTTTGTGCGGCAAGGGGAAACCAAGACCGCCACCATAACACGTGAGGGTGTTGAGGTGGATGCTGTTCCTTTTTACGATATGATCGATGACAGAACGGGCTACATTGTCCTTTCACGTTTCAATGCGAAGGCTTCCGCCCAAACCAAATCTGCAATGCAGGATCTGAAGGGAAGAGGAGCCGAAAAGTTGGTGCTGGACCTTCGGGGAAATCCGGGCGGTCTGCTCTCCGAGGCCATCAACGTGACCAATCTGTTTGTGGCAAAAGGGGAACTCATCGTGACCACAAAATCCAAGGTGAAAAAATTCAATCAGGAATACAGGACGAGGAACCAGCCCGAAAATCTGGAAATCCCGTTGGTGGTCCTGGTGGATGGCAAAAGTGCCTCGGCCAGTGAAATTGTTTCGGGAAGCCTACAGGACCTGGACAGGGCAGTGATCATGGGTGCCCGTAGTTTTGGAAAGGGGCTCGTACAGCGGCCGCTCAAGCTCACTTATGGCACACAATTGAAGGTGACCATTTCCAGATATTATACCCCTTCCGGACGCTGCATCCAATCGCTGGACTACTGGAACAGGGACGAGGGAGGAAATGCGGTTCGCAACACCAATTTTAACGAGTTTACCACCCGAAACGGGCGCAGGGTCTGGGATGGTGGCGGAGTCATGCCCGATGTGACCATCAATTCCCTGAAGACCAATTCCCTTATCGATGCGCTGCACGCGAACAACATCATTTTTGATTTTGCCACCAATTATTATTACGACCATTCTTTTGATGGGGTTGATGGCTTTGCCTTTTCCGATGCAGATTATGCCGCGTTCAAAAAGTATGTCGCAGGACAGAACTTCACCTTCCAGACCAAGACGGAGGAGCTTTTGGAACAGTCCATCAATGCGGACGATTCCCTTTTGGGTCCAGATGTGCAGGAAAAATACAAAGACCTCCTCTTGGCGGTAAATAGAGGGAAAATTTCTGCACTGGATTCGTACAGGACAGAAATCCAAAAAAGTCTGGAAGATGAGATCATTACCCGATATTTCTACAGGGAAGGGCTCTATAGGCATTATCTGCAAAAGGATGACGCCATATTGACCGCCCAAGAACTTCTTGCGGACGGCTCCAAATACAAAAGCCTTCTGAAGTAAAACAAGAGCGCCTTATTTTTTGGATAGACCGATCACAGGATAACCCAAAAGGCACTTCCGTCAATTCATAAGCGGCAACCGTCAATTCATCGGTTCGTACATAGTCATTGTTTGTTACTTTAACCGAAAACTTGTCTATGTCCCATACCTTGATCACTTTGTCCTTGGTCAGTCTTGTCCTCCTGTTCTGGTTTTACAAACTACTTTCCAGGTGCTTTGTCAGGTCGTTTTGCATATGGAACAATCAAAAAAATGGCTCCATAACCCAAAAAGAAGCGACCATACTATCGGTGACCACCCTAAAAGCCGGAAAAAAACCACTTTTGGAGCTTCTGGTCCTTTTTGAAAATCTGTCAGGCCATCCCATACATCGAAAAATCAGGATTTGGGACAGTATGCCCCATTTGAATCGGTTTCAACCTGATGGTAAGATTCCCATCGGATTGAACTTGGCCAAAAGACCTAAAGGTCCCGTCCTCCTTTTTACCGGTGCTTGCCGTATTTCTTTTGCGTATATGGTCATTTGCTGCTCCGTGACCATTCTCTATGTGGTCGGATGTTATTTTCTGATAGGGGAGGCCATTTCCAGGATCGATGCCCATCCAGAAAAGTATGAGTCCCTTTTTCGGGCATCTGGAATGTGGCAAATGTGGGCCATCTTTTTCGGTACGGGTATCTTTCTTAATTTCCTGTTCAAGCGAATCGGATTGGTGATGAGTGGAAGAAACGAGGCCCAAAACTGGGACCTTCTCTACCAAGGTCTCGGCGCAACGGCAACCATCAAAAAATACTGGGACACCGGCACCCTTATCAATGACAATCCCGTGGTCGGTTTTGAATATACTTTCAGGGACGGGACAAAGCAATTGTACGAAGGAAGCGATAAAAAAATAGTGGGAAAACTGGAAGTTGGCACACTTCCCGACCTCGAAAAACTGGAAATTATGTACCTGCCTGACAACCCGAATGTCTCCCGCCTTGCTGAAAATTTGGAAAATCAGGATATGTTCAAGTTTGTCAGCCTTGTGTTCTATTTCACCCTTTTTGTTTTTTCCGGGGTGGTGGTTGCCAATTTTATCCAACTTCTGTTCGGATAGACCCGATGTTGGATTAGCTAGATAAGTTTTAGTCGCCTCCCTCGTAATATCCCTCAATTAGGAACAAGGTGTCTTTCCTAAAGGAAAACGTCATTGCCCCATATTCATCCATCAGATTGAAAATATTGAACTTTTCAGGATTGCCATTACGAAAGTCCATGGCCTTGATAAATTCCTGCTTTGGGGTCCCGATTTTGATCCCGCCCAGCACGGATAGTTTTGGGGTGGTGATGTGTGCCCGATGCTTCCCGGACAAAACATCATAAAAAGCTATTTGTGTGTCCTTGTGGGTGATTTTTACAAAAGAATAGCCCTCGGGGAAATACTCATCTACAAAATATTGGGTGTCAATGGAAATATTATGTCCCAAAAGGGCTTTGATAGACTCCGCTTCCAAAGGGAAATCGTAGGGATCATAAATACGGTCCTCATCATCTGTTTCGATGTATTCCTCTTCTTGGTTTGATCCAGGGTTTCCCTCCTGTTTATCGGCAGTGGACATTTGGGAGAAATGTGCCGTCACAGCCTTATTTTCTTCTGTGTTCTTCTTTGAACCCTTTTTGGGGCTATGGCACGATGGAAAGGCAAAAAATAAAATGGTGATAAGAACGGTGGTTTTCATGGTCGGTCATTGATTTGGGATTGTTTCCACGAAAAGTAGCTCAAAATGACCTATCGCAAGGTCACCAATTGACAGAGCCCCTGTTTGGGTTTACGGAATGGCAGTTTTGATCAACCGAAACCCCTCATCCGTCAATTTTACATTTTTAATTCATTCAGTTTTCATACATTTCCAACAACTAATTGATCCTTAATGCCAAAAATCAATCGGGAAGATATACTGCTAATTGCCCAAAACAGCAATTGGTCAAAAGCCGGGGTTGCCAAGTTCCTGGAGGAGCATGTCCATTCCGACAAACCTTCGTTGCGCAAGTTTCTATCGTTGCTGCTTTTGGGGCTCGGCATTTCGTTCAGTACGGCGGGCATTGTTTTCTTTTTTGCCTACAATTGGGCCCATCTGCACCGTTTTGCGAAGCTTGGACTTATCGAGGGATTGGTTGTGCTGGTTTTTTTATGCCTTTTTCTGATAAAGGCCAGTCCTTTGGTCAAAAAAACAATGCTTGTTGGGGCATCCGTTTTGGCCGGTGTTCTTTGGGCCGTTTTTGGACAAGTCTATCAAACAGGGGCCAATGCCTATGATTTTTTTCTGGTGTGGACCCTTTCCGTTGCCATTTGGAGCTTTGTTTCCAATTTTTCCCCACAGTGGGTGGTTTTTATGGTACTTACCAACATTACCCTGATTCTCTATGCTGAGCAGGTGGCCCACGATTGGGATGGAGCGTTGCTCTCTTTGTTGCTTTTTGCCGTCAATAGTTTGTTCCTTTTAGCCTTTCTGATCCTTCCCAAATTCACCCAAATAAAAACCTGCCCCACATGGTTTACCTCCTTGCTCGCCTTGGCGGTAGTGACCATCGGCACGGTGGGTGTATCTGGAGGGATTTTTGATAAAGCCAATGCTCCATTTGTGTTTCTGTTGCTCTCCACGATTATTGCGTTCGGAGTTGGAATAGGGTATGGTCTGAGAACAAAAAGCCTCTTTTATCTGTCCATCATTCCCTTTGGCCTGATCATCATTTGCTGTGCCTTCTTGCTGAACATTTCTGAAGACGCGGGCATGCTCTTTGCCATTGGGGTGTTCATTATTGCCAGTATCACACTGTTGATCAAGACTTTATTGGGCCTTCAAAAGAAATGGAACACATGAAGAACCTAGAAGAAATATTGGACGCCATTCGGGCTTCGGAAGGAGACGGTTTTCAGCACGATGACGCCGCTATCCTTTCCGAATATGGGGAAAAGGAGGCCACAAAATCGAACGTGGTCATTAAGATTCTTTCCATTTTTGGGGGCCTGCTTGCCACTTTGGCCTTTGTGGTATTCCTTTTTATACTGGAAGTATATGAGTCCAAATGGGGAATGCTGTTTTTGGGGATTGCCCTTACAACCATTGCCGTTTTCATCGACAAAAAATTCAACAGCTTTATCCTTGATACGTTCAGTGTCTGTTTTTTTGTGCTCGGTGTCATTCTTTTTGTCTTCGGATTGGCTTCTTTGGAGGTCAATGAGGACCATATTACCATTTTGGTCATCCTGATGGCGTTGGGCAGTCTGGCCATCACCCAAAACTATGTCATCTCCTTCATTTCCATCATCACCATTGGTGCAGCCATGTTGTTTTTGATCATGTCCTATAACATTCCCAATGCCATCCACGGCTATCTGCTTTTGTATACGGTCCTACTTGCCTTTTGCTTTTTGAATGAGGCCAAACTGTTGACAAGCTCTCGAAAACTGGCCCAATTGAACGGTCCTTTGCGCATCGGGTTGGTTTTTAGTCTGCTTTTTGGGCTTGTGGCGGTTGGAAAAAGTGGGCTTGCCCCAATTTCTGGAAGTTACCTCTGGATATCTTCCTTGGCATCCATTGGCCTTATACTATACTTGGCGTCGAAGGTGTTGACCAAGTTTGGCATTGAAGCCAGGAAGAAGGTCCTGACGCTCGTGCTATGTGTTTTCACCCTATTGCCCACCTTATTTGCCCCGGCCATTTCGGGAGCATTGCTGATTGTGTTGCTCAGTTTTTGGGTCAATTACAAAACGGGCTTCGTCATCGGGGTCATTGCCTTGATCTATTTTGTGATCCAATATTATTATGACCTCTCACTGACCCTGCTCACCAAATCCATCATCCTGTTTACATCCGGCGTGGTGCTCTTGGTTTTTTACTTTTTTTTCACCCAAATGACCAAGACCGATGAAGAAGTATAGCTGGATTATCATACTGGCGAACCTGTTGCTCTTTTTGGGGTATTTCAACTATTCCGTAGTGCAGAAGGAAAAACTGTTGGAGCAGGGTACCCTTGTTTTTATGGAGCTGGCTCCTGTGGATCCCCGTTCGTTGATACAGGGCGACTATATGGACCTACGCTACAAGCTGCCCAGCGAAATGGCCCTTGACAACATTCCCAAGCGTGGCTATTGTGCCCTTGAACCCGATACTTCGGGCGTTGTGCAGCATATTCGATTTTTGGCGGATGGAGAAAAAGTGAAGCAGAATGAGCTTCCCATCAGATACACCAAAGGGAATTGGTGGGATATCAACATAGGTGCGGAATCCTATTTCTTTCAGGAAGGAGATGCGGAAAAATATGAGAATGCCAAGTATGGTGGAATCCGGGTAGATGGTGAGGGAAACAGTCTCCTCGTCGGTTTGTATGATGATCATTTAAAAAAGTTGGAATAAATCCTATTTTTGGGCATGCAAGAACTCAAGGTCTGTGAACTTTTTGCCGGAGTGGGCGGTTTTCGTCTGGGATTGGAAAAAACAGGGCACTACAAAGTAGTGTGGAGCAACCAATGGGAGCCCTCCACCAAAATGCAGCACGCCTCGTTGGTGTATGAAGCGCGTTTTGGTCCCGAGAACCATACCAACGCCAACATCGAGTCGATTCCCTCCTCCTTGATTCCCGACCATGATATTTTGGTGGGCGGTTTTCCGTGCCAAGACTATTCCGTGGCTACCTCCCTCAAAAATTCCAAAGGCCTTATCGGTAAAAAAGGCGTGCTCTGGTGGTCCATTCACCGTATTCTTTCCGAAAAAAAGAACAAGCCCAAATACCTTTTTCTTGAAAATGTGGATCGATTGTTGAAATCTCCATCTTCCCAGCGTGGCCGTGACTTTGCTGTGATGCTGAGCAGTCTTTCCCAATTGGGTTATGCCGTGGAATGGCGCGTGATCAATGCCGCCGAGTATGGAATGCCCCAGCGCCGAAGGCGCGTTTTTTTTCTGGCGTACCACAAATCGACCCCCATTTTCAAAACACTCCAAAAAACCAAGCCCAAGGATTGGATCTTGGAAAAAGGAACAATCGCTTCCGCTTTTCCCGTGGGGAACACTACCCAAAAAGTCCTGTCCTTCACTTTGGATCCTGATTTGGTGAAGCTTTCCGAACAATTCAATACAAAAAAAGGGCTTTCCCCTTTCCTGAACACGGGAATTTGTGTCAACGGAAAGGTTTCAACATTAAAAACCACTCCTTCCTACGATGGGAAGCGGACACTGCTCTCGGATATTCTGGAAAATGGCTCTGCCAGTCCAGACCTGTTCATTGAGCAGGAAGAATTGCCCAAATGGGAGTACCTAAAAGGCTCCAAAAAAGAGACCCGCCAGACCAAGGCCGGTTTTGAATACCATTATAGCGAGGGAAGCATGGTGTTTCCCGATGCACTCGATCAACCTTCCAGAACTATCATAACCGGAGAGGGCGGCAAGTCCCCGTCCCGGTTCAAGCACGTGGTCCAGACCTCCAAGGGACTGCGAAGACTTTCCCCAGTTGAATTGGAACGGTTGAACATGTTTCCGGACAATCACACCCTCTTGGATGGAATCCCAGATGCCAAACGGGCATTTTTTATGGGAAATGCCTTGGTGGTCGGCATTGTGGAGCAAATAGGTTCTGCCCTGTTCCGGAACATATCCCAAATTGAAGAGTAATTTCAAAGCTGATCTTTCCAAAGAAAAACAACTCGCTGTCTTATTGGATTCCTACTATCAAAAACACTTGAAAAAGTATGCTTTTGAGCGGATTTCCAATAGAAGACAGCAACTGCAGGGTATAGACCTTGTCCTAAAGGACAAGTTTTCAGATGCGTTTTATTACGTTGACGAAAAAGCCCAATTGGATTATGTGAACGAGAGCCTGCCCACTTTTGCCTTTGAACTTTTCTATGAAAAAGAAGGTGCCAAAAAGCAAGGTTGGCTGTTCGATGTTTCCAAAAAGACCCATTTTTATGCCTTGGTGACCAGTATTTTTTCTGATGTGGACAAGGTGTTCACTTCGTGCAACATCACTTTGGTCAACCGTGAAAAACTCATCCTGCACTTGTCCACGTTGGGTTTGACGAGGGAGTTCTTTGAACAATCGGTACAGGACAACAGGGATGTGCACGGAAAGTTCATCCTGAAAAAGTTGTGTCCCAAAAAGCAGGGTTGTCTCTACTTTTCCACCCAAAACAAGGCGGAAAAACCGATAAACTTGATATTAAGACTGTCGTATTTGGAGCAAATCGGGGTGGCGAAACGGCTAGTTTGATTTTCATATAAAACACCCCTAAAGTCCCCTCAAGGGGACAATTCTCCCTTTTATCAGGAGTTTAGGGATATAAAAAAATGCAAAAAATCATTATTTTTTAGGTAGATAGAGTTTCATATCCTCTATTTCCAATTCGTCCAAATGTCCCATTTGAGTCTCGTCTTCCGTGATCAGGTGCATGTGCAAAAAGGTGTGGTGGTGGGTGAAAATGCCCTTATGTTCCGTGGAAAAGAAACCGATGATCTCCACATTTTCGTTTTTAATGGTATAATCGGTCTGGCCTTGATGGGCCTCATCGGGCGAGGTTACCTTTGTTCCTTTTGGCAAGTTTTGTACGTGGATGGCCGCTTTCGATGCCTTTCCTGTCAATTTAAAGGCAATCGGTCGTTTTTCCTCCAACGTGATTTCATTTATGAACCTTTCCAGTTCGGCAATATTTCTGATGTTTTTTGGCAATGCCGTTTCTTCCCATTCGTCCACGTTGGCATACACAAAAAAGGGTGACGAAACGACAAAAGTTTTTGCCACGGCCATCGTTGTGTCCGAAGTGACCCTCGACACAAAGTTCTCGCCGTCCTTGATAAGCAGTTCTCCAGTTAAAAAACTTTCCGGTCCGATGCCATAAAGTCCTTTTTTATTTGAAATCGTGTCAAGGTCAATGCTACCTGCCAGCTCCCCTTTCCACATCACATTCTTCATTGCACCCACGATCTTTACATTTTCATAAGTCCCAATCGTGCCTGTTGATTCTTTTTTTGACGGATTGCACGCCACCATACCGGCCAAAAGAATCATACCTATTTCCTTTTTAAATATCATCTTTCCTTTTTATGGTGTATTGCGCATTCGCACATGCGGAATCCCATCTTCCAAATATTCGTCTCCAAAGCGCTCAAAACCGAACTCTGTGTAGAATTTGATGAGATAGGATTGCGCCGAAATTTCAATGGCCGTGTTTGGAAAACGTTGCTTGATCGCGGATAAAGAGGCTTCCATGATCATTTTTCCATAACCATATTGCCGCTGATCTTTTGCCACCACTACCCTTCCTATGCTGGTATTTACAAAATAGTCCCCGGGCTTGAAAATGCGGGTGTAGGCCACAACTTGGCCTTCCTTTGTTCCCAACACATGGAGCGCCTTTTGGTCTTTGTTGTCCAAGTCCAGGTACACGCAGTCCTGCTCCACCACAAAGACTTCGCTGCGGAGGCGCAAAATTTGGTACAGTTCTTCATTGGACAGTTCTTGGAATGTTTTGGTCTTTGTTTCCATCAATCCTGTACGATTACGTTTTTGGAATCAGGTTTGTCAAATTCGGGCTGGATGTTGACGTGGTTGATCCCGTGTTTATGATAAACGAGCTCCTCTATCTTTTCCAAAATGGCATCGAATTCGGAAAGCTTGATGTCCTCTTTAAAATCGATATGGGCCTCCATGTGCACCTCATCTTCATTCAATTGCCAAATGTGGACGTGATGTACGTTTTTTACGGGTTCTATCGTACAGATGGATTCCACAATATCTTGGATTTCAATGGATTTTGGGGTAAAAAGCATCAGCACTTTAGTGGATTCCTTCAGCAGGTCGTAACCCATATAGATCAAATAGATACCGATGAGCATCGTCAAGACAGCATCTACCCAATACAGTTGGAAAAAGCTCATCAATATACCTCCTATCAAAACGGCCACGGAGGCCATCATATCTGTCAGCAGGTGTAGATAGGCTGATTTCATGTTCATGTTCTCCTTGGAGTTCTTTTTCAACAGAAGTACGCTGAACCCATTGGCCACTATGCCCAATATGGAAAGCCATATCACCAGATCGGAAGCAATTTCATGTGGATCAAAGAGGCGTTCCACGGCTTCTTTCATCAAAAAAATGGCCACGACCACCAAGGTAGCGGCATTGACAAAGGCGGCCATGATCTCGGCGCGCTTATAACCAAAGGTCTTGTGTTTGTTGGCCTGTTTTTTTCCCAGTCTGCGGGCCACATAACTGATGATCAAGGAAAGTACATCGCTGAAATTGTGAAGTGCGTCCGACAACAGGGCCAAACTTCCTGAAATGAGTCCACCAACAACCTGTGCCAAGGTGATGATGATGTTCAAAAGGATGGAAATCAACAGGTTCCTCCCCTTCAAATCATTATGCGAATGTGAATGACCATGTGGATGGTTATGGCCCATGTTTTTATCTACAGGGTATTTTTTCTATCCTGCGTTCATGCCTGCCCCCTTCAAACTTGGTGTTCAAAAAGGTCTCTACCATTTCGATGGCCTGGGGGAGCGCAATGAACCTGGCGGGCAAGCTCAAAATATTGGCATCGTTGTGTTCCCTGGCGAGCTGAACTATCTCTTTGTTCCAACACAAAGCACCCCTTACGTTCTGGTGCTTGTTGATGGTCATGGTGGCTCCATTGCCACTCCCGCATATCACTATGCCCATGTCCACCTTTCCTTCTTCCACATCCGAGGCCACCGGGTGGGTAAAATCCGGATAGTCCACACTGTCGGTCCCGTCGGTCCCATAGTTGATGACTTCTATCCCTTTTGATTTGAGAAGGCCCACAATGGCCAATTTATATTCTGTTCCCGCGTGATCGTTCCCAATGGCTATTTTCATGATTTTTGCTTATTTGAGGCTACCCTACAAAGGTACAATATCTTTTGGTTCGATGGGTGTTCACAAAAACGCTTAACTATTTGCATCTACCTATAAAACAACTGTTTACTGCTTTACTGCTTTTGTTGATCTTTTTAAGAAAACTAACCGTAAGTAAATTTTGATTTTCCGAAAAATAGATCAATTACACTATTTTCTTTTGTGATGGTCCAAATTCCATTAAAAATTAATCAACCGGTATGAAACAAAAATTAGCTGTAATTAACATTAAAATTACATTTACTTTTCAATAAATTCATGTTGAAAACGGTTATCAAAAACCGTGGATAAAAATTATAATCCTTTGATTCTTACAATTATTTCCTTCTTACAAATTGTGGATAAAATCATTTTGCTGTTCAGAGCAATATTTATCTGAAAAAATTATACCACATTTCAACAATACATCATCATCATCATTTTTTAAAATTTCAAAAAAAGAAGAAAAGAAGGATAATGGTTATTGTTGATAAAACAAGCTCTCTTTACGATTACTTAAACCATTCCTTGTGGTTCAAGGATTATAATTCGTATTTTTCAAAAAAATAAGGACATTAATGTCAAAGAAGAAGAAGAGATCCAGGAGTCAGAGGAAGAACGAGTTGACGAAAGGCATTTTTACCGTACTTGAGAAGGAACCATCCAAAAGCTTTAACTACAAGCAAATAGCCGCAAAATTAGGAGTAACGGACACACAGGACAGAAATGAGCTCATCAAGCGTTTGGGAGAGCTCAGGGCCAGTGACCGAATCGTGGAGGAAGAAAAGGGCAAATACAAAAAGAAGCCTTCACTGCACACCTATTTTACGGGAAAGGTGGACCTTACCTCCAGTGGCAACGCCTATATTGTGGTGGACGACTTGGAGGATGACATATTTGTACCCTACAACAGTTTGAACAAGGCACTCCATGGCGATACGGTTGAAGTCTTCTTAAAGCCCAGACGAAAAGGGAAAAAGCAGGAAGGGGAGATTTCAAAAGTTTTGGAACGCAAGAAAACTTCCTATGTGGGCATTGTGGATAAGCAAAAAACCTTCGCTTTTGTGAGGCCTTCGGATTCCAGAATGTACACGGACATCTTCATCCCCTTGGATAAACTCAAGAAAGCAAACGATGGCGACAAGGTGTTGGTGAACTTGGGTGATTGGCCCGCAGATGCCGATTCGCCCTATGGAGAAGTGGTTGAGGTCTTGGGAAGACCGGGCGAGCATGACACAGAGATACATTCCATTTTGGCTGAATATGGACTGCCCTATGAGTTTCCTTACGAGGTGGAACAGTATGCCAAAACGTTGGATACCAGCATCAAAGCATCCGAGATCGCCAAAAGAAGGGACATGCGGGATGTGCTTACCTTCACCATAGATCCAAAGGATGCCAAGGATTTTGATGATGCCCTTTCCTTTCAGAAATTGGAAAACGGTAATTATGAGATAGGGATCCATATTGCGGATGTTTCCCATTATGTGGAGCCCGGTACCATTTTGGAAGATGAGGCCTATGACAGGGCCACGTCCGTTTATTTGGTGGACAGGGTGGTGCCCATGTTGCCCGAGATACTTTCCAATATGGCCTGTTCGCTGAGACCCAACGAAGAAAAATATACCTTCTCCGCCGTTTTTGAAATGGATGATAAGGCCCGACTGGTGAACCAATGGTTTGGCCGGACAGCCATCAATTCCAACGAGCGTTTTGCCTACGAGGAAGCACAACATATCATCGAGACCGGCGAGGATAGTATACCGGAAGCCATTTCCATCAGGGGAAAGGCCTACTCCGTTTCCAGTGATATAGTGGAGGCCATCCTCACTTTTGACCGATTGGCAAAGATCATGCGGCAGGCCCGTATGGATGCCGGGGCCATCTCTTTTGACAAGATAGAGGTGAAGTTCAACCTGTCCGAGGACAACGTGCCCTTGGGGGTTTACTTCAAGGAAGCGAAGGAAGCGAACAAGCTGATCGAAGAATTTATGCTATTGGCCAACCGAAAAGTGGCCGAATATATTGGCAAAAAGAAAAAGACCTTTGTCTATCGGGTACATGACAAGCCCGATGATGAGAAATTAATGGCCCTGAACGGCGTTATTTCCCGATTTGGACATAGTATAGACCTTCGGGACAGAAAGACCATCAACAAGTCCCTGAACCAGCTTCTGGAGGATGTAAAAGGGAAAAAGGAACAGAACTTGGTGGATACCTTGGCCATTCGAAGTATGAGCAAGGCCATTTATACAACGGAGAACATTGGTCACTATGGGCTAGGGTTTGATTATTATACCCATTTCACCTCACCCATCCGAAGATATCCGGACGTGATGGTGCACCGTTTGCTGCAGCATTATCTGGATGGGGAAAAACAACCAAGTGCAGTGCTGTACGAAGAAAAATGCAAGCATTCCTCAGATATGGAAATGTTAGCGGCCAATGCCGAGCGGGATTCCGTGAAATACATGCAGATCAAGTTCATGGAAGATCATAAGGACCAAGAGTTCCTTGGGGTCATTTCCGGGGTGACCGAATGGGGGATCTATGTGGAGATCATTGAGAACAAATGTGAGGGAATGGTGAGGATCCGTGACATCAAGGACGATTATTATGTGTTTGACGAACGCCAATATGCCATTATTGGGGAAAGAAGAAAACGGGTGTACCAGTTGGGAGATGAGGTCTATGTGATGGTAAAGGATACCGATCTGGTAAAGCGACATCTCGACTTTTCGTTGATCGGAAAAAAGGAGTGATGCTTTTTTTTGGAATAAAATTTGTTATTCTTTTGGGAACCAAATTTTTATAAGATGAAACCTATATTGATTTTATTACTGTCCTTTTCGCTCCAAGTAGTGAGCGCGCAAAAGGGGGACATTACCAAAAATCTCCAAAAGTTTACCGAAATCAAGGCTTTTGATGGCCTCTCCATCAGTTTGATCAAGGGAAAGGAAAACAAAGCTGTTATTACGGGTGCCAATACGGACAAGGTGGCCATTGTGAACAATGATGGGGTCTTGAAGATACGGATGGAAATAGACAAGATTTTCAGCGGGTACAGAACCTATGTGGATGTTTACCATACGGAAGACCTCAAGGTGATTGATGTGAACGAAGATGCCCGAATTGCATCCGATGAGACCTATGTACAGGATATATTGGAACTCAAGGCACAGGAAGGTGGCAAACTGGAAATCAACTGCCAGGTGGACCAATTGTTGATAAAAGCAGTATCCGGAGGGGAAGTATTTGCGGCGGGATTTTCCAATAACCAAGACATCATCATCAATACCGGAGGTTCCTATATAGGAAAAACGTTCAAGACCAAGTTCACCACGATCACGGTCAATGCTGGAGGAAATGCAGAAGTGTATGCAACGGATTATGTAAAGGCCAATGTAAAGGCAGGGGGTGAGGTATTGGTCTATGGAGACCCAAAAAAAATGGATGAGAGCACCGTATTTGGTGGAAAGATAAAAAGAGTGGAATAGTAGCGTTTTATGATTGAAGATATACAGGCGGCAATCCCTTTGGGACTATTATTGAGCATCATGATTGGGCCTGTCTTTTTTGTGCTTTTGGAAACCAGTGCCACCAAGGGGTTTAGGGCCGGAGTGTGTTTTGATGTAGGGGTCATTGTGGCGGACATTGTTTTTTTGAGCATTGCCTATTTCAGTAGTTTCCAATTGTTGGAAAACCTGAGCAATGAACCTGGACTCTTCGTTTTTGGAGGAATGATTCTTTTGGTCTATGGAATTTATCTGTTTGCCAAAAAGGCCAAGAAAAAGACCACGCCTACACGACCCTCCAAAGGAGGTTATGTGACCCTTTTTATCAAAGGTTTTCTGTTGAATTTTATCAATATTGGGGTTTTGGCGTTCTGGCTGGGCCTGATTATCGTCGTAGGACCAAGCTTAGAAAACGACCCTGAAAGGATGCTGGTGTTCTTCAGCACGGTCATTTTGGTCTATTTTGGGATTGATCTTATAAAAATCCTATTGGCCAAACAGTTGAAACGGTATTTGACCATAGAGCGCATCGTACTCATCACGAAGGGACTTGGCATAGTTCTGATCATTTGTGGCATCGTACTCATCACCAAAGGATTTCTCCCCAAGGACCGTTTCGATCTCAAATACGAAATAGAAAGAATAAGCCAATTGTAAATAAAAAATCCAACACAAAGTGTTGGATTTTTCAGAGGCATCGAGCGGATTCGAACCGCTGTACAAGCTTTTGCAGAGCTGTGCCTAGCCACTCGGCCACGATGCCATTCGGTCGGCAAAGCTATAAATATTTTATGAATTTTTAGATTGGAACAATCTAAATAAAAAAAGATCTTCCATTAAAGATCTGATATAGAGGCATCGGGTGGACTCGAACCACCATAAAAATCCTTGCGGGACCTTGTCTATCCAATTCGACCACAATGCCGTTATTAAAATGTAAAATTAATAAAACTTTTATATTATGAAGGTCTGAAATACAACGGTTTATCGATTAAATCTGAGTTTTACCGAAACGCTCTCCACATCGCCGCCAATTGGCGGATTTATTTTGGAAACTTCGACCATTACCTGGGTCACTTCATTTATTTCCGAAAAAATACGATCGATGATCCGTTGGGCCACATGCTCCAAAAGATTGGAACGAACGGCCATTTCTTCCTTCACGATATTGTTCAAGTGGACATAGTCCACAGTTTCGGAAAGCTTGTCGGATGCAGCTGGCTGGGAAAGATCGGCGGTTATTTCGAGGTCCACCCTATAGTCACTTCCAATAAGCATTTCTTCCTTCAAACACCCATGGTTGGAATGTATCCTGATGTTCTTTAGCCTAATTTTCCCCACAATCTTGTATTAAGAAAGGCAAAAGTAGGGCAAAAACAGCAAATCAATACATACATCTACAGTTGCTTATGCCTTGGAAGAGATCCATTCCTACCGTGACCACGTGTGTTCCAGAGCTATATCCCAAAATCTCATTGGTGATGATTTGGTAGGAATACCCAAAATAGAAATTGTTCTTCTTGAATCCAGCAATAGGGGCTATGTACAAGGGTTCGCCCAATTGGTCGTTCAGGAAACGGTAGGTAAGGCCCACATAGTAGTAATCCTCAAAATCATGGAAGCGGAACTTGGCATTGAGGTCCGTTACCGAACGTCCATCACTTTCAAACCATTGAAAGAAAACGGAAGGCTCAATCTCCAATTTGCTGTTCTTGTTCTTGGAAATGCTATAACCTGTATAGGCATAATAGTTCCTAAGGGTATTTGGCTCAAAAACAGGGTTGAAAGTTTCAAGGTTTTTATTGAGGATGTTGGAAGCGTTCAAGCTGAAAAAGAACTTGTTGTAACGGTAGAGCACGCCCAAATCAAAGTTGTGGTTGGTAGTGGCCTTGTCGTCTGTGGGGAGTTGACCGTTACTATCCCTAAAGTTTTCCACATCTATCCTGAACTGGTTGAAATTGTAGGAAATACCAAAAGAAAGGAAAATGTCGTCATAACGGTCCAAGGTAAGGTGGTGCGCAAAGGAAACCCTGGCCCCTCTTTGTTTGGTCTCACCATTACTGTCATTGTACAGGAGCATACCCAATCCGGAACGGTTGCCTATACGGGCATCCGCGGCCAAGGTCTGTGTATCGGGAGCATCCTTGATACCCACCCATTGTGTAAGTCCGTTCAACCGCACTTTTATATGGTCCCCTATCCCGGCATAGGTCGGGGACATGATAAAGGGATTGTCTGCGATATATTGCGAAAGCTGTGGTATGGTCAACTCCTGCCCCTTGGCACAAAGTGCCAATAGGAGCAGAAATGCAGTTGAATATACTTTTTTGAACATGAGGTCTGTTTGGGTTATAAATGTTATTGTCGATATAATGTAAAGTGGCCCACGAATTCCCTTTGATCGGTTTCACCTTCAAGGCGAACCACGTACCAGTAGTCACCCGTTGGCAATGGTTTGCCATCATAATTGCCATCCCAACCTTGGGTATCACGGGTCATCTCTTCCACTACCCTACCATAACGATCGTAAATCTTAATTAGTACTTCTGGGAACCCTTCAATATTGTCGGGAATCCAGTTATCATTGAGGCCGTCGCCATCTGGGGTAAAGAAGTTCGGGAACTCAATGTCTATGAATACCATCATGATATCGGCAATGGCCTCACAACCATTCTCATCAACCACCCTAACGGTGTAAATGCCTGTTCTATTGATGTAGAAGGTATTATCGGTCCCATTGTCCTCATCGTTGAAGTAGAAGGTGTATTCCCCTACTCCCCCTTCGGCTATCGCAGTGATCTGGTTGATGGTATTGTTCTCCAAAACCAGGGTGAGCGGTTCGTAGCCCTCAATGGTGAAATCATAGGTTGTCATACATCCATTCGCATGAGCAATGGTGACATGGTGATCGCCGGGCGTCATGTTGGTAAAGTCCGCGGACAACTGCATATCTGCAGGGTCTGTGGAATCGAGGGCATACAATACATCTGTCGAAACTGAAGGATCCTCAAATACGATTTCCAAGGAATTATTGGGGATATTGCCCACACACTCGTATATGGGGGTCACCGTGGCAGCAAGGTTCATACCGGGCTCTATTTCCACAATCACATTGGTATCACAGCCTTGGGCATCCCTGATGAACACCACATGGGTTCCGGTCGCAAGATTTTGGAACAAGAACTGGTCTGGGACAAAATCTGCATCCGCATTGGAATTCAGGGCAGTTTCATAGGGTGCCATACCTCCAGAAACCTGAATTTCGAAGGAACCATCGGCACTGTTGTAACATACTTCGTGCATGATGTTGATAGCTTCTGCCTGGATAGGTTCTGGCTGCACTATTTCAAATTGGAAGGTCATGAAACATCCATTTACATCCTGGGCAATGACATCGTAAATGCCTGGAGCCAGATCGGTAAAGGTGTTTTCGGTATCAAACTGATCCAAGTTGGGTGAAATGGCATACAAGATTTCGCCAGTACCTCCAGAAACTTCCACGATGATGGTACCATCTTCCATGCCCGAACAGGTAACATCGGTGGATTCTGCACGATCTACCTGCAATGGAGCTGGATCGATAATGGGGATCACTGGTGATACCTCAACGCAATCTTCGCTGGTGACCCTTACATAGTAATTTCCGGCGACAAGCCCATTAAAGGTACCGTTTGGCTGTGGTCCGCCGACCAAATTGGACAATGCGGCATCGCTGAATAGTTCGTAGCTGTAATTGCCCAGACCACCTGTTGCACGTGCAATAATGGTAGCCGATGCTTCGCCCATACAGTTGATCATGGCTGCGGAATCGTCTATTTCCAATAACAATGCTGGAGGCCGTCTCAGACTGACTTGATTGGAGATCATGGCAGTACATCCATTTACATCCCGCACCTCAAATTGATACTTACCGGCTTCCATGTTAAGGAAATCATGATGATCAGGATAGTCAAATTCTTCCCAAGTCGAGGTATTTTCATCAAAATAAAAGTAAGGAGCCGTTCCTCCACTAGCGGATAAACGCATGCTACCGTCGGTGAAACAGGTCAGGTCTGCAAGTTTGATCAAAGAAGCACTAACCTCTGTCGGTTCGTTGATGGTCACCCTTGGGGTTTCCACACCGCAGTTCCATCCATCGGTAACAGTGATGCTGTAGTTTCCAGCACCCAATCCGTTGAACGTATTGCTTCCCTGTTCACCAGAAGTGAATTCAATGCTGGCACCAGGAGAGTCATCTTCGTAGATGTTCAATTGGTATTGGTACACACCCTCACCACCGGAAACAGAGGATACCCAAACAGAACCACTGTTGTCCCCATAGCACAATAGGTCTATCGGAGCGGCATCAATGGTGGCGACAATGTCGTCAGGTTCTACCAATGTCAATGAATTGTCCACGATCTCGCAACCTTGACTATCGATTACCCTCACTTCATATGCACCTGCAGATAGGCCAGTGAAAATGTGACTGGGCACATCGTTCATGGTGTAGGTTTGGGTAGTTGTATTGTTGGTCAAAATGATGTCATAAGGGGCATAGCCACCGGTTGGTGCAATGAGGATCTCTCCTTGGTCATTGGTACAGGTAACGCTGGCCACTTGTTGGGGAACAACCTCCAACTCCGCGCTCGGCGACATAATGGTGATGGTGTTGGAGTCTTCAACACACCTTGGGTCACCTGTTTCGGTAACACGCACAAAGTAGTTTCCTCCAACCAGAACAGATGCTGGGTCGAGAATCGTATAGGGATTTGGGTCTATATTTGTGTCTGCACTTCCTGTTACGCCCGTAGATGTACCATCTGACCTAAACACTTCGTAGCTATATGGACCAGTGTATCCGGTAATCTCAATTTGTATGGTGCCGGCATCGTCAAAACAGACGGCAGGGGCTGTGGCTACGGCCACGACATCAATAGTGTCGTATGGTGCGATTACGTAAGGAGCGGTATCCACATAACAACCTGTCGCATCGTCCGTGATCCTGAAGGTATAGGTTCCAGGATTGGTCAATAGGAAGCTTGCAGAGGTATTGCTCAAGATGGTCGGAGCCGATCCATACGGATTTCCTACGGGCAGCAATGTAAACGTATAGGTGTTTGTTGGATCACCATTGTCGGCAACGGTCAACAGCACTTCTTCGTCATTCACACAGCTGATGGCAGTGGTTTGTGAAACAGTGACAGTAAATGTGTTGATAGGTTGTATCACAATACTGTCAGGATATTCACAACCATTGGCATCCCTTACCATATAGTTGATGGTCTGAACGGTACCATTGTCCTCAACATCATAGGTAGCGCTTGAGGAGAAACCATTGCCATCAAAACTATAGAAATAGGGTGCAGTACCGCCAGTTGCGGCAACAGTTATGGTGGTCTCATCCACATTATTGGCACTACAGACAAAATCAGGAGCTGATGCAGAGGCCGTCAATACGGCGGGCTCTGTAACGGTCTCTGGTTTGGTGATCTCACAACCTCTATCAGAAACTACCCGTACTTCATATTGCCCTGCAGGCAGGTTTTCGAAAAGAGGATGATTCTGAAGCGGTCTGCTTGGAGCACCGAACAAACCGATCAATTCATATTGATAGATTGGATTCACGGCGGTTGCGGGATCAATGACAGCCGAAATACTTCCATCACTTCCTCCAAAACAGCTCACATTTTGAATGGTCGCATCCAACAAGATGGGATCCACAGGCGCATCCAACTCTTGGGTAACCGTGTAGGTACATGGAGTTGTAGTGGCCAAATCGGTAATCACGAAAACATATTCACCCGCCTCCGTCAAGTTGGTGAAAATACCATCGTTATTGGTCACCACGGTTCCCGAAATAGGGAAGGTAACACTGTATTCCAAATTGGTGGAACCACCTGTTACGGTTACGGTGATATGTCCTCCTGGGTCAGGGGAACAATCGATGGGTTTCACTACGGCCGCAGTGGCACTCATGGCTGGGTTCAACACCACAGGCCCGACAGTGGTATCACATCCCCACTGATCTAGGATTTCCACCTCGTAAGAACCCGCACCCAGATTGGAGAAAATGGTGCTCGTTTGTGGCGAACCTACATCGACTCCATTTATGATCAATTGATAGGTGTAGTTGCTTCCTTGACCGCCAGATACAGGATCGCTCGCAGGAATGCCCACCACTTCAATTTCGCCTTGAAGGTCGGTACAGTTCTCATTGTTGACCTGTAGAGCAGCCTGAATGGGCAGCGGGTCGGCCAAGGTTACATCGGACAATTGCAAAGCACAACCGTATTGGTCAATGACCCAGACTTCATAGGTGCCTGCCACCAAGTTTTCAAACCTTCGGGTGGATACATAATTGGCTATATTGTTGGGTGCTGGGTTTGGTGTAGTGCTCACATAGTAAGCATATCCGCCCCATCCACCTTGCACATTAAATATTTCGATGACGCCATCGTTTCCGGGATCACAGGTAATATCGGTCACCAAAACTTCGGCAGAAATGGCCGCAGAGGGCTCTGCAATGGTGAAGGTCTCCACATTGGTACATCCAGGGAAGGCATCTTGGGAAATTTCCACCAAGTAGCTTCCGGCAGGTAGAGCGATAGGAGCAGTAGGTCCGGTAGTAGCTGAGGTACCACTGGTCACGAAGATATCATCTGCCGTGTTCACCGGCGTTCCATTTGTATTGTAAATGGTCCAGTTGAACCCTCCTGCATAAGTGGCATCCAAGAGTTCAAAGGTCACTTCTCCACTTGCGGTTCCATAGCAGACCACATTGCTCACCACATCCACATCAATAGTGAAGGTGTTGGGGTCGGTGATGGTTTCGGATGTTGATACGGTACAACCTGTATCGATATGGCGCACCAAGAAATTGTGGGTACCCGCATCCAGACCGCCAAATATGTTGGAGGACTGCCATGAGGCACCATTGTCGATACTGTATTCAAAACGGGACAAATCCCCGGCTGTTGAGGTAACGGTAATGGTGATTTCCCCATCCATCCCTGGAGTACAGCTCAATGGGTTGGTGATCGCAGCCACAGCATCGGTTATCTCATCAAATGGAGCCACTATGATGTCCATAAATCCAGAACAACCATTTTCGTCATAGACATAGACACGTGTGTCCCTGCCGTTTGTATCGGTTTCTATATAGACATTGTTGAGACCATTTTGTAGGACAGTGCCGCCTACATTGTCATGGAACTCATAGCGTACATAGTTTCCGCTACCGCCGGTAATGGAATTGATGTCCACGGTAACAGTGGCATTGATCATATTGTTTCCGGCCACACAGGCAAAATCGACGACATCAACCACAGGAACCACGATAGCATCTGGCTCGGTGATCATTTGCGTTTCGATGTGGGTACAACCGTTTGCAGCAGTAACCTCTATGGTGTAGGTAATTCCTGCGGCAGAACCTTCAAGTCCTATAAAGTTCGCCGTGGTGTTCGTACTTGATGTAGGCAAAATGGGCAAACTCGCAGAACCACCAGAAGCGGCAATAATCTCAAAGGAATAAGGGCCTATTCCATTGTCCACGGCACTCACCGAAATGGTTCCATCATTGGCACCATTACAGGTAACATCCGTAAACGTTGATGTAAATGAGGGCTGTGGTGCATCGGGAACATCCACCGTGATTGTTTTGAAGCAATTTGGCGTAATAGTGCCAATATCATAAACCATCACTACATAGCTACCAGCGGCACCGGCACCAGCCCAAGTGAATTTATTGGATGCATCGAGTACCAAAGCGGTTCTTAGTTCGTCGTATGGGTCTGGACCGTCTATTTCGTATTCGTAGTTTCCAGAGCCTGAAAGCACTTCGATTTCAAATTCTCCGTAAGCGGCCGTTCCTGGTTCACAATCCAGGGCAACGGTTTGGATCACATTGAATTCGAGCGGAGGATAAATATCAAAGGTTTCAGTATCGATACAGCCATTCAAATCCCTGACAGATACAGTTTGACCTGTTCCGGAACTAAGACCGGAAATGGTGTATTGATTGCTTCCATTGAACATAAAGTTCTGATATGCAGAACCATTCAAACTTATTTGGAATGGAGACATGGCCGCTAGAGGGTTCTCCAATGTAACCAAGACCTGGAACTGACCCTCTTCCACACACTCATCAATTATGATTGCTGAAATATCCGGGCTTGGGTCTTCCGCGACCGTAATGGGTTTTTGGGTGATACAGCCATAAGCATCCATTACATAGACGATATAATCGCCTCCTTCCACATTGGCAGAAGTATTGCTGGTCCAACCCGCGCTGGCAGCCGTTGGAGCTGGATCGGTGCTAGGCAGGTATTGGTACTCATAAGGAGCGGTACCAAATCTTCCCGCAGCTGTGATGATGCCCGCATTGGGGTTACAGTTATCGTTCTGTGGGCTGGCCACATCCAAATCCAATGGATTGGCAGACTGGCGAATGGTGAATTCCCCACCGTTTATGGAACAACCGTTGTTGGGACCACCTACTTCGGTAAGCAACAAATAATACTCACCAGGAGGAAGCACACCTATATTGCTCACAGATACAGAAGAGGGTGGATTTACCGATTCTGTTCCTGAAAAACCAGTTGAAACATTGGACTGTCTGTTGAAAATTTCATAGGTGACACCAGTTGCCAAGGCATCAAATCCGGTGAAGGTGAATGAGATGTTCCCATCATCCATGCCTGTACAGCTTACATTGTTCACGGCATCCAAGGTTGCCGTCATCAAAGAAGGTGTATTGATGGGAGCTGCAGCCTCTTCAAAATAGTAGCAGTTGGTCACATTGTCAAACACCACGAAAGTATAGGTAATACCTGGGGTTAGGTTGTTGAAAGTCGCGGTGCTGCCTCCTGGGGTGTCAGGGGCGATATAACTACTGGAATAGGGAGCGGTGTAGGTCTCCAAAATGGCAAACTCATAATCCCCACTTCCCACAGAAGTACTTACGGAAACAATGGCGGTACCTCCTGAAGCACAATCAACAGTGGTTGTGCTCACGTCAATATCAAGGTCATCCGGTGGAGAAGCAATGATCTCTGTGGTATAGGACGAACATCCGTTGGCGTCCACCACATCAATTTGATAGATACCAAATTCCAAAACGGTAAAGGTATGGTCCCTGGCCACTGGAGTGGTGGTATACGTCTGAGGTGCAAGTCCGTTATTGGCCGTAAGAATGAAAGTATATTCTGCAGTACCCCCCGAAACTCCCGAAACCGTGATGGAACCGGGGTTGGTAACCCCAGAACTGGAGTCACAGGTAATCGGTATATCTGTGGTGACATAAGTAATGGCATCAGGCTGAGCGATAACAGCTGGGAATGGAGCAGACTCACACCCCTTGCTGTCGGTAACGGTTACCTCATACGAACCGGCAGGAAGTCCTGTGGTCTGTGTGCCATAATCGGTAGCGGTAATGGTTTCAAAAACGCTGATGGTATAGGGAGGAACACCCATAGAGGTGTCGATGACGACATCCAAAGCTCCGGTAATTTCTCCATAACAGAGAATATCTGTCGGAGTAACACTGGTGATGACCGGAGGTGTGGCCGGTGTCACGATGATGGCGTTTGTAGTAGCGGTACACGCCGTTGGGACTGTAGTATCCGTCACTCGGAATATATAGGTTCCATCGGTATCGGTGTTGAATACATTTCCAGTGAACCCGGTGGAGTTATAAGTGGCTCCGCCATCATTGGACCATTCATAAGTATAGCTTCCCGAACCTCCAGAGGCACTTATGGTAATTTCAGCATCGTTCAAACAGGTCAAATCGCTATTTAGGAAAGCTGATGCGGTCAAAGCAGGGTTTATGGTAACGGTTTCCACAACACCTGTACAACCATACCCGTCCCTCACATTGATGGTATAGCTTCCAGCGGCCAGATTTCCAAAAGTATATGTTGTTCCACTTGTTGGCGTAGGGGTCATCCAAGGGCCACCGTTCAGGCTGAATTGGTAGTTGCCATTGCCATCGGTCACGTTCACCACGATGCTTCCGTCGTTGTTGCCACTATAGCAAGCCGTTGGAATTGTTTCAAAGTCGATATCGGCCGGAGGGGTTATGGTCAAGGTCGTTGTAACATCCTCACAAAGATTGATATCCCTCGCCCTTACGACATAGTCGCCAGCAGGAAGTCCAGAGAACATACCAGAAGATTGATAGGCAACGATCACGCCACCAACAGTGTCTTCCAATTGGTATTGATATGCAGGGGTTCCGCCAGTTGCAGTTGCGGTTATGACACCGCCACCGTTGGTACAGGTAAGCTCTGTGGTCACCGATGCTGTAACATCGATTGCATCAGGTTGTGTCAGTGTTTGGTTCAATGTAACGGAACAAGCAGGATCCCGTAGATCAACCAAGACAATTTCGTAATCACCCGCTGTAAGTCCAGAAAGGGTAATTGGACTGGTGGTTTGGGGGCCAGATACGGTTCCACCGTTCACTTGATAGGTAAATCCGGTTCCAGGATCAAAGTTTTCAACTTCAAAAGTGATGGAACCATCTGCGGCTCCAAAACAATTGATATCCGTATGGGCGGTGATGGCAGCATCGAAGACATGTCCGGCCTCAATGTTTACTGCGGTTTGAACGGTACAATCGCTTCCATAGTTGACCTCAATGCTGTGAAGACCAGGAGCAACGTCCACAAATAGGTTGCCGGATTGGGGGGCTGACCCATCCAATGAATAGGTGTATCCCGGGTCGTTGGGAAGTATGGTAAGATCGGCTGTTCCATCACAATTGTAAACGAATGAGGTTGACAATGTGGGCTCTACTGGCAGCGGCGGAATGATGACATTCGGCAAGGTGATGAAACAATCGATTTGATTGGCATCACGGACACGAATGCTATAGGTGCCATCCATCAGGTCGGTGAAAACAGCACCTCCCGTAGTTGATGGCGTCCAAGCCCCACCATTGATGCTGTATTGGTAATTTCCTGAACCACCTGAAGTTGGCGTAATGCTTCCCACCGTGATCTCTCCCAGTTGGTTACAGGTATAATCTTGTGTAATGGTTGCCTCGGCAATGATTTCGTCGGGTTGCGCAATGGTAACCTGTGATGACACGACACAGTTGTTGGAGTCCCTTATGCTGATGTCATAGGTGCCGGCCGGTAGGTTCACAAAAGTGTTCAAAGGCTGATAGGTCGCGCCATTGTCGATGCTGTATGTATAAGGTGCCTCACCTCCTGTGGCCGTCAGAGTGATGCTTCCATCAGAACCGCCAAAACACGTTACGTCGGTGACGTTGGGTGTGATGGTCAATGTGGGGTCTTGTACAATAGTGATATCGTAAACGGCCTCACAAAATCCGGAAGCGCCTCCATTGTCCCTTACATAGACATCATAATCGCCCGCACCGGTAACGGTAACAGGGTTGGTGGTGGAGAAATCACCCGCACCGGGAGTCACTCCATCGGCAACAACAGCATAGACATAGTTGCCGTCCCCACCAGCGGCAGAGATGGTAATGTCAGTGTCTGTGGCACAAGCGGTAATGTTGGGTGCAGAAGCCACCACACTCAGTTCTGGGTCAATGGTAATGGAGGCCGAATCTGTACAGTCGTTGCCATCCCTTACATTGATGGTATGGGAACCTGGCCCCAGACCGGTGAACACATTGCTCGATACAAAGGGACCGCCGTTCAGGCTGTATTCGTAATTTCCATCACCGCCAGCAATCACATTGGCGGTCAGGGTCAATCCTGTGGCATCGTCATAACAGCTGTCGTTGGGAACAATTTCCAATTCTGGGGCAATGGCCTCAATCAACGTGAAGCTACCCGTGAATTCACATCCATTGGCATCGGTTACTGTATAGTCATAGTCTCCCGCTATATCCAAGTTGGGGAACAGGCCATTGTTCTGCGCTGCAGGAAGGACATATCCCGCTGGCCCAGCAGTAATCTCATAGGTATAACTTCCCCATCCGCCGGAAGCTGTAATGGTCACTGAACCATCGGCAAGACAGGTTGGTTGGGTCACTGTAGCGGGAGCTGTAATGGCAGATGGAGGTGCCGCAATGGTAACAGAGGCCGTGTCGGTACAGTTGGTAAGGTTGTCGGTCACCGTAATGGTATATGTTCCTTCGGCCAAACCAGTTAATGGAATGGTGCCATTGGTCTGTGCTGTTCCAGAGAACGTAGCAGGACCTGTTATGGTATAGTTGTAGTCGGTGTTGAAGTTGGTTACATTGAACAGAAGTTCGCCATCTTCTTCACCAATACAAGTAATGTTTTGGATCAATTGTCCACTCACTGAAATTTCGGAAACAGGGGCAATAGTATAAGTTTCCTCATAGACGCACCCCGTACTGTCCGTTACCCGGAACATATAGGTATCGGGGGCCAAACCAGCAAAGGTGGCATTGTTTCCATTGTTCACCACGCTTCCTGCAGGGGCAATAATCTCATACACATAATTTGGCGTTCCGCCTGTAACACTCAACGTAACATCCGAGGTAAAGGATGGACAATTGGGGTCAGTGGCCGTAAAGTCAATGTCCGTTGGGGGATCTAGCGGTGCTATGGTCACAGGATCCGTAACAAAGGTACATCCGTTGTCATCCCTTATGGTCACCGTGTAGGTTCCATCGGTCAGGTTGGAAAAGATTTCCTCACCCAAGGTTGCACTGTCTGGAACAAAGGTCACACCATCAATGCTGTATTGATAGGGAGCAGTTCCTCCCTGAACATTGAACGTTCTGACAGCACCAAGCTGCAAACAGGTATAGGGCTGGTATAACTCAACCTCTGCGGAAAGAGCATTGGCCGGAGCCGAAATGGTCTGGTATTCAAAATAGTCGCAGGACGCACTTCCTTTTCGTTGGTTGATGACAATGGCATAATCCCCATTCGGCAATCCAGGAAAGATACCTGATGCATTGGTGGCCAAGGCGTTGGCATAGTCGTAGTTTTCTTCATCAAAACCTGTGGCATCAAATAGGTAAAAAGTCAATTGATATCCATTGTCATTAAGGAGGTTGAAGACAATGGAACCGGAAGACTCTCCATTACAAAGCACGTCGATCACTGTGGTAGGATCAAAATCGGCCGCTGGCCTGAATTCAATGCTGACCGTGTTGGATATGTCATAACAGTTGTTCCTGTCCACTACCACAAAGGTGTAATCCCCAGGATCGTAGATGTCAAAGATTTGACTGGTCTGGAATTCGGACGGAGGGATGTCGGTTACGTCTGGATAGGATATCACCGTGTTTCCATCTTCATCCACATAGGACCAGATGGCATACAAATGCGGAGTTTTCCCCCCAGTGGAGGACATAAGTATGTTCCCCTCTTTACAGGTAATGTGCTGTGATACCCGTGCCTCCAAATCCAGATCTGGTTGGTCAAGAATGGTAATCTGTTCTGTATAAACGCAACCATCATCCGTTGAAACAGCAACGTCATATACCCCCGCACCTAGGTTTTCAAAGGTATAGTTGTTGTCCGTGGATGGACCAAAATCGTCCACCTCGACACCTCCTCGAGAGATGCTATAATAATATTGGGGCTCTACATTGAGAATGGAGATGGCAATTTCGCCCAATCCATTACAGTCCAGATCCTTTGTGGTGATATCCACTTGAAAATCCCTATCCAAGATCCCGATATTGTCCAGCACAAAGACACAACCATCGGTCACGCCCTGCTGTCTCATTTCTACCATATAGGCACCGTTGTTGGTGATGTCAAAACTTGGACTTGGGCCATAGGGCACCAATACCGTGCCTGTGGTCTGGTCCACCAACTGGTACTCATAGTTCAAGGGCATGTTGGTCACCGTGATGTTTCCTTCGGTATCGCAAATAATGTCCCTGGAAGTGTACTGGGGGTTGAGCGGGTTTTTATAGATGTTGAAATAGAACCTGCTGAAACAACCATTTTGATAGTTGATGACCAATCGGTACTGCCCTGCATCGGAGGCAAGGAAGTCGTTTCCGGTATCCACGGTGTTCCAGGTACAGGTGGCATTTGTATTGGCACATCCATCTGTAGCAGCGGTGCAACTGGCCTCGTCCAGTTGTTCCCAAACGATGCTCTGTGCATCTGGAATGTTCACTTGGATGAGTTCGGTGTCGTTCAGTCCGCACAGGAAGATTTCAGGCAGCTCGCTACCGTCATTGGGACATATAAGGATATCCCCATCTATACTGTTTGTGGGATCGTTGATCAAAGCGGTAATGGGATTGCTCTGGGTTGCTCCGAACAGTTCCACGGTGATCATCTCGGCAAAGTCCTTGCAGGGATCGGCCACTTGCTTGTCCACAATGTAAGTGCCGATTTCGTCCACCAAAATGGTGCTGGGGTCATTGTCAGAATCGGCATCGGTGATAACGGTGTCAACGCCCACATCAATTTGGCCGTTTCCGTTCACATCCCGGTACCAGATATAATTGTCAAAATTGTCCCCGGCATCCAAAAGTACGTTCTCACCGCAGAGTTGAACGGTTCGGGAAAAATTACAGGCACCAAGGTCGTCCAACAAAAAGTTGGTGGCCCCGGGCGATCCAAAGCCGCAACCATCAAAATCATACACACTGGGGTCGTCAGTGATCGGTGCGGTATTGATTTCTCCCTGATAGGTGGAATAGGCCAGGTTTTGGATAATGTCGGTACAGGCATCGATAAAATCGAAACAGTTTTCCGCCACTTGCACCCGCATACGGATAACGGCGAGGGGGTCCCCTTCTTCAACAAGGTTGTCCGGGATGCTAAAAATTACCGTCCTAGTTGCGGGGTCAAAAGTATAAGTGGCACCGGTCGGCATCACAATGCTGCTTTCATCCAAGGTAACGTTGATGGGCAGCACGTCCCGAATGGTGTAGTTTATGGCGTCATCGTTCCCAACATTTTCAAAGGAAAGCACGTAATCCAGGTATTGTCCGAGATGGACGCCTTGCCCCGTAATGTCGTTTCCGGCAATATCCTCTACCGTTTTGGCGAGGTTGATTTTTGGTTCAATGATCTCCACATCCATCGACGTGAAGAAAATATCATATTTATCTTGGGTAGAAGAGGCTCTTAGTGTGGCCCCCGTCTCCCCATTGGGAATTACGGTTTGGTTGGGATTGGGTATGGTAAAGAGATCCACATCCCATCCCAAGGTATTGACACTGTTGGGGTTACGAGTGTTAATGATATTTCCCTCAATGGTAATGTTACTGTTAAAGAAATTGGTGGAAGGATTGGCCGTGTTGGACAACGTGGTGAATGAAGCGTTACTATCTGCCCTTATGGCCAATTGGTCTCCAGTAATCCTGTTGTCCCCTTCCAATGTGGCCACACCCAATTTGGCCCTCACCGGAAAAGGTGTGGGCAAGGTGGTGAAACCACTAACAGGGATATCAACGGTTTCCCCGGATTTGATACCGGCATATCCATCAAAAGTCGTGATGAATTTACCGGGAAGGGTTGGGTTTTCATAGACCACGACCAACGACCATCCCCCAGAGACACCTCCTTGGATGGAGCTGCCGGAACTGGCCCTTACATTGGCCACAAAATAATCCCCATCAGGATTGGCAAGTCCAGCAACGATGGAGGTCACATCTTTATAACAGGCATAGGGGGCGTAATATCCAAAATCTGAATCATTGTAGCCATCAAAAAGAATTTCATCAGCGGTCAAGTCCAGATAAGACCCACCGGGCACCCTAAATTTTACTTGGTTGAGATCACTTCTGGTGCTGTTCGTATATACTGCCGACCAATACAGGCCAGCATATCGGATCTTGGAACAACCAGGGTCGGGAATGGACAAGGTGGCACTGCTTGAACTGAAGGTCGAAGCATCCCCATCAATGTCGATATATTGCATGTTGAGGTCATCATTATATGATGAGCTCGTTCCAGTTGTGTTATAGGGGTCTTCAGGTTCTGTATCGTTGGTGTCGCGGTTGACGATGTTGTTTGCAATAAAGGTGAGGTCTCCCTTTATTCTATTTTCGTAACGGACATCAAAGTCATTTTTTACCTGTGAAAAACCAGAGAATGAGCATAGCAAAAGACAGGTGACAGCGCACCATCTAAGTAGAAGTTTTACCATATGTTTGGTCTAAACGGTTCGGTTTGGTTTAATTCTCAAGATCCACATCTCATCATCATACGAGGCGTTCAGCTTCGTATAATATGATGTCAGTGCATTGCCCCAGGTCTCGTGCTTTTTAAGGTACACGTATCTCAACTTGTCATTTGGGTTGATGAAATAACTGGCATTCAGCCCTTTGGAATTCAGCTCTTTTACAAATTGCGTTGCGCTCGATGAGGTTTCAAAGACATTGGCAATGATGTAAAAGCCTGAAGGAAGCCCATCAATTGAATGCGTACTGTATGAAACTCCAGAAGCCCCTTTTCCTTTGCCGGTCACGTTTTTATGCAACACGTTGTTGCCATACTTGGATTTTTGTCCGTTTTCCGTTGCGGTGTAACCCCCGATAGTGGAGTCTCCGCCGTTGACGTTCATGATCCAGGCATCACCGCCATAGGCACCGTTCATTTTGGTGCGATAGGCAGCCAGTGCTTCGGATTTGTCCTCAAAATCGCCGATATAGACGTAGTTGAGCCCATTCTTTGGGTTTTCAAAATAATCCGCATCTATGCCTTGCGCCTTCAGTTCTTCAATGAATGCACTGACATTGTCGGCATCCCTGAACACATTGGCGATCAAATAGTGGCCACTTTCCACATTGGGAACGGTGTGTGATTTGAAACGGGCATTCCTGCCCACTACGGACCGATTGGTATTATCTCTTTTTACTGGTGAATTTGCTACTACATTAGCTTGAAGGTCAACTTTATCGTCGTTCAATCGAATGACCTTTTTGGCTGCCGTTGTATTGGTCAAGCCATGGTTGGCAAGGGGTTGGTTTTTTCGGGCCACAATGTCCGCTCTGTCCATGTTGTTAAAATAAAGTTGCTTGGCCCTTTCCTCCAAAGCAGGGTTTTGACCGTTGGTCTCCCGTTTTACCATTTTCATCACGGTTTCGAACCTTCTTTCCAAATCCTGTCTTCTATGGGTCTCGATGGAGTCCTGTCGCATCAAAAGCTCGTCAAGAATGGCATCGTTTTCCGCCAATTTTTCCTTGAGCTCTGCAATTTCAAAGTCTTTTTCAGTAAGGTTCAGGCTGTCCTGTGGCACATTTTCATTTTCTACAAGGGATTCGTTCTCCTTTTCCAACATGACCCGGTCCTCGGTCAGGTTGGGGGTAAATGAATAGGCCAAGGAAATCTCATGGGTCACCCCAAAATTTTCAAATTCGTTGGAGAGACCCTTTTCCACGGTATAGCCCAGTGAGATGTTTTTGGTAAGGTTGAAACCAAGACCTGCGGACGCTCCGTAGAAGTCGTCATAACCTGCTTGCACCCAACCCAACTTGGGCAGATCGAGAATCAGGTTCCCACCCAGTGTAAGAGCTTCCTCCCCCACTTTTCGTACTCTTGCCAACGGCATCAAACGGGCACTTTCCATGATGCCCCTGCCATTTTCAAACTGATGGGTATATTGTAGGTGTCCAGAATACGTTTTTTCGTTGAATTCAGTGACGGATTCACTGGTTTTCAGGTTATAATCGAACAGGTTTTCTGCAAAACCCCCAATATCAAACCGCCCTATGGAAAAGTTGAAACCAGGCTGAAAACTTACCAAAGAGCTGCTTTCCAATGTGTTCAAAAAGGGATCGTCCTCTATGGAGTTTGCCCTATCCTGATTGAAGGCACTTTGATAATAGCTTACATTGGCCCCAAAGGTAAAGGAGCTCTTCAGCCCTAAACGCACGCCATAAGCATAGTTGGCATGTACGCCAAAATTGTTGAAAAGCCCTTCACGGTTAGTGAACAAGCTGAGGCCCACACCACTTCTATCACTGACCCTACCACTATAGCTCAAGAAATAGACTTGATTGTTGTCATCAAAAGATACCGATTGGTTTCTGTGAAACAAATTGATATAGGACTTGTCCTCGCGAACCGTGGAAAACGTTGGGTTTATCAAGAACCTGTTGAATTTCAATAGGTTCTGGGAAGGTACGTTATAGGGAACATAGTTCCCTTCTTCCTGCCCGCGCATTCCGGAAAAGACAAGTAGCAAGATGGATGTAAGTAGTAGTAGAGGTTTTTTGGTGTGCATTTCTGCTTATTTAATAACAGTTATGGTTCCTTGTTTCAGGCTTTTCCCACCCCTGGTAATCTTGTAATAAAAGATCATGCTCTGTTTGTTGAACGATGTGGTGGACTGTGGCCAGTTGTTTTCATAGCCAGCTTGGCTGAAAACCTGTTCTCCCCTTTCATTGAAGATGGTGACGAGAACATTGGGGTCCCGGGAATAGGTATTGGGCAACACCCAGAGATCGTTGATACCGTCCCCATTGGCAGTGATGACATTGGGTATGGCAAACATGTCCCTGTAGGTTACCGTGATGACCCTGCTTACAGTGCAAGTTCCGAAGCTGGCGACCAAAAGGTATTCCCCTTCCTCTTGAAAGCCATAAGAGTCTTGTGATGATATTAAATTGTTGCCCGCATCATACCATTCGTAAGAGTCGGCACCGCTTGCGGTGATCGTTTTGGTCTCCCCTTCTATGATAATGAGGTCCTTGGGCTTGTCCAGCACCAACAGTGACTCGTCAAAAGCACTGACGTTGACTGTGTTGGAAGCTAGCGGACAATCATATTCTTTTAGTATAAGCTCATAGGCCCCTGTTTCGCTTGCGGTCAAGCTTTCAGATGACGTATCAATGACAATTCCATCTTTTTTCCATTCAAAGGATTTTCCAGAAAGATCTATAGAGCTAGTAAGGACAATGGCTTCGCCTCCTTCGCAAAGCACTGTACCATTGGCATTTATTTGTAAGGATTCATTGACCCTCAATTTCACTTCCTTGCTATTGGATGATGCATTAAAGGCATCTATGGTGCCGGTCAAGGAATAGGAACCGTTTTTCTCTTGGTTCGAAAGCGTGATGGTCTTTGACGCTTCACCATTAACGACATTTCCGTTCCATTTCCATTGGTAGGAGAAGGAAGATTGTAGGTCTGCGGTGACATCTGTTTTCGCTCCGCTGTCGCTAACTGCGTGGATGGCGGTCAGGCTTAGGGTAGCATCTGTATTTTCACAAGCAGTGTAAGTGCCTACAAAATCAATTTCAAATTCAAAAGAATCAGGGGAAACAACGGTGGTCTTCGCAGAAGCAATGGAAGCTACCGCGCAAGGTCCGCCATTTTGGGTAACTTCTACATAGTATTCACCCACTGAATTGATATTCAATGAATTATTGGTTGCTCCAGAAATGGCCGAGCCGTTTTTGTACCATTGATAGGTAGGCGATGCAGCTGTTGTATTCACAGAAAGGGTTTTGGTCTGTGAGGGCAACAGCACAATGTTTTCTTCGTTTGCCAAGGTCACATCAAAGGAACCTGTGGCAGAGACCGTAACAGCAGCTGATTTTTCTTTACAAATTCCCGAGCCGCCTATTTCCACGGCATAAGCACCTTCAAAACCAGAAGTGCCTGTGTTTATGGTGTAGGTGCTGGCATTCACCGTGGGCCCACTTATGACATTTCCATCTTTGTACCACGTGTAGGTGTAACCTCCTCCGGAGATATTGGCTTCAAGAATATGGGGGTCACCAGGACACACAGTCACGTTGCTTGCGCCATTGAGGGCAATGCCAGTGCTAGTACCTGTGTTAATGGTAATCGTATTGGAAAGCGTATTGGCAGAACCTGAGCAGACCGAGCCGTAATCCAGTTCCACATAGTACATGCCTGGATTTGAGACGGTTATACTTTCGGTTTTTTCAGACAACAGTGTGCCACTTCGGTACCAATTGTAGCGATATGTCCCTGCATTTGGGATGTTGTGAGGCTTCAGCGTCACAGAACCTCCACCACAAATCTGGATCTCACCACCAGTTGGTATGGTTCCGCTTCCATTTTCACTGATCAACAACGGAGAATTATAATCAACAAAATACATGGAAAAGGCATCGGAGGCTGGACTCGTCTTGGCTGGACTGGTGCTTCTTACCCTGAATTTATAATTTTCTCCCCGGGTTTGTGTCGGCAAGGAGAATTGGAACTCGAAATCAAAGGTTGTGTTCTTGTCACTGACGCGGGCCAACTCTGTGGGAGAGCTAAAGTACCCGTCCGAATCAGAAAGTTCCAGAATGAATACGTTGTTGGAACTGACCATCGGGGGCATCCATGTGAAGTTTACAAAATATTGGTTGAAACCTGCAGAGGCACATGCAGCATCCCAAGCTATGGAACTCCCAATGTTGGGGTTGGGTGCCGGGGTAGGTTTGTTCAGCACCTGGGCCTGTACTGTGCTGGTACCAAATAGCATAAAAGCCATGGCCAGAACCAGTATGCTATACGTTGAACCATTTGTTTTCATCTCCGATAGATTTTAAGAGGTTATGGGCAATAATGCCCTAGTTAGTTTGTGCCCCTTAATGTAATTAGTCCATAAGGCCGCTTTTGGCTGCCTCAATCGTATAGTATTCCATTAACAAAGATGTTTTTATTTTCGTCGAAAGGAAAGATATTGTTGTAGGCGGCTCCAAAAGTGTTGTGAAATGGCTTTCTTTGTATACTCTATAGCGCGAATCATAGGCATGAAGAGCGGATTTGCTACATTTGCACTTCAAAATTTTCATATGGCGGAAGAAGTTAGATCGCTGAATTTTATCGAACACATCATAGAGGAAGACCTAAGAAACGGGTATGTTCAGGACAATCTTAGGTTTCGTTTTCCTCCAGAGCCCAATGGCTATCTGCACATTGGACATGCAAGCTCAATTTGCCTGAATTTTGGGTTGGGGTTGCGGTACAATGCACCCGTGAACCTTCGTTTTGACGATACCAATCCGGCAAAGGAAGAAAAGGAATATGTGGAGGCCATCAAGGAAGATGTTGCTTGGTTGGGTTATGAATGGGATACGGAATGCTATGCATCGGATTATTTTCAACAATTGTACGATTGGGCCGTTGAGCTCATCAAACAAGGAAAAGCCTATGTGGACAGCCAATCCTCTGAGGATATGGCCGCTCAGAAGGGAACGCCCACAGAGCCTGGAAAGAACAGTCCTTTCAGGAGCCGATCCGTTGAGGAGAACCTCGAGCTTTTTGAGGGGATGAAGAACGGTGACTTCAAGGAAGGTGCGCATGTGCTCAGGGCAAAAATTAACATGGCCTCCACCAATATGTTGATGCGCGATCCGGTGATGTATCGGATTCTCCATAAACCCCACCACAGAACAAATACCGATTGGTGTATTTATCCGATGTACGACTGGACACATGGCGAAAGTGATTATATAGAGCAAGTGTCACATTCCCTGTGTACATTGGAGTTTTTACCCCACAGGGAACTGTATGATTGGTTTTTGGACCAATTGGTATCCAAAGACAGACTCCGCCCCAAGCAGCGTGAGTTTGCCCGTAGGAACCTGAGCCACACCATCGTGAGCAAGCGTAAATTGCTCCAATTGGTGGAAAGTGGCGTTGTTGCGGGATGGGACGACCCAAGGATGCCCACTATTTCCGGTCTGAGGAGAAGGGGGTATACCCCGGAGTCCATTCGGAATTTTGCGGACACCGTTGGGATTGCCAAGCGTGACAATGTGGTGGATGTTTCCCTTTTGGAATTCCATGTGCGCGAACATTTAAACAAGATTTCCCCTCGGGTGATGGCGGTGCTGGACCCATTAAAACTGGTCATAACCAATTATGAAGAGGGCAAGAAAGAGTGGTTGGAGGCTGAGAATAATCCAGAAGACGAATCCGCTGGATACCGACAAGTTCCTTTTTCCAGGGAACTGTACATAGAACAGGAGGACTTTAGGGAAGAGGGCAATCGCAAATTTTTTAGGTTGAAGCTTGGAGGTGAGGTCAGGTTGAAGAACGGCTACATCATCAAGGCTGAAAGCTGCACTAAAGATGCCAATGGTAATGTCATCGAGGTACAATGCACCTATGACCCGAACAGCCGTAGCGGCTCCGGCACAGAGGAAAGCTTGAGAAAAGTGAAAGGTACCCTGCATTGGGTTTCCATCCCGCATGCGGTAACCGCCGAGGTGAGATTGTACGATCGTCTTTTCACGGATCCGACACCCGGCGCACACAAGGACAAGGATTTTATGGAATTCATCAATCCGGATTCCTTGGAGAAGGTCACCGGATATTTGGAGCCCAGTTTAAAAGAGGCACAGATCGGGGACAAATTCCAGTTTCAACGTATGGGCTATTTCAATGTGGACAAGGACTCCACAAATGAGCATTTGGTTTTTAACCGAACAGTTCCATTGCGGGACACTTGGGCAAAATTGGACCAAAAAGAATAGTATCGCAAATAACTATCATAGTTGTTTTAACAATAATATTTACCTATAGAAAATGGCCCGTTGAGGGCCTTTTTTATGCGTTTGGATTTCTGGGCAACCCATTTCCTCAAACTAACCTTAAAGGATGCCGTGTGGGGCTTTATTTTTATTTTTTCACAGTTTTTTAGTTTCAGCGTCAATCTTTGCATGGATAGCATCAAGTTGGGTTTGCCGCTTTCCATAATTTAGGATTACAAGTATTTTCCGAGTGAAAGTGCTGAACGATAAAATGATTTATTAACCTTAAAAATTTAGAATATGTCAAACAATAGTGGAAATGTATTGGTGGCCCTGTTGACAGGAGCAGTGGTTGGAGCAGGAGTTGGAATTTTATATGCGCCCGATAAGGGACAGAAGACCAGAAAAAAAATCAAGAACAGTGCCATTAAGGCCAAAGACGATATTTCATCCAGCATCTCCAATATAAAGGATGAGCTCACCAAAACAGCCGATGCCAAGAAAGCGGAATTTGAGGCAAAGCTGGAGGATACCCTGTCCAACATGAGCTATAAGGCAGATGACATCATCGTGGCCCTGGAAAAGAAATTGGAAGACCTTAGAAAGAAGAACGCACAACTTCAAAAATAGCCTATGTCTTTGTTCGATATCAAGGAACACATGGCCGAAGCCGAAGACAGTACCAAATCCTACGTGGACAGTAGCCTGCAATATTATAGATTGAAGAGCTTTAAGTCGCTCATGCAGGGCATTACCGTAATCGCGAAGGTGATTTTGATCGGTACTTTTTTGGTTCTTGCCCTACTTTTGTTGTCCATTGCCGCTTCATTTTGGGTGGGGGACATGCTGGACAGCAACGCAGGAGGTTTTCTTGTGGTCGGCGGGTTTTATGTGTTGATGGGCTTTTTACTTTATATTTTCCGGCAGAAGCTTGAAACTCCTTTGCTCCGAAAATTTTCTGAATTTTATTTTGATTGGTTATGAAAGAGAGAAAGTACAGTTCATTCAAAGAGATAGATCAAGATATCAGGATTTTAGAGTTGCAGAGGGAAGTCGATAAGGAAAGACTGAAACTTGCCTTTCAAAACACCAAGGAGGAGTTGTACCCGGTCAACATTTTGGGAGGTATTGGTGGTGTCGCAAAAAAATTGACAATATCCTTACTGTTGAGCAAGATTTTAAAGAAATTTAAATAGCCCATTCCCATACTTTAAATGGAAAAGGCACCGATTTCGGTGCCTTTTTTGTTCTTGTTGAAAGGATATTATCCCTCTTTCTTTTTGTTCTGTTTTTTCATGGCCTCACCGATTTGGTTACTCGCTGTAAAAGATGCTACCATATTGTTGAGCATGTCGCTGCCGGCTTGTGGGGAGTTTGGTAACAGGATGAGGTTGGTATTGGTCTCCTCACCAATGGCCTGTAGCGTGTCATAATGCTGGGTCACCACGATCAGGGCCGAGGCTTCCTGTGAATTGATGCCCACTTTGTTCAGTACCTCTACGGATTCTTCCAGACCACGGGCTATTTCACGGCGTTGGTCCGCAATACCCTGTCCCTGAAGCCTTTTGCTCTCTGCTTCGGCCTTTGCTTTTTCTACAATGAGGATTCTTGCTGCATCTCCTTCAAACTGCGCAGCGATCTTTTCGCGCTCCGAAGCATTGATGCGGTTCATGGCCGCTTTCACCTGTGCGTCCGGGTCAATATCGGTCACAAGGGTCTTTATGATGTCATACCCATAATCCAACATCGCATCTTGCAATTCGGCTTTCACGGCGATGGCGATATCGTCTTTTTTCACGAACACATCATCCAGTTTCATCTTGGGCACTTCGGCACGAACCACATCAAATACGTAGGAAGTAATCTGATCATGCGGATATTCCAGTTTATAGAACGCATCATAGACTTTGTCCTTTATCACGACATATTGGACGGAAATCTTCAGTTTTACAAATACATCATCGCGGGTCTTCGTTTCTACAATTACATCGAGTTGTTGGATTTTTAAGCTCAAACGTCCTGCGATGCGGTCAACGAGCGGAATTTTCATCTGCAGACCAGAGTTACGGATACTGTGGAACCTACCAAAGCGTTCAATGGTCACTGCGGTCTGTTGCTTTACGATAAAAAAGAACTTAAACAGAATGATAAGCGCTAAAAATATAATCGGAATTAGGAAATAGTTGCCCATAGTGTTTAGATTTTATGTTAGGAATGGAAATTACAAAACTCTGACACATCATAAGTAGCCATCGATCAAGTTTTGTTACACATTCATCAATTTGAGAGCTTCAAAATCGCTGTTTTGATTCGACCGATGCATTCTCCCTTGCCAATGAGCTCCATAATATCGAACAGGTGTGGGCCTTTCATTTCCCCAACAATGACCAAACGCAACGGGGGCATCACTTTTCCAAAGGAAAGTTCCTTTTCGGATATCCATTTCTTCACTTTGGCTTCCACAGCAGCAGAATCAAAATCGTCAATGCCTTCCAAAATACCCACAACAGCTTGCATGATTTCGGGGGTGTCTTCTTTCCACTGTTTGCTCACTGCTTTTTCATCGTAAGAAGATGTGAATTCAAAAAAGTAATTCCCCAATTCCCAAAAGTCGGATACGAAACTTGCCCGCTCCTTTATGAGGGAAACGACTTTGGTAACATAATCGGTATTGAAGTTTTTGGCTCTTTCCCCCAATCTTTCATAAAGGTCTTTGGAGAAGATTTCAGCCAGTTCAGCATCGCTTTTCAACTGCATCCACTGCTGATTATACCACTTGTTCTTTTCTGGGTCAAAACGGGCCCCGGATTTGTTCACCCGTTCCAAACTGAAGCTCTGCACCAATTCTTCCAAAGTGAAGATTTCTTGCTCCGTGCCTGGAT
Organism: Allomuricauda sp.; assembly: GCA_030148335.1. GTDB lineage: Bacteria > Bacteroidota > Bacteroidia > Flavobacteriales > Flavobacteriaceae > Flagellimonas. The sequence continues at coordinate 77,471 of JASBTQ010000039.1, read as the reverse complement.
TCCAACCCAATAGGGCCAAAAAGTTGACCACCGCTTCCGGAAAAAATCCAGCCTCCCGATAACCCTGTGATTCGTTCCATGACAAAGGAAAAACGGGAAATCCACCTTTTTCCCCATCACGTTTGCTCAACTTGCCCTTACCGACGGGTTTCATGATGAGGGGCAAATGGGCAAATTGTGGAGCCTTCCATCCAAAGGCATCATAGAGCAGTTGGTGGAGTGCCAAAGAGGGCAGCCATTCTTCACCGCGGATCACATGGGTGATCTTCATCAAATGATCGTCCACGATGTTTGCCAAGTGGTAGGTGGGCATGCCATCACTTTTGAAAAGGACCTTGTCGTCCAAAATGTTGGTGTCTATTTTGATCTCTCCACGAATGATGTCGTTCAACAACAATTGTTCATTCTCTGGCGATTTGAAACGGATGACGTATTCATCCCCAGCATCCAGTTTTTGTTGTACCTCTTCCTTAGAAAGTGAGAGGGAATTGACCAACTTCAATCGGTTGTGCCAATTATAGATAAAGGTCTTTCCCTTGGCCTCATGGTCTTTTCGGTGGTTGTCGAGACTTTCCGAAGAGTCAAAAGCATAGTAGGCTTTCCCCTTTTCGATAAGCTCCAAAGCATAGGCTTCGTATAAGTTTTTGCGCTCGCTCTGTCGATAGGGGCCATAAGCACCTTCTTTGCCCGGCCCTTCATCGAAAGGGATGCCGCACCAGTTGAGGGACTGAACAATGTATTCCTCTGCACCTTCCACATAACGGTTCTGATCCGTGTCCTCAATCCGAAGCAGGAAATCCCCGCCATTCTTTTTGGCAAATAGATAATTGAACAACGCAGTGCGCAGACCGCCGATATGCAATGGCCCCGTGGGGCTAGGGGCAAAACGAACCCTTACTTTTTCACTCATGGTATTCTTGTTGAACTGCAAAGATACATTGTGAACGCTGATCTTGGAAGCAGATTGAGGGCGCCTTTGCTTTTGGTTTGGCGATGAGCAAGCCAATGTTTAACAAAAAATTTCTTCTGATTAATTCAGGATCAGGTAATTTGGTGGCAAATAACATCGATTTTGAACAGCTATCAGGACATATTGATGAAGCTGGAAGGCTTTACCAAAAGGTTTTATACCAAGCAATTAATCAAAGGAACACTCCTTTTTTTGAGTTTGGGACTGCTTTTTTGGATTGTCGTCATGTCTCTGGAATTCCTCTTGTGGCTGAACCAAGGGTGGCGATTAGCGCTGTTTTGGCTCTTCGTACTGGTGGAATTGTTCTTACTCTACAGGTTCGTCGCAGTTCCTTTGCTGTATTTGTTCAAGATACGGAAGGGTATCGGCAACAAGGAGGCCTCCCAATTGATCGGGAAGCATTTTTCTCAAGTCGATGATAAACTGTATAATCTGCTTGAGCTTTCGGAAAACCCCAATAGATCAGATCTTTTGCTGGCCAGCATCGAACAACGTTCCAAGAATCTTGGCACCGTTCCGTTTTATGAGGCCATCAATTTTAAGGAAAGCTACAGGTATGCCAAGTATATCATCATCCCATTGGTCTTGCTTGGGTTTATTTGGGTGACGGGCAATATTGTTTCTTTTTTCAATTCGTACAATAGGGTTGTCAATTATGATTTGGCCTATGAGCGTCCAGCGCCTTTCGCTTTCAGCATATTGAATGACAAACTTGAAGTGTTGGACAGTGAACCTCTGACCGTTCAAGTGGGTATTGAAGGAGATGTACGGCCCGAAAGTGTTTACATGGTTATTGAGGGCAAAGAATTGTTGTTGAAACAAGAGGACGGGATTTACACCTATACCTTTGAGGCACCTGTTGCCGAAACCAGTTTTTACCTCACGGCGAACGGGTGGGATTCCCAAAGCTATACCATCAAAAGTTATGAAACACCCGCCTTGACGGATTTTGTAATGCAATTGGATTTTCCAAAATATCTCAACAGGCCATCGGAAATCGTTACCGGAACGGGTAATGCTACCATTCCCGAAGGAACGAAGGTGAGTTGGCAGATTGAAGGTTTACATATAGGTCGAATCGATATGGCCACAAAGGACACTGTCCAAGGATTCAACAAGGATGACGATAGGTTTACATTCAGCAACAGATTTTTCAATGATTTGGAATACGAATTGACTACGGCCAATGAACATGTTTCCAATTTTGAGCGGTTGGCCTATTCGCTGGATATTGTAAAGGACGCAAGTGCCACGGTCAGGGTAGAGCAGGTTTTGGATTCGCTTAACCCAAATCAATCATTTTATACCGGTCAAGCTGCGGACGATTATGGCATCCAATCCATTCGAGTGGTCTGTTTCCCCAGTGATGACAATAAAAATGTACAGAGGGTCACTCTGGAAAGCCCTGGCACCAATGTCCATCAGTTTTATTACACATTTCCCTCGGGATTGCAGTTGGAGCCGGGCAGAAATTATAAAGTATTCTTCGAAGTGGTTGATAATGATGGCATTAGAGGTGGAAAGGTTACCAAAAGCCAGATTTTTTCAACTACTTTTTTAGATGATAATCAATTGAAAAACAAAGAGTTGGAGTTTCAGAATTCCACTTTGTCCAAAATGGGCAATTCATTGGAGAAGTTCAAGGAACAGGAACAGACATTGTCCAAACTGAACCAGGAGCAGAAGGAAGAACGGACATTAAATTTTGAGGACAAGAACCAAATCAAGGATTTTCTACAAAAGCAGCAGCAACAAGAAGAGTTGATGAAGAAGTTCAGCAATGAACTTAAGGAGAGTATTGGGAAGAACGAGGATAGTGAAATGAAGAAGTTGCTACAAGAACGGTTGGAACGCCAAGAGATGGAGGCCAAAAAGAATGCTGCACTGCTGGACGAACTAAACAAACTTACCGATAAGATCAACAAGGAAGAGCTACAACAACGCTTGGAGGAATTGGGTAAGAACCAAGGAAAGAACACCCGAAACCTGGAGCAGATCCTGGAACTTACCAAACGATATTACGTTACCGAAAAAGTGGCCCAGGTAGCCAAGGAACTCGACAAACTTTCTGAAAAGCAAAACACCTTATCCGAACTCAAACTTGGACAAGATTTTTCGGATAAGGAACAGCAAAAGTTGAACGAGGATTTCAATCAACTTGAAAAAGATATTAGGGAAGTAGAGAAGGACAACCAAGAACTTAAAAAGCCCATCGACATCAACACGGATAAGAAGGCAACAGATGCCATAAAACAAGATCAAAAGGATGCATTAGAAGAAATCAACAAGCAACAAGGCGATGAGCAATCTTCTCAAAACAATCAGCAACACAAATCCCAGAACAATGCCTCCAAAAAGCAAAAATCCGCTGCCCAGAAAATGAAGAAATTGAGTCAGGCATTGCAGCAAAGTGCCAGCGATGGAGGAGGAGCCAGTGATTCTGAGGATGCCGAAATGTTGCGACAGATTTTGGACAATTTGGTCACGTTCTCGTTCAAGCAAGAACAGCTTTTCGACAACCTTCAAGTGGCCGACGCTGACATTTCCCAGTTCTCACGAACAGTCAAGGACCAACAGAACCTGAGACGTCTTTTTGAGCATGTGGACGACAGTTTATTTGCTTTGTCCCTTCGAAGGGTGGAACTGTCCGAGTTTGTGAATGAACAGATCACAGAAGTCTATTACAACATTGACAAATCTTTGGAAAGTATAGCCGAGAACCAAATTTATCAAGGGGCATCATATCAGCAATATGTGATAAACGCCACCAATGCTTTGGCGGATTTTCTGGCTAATATTCTTGACAATATGCAACAGAATATGGGTTCTGGACAGGGAGGCAGTGAGGGTCAGGATTTTCAGTTGCCGGACATTATCAAAGGGCAGCAAAGTATCCAAGAGAAAATGGAAGGTGAGGGACAACAGGGAAGTAAACCGAAAGAAGGTGGTGAGCAACAAGGTTCCCAAGGAGAGGGAAAGCAACAAAGCGATGATGGCAAGGGAAAGGAGCAGGGGCAAAAAGGAGAGAATGGACAAGAGAATGAGAATGGTGAAGCCGAAGGAAGCCGTAATAATGGTTCCGATGAAATGGGCATGAGTGAGATCTATGAGATTTACAAGGAGCAACAATACCTCAGGCATAAGCTGGAGGAACAACTGCAGGACATGATCCGAAAAGAAGATCAGGATTTGGCCAAAAAGCTATTGATGCAAATGGAGGATTTCGAGAACGATCTATTGGAGAATGGTATCACGGAAAGAAATCGCACGAAGGTAAACAACATCCAGCACCAATTGATGAAGTTGGAAAATGCGGCCATGGAACAGGGGATGAAAGAACAGCGAGAGAGCACCGGGAACAAGATTGACTATACCAATCCCATCATCACCAAGCCGGAACTGCTTAAAGATTACCAGAACGACATTGAGATATTAAACAGACAAGCACTACCTTTGCGGCAAAATTTTGAGAAGAAGGTAAAAGTGTATTTTGACAATGATCGAGTTCCATTTTAAGTCTGATTTTATTCTGGATGATAAGACCAAGTATTCCGATTGGATAACTAGAATTTTGGAATCTGAATCTTTTGTTGGTGGTCAGATTGACTATATTTTTTGTACGGATGACTATTTGTTGGAGCTCAATCAGCAGTACCTGAACCACGATACGCTTACGGATATTATCACTTTTGATTACACGAAAGGAAAGACCATTTCAGGCGACATATTTATCTCAACGGATAGAGTGAAGGAGAATGCCGATGCTTTTGGCGTTGCCTTCGAAAATGAATTGCACAGGGTGATGTCACACGGCTTATTACACCTCATGGGGTATGGAGACAAAACCGTTGAGGAGAAGGCTGAAATGAGAAGAAAGGAAGAAGAGAAAATTAAAATGTTCCACGTGGAACAATAGATATGTTTGAGAAGGAATATGACGTCATAGTAGTTGGTGGAGGCCATGCAGGAGCAGAAGCTACGGCTGCGGCAGCGAACATGGGTTCTAGCACACTTTTGGTCACGATGAACCTACAGACCATTGGGCAGATGTCCTGTAATCCGGCTATGGGCGGGATTGCCAAGGGGCAAATTGTTCGCGAGATTGATGCGCTTGGAGGTTATAGCGGAATCATTACAGATAAATCTGCCATTCAGTTCAAGATGCTCAACAAATCAAAAGGGCCTGCCATGTGGAGTCCTAGGGCTCAGAACGACCGTATGCGCTTTGCAGAAGAGTGGCGAATAGCGTTGGAGAATACACCAAATGCCGATTTTTATCAGGACATGGTCACGGGCCTTTTGGTTGAAAAGGACAAGGTTGTTGGTGTGAGAACGTCCCTCGGAATAGAGATAAGATCCAAGGCCGTTGTACTCACCAATGGCACTTTTTTGAATGGCCTTATTCATATTGGAGAGAAACAGTTTGGAGGAGGTAGAGCAGGGGAAAAGGCCGCAACAGGAATTACCGAACAACTAGTGGATTTTGGTTTTGACAGTGGTAGAATGAAGACTGGAACCCCTCCTCGGGTTGATGGTCGTTCTCTCGATTATGATAAAATGATACCCCAGCCTGGGGATACCAAACCGGAGAAATTCTCCTATTTGGACGCCCCTATTTTGAAGGTGCAGCGTGATTGTCACATGACGCACACCAGTGCTTTGGTTCACGATGTTTTACGAGAAGGGTTTGATAGGTCGCCCATGTTCAATGGTCGAATACAAAGTATCGGGCCTCGATATTGCCCTTCCATTGAGGACAAGATCAACCGCTTTGCTGACAAAGACGCCCACCAGATTTTCGTGGAGCCTGAAGGATGGAATACCGTTGAAGTTTACGTAAACGGTTTTTCAACTTCCTTGCCTGAAGACGTCCAATATAAAGCCCTAAAATCAGTTAAAGGGTTTGAGCATGTCAAGTTTTTTAGACCGGGATATGCCATAGAATACGATTACTTTCCGCCCACACAATTAAAGCACACGCTAGAGACAAAGCTCATCAAAAACCTTTATTTTGCGGGACAGATTAATGGCACAACCGGTTATGAGGAGGCAGCTTCACAAGGACTTATGGCTGGTATAAATGCACACTTAAAGATCAATGAAAAAGAACCTTTTGTACTCAAAAGGGACGAAGCTTACATAGGTGTTTTGGTCGATGATTTGATTACCAAAGGGACGGAGGAGCCATATCGAATGTTTACTTCCCGCGCAGAATATCGAACCTTATTGAGGCAGGACAATGCGGATTTGAGGCTTACACCCAAGGGATATGAAATTGGACTGGCGAAAGAAGAACGATTGAGAAGGATGGAGGGGAAGCAAGAAAAGTCCAAATACTTCGTTGACTTTTTCAAGAAAACCAGCTTCGATCCCGAAGAAATGAACCCTATTTTAGAGGCTGTTGATTCTGCAGCGGTACGTCAATCCGACAAACTTTTTAAGGTATTTTCCAGACCAAAGGTGACCATGGACCATATGCTTCAACTGGAGTCGGTTTCCGATTTTGTGAGAGAACATGATTTGGACACGGAGGTATTGGAGCAAGCAGAAATTGAAGTGAAATATTCAGGATATATCGAAAAAGAAAAAAGCAATGCCGACAAATTGCATCGTTTGGAAAATGTCCGTATCCCTGACAATTTTGATTATTCCAAATTAAAATCCCTTTCCTACGAGGCAAGGGAAAAGTTGGAGTCCATTCGCCCTGTGACTATTTCACAAGCATCCAGAATCAGTGGTGTTTCTCCTGCAGACATTAGTGTGCTTTTAGTCTTTTTGGGGAGATAAAAGAGGGGTGTTCCACGTGGAACACTATTTTTAGACTTCGTTTTCCAAGAGCTGTATGGCTTAATTTTTGATGGAAGTTGGTTCAAGCCAAACCATCATGAAAAGATTTTTGATCATCTTAATGTCCGCCCTCTGTATATGTTCGTGCATTCCCTTGCGGATAGCGCCAAACATAAAGGACTATAAGATTGCCAAAGGGAAAAAATTCAAAAGGGGACTGCCCAAGAAAACCGTTTTTGTTTTTGAAGACCCAAAGGACGCCAACGAATTTTATCAGTATATCAACACAAAATTTAAACTAAATGATTACTATGTAGATGTGGAGGTTCCTTTTGAAATAGAGGGGAACACTTTTTTCTTTTCTTTCTATGAAGTTGAGATCCCGACAAAAACCATCAATCTGATTCCATTGGTCATTGACGGGGTTTTGTCCCAAGCAGCGGACATGGAACCTATTTTGGAAGAAGTCCACACATCACGAACTGGAAATTGGTATATTGCTTTGGAGGTGTTTAGTGATTCGGAAGATGACGCCTTAAAGGAAGGATCTGTTTCAAGGGATTTGGTTTTGCCCTATCTTCGAGACCTGAAAAATGAATATCTGTCCACCCACAATTACAATGAAGTTGTTTTTAAAAACTAAAGATTTTTCGGTTTCCAAAGAAGACTTTGAACTCCATTTGGATGAAGCTTTGGATATGTTGGTCACACGTCCCCAACCAGAAAACTTGGATGCTTATTACGAAAGTGAGGACTATATTTCCCATACGGATTCCCAAAAATCATTTACGGACAAACTATATCAGGCTGTAAAGCAAAAAAACCTTCAAAACAAGATTCAACTTGTTGACAATCAAAACAATAAGTCAAAATCTCTGCTGGATATCGGTGCAGGAACCGGGGATTTTCTGGTTTTGGCCCAATCCAAGGGGTATGAGGTTGCTGGAGTGGAACCGAATACAAAGGCCAGACAGCTTGCCTTGCAAAAGGGTGTGACCTTGGAACCGAAACTGGACAGCTTTTCGGGAACAAAGTTCCAGACCATTACCCTTTGGCATGTACTGGAACACCTTCCCAATCTCCAAGACCAGATAAGCGACATCATTTCACTTTTGGAGGAAGAGGGAACCTTGATCATTGCCGTACCCAATTTCAAATCTTTCGATGCGAAACATTACGGAACGTATTGGGCGGGTTATGATGTGCCTCGACACCTTTGGCATTTTTCAAAAACTTCCATCGCCAAACTTTTCGATCGGAACGGAATGGAAGTGGCATCCATCCGCCCCATGTGGTTCGATGCGTTTTATGTTTCCATGCTGTCGGAAAAATACAAAGGCAACAAATGGTATTTGCCCAGTGCTTTTTTCGTCGGTCTGTGGTCGAATCTGATGGCCATCTTCAACAAAGAGCATTCTTCCTTGATCTACATTCTCAAAAGGAAGAAATAAGCATTTTCAGGGCCGCTGTTTTACGATTGGGCACCAATGCCCACAACACCATTGACTTCAAATAAAACAATGACAGAAACCTTCTGTGCGACCCAAAAACAATAATCATAGACGATTTTAAAGCGCATTTGCCATAGGTTTTCTTTATGACGGGGAAAAACTAATTTTTCAGTTCTTGGAAAGATGTTGAAAGCATTCCAAAAGCTTTTCTATTTTTGCGCATCATTTAAAACGTGAAAGATGAAAAAATTAGGAGTACTTGCCATTGCTTTGATTGCCATGGCGTGCCAACAGAACAAGATCGGTTTTGTGGACAGCGTGAAACTGATGGACGACTACCAGGAACGGATCGATCTTGAGGCCAGGTTCAAGACGAAGGCCGATGCCATGGGCAAGAAAAGGGACAGTATTTCCCAAGCCTTCCAGATGGATCTTCAGGATTTTCAGACCAGGGCGGAGAAAATGTCGCAAAAGAATGCCCAGGAAGCATATGCCCAACTGCAACAACGTGGACAGTTTGTTGGACAACAATTGCAACAGGAAGAACAACAGTTGCAACAGACGAGCCAGACCCAAATGGATTCCTTGGTGAAAAAAGTGAAAAAGGAGATCCAAAAATACGGAAAAGAGAATGGTTACACCTATATCTTGGGAGGTGGTGACGGTGGTGCCGTTCTCTATGGCGAAGAGGCCCAAGACCTCACCGATGCCATCCTTAAGATCTTGAACGAGAAGTACGGGAAATAAAGAAACAACAACATCAACTATTCAAGCCCATTCGAAAGGATGGGCTTTTTATTTTCCCTGAATGGCCGAGAAAAATACCCAAAGGCAAAAAAACAATTGCAAAGAAACCCGGAACCATAAATATGACAAACCGGGACCGTCAGCATTTCCTGTTTGATAATTGATGTTTTCCATCGCAGCTTTGATGTTGGCCGGAAGCACAAGAATAAAAAAAGCGATCAATATCCAAGCTGAGACATAGCGATATTGCGGAAAAATCAATCCAACTCCCAACACGATTTCGATGAGGCCCGTGATGAGCACCAATTCTTTTTTATTGGGGACAAAATCTGGCAGCATGGAGCTCATTCCATCCGAAAAAGCAAAATGCCCGATGGCGGTGAACACTAACATACATGCCATGGCGATGCGCCCCGCAAGACGGTAATCAATAACTTCGGACAACCATTTTTGGGCCAATATGCCAATACTAAATACAAGCAGTAGAACAAAGAGGGGTTTCATTTATTTTTCTTTTGGCCAAAATTCTTTAATAAGGCCATGGTAAACAATGAACTTGGGTTAAGAAATGCGTTTTCGGATACGGCTCAGTGCCTGTGGCGTGACACCGATATAGGATGCGATATATTTCAAAGGAATCTCACGAATCACTTCAGGACGCTCCGTGAACAATTTTAGGTACCGTTCTTCCGCAGTATCCAAAAGCAGGGAAAGCTCCCGTTTGGACTTTTTCAAGAACAGGTCCTCGCTGGCCATCCTTCCGATCCGGTCTCCAATTTGGGAAGTTTCATATACGTTTTGAAGATCATCATAAGACAACCGCCACAGTATTGTTTCAGAGATGGTCTCTACCACATATTTGGACGGTGTCCGCGAAATGAAAGAGTCATAGGCACTGATAAAGGAACCACTAAAAGCAAAGCCGAAAGTGAGTTCTCCATCATCCATAGGAACATACTGCCGCACAATTCCTTTGGACACGAAGGAAAGATGGTTTTCCGTCTCGCCCTGGGAGAGTAGCATCGTTTTTTTCGGAAAGGAACATTGGACCAGTTTGGAAGAAAACAAGTCCCAATCGGGATAAGAAATCCCAAAATGTTGTTCAAAATAATGTTGGATTTCTTCCAAAATAGAATCTTGAAATAATCTTTGAAACTACTGCATCAAATACACCAAGAATACCGTAGGGATCAAATAGATCACAATGGTCTGGGCCCCGGCATAATCCTTGGCCACCCGTTGTCCCAGCAGCAACATCAAAAGGGTGATGGCAGAGAGCACGGCACCCAAAAACCCTATGGAACTGTTGCCGTCTATCATAAACTGGAAGACGCCCACCCCGCAAAGGATACCGCACAGCATTTCCAAAAACAATATAGCCCCCAAGAGCAAGGGTACACTTCCCTTAAAAATGGATTTGGAAAAATGACCGGTGAGCCAGCCTAGGTTTCCCTTCCAATCCAGCATCTTGTCAATACCGCTCTGCAAAAAAGTAATGGTCAAAAAAAGCAACAACAGGATCTCTGTCGCATTTGAAATCAAATTTTCCATGGGTCAATATGTTTATGCGGCCTTGGCATGCAAGAGACGCGTAAGTTTTATGGACAGGTCCGTAAAGATCAATTTGGGGTTTCCGTTACGTTCCACGTGAAAAATGGCGGTTTCCAACTCCTTTACAATATCCAAAATATTGTTCTCGTGTACAAACGGGGCAAATTTGTTCAGGTCAAAGCCCTCCACATGGATCTTGGTGTGCACCAGTTCCTTCGCCCCATAGTTGAGCAATAGTGCCTGCCGCATCAAGCTCAGGCAATAGTTCAGGAACTGTTTTTGGACCTCCCGTCCCATTTTCGACACCTCATCGCTCCACAAAATGAGTTCCTGGATGGCACCTTTGTTGCCCTTGGCCTTGAATGCACTACGGACCCACTGAACAAACCATCGTTCAAAGACGAGATCTTCGGAATCCTTGTTCATCAGGTCCAAAGCCTTGTTGAAATTGCCATTGGCCTCTTGGGCCATGGCAAACGCCTCGGCCTGGTTCACCCCTCGCCGGATAAGCTCATCGGTGATTACCTGTTCGGCCAGTGGCGGGAAGTGCAGTATTTGGCAGCGGGACCGGATGGTGTTGATGATCTGCTCCTCTTCTTCGGCAAGCAACAGAAGGACCGTTTTCTGTGGAGGTTCCTCAATAAGTTTCAATAGTTTGTTGGCCGCGGAGACGTTCATTTTTTCGGCCATCCAGACGATGAGGATCTTATAACCGCCTTCGTACGATTTCAGCGAAAGCTTTTTCACCACATCCTGGGCCTCGTCCACACCAATCTGTCCCTGTTTTTTTTCGATACCGATCAATCGATACCAATCAAACAGGTTGCCATAAGGCTGTTCCTTCACAAACTGGCGCCATTCGTCCAAAAAATGGTCGCTCACCGCATGGGACTTCACCTTGTCCGAATTGGAAACGGGGAACACAAAATGCAGGTCGGGATGAGTCAGCGACTGACACTTGGTGTTGCAGGCCATGTTCCCGCCCTCGTTTTCGCCCCTAGTATTGCCACAGAGAAGGTACTGGGCATAGGCAAGGGCCATGGGCAGGACGCCAGAACCCTCCGACCCCACAAAAAGCTGGGCGTGGGCCACTCGGCCTGTCTCGGCCGTGGTCACCAAATGGTTCTTGATATGCTCAAGCCCTAAAACGTTTTTGAAAAGCATGTCCCAAAGATACATTTTTTAGAAGGGTGTCAGAAGTCAGAAATCAGGAGTCGGAAGCTGCAAACCAAAAAACCTGAAACCCTAAACCATTCAATGATCGATTAACCCAATAATAAAAGCAAACCTTGAAAATATAACAAAAGCTTCCCGATCAAAAAGCAGGAAATCTTTACTTTTGGGACTCTCATAAAGACACACTACATGAAGACTATTGATGATTTTAATTTTGAAGGAAAAAAAGCATTGATCCGCGTTGATTTCAACGTGCCGCTGGACGGCAGTTTCAATGTCACGGATACCAGTAGGATAGAGGCCGCAAAGCCAACCATCGTCAAGATATTGGAAGATGGAGGTTCCGCAGTGCTCATGAGCCACTTGGGGCGACCCAATGGCAAGGTGAACCCGGACATGTCCCTTTCCCACATTGCTGATACGGTTTCCGAAATCATCGGTGTCCAAGTGAAGTTCGCGAAGGACTGTGTGGGCAAAGTGGCCGAGGAAGCTGTCGCAAACCTTCAAGATGGGGAGGTACTTCTGTTGGAAAACCTTCGTTTCCACGATGAGGAAGAAGCCGGCGACGAGGCTTTTTCCAAAGCGCTGTCCCAATTGGGGGACATCTATGTGAACGATGCTTTTGGAACCGCTCACCGCGCCCATGCCTCCACAACCATCGTGGCCCAGTTTTTCCCGGACCATAAATGCTTCGGATACCTGTTGGCCAAAGAGATAAAGGCAATCGACAAGGTAATGGAGACCGGGGAAAAACCAGTGACCGCCATTTTGGGCGGATCCAAGGTCTCTTCCAAGATCACCATCATCGAAAATATTCTGGACAAGGTGGACAACCTCATCATTGGTGGGGGGATGACCTATACCTTCGTAAAGGCAAAAGGCGGAAAAGTGGGTGATTCCATCTGTGAGGACGACAAAATGGATTTGGCCCTCGACATCTTGAAAAAGGCCGAGGCCAAAAATGTAAAAGTCTATCTGCCCGTTGATGTTTTGGCCGCAGATGCCTTTGACAACAATGCCAAAACCCAGTTTGTGGATGTGGACAAAATACCTGACGGATGGCAAGGACTGGATGCAGGACCAAGGACCCTCGAAATTTTCAAACAGGTGATCCTGAATTCCAAGACCATTCTGTGGAACGGCCCCGTAGGCGTTTTTGAAATGGAAAGCTTTGCCAAAGGAACCATCGCCATTGGAAATTTCATAGACGAGGCCACCAAAAATGGGGCATTCTCATTGGTCGGCGGTGGTGACTCCGTTGCAGCCGTGAAGCAATTCGGCTTTGAGGACAAGGTAAGCTATGTGTCAACAGGGGGCGGTGCGATGTTGGAAAGCCTTGAGGGCAGAACATTGCCAGGAATCGCTGCAATATTGGACTAAATTTTTCGTTAGGGTTTATTGGGACAGACCAAGGAAAACAGGTTTTTTGGTTCGGAATTTTATTTTTTCGGAAAAAAAGCCCATTTTCGTTTGTCCCAAGAAAATCAAACCCTGTCCAAATGAGCCAAAAATTGAAAATTGCTGTATGCGCAGTGTTGCTTTCCGCGACCCCATATCTGTTTGCCCAAGAGGTGGATTCCATTCCAGCTGCATTGATAGATACATTGCTTCAAGATGAGGAAGTTCCCGCTGTGAAAATGACCGATCTCAAAAAGATCGATGGGGAATTCGTGGCCTTGGAAAAAGAGGAAAACGGAAAGTTCCAATTGCAGGATCTCGAAGAGGCCCGTAAATATGACAGCCTTTGGCTGAAAGAACTACACAGCAGTGCGGACCTGTTCAGCGATATGCTGTTGGAGATACAGAATGGCCCCGGACAGGATTCCATTTTTGTGGTGGACCTCCCAACGGACACCCTAAAAGCCCGTTTGGCACGCATGAACGAGAAGACCCCGTTCAATATAGCCTACAACCCTTCCTTGGAGAGTGTCATCAAATCCTTTTTGACCCGAAAAAGAGACCTTATGCAGCGCATGATGACGGCAAGTCAATTCTACTTTCCGTTGTTTGAGCAGGAACTGGACAACCAAGACATTCCTTTGGAGATCAAATACCTCGCCATCATAGAATCTGCCCTAAATCCCAGGGCACGCTCGCGTGTTGGGGCGAAGGGGCTTTGGCAATTTATGTACGCCACTGGAAAAATGTACGGGTTGGATGTGAGCAGCTATGTGGATGAACGCCACGATCCTATTATGGCGACCAAAGCGGCCAGCAAGTATCTTTCCAAATTGTATGATATTTTCAATGATTGGGACCTGGCACTGGCGGCCTACAATTCTGGACCCGGCAATGTGAACAAGGCCATTCGAAGATCTGGCGGGTATGAGAACTATTGGAACATTCGGCCATTCCTTCCACGTGAAACGGCGGGCTACCTTCCGGCGTTCTTGGCCACCATGTACATTTTTGAATATGCCGAAGACCATGGGCTACAATACAAAAAAGCCGATAGACCTTATTTCGAAACGGACACGGTCCATGTCAAGAGCATGATCACCTTCGACCAGATTTCCAAATTGGTGGACATCAGCACCGAGGAACTCGAAATGCTGAACCCAGCCTATAAGCTCAATGTCATCCCAAAGGTAGAAGGCAAAAATTATGCATTGCGGTTGCCAACTTCCAAGATAGGCAAGTTTGTGAGCAATGAGGAACAGATCTATGCCTTTGTGAAGAAAGAACTGGAATCCCAAAAGGAAACCATGCCCGAGATGGTCACTGCACAGGACCAGATCCGTTATAAAGTGAAGAGTGGGGATTATTTGGGCAAAATTGCCGAACGCTACGGTGTTGGGGTCAGCCAGATCAAAAGCTGGAACGGACTTCGCAGTAACAATCTCAGAGTGGGCCAACGCTTGACCATCTTCCCAAGAAAACCTTATGTGGCCAGCAATAGCAGTTCAAAACCTTCTTCTGCAAGTGTTGCAAGTGGATCAAAAGTGCATACAGTCCAATCTGGAGACTCCCTTTGGACCATATCCAAAAAATATCCTGGGGTTTCTGTGGAAAATTTACGAGAATGGAACGGTATTAGTGGCAATAACCTAAAACCAGGCACAAAACTTAAATTGTGCAATTGTTCTTCGTAAATTTAACACAAGATGAAAAAATTAGGGACACTATGCCTCGCCATGGCTCTATTGGCGTTGGGAGCCTGTAAGGATTCAGGCCCCAAGGAAAGATTTCTTCCACCATCCACCGGAGGGGTAAACAGCTTGATGGTGGTCATGGACACCGAGCTTTGGAAAGGGCCGGTAGGCGACAAGATCCGGGACGAATTTGCAGCCCAAGTATTGGGACTTCCACAAAGAGAACCCATATTCACCATAACCCAAGTACCTCCACAAGTCTTTAAAGGAACCACTACCTATTCCCGATCGGTGCTTTATGTGGAACAGGATTCCACTTCCTTGGCACATATCAAGGATGATGCCTATGCAAAGCCCCAAAAAGTGGCCGTGGTCACTGGCCCAACGGAAGAAACAATGATCCAGAACTTGGATTCCTTGGCACCAAAGGCCATACAGGCATTCAAGCAGGTGGAAATCGCGGAGGCACAAAGGCGTTTTGGACGTTCCCTGAGCAAGGACATGGCCTTGGAAGAGGAGTTCGGTGTCCGCTTGAAGGTCCCTTCACTGTACAAAGTGGGTAAGCGGGAAAAGAATTTCGTGTGGATGGACATCCAGATCCCAAAGGGAACCATGAACATCATTGCCTATGAAATGCCGTGGGACAGTTTCAGGAACGATTCCACATTTGTGGAAGACATTGTCCGGATGCGGGATTCCATTGGCCAGAAGTACATTCCAGGCCCCTACGAAGACACCTATATGATTACGGAGAAAGCTTTTGCCCCCTACGTTTTCCCTGCGGAAATAGGCGGAAAGAAAGCCGTTGAGGTCAAGGGAATGTGGGAGATACACGGGTACCCGATGGCGGGTCCTTTCCTGACCTACATCATCAATGACGAGGAAAACCAACGGAAAATGGTGCTGGAAGGGTTCACTTTCGCCCCGTCCACCGAGAAGAGGGACTATATGTTTGAACTGGAGGCCATTTTGAGGACGGTGGATTTTGACCCCAAACCCGTTTCCAAGTAAGATAACAATCAAGATATAAAAGCAAAAAAGCCCGACGCTTAGCGTCGGGCTTTTTTGTTCTTTAAATGCTTAAGGTTGGTCAATCAAAGGCAAAGCCAGTAGCCATCCTGTAAACAAAGGCATAAAGCACGATGAAAAACATGACAAAGCTGAACCAGGCAAATACCTTAAAGTATTTTTCTATGATGATGTGCCCCAAGTTGCGGAAGCCTTCCAAATAAATTTCTTTAACGAGTAATAGTTTTTTCATAAGTCAGTTTTAAGATTTAAAGACAAGGCAAAGTTTCAAATTCAACGACTTGGATGAAAAACTAAAGGATGAAATACCAAAAAAGAAAGACAAAAGTGAAAGGGCGGGCCGGGAATCCCATAAAGCAAAAAAAATGATCGATGAACTGCAAAAGAGGGGCGTGCTGTTCAACGAGGAAAATATCCGTTGTAAGGTACAACAGAGAGAATATGAAGGTAAATGGCCTTTATTGGGACACGATGATGAACTCGGATCGGCGGTTGAGGCTGTGTTTTTCAGGGGCACATCGTTTGCCATCCGAACAGTTGTTCAGCAAACGCTCTTCCCCATAACCCATGGCACTTTCGATCTGGGAAGAATCTACTCCCTGCGAGATGAGGTAATCCTTTGTGGAATTGGCCCGTTTCTCCGAAAGGTATTTATTATAGGCCGCATCGCCTATGGCATCGGTATGGGCCTCAATTTTGATTACCAGATTTTTGTGCTCCTTCAATACGGCCACCAATTTGTCCAGTTCCTGTGCGGCCCTTTGCTTGACCTTGAAGCTGTCAAAATCAAAATGAATGGCTTCGGGGTCCAAGGACACGATATTTTTTTCTGTATCAATGATTTCGTTCACCACTTTAAGCGTGGGATTGACCACGATTCTCTCGTTGGCTTTCGTGCTGACGGTCCTGCTATCGTCAAAATAGTCCCGCTTAGACGTTTTGAGAGTGTATTTGGTGTTTGGGGACAGATTCGGGAAGATATAGCCTCCATTGGCACTGCTGCTATATTCTGCCAGCAATTTCCCTTCGCTGTCCAATAACTGCACGGTCGCATCTTCAAGAAGTTCCCCGGTCTGCAGATCTTTCACTTCTCCGGAAATGGCGTTGAGGTTCTCTGTTTGCACAAAGGAATAGATGTCATCGTCCCCCTTACCGCCTTTTCGGTTGGAAGCAAAATACCCCTGTTGGCCCGAAGCATCGATGATATAGGAAAAATCGTCCCGAATACTGTTGACGGGTTCCCCCAAGTTGACGGCCACGCCAAAAATCCCATTGGAAACATCGGAGCGATACACATCCAGTCCGCCAAGCCCCATAGGTCTGTTCGATGAAAAATAAAGCCCCCCTTCCGTAACGTAGGGAAACATTTCCTTGGCGTCGGTGTTGACGGTCCGCCCCAAGTTTTTTGGTTCGGAAAAGCCACCATTTTCGAGGATGTCCACCACATAGATGTCCGTTTCTCCAAAACCGCCCGGTCTATCGGAAACGAAATACATTATTTTGCCATCTGGGCTGATGGCCGGGTGGCCGGTGGAATAATTTTCACTATTTAGCGGAAGTTCCTCTGCCTCTGTCCATTCACCATCGACCCATTTTGACCGATAGATCTTGAGGTGGTTCACTCCTTCTTTTCCGCGTTTCAGTTTTTTACCATAATTGTTTCGGGTGAAATAAATGGTTTTTTGGTCCGGAGCGAAGGCCACTGAAGCTTCGTGGTATTTGGTATTTATCTTTCGCGAAAACTTTTTGGTGCCATATAGCTCCCCTTCCCCATTTTTCTTTTGGGCCACATAAAGGTCCAGGAATGGTTGGTTGGTCCAACGATACCTTCGGGTGGTCAGAAAAGAAGTGTCCCTTGCCGAGGCAAAAACGAGCTCGGAGTTTTTATGGAACATGGGGGAAAAATCGGAATAAGGGGAATTTATGGACAGGTTTTTGATCTTGGTCAAAGAGGCACCTTTCCACGTTGTAGGTTTATTGCTCTGAGGTCTTCCAGTCCCTTTTATGGTTTCGTTATATCGGGACCGAACGTCTTCAGGCACCTTTTCGGCATACCGGCTGTACAGTTCATGGTACCATTTATAAGATTTCTCCAAATTCCCACTGTAGTAATGGGAATCCCCGGCTTTGGAAAGCAGTTCCATGCTGTGTTCCACATTGTGCTGCTCTAGGACTAGGTCAAATATTCTGGCCGCTTCTGCATACCACATTTTTGAATAGTAGTCATTGCCCTGGGCTATCAACTTTTCCGTAATCCCTTTTTCGATGGGATTGGGAACTGCATCGTTACTGGTCTTACTTTCCGAAGGGAGAACACTGTTCTTATAGTAGTATTGGGAATTGGCCACTGTGGATAGGTTCTCGTTGGCACCATCCATGAGAGAGTTTTCCTGGGACATGGCCCCAAGGGAAATCAACAAGAGAGAAAGCAAGATATGTCTTTTCATTACCGCTCCAGCTGCACAAACGGCGTTGGTGCCGTTTGGAGGTTAAGCAAGTGGGCTTAACGTTTGTTTCAGACCACTAAAGTAGAGCAAGAAGTGGGGGAGAGTAACTTTTTGTTGTGAACGGATGGATTTTTGGCGTGTAATCCAATATAATGTGGTTCTTCATCGACAAGCCCCCAAATAATGAGGGCTTTATTGATGTAAAACCCGATAAGTCAAGAATTGAATTAGGACTTTGATTCTTTGCTTCCGCCCTCCAATTTTTCCTCTTCCTTGGAAGCATCCTTGAATTCCTTTATGCCACTTCCAAGACCTCTCATCAGTTCAGGAATCTTTTTGCCCCCGAAGAGCAAAAGAACCACAACGACAATGAGTACGATCTGCCATGGGCCGAGCATACCTAAAAACATAGTTTGAGCAATCATAATGCAAAACCTTTAAATGAAAGGTAAAATTACTAAAAAGAACTGGAAGAGCGCACCGGATTAACGAAAATTAGTAATTCGGAACACCCGTAGGAATTTGATACAAGGCTTTTTAAAAAGCTTAACACCAATATTAAAATCTAAGATTATCTTTGTTCTTATGGCAAAGGACAAAAAGAAAAGAAAGGAAATAAAGCGCAAGCTGCTGCACAAGTACCGCTTGGTGATCCTCAACGAGAGCACCTTTGAGGAAAAGATTTCGTTCAAGCTGAGCAGGCTCAACGTTTTTGTCACGGGCACCCTGTTCATTATTGTGCTGATAGGGCTCACCACCTTGATTATTGCCTTTACCCCGCTCAGGGAATACATTCCCGGATATTCTTCCACCAAATTGAAACGCCAGGCCACCGAGCTCACGTACAAAACCGATTCTCTGGTCACCGTCTTGAATTATACCAATAGGTATTTGGACAATGTCCGTATGGTTTTAAGAGGGGATATTGAGAACAACCAAGTGAACCGCGACTCCCTTTTTGAACAATACAAACTGGACCCCTCCACAGTGGACCTTACTCCCATACGGCAAGATTTGCTCCTGCGTGAAGAGGTGGAGCTGGAGGACAAGTACAATCTCTTTGAACGGAACATCGAGAATTTGGGTACGCTGATGTTCTCGCCGATCACTGGGACCATGTCCCAAGGCTTTGACATCAAGACCAAACATTTTGCGGTGGATCTTGTGGCCCCAAAGGACACACCGGTTAAATCCATTGCCGATGGCACGGTGCTCTTCGCCGAATGGACCTCGGAAACAGGATATGTCATCATCATTGAACATCAAGATGGTTTTACCTCGGCGTACAAGCACAACGGCTCCTTGACCAAATCGCAGGGAGACCTGGTCAAGGCCGGGGAGGTCATTGCGTCCATCGGAAACACGGGTGAGCTCACCACGGGCCCCCACCTACATTTTGAACTTTGGAGAAAGGGAAAACCAGTAGACCCCCAGAACTATATCGACTTTGATTAAATGTCATTAAAAGCACTAGCCGCAAAGATTTTTGCCAGAAGAGTGGCCCGAAGGACCGCAAAATGGGTCAATAGACCAGTGCAGGCCCAGCAGAAAGTATTTTTCGATTTGATCGCCAAGGCCAAACAGACCCAATTTGGAAAAGATCATGGTTTTGACCACATCCGATCCCACAATGATTTTGTGGAAAAAGTACCCATCAGGGATTATGAAGAACTGAAGGGATATGTCCAGCAGATTATAAATGGACAGAACGATGTGCTGTGGCCCGGCAAGCCCATCTATTTTGGCAAGACCTCTGGTACCACGTCGGGGGCCAAATATATCCCGATTACCAAGGAATCCATAAAATACCAAGTGCAGGCTTCCAGAAATGCCATTTTGAGCTACATCCACGAGACGGGCAATGCTGATTTTGTGGACGGTAAGATGATTTTTCTACAAGGCAGTCCGGTGTTGGAGGAAAAAGGGGGTATCAAACTCGGCAGGCTTTCCGGAATATCTGCCCATTACGTCCCCAACTATCTGCAAAAGAACCGATTGCCCAGCTGGGAGACCAATTGTATAGAGGATTGGGAAACGAAGGTGGACAATATCGTGGAAGAGACCGAACAACAGAACATGACGGTCATTGCCGGGATCCCCTCTTGGGTGCAGATGTATTTTGAAAAACTCCACGCCAAGACTGGAAAAAAGGTGGGCGAACTGTTCCAAGAGTTCCAGTTGTTCATTTACGGAGGGGTCAATTATGAACCCTACCGTGCCAAATTTGAAAATATGATCGGAAGAAAAGTGGACAGCATAGAGTTGTTCCCGGCAAGTGAAGGGTTTTTTGCCTATCAGGATTCGCAAAAAGAAAAGGGCATGCTCTTGCTTTTGGATTCGGGCATCTTCTATGAGTTCATCAAGGCGGATGAGTTTTTCTCCAAAGACCGAAAAAGGCTCACCATTGCTGATGTGGAGCTCGATGTGGACTACGCCATGGTGATTTCCACCAATGCGGGACTGTGGGCATACGACCTCGGGGATACCGTCCGGTTTATTTCCAAGGACCCTTATCGCATCATTGTTTCGGGAAGGATCAAGCATTTTATTTCGGCCTTTGGCGAACACGTCATTGCCAAAGAAGTGGAAGAAGCCTTGAAATTGGCCGTGGACCAGACCGATGCTTTGGTAAACGAATTCACCGTCGCCCCGCAGACCAATCCGGAAAATGGTGAACTGCCCTATCATGAATGGTTTATCGAATTTGAAAGGCCACCTTCGGACATATCCAAGTTTTCCAGCATCATGGAGGAAAGCATGAAAAAGCAGAACAGCTACTATTATGACCTTATTGCGGGAAACATTCTCCAACCCTTGAAGGTCACAGTCATCAAGCCCGGAGGTTTCCAGGAATACATGAAGGCAGTAGGTAAATTGGGAGGCCAGAACAAGGTGCAGCGGCTTTCCAACGACCGCAAGGTTGCGGACGGATTGCAGCCATTTAAAATGAGATAGTTAGGAATTGACCTCCTATTAGGGGAATTCGTGTATTTTTGCCAAGAACTAATGATGGCAACACAAGTAAAACAGACCACAAGGGCACAAGAGTCCACCAACGCCATAGAGCGCCTGTACATTACCATGCGCCATTTGCTCAACCGTGGGTTCTACAAGCCTTCGGGAGTTTCCGGAAATGCATTGAGGACCGCCCTGCTCCTTCTCCGACCAGAGATTTATGGCACCGTTGCCGAGGACAAGGCCGAACTGAACGGCTTGATTTATGTATTGGAACGATTGCCCGAGGGCATAGAGGAGTGCCGTTTCATTAACCTTACTTCGGACGAAGGCTTTTCCAAATCACATTTGAAGCCCATTGTACCGCCCAAGCGGAGAAGAAACTGCTACCGTATCGACAATGAGCAGATGAACATTGAGATAACCCGGGGCAGGAGTGATATTTACGACATCCTTACCCACCTTACTTTTTTGTTCATCGAATCCGAAAAAATATGCCGGAGGGTATTGGTTGAGGACGGCAACGCCACCATACGGGACTGGGACAAGTTGACGGAGTTTGTAGTGAAGGAGGAAAAAGGGGACGACGAAAGGGAAGTGGCCATGATCCATGTGGCGAATATTTTGGGAAGGACCTTCGATGAGGTGGGTGATATCCAAGAAAAACTCAAGACCCCGGAAGACCCCGATCGTTTTTTGAACGTAATCTATTGGTTGGGTAAACTGGCCATAGAAGAAGAGACCACAGGAAACAAGCGGACCATTACCTTCAGTCCATTGCTGCGGGAGCGATTGGGGCATCATATCCACGGAGAACGCTGGGCCGATAAGATAAAGCAAACGCTCAAGGAGAACAATCTGCTGCACAGACCGCTACACATCATAAGTGCGAACATGCACAGTGTGATGAACTCCCTTTTTGCTAAAAAGGCATTGGCCAAGGAATTCCCAGATGCTGAATCGTTGAAAATATATGAGATGCTCAGTTCACAAAAGAACTGGAACCTCAATAAAAAGGTAAGGAATCTAGCAGAGAAAAATGGAATGCTTTTCTTGAACGACCAATCAGGGACCAACATCGATGTACAGATATTCGACACGGCAAAATTCGGGAAAGGAAGCTGCTGTTATGAACTGCCCAAAGGAATGCCAGAGGAAGAAAAACCCGTTATATTTGTCATGGACTATGCTTTTGGGGAACAGGCGTATGAGACCATAGATGAACTGTTGAAACCCCTTGAGGAAGATGAGGAAAAGTATTTCTTGAACGTGGACTCGGTCTCCATCATGGGCAAAGCAGGTATTTTGGAAGGGGGCAAGGGTGATTTGATGATACCTTCGGCACATATTTTTGAAGGCACGGCGGACAATTATCCGTTCAAGAATGAGCTCAGTGCCGCTGATTTTGAAGGCCAAGGTCTGAAGGTGATGGAAGGCACCATGGTAACCGTTTTGGGAACCTCGTTGCAGAACAAGGACATCCTCCGGTTCTTTTACGAGTCCACTTGGAACGTGATAGGCTTGGAAATGGAAGGCGTACACTATCAAAAAGCAGTGCAGTCGGCATCGCAGATACGCAAGAGCATCAAGGAGGGCGTGAAGGTAAGGTATGCCTACTATGCCTCGGACAACCCTTTGGAAACAGGGAGCACCTTGGCCTCGGGAGGCTTGGGAACAACAGGGGTAAAACCCACATATTTGATTACGGACAGAATTTTAAAACAAATATTCAATTCATAACTATATGGCAGATCAACCCACAAAACAGAACACATCGGATGAAATAGATTTGGGACAACTGTTTCAGATGATCGGTAGGGGGTTCAACAAGTTGGGAACTTTCTTTTTACGCGTTTTTCTGTATCTGAAGAAAAATATCCTGATCCTTATCGGGTTGGCGGTGCTAGGTGTCTTGATCGGATATGGACTAAAGATGATCTCCACAGAGAAAATGCAGTTGGATGTCATTGTGCGACCCAATTTGGAAAGCAAGGATTACCTGTATGACGTGGTGGCAGAAATCGAATCCAATCTCAAGTCCCAAAACGAAGCCCTTTTTAAGGAATTGGGAGTTTCGGAAGAGGAGATCAAAGGGTTCGAAATCTCCATAGAGCCCGTCAACAAGGATGCAGAAAAAGCCGCTGAAAAGGAACTGGAGTATTTGGAAATACTTCAAAAATTTCAAGATACGGAATTGATATCGGACGTTTTGCGGGAAGAGCTACTAAAGAATACAGAACTCAATCACAGGATAACCTTCAGATATAAAAATCCTGAAGGTAAGGCCATAGCGGAAAAACTCATCGAATATATAAATTCCAACAGCTACTTCAAAGACCTTTTGGCCGTACACACTGAAAATGCGATGGCAAGGATCAAACAAAATGAAGTGTTGATAGCGCAGATCGACACCATTATCCAAGGTTATTCCAACAATTTGGGCAGATCAGGAAATGCATACGAAACCGGTACGGTGGTATTGCAAAATGAAGAAAAGTTAAATGTGGGCGGACTATTTAGCCTAAAATCAAATTTAATAAAGGACATTGAGGATAGAAGAATGGAGCTCAAGCAAATGGCCAATCCTGTCAACATCATCAATTTTGGAAAACCATACCAAAGGAGCAAGGCCTTTTTTGGAAAAAAAATAATATTGATACCGATAATCCTCTTGTCCCTGTTCTTTTTATTTTCTTTTTTACGGTTTCTTAACCGAAAAGCGGCAGAACTACAATAAGCATTATACAATGTCAAAATTCAATGGACAGAATCCTTGTAACTGGATCAAGCGGACAATTGGGGCAAACGTTACATGAGCTTGTTACCAAAAAGGGAGACTCATATCAGCATTTTGACTTCAAAACTTCTTCGGAACTGGACATTACCGACCCAGAGGCGATAAACAATATTTTCCTAAAAGGGAACTATGATTATTGCATCAATTGTGCCGCCTATACCAATGTGGAACAAGCGGAGAAGACCCCAGAACCTGCGTTTGCAGTAAATGCAGAAGGCGCCAAAAATTTGGCAAAGGCGTGTAAGGACCATGGGGTTACTTTAATCCATATTTCAACCGACTATGTGTTTGATGGCACAAAAGAAGGACCATATACCGTTGAAGATGCAACCAATCCCATAAACGAATATGGAAAGTCCAAACTAGAAGGGGAACAATACATCCGACAGATATGGGCCAATCACTATATCATCAGGACATCTTGGCTGTATAGTAAAAAGTATGGGCATAATTTTTACAGGACCGTTGTAAAAAAAGCATTGGAGGGACAAGACCTTCATATCACTGACGAACAAATAGGATGCCCCACTAATACGGAATCCTTGGCCAGCTACATCATCAAAAACCTCCTGTGCGGAGAACAGCCTTTCCGCACCTACCATGTCACCGATGGCAAACCCATGACCTGGTATGATTTCGCCAAGCAAATTCTTGAAGAAAACGGCCTGACACACAAGGTGAACCTTGTTTTGGATAGGAATTATCGTACTTTCGCAAAAAGGCCAAGGAACAGTGTTCTTTCTTGAACAAACATAAGACAGGGAACACTTTTGGTCATTTTCACAGAAGAGGTGCAAATGGAAAAACACACCCCCAAGAACATATTGATTACAGGAGGAGCGGGCTTTATAGGATCCCATGTGGTCAGGCGTTTTGTGAACAGCTACCCCCATTGTCATATGTATAACCTTGATGCCCTCACCTACGCTGGCAATTTGGAAAACTTAAAGGATGTGGAGGAGGCCCAAAACTATTCCTTCGTCAAAGGGGATATTGTGGATGCCGGCTTTATCAATGATCTTTTTTCCCGAACCAAGTTTGATGGTGTGATCCATTTGGCCGCAGAATCCCATGTGGACCGCTCCATTTCCGACCCGCTGTCTTTTGTGAGGACGAATGTGCTTGGAACTGTAAACTTGCTGAATGCCTCTTTGGAGGCCGCAAAGGAAAATCCTAATTTCAGGTTTTACCATATCAGCACAGATGAAGTGTATGGGTCTTTGGAGGAGACAGGGCTTTTTACGGAAAAGACACCTTATAGTCCCAACTCCCCTTACTCTGCATCCAAGGCAAGTTCGGATCATTTTGTAAGGTCCTATGGCGAAACCTACGGTCTTCCCCATGTAATTTCCAACTGCTCCAATAACTACGGCCCCAACCATTTTCCCGAGAAGCTGATTCCTCTTTTCATCAATAACATCATCCAGAACAGACCATTGCCCGTATATGGCGATGGGAACTATACCCGCGATTGGTTGTATGTGGAAGATCATGCCGCAGCCATTGATTTGGTTTTCCACGAAGGAAGGAATGGGGAAACGTACAACATCGGGGGGTTCAATGAGTGGAAGAACATTGACCTAACAAAACTATTGTGCCAATTGATGGACAAAAAGCTGAATAGATTGGAAGGAACATCGGAAAAACTAATCACTTTTGTAAAAGATCGCCCTGGGCATGATCTGCGGTATGCCATAGATGCCTCCAAGATCAATAGGGAGTTGGGTTGGGAACCGTCCGTGACCTTTGAGGAAGGCTTGGAACGTACCATTAACTGGTATCTGGACAACCAAGAATGGCTGGACCATGTCACCTCTGGGGACTACAAATTGTACTATCAGAAACAATATCAACCGTAGAGCAGTATGAAAGGAATCATTTTGGCAGGGGGAACCGGCAGCAGACTGCATCCATTGACCCTTTCGGTGAGCAAACAGTTGATGCCCATCTACGACAAACCGATGATCTATTACCCGCTTTCCACCCTTATGTATGCTGGAATCCAAGAGATACTTATCATTTCCACCCCAAAGGACCTTCCTCTCTTCCAAGAATTGTTGGGTGATGGACAGAAATATGGCTGCTCGTTTTCCTTTGCGGCCCAAGAAGAGCCAAATGGTTTGGCAGAGGCCTTTATCATTGGGGAGCAATTTATTGGTAAAGACAAAGTGGCGTTGGTGCTTGGCGACAATATCTTTTATGGAACGGGACTGTCCAAGCTGTTACAATCCAACAATGATCCAGATGGAGGAATCATATACGCTTACAGGGTGAATGACCCCAAACGATATGGCGTGGTGGAGTTTGACGGTGAAGGAAAGGCCATCAGCATAGAGGAAAAGCCCGATAGCCCCAAGAGCAATTATGTGGTACCAGGCATCTATTTTTACGACAATGAGGTGGTTTCCATTGCCAAGAGGATACAACCAAGTGCAAGAGGAGAGTTGGAAATAACGGATGTCAACAAGGAATATTTGAAAAGGGGCAAGCTCAGCGTGAGTATTCTAGACCAAGGAACGGCTTGGTTGGACACAGGAACGTTCCAGGCCCTGATGCAGGCCTCACAGTTTGTGGAGGTCATCGAGGAGCGCCAAGGAGTTGTCATAGGGGCCATAGAAGTGGCAGCCTATGAGATGGGCTATATCAATAAAAATCAATTTAAGGAATTGGCCCAACCCTTGTTGAAAAGTGGATATGGGAACCGTTTGTTGGGCATTTTGAACAAAGAAATTTGATGAAGGCTACGGAAACCAAATTAAAAGGGTGCTTTATCATAGAGCCCACGATATTTGAAGACGAAAGGGGTTACTTCTTCGAAAGTTATAACCACAGGGATTTCTGTAAAGCCATTGGAAGAGAGGTCATTTTTGTACAGGACAACCAATCTTTTTCAAAAAAAGGGGTGCTCAGGGGATTACATTTTCAAAAAGGGGAACACGCCCAGGCCAAATTGGTTTCGGTGTTACAGGGTAAAATCCAAGATGTTGTGGTAGATTTGCGCAAAGATTCCCCCACTTTTGGCCAACATTTGTCTATCGAATTGAGCGATGAGAACAAAAAACAGTTGTTCATACCGAGAGGTTTTGCCCATGGTTTTTTGACCTTGAGTGAAACGGCGAATGTTTTTTATAAATGTGATAATTATTATAGGAAAGAAGCAGAGGGGGGCGTGAGATATGATGATGCAAGTCTGGGAATTAATTGGATCTGTGATGTTCAAGATTTATTGTTTTCCAAACGAGACATGACCCTTCCTTTTTTAAATTCAAATCCTGACAAGAAAAGAATGGGATTTTAAAAAAAGTAAATCTTATTAATAGCCTACCAAGATTGATATCTGAATCCAAAAACAACTCCGCTAATAATTCCCTCAAACGGTTTTTTAAAATTAAATGGAAAACAAATGTTGACCAGAATAAATAATAGTAAGGATAGCTTGTTCAACCTATTACTATTGCTAGTTTCGTTTTATCCGATTCTAAAAGAGGCATTGGCATCTACTTCCCTGATTATTTTTATCGTTTTCAACATATTGGTGTTCAAGGATAATTTTAAAAAAAGATATGAGGAGTTTGGATTGAAACCCTTTATGGTCAATACGGGATTCTATATAATATTATTGATTTCCTGTTTGTTTTCTGACAATATCATTTTATCTGTAAAGGGCATGAAATCAAGCATCTTATTATTGATATTCCCTTTTATTGTCATTTACTTTACACCTAAAGTGACAATAAAGCGAATTCAACTTTTTTCAATAGGCTACATTACCAGTAACCTTGTCCTTATCATTTATTTTTTTCAGATACTTGTCAAGGGAATGGCCATTGATAGAAACCACAGACTTCTTGAGGCAAATGTATTGGATAAAATTTATTACTTGAGCCAATATCCCTATGAGTTTGCGGTTTCAAAGTCTTTGAAACATTTGAATGTTATTTTTGAAACCCATCAAGTTTATTTATCATTGAATTTTTTAATAGCTCTGATATTGGCCATATATTGTTTTTTTTATGTAAAAAATGTATTGGCCAAGTTGTCGTTTTCAATTATCGGTTTAATCTTTATAACGGCCATTTTTTATTTCCAATCAAACACAACGGTGTTAACATTACTGGTGTTGATGCCTTCGCTCCTGTTTCTAGTAAGGAACAAAAGGCTTAAGTTATTGTTGATTGTAACCCTATTAGTCATCTCGGTTATTGGATTTAAGGCAGGATTGTTCAAAATTTACAACAATAAGAACACGTGGGGCAATATCAAATTAATTAGTGCCATTTTAGACTCTGATAGTGAGAAGCAAGATGTCGATAAACGGTTTTTTATTTATAAATGCGCCATTTTTTTAGCCAAACAAAATTATTTTTTAGGTTATGGGGCCGGCGATGTCCAGTCAGAGCTTAATAATTGTTATGATGAAAACAACTATGTTGTGTCAGAATACAGATCTATCGGGTCAGAAATCAACACACACAATTATTATCTCTATATGCTCTTGTCATCTGGCTTTCTGGGATTGGGGGCAATTTTCTATTTTTTCTTTAAGAGCTTTGAACTTGCCATAATTGGCAAAAACTATTTCTACGTAATGTTTCTGATGGTATTTGTGATAGGGTTGTTAACTGAAAATTTACTGGTCAGAATGATGGGGGTTTTTCCATTTGCAATAATAAATGGTTTGTTTTACTCCAATTGTAGAAGTCTGAGGGATGAACAGTAATTCAAGTCTGACAAAAAAGTCAATAGTTTACGGCATTGGCAATCTGGGGACTCTTGCCATAAATTTTTTTTTGGTGCCGCTTTATACATTCTACCTCAGCGAAGAGGATTTGGGACTATTTGATATTTTGGCATCAAGTCTCGTGGTAGCGTCCCCTGTGTTTTTTGTGAACATAGAGTTGTCTGTCTTAAGATGGATTCTTGCTAATAAAAATTTGTTGTTGATAAAGAGGGTTTTATCCAATGCCGTCTTTATTATCGTGGTTGGCCTGGTTCTTTTCTCGTTACTGTTCTTTGCCTTTGGGAGGCTTTTTAATGTAGATTTATTTTTTCTGATCTATACTTATTTTATTTCAAATTTCATATACATTGTTTTCAAGCAAGTAATCCGATCGGTATATTCATCGTGGCATTATGTATTGACCGAATTGGTCTATGTTTTGGTTATCTTGGTCTGTTTTTTATTTTTCGGGCAAGAATATCAGTTAAAAGCAATTTTTTTATCCTATGCGATTGCATCCACATCCTTGATTATATACTTGATTTTTTTGGGGTTCTTTAAAAAATTGGAATTTAAATCAATAGACATTTCCTTTTGCAAGGAACTGTTAAGATATTCATACCCACTTTCACTTAATGCAATAAGCTTGTGGTTGAACAACCAGTCCAACAAATATATAATAGCCGCCTATTTAATGTTAGGGGCAAATGGTATTTATGCAGTTGCCTTTAAATTCGCATATGTTATACAGATTTTGAACAGAATATTTTACATGTCATTTCAAGACAAAATGTTTTTCCTTTATGAAGAAGGTAATCCGGAAGATTATTTTTCCGCTACGTTAAAAAAATACACGGGGGTCTTGTTCTCCTTTCTCTATCTGCTTGTTGGCCTGAAGGATCTTATTATCCCCCATATCATTGACAAAGATTTTATACCAGCATTAAAGTACATGCCGATCTTGGGTCTGGGCGTGGTTTTTTTCTCCCTAGGTTCGGTGCTGGGTATAATTTATCAATGTGAAAAAAGAAATATTGATGCATTCAAAACATCTCTGCTATCAGGACTCGTCATATTGGTGTTGAGTTATTTTATAGTTCCAAAATTGGGATTGATCGGCGCCTCCATGGTATTTGCCCTAGGTAATTTCATATTCTTTCTATATCGATTTTTGGATATAAAAAAGTACGTTAAGATTAAGATCGATTTTATTAGCCTTATATTGTTCTTGGTTTTGTTCTTGGTTTTGTGGGCGACTACGCTTCTAAATTTGAAAGGGAAATATTATGTTGCCGCGAGTTTGGCGACATTGTCCTCCTTGATTATAAACATTAAAATTGTTAACAGATATTTGACAAGTGGGTTAAAGTTTTTAAAAAGAATGGTTTGAAAATCCTTATTTCTTTAATTGCATGCATTTTAAGCATCACGCTTCTATATTTTGGCCACTTTAACAGTGGGCTGCTGTTTAGTTTGTTTGCCTATTTGTTGATGCTAAAGTTTGTCTTGGAAAAGACAGGTTGGAATGCTGTATTTTTTCTCTTTTTAGTCTTGTTCGGGATGTATGGTTATAGTGTTCCGATTTCGGTATTTTTTAATCTCGATATCGGTTGGCATAGGGTGGCAAAACTTTCTACTTGGCAAAAAGTTGACGAAAGTCTGTTCTCGTTTTTGATCTCAAACCAACTTGCAATGCTTGGTATTTTGGTTACCGTCTTGTTGTTTGTCAAGAGAAAATTTCTTGAACTGCCAATTGCAAAAGATGGTAATGTTGGTAAAAGTTATTTACAATTGGCCATTATTGCTGGGTTCTTGTCCAGTTTTAGTGAAGGATTGAATTTTTTCAGGGTTGGTGGATTATCTGCCATTGCAAATGGAAAGGCATTTTATCAGGGAGCGGTCAATGATTTGGTTTTGAATGTTCCATATGAAGGTTTCTTTTTTATCTCCGTTGGGCTATTTGGTATTTACATCAAATCTGTGGGCCCCGGACTGATGTCCAAAATTCAGAAAAGCTTGGTTTATTTGATGTCAATAGCCTTTGTATTGTGGGTAAACATCAAAATTGGGGAAAGGGGCATGCTGGTCGTTGCCATTGTTATTTTATTACTGGCCTATACAATTGGTATAAGAATCAAAAAAGTCAAAGGCCCCTTGATATTGGGGGGGGTTGTTTTGTATGTTATCTTCAATTCCTTGACATTGCTAAGAGAAAACGATGTTAAGTATAAGGGCATTTTTAATTTTATTGACAATTATGGTGAAAGGTTGGTAAGATTAATGAACCCAGCAAACACTGAATTTGGGGCTTCCGCCCTAAATTACAGAATTTATATCGATAAACGCCCCGACGATTTTACATATAAATTGGGAACAACATATGCAGAAATATTATGGGCCTTTTTTCCAACATATGTTTACCCCAATAAACCGAAAAGTATTATTTACGAGTTTCGCGACACGTATTTCCCCGAAAGAAAAAAACTGGGAAGCACAGCGGGCACCGGATTTTCTTCATTGATGGAGGCTCATATGAATTTCGGCTATTTCGGCCCCTTTATTACATATTTAATTGCCTCATTGTTTTTGATTGCATTTGAGATTAGGCGAAAAAGATCAGATTTTTTATCAAAAATATTGTACTTATTATTGTTCAATATTTATTTAATCTATTCAAGATCCGCTTCCCAGTATATTTTGGCAACTCTTGTTTTTTATATCGTTCAACTGTTGATGGTTTGGATAACATATAGATTGGTCCCCAAAACTTTTTTCAAATATCTAAATTTAAATGAAGACTAATAAAATCTGCTTTGTTGCTCCCTTTTATCCCATGATTAAGGGCGGGGCGGAATACCAATCTAGAATACTGGCCGATTTTCTTAAAGATAATAATAAGAATGTGTTCTTCATATCCTATGATAAGAGTTTTGAGGATGGGGTGCTGACAAAAGATGGTTTTAGGGTCTATTTGGTCAACGTAAAATCATCATTTTTCGAAAAAGCATTTCTCTACCCCAAAGTTGCTTCAAAAATCAAGGAAATAATCGATTTGGAAGCTCCAGATATAATTTACCAAAGAGTTTTAAATACTTTTTCTTTTCGGATTTCAGGTTATGCTCAGAAAAAAGACATCCCATACCATCTTCATGTGGCGGACAATTACTCCGTTACATTTAAGGGATTAAAGGGAGTAATGAAAAAATATATTTTTAAAAAGATTGTTAATAGGGGAACAAAACTCATTGCCCAAACACACACACAGATCCACCTAATCAATAAAGTTGTCGATGTTCATATCACTCAGATTTCAAATTTTCATCCTACTATGCTGGATAAACCATTATCAAAGGATATGACCAAAATTGTTTGGATAGGTAATGGAAGACCTGTAAAACGATTGGAACTATTTTTGGATCTGGCCGAACAATTTCGTGGTTCCAACCTTGTTTTCCATATTTACGGAAAAATACCTGAAGACAAATATGGACAATACTTAAAAGCTAGAATAGAATCATTATTGAATGTTACCGCTTACGGTCAAAAAAGCAACGATTTTATTAATCTAGAACTAAGGAATGCACTGTGCCTTATAAACACATCTCAATCAGAAGGATTCTCCAACACATTTATCCAGGCCTGGATGTCGGGGACACCGGTAATTTCCTTGAATTCCGACCCAAATGGTTTATTGTCCAAAAATAATTTGGGTTATTATTGTGGTAATGAGTTTAACATTTTGAAAAAATCTCTTGGGACAATGTTAGAGCGTAAAGATTATACTCAACTGTGTCAAGATTGTTTGGACTTTTCCAATGAGAACTTTGGCCTTAAAAAAAATGCAATGCGATTTCTTCAAACAATAGATAAAAGTACTAATGAAAGGGGCTAAGATATTATGGACACACAATTTTCCAAAAATACCGGGTGGAGGGGGAAATTGGATGTATAATCAATATGCCTATGTTCAAGATGATGTAGATCTTTATTTCATGGATGGATTGAGAAATCCAATCAAATTTCTAAAACATTTTTTTAAACTTTATAAACTCTCCAAGGAATATGACATAGTACATGCGCAATATGGGTCTGCGGTGGGTTTTGTAAGTGGTTTTTTGCCCACAAAAAAGGTGCTTTCGCTAAAGGGTTCTGATTGGTACAGATCACCACCTACATCTTTTTTTCATAAGGTTAGGGTCTTATTGGGAGAATGGTTGACACGTTTATCTATTTCCCGGTATGACATTATCATTGTCATGTCGGAAAAAATGAAAAAAGAAGTTTTGACAAAATTTCCCAACAAAAACACTCAAGTTGTAGTAGACCCGATCGATCTTGATAAGTTTGTCTCCAAAAGAGGAAAAAAACCAAATAATGATTGTAAGCAAATATTGTTCGCCGCAACGGATTTAAACAATCCTATCAAGAGATTATGGTTGGCGGAAGAGGCCGTTGAATTGCTTAGATTGGAAATGCCCAATGTCGAATTGGTTAAAATGTCCGGTATTCCCCATGAAGAGGTGCGAGATTTTATGGATAACATGGACGTTTTATTGATTACCTCAGTTTATGAAGGATGGCCGAATGTAGTAAAGGAAATGCTTTCCCTGAATATTCCTTTTGTTGGAACTGATGTCAGCGATTTAAAATTGATTGCCAAAGAGTCCAAATCATGTTTTGTTTGTGATCCTAATCCCATAGAAATTTCGCAAGCTTTGAAAGATTCCCTCACGGCACCCAGGGAGAACTTACGCAAATATGTCGAGGGTTTTGATATGCCCATTTCAATGGGAAAACTCCAAAAAATATATTCAGGCATAGTTTCACAGGATATGTGATTAGAAGCAGATCAACTGAAACATTAGGTGAATTGTGCGCAAATATATCACGCTATTTTTTGATTAATATTTTTTTAAGCTTGTCAAATGCTTTTTAACTCGCAACAGTTTTTACTCTTTTTCCCTACAATAACAATATTGTTTTTTTTGTTGCCCCAAAAATTACAATGGTTTTGGCTTTTAGTGGTAAGCTATTATTTCTACATGAGTTGGAACCCTTCTTATGCTGTTCTTATTTTTTTATCAACGACAATTACTTATTTAAGTGGGGTTTATATGGGGAGGATAAATAAATCTGACCTTTCAAATGATAAAAAATCCAAAAAAAACAAATTATACGTGACCTTTAGTCTAGTGTCAAACTTATTGATTCTGTTTTTTTTTAAGTATTATAATTTTTTTAATGATAGTTTTATCGAGGTGTCACATTTTCTGGGATTCGAAGCACATGGTTCTAGATTCAATGTTTTATTGCCCGTGGGAATTTCATTTTATACTTTTCAAGCGTTGAGCTATACTTTGGATGTTTATAGAGGGAAAATAAATCCGGAGTTGCATTTTGGTAGGTATGCTTTGTTCGTCTCTTTTTTCCCTCAATTGGTGGCCGGTCCAATAGAACGTTCAGCCAACTTGTTACCACAATTCAGACAAGTTAAAAAATTCGACTATAATCGAGTTAAAGACGGCCTTTTACTTATGCTTTGGGGGTTTTTTCAAAAAATGGTGATAGCGGACAGACTTGCGGTATTGGTCGACACGGTTTATAATGAGCCGGGAAATTACGAAGGGGTACAACTTATTCTTGCAACGGTGTTTTTCGCCTTTCAAATCTTATGTGATTTCTCAGGCTATTCAGATATTGCAATTGGCGCAGCCAAGGTTTTGGGGTTTGATTTGATGAAAAACTTTGACAGACCATATTTCTCCAAGTCCATTAAAGAATTTTGGAGAAGATGGCACATTTCATTATCAACTTGGTTTAGAGATTATCTGTATTTTCCTTTAGGAGGAAATAGGGTCTCTAAAATCAAATTTTATAGGAATATAATGATAGTCTTTTTGGTAAGTGGACTATGGCATGGGGCAAATTGGACATTTGTTGTGTGGGGAGGGCTGCACGGGTTGTATTTAGTTCTGGGAGAGATCTCACAGAACATTAAACAAACTATACAGCCAAGGATTGCACACAATACTTTTTCATATAAACTGTTTAGAGTAGTCATCAATTTTTCACTTGTAACTTTTGCTTGGATTTTTTTTAGGGCCAATAGCCTCAAGGATTCTTTTTATATAATTGAAAACTTATTCGTGAACAACTTCAGTAAGTTGTTCGGGGAAGAACTCTATATGTTAGGGCTGGATAAGCATGATTTTAACATTGCCGTATTATCGATTTGTGTTTTGTTGTTTGTTCATTACCTACAAAGAAACCTGTCTTTGTTGAATTGGCTATCTAGGCAGTGGCTGCCCATTCGTTGGGGGGCATACCTGGGATTTATTTTCATTATTTTGATTTTTGGTTTTTATGGCAATCAAGAAAAGATACAGTTCATTTACTTCCAGTTTTAGATTGCTGGGGACTTTAGTTTTTTCCTTCATTTTATTTTGGTCAATATATCATACGGGAAAACTTTTTTCCAAATATGATGACATCCAAAAACGCTGGGATTATTTTTATAACCTACCTGAACACAGTTTGGAGATTTTGGTATTGGGGAATTCACATGCTTATTCCGCATATTCTCCAAATATAATTGATGCCATTTGTATGACTGACTCTTATGTTTTGGCATCAAATTCCCAAAAGCTGGAACAAACCTTTTACAATTTGAAAGAAGCTTTAAAATATCAAAATCCCAAAGTGGTCTTAATACAAACGACTGTCTTGACAGGAGATAGTTGGAAGACCGAAGATGGGGATTATAGGGTATATTCGAATCTTGATGGGATGAGATTTTCTCTAAATAAACTGAATGCAATTACTGCCCAAAGGCCTGCAAATGACTATTTGAACACACTCTTTTCTTTGTTTAGAAACCATGAAAAATGGAAATCACCAGAGTTAATAGGCAATAACTTAGAGCGGGAAGAGTCAATTATTAGGGATGATTACAGGGGATTCTCTCCTAGTGCTACGGAAATGGGGGAAGAGATAAAAGAACAATTCATTGCAGCTGACAAAGTTGATTATTCAAATTATGAGGTAAGTGAATACGACATTCACTATTTACGTGAAATCAAAAAACTGTCAGAAAAAAGAGGGTTCAAAGTGATTTATCTGATGAGCCCCAAATATCCCGACCTTATAAATCCAACATATAGGGCCAAAGCGGAAATATTGAACAAAGCAATTTCGAGTTTAGGGCACAAGTATTTGGACTTTAATTTAAGAAGCGAAGCGATTGGAATCAAACAAAGGAGTTTTGAAAATGGATTCATTGGATACCAGCACACAAGTAATTTTGGGGCGGCACAAGTGAGCGTTTATTTGGCAAACTATTTAAAGGATAGTGTATTGAAGCAATCCCAGCTCCCAAATGTTGATCCTGATTGGAAAGCTAGAATGAAAATCAAATCGGAATATTATGTGTTCAACGACCATGAATCCAAAGATGCAGCTCTATTCAGATCTGAAGAACAAACTGTCCTGCTTGACTCTATAGAGGTACAAGGTGTTGAAATCTATAAAATAGATAGCGACGGCCATTATAAGTTTATCATTCGGTTCAATGAAGATCTTGACATTGATAGATTAAGGGGATTAAAGTTTTTTTTTCATCTCTATCCGGGTAAATCCGATGATAACATTAAAACTGATCGAAAGGAATATGGATATGAGAATTTTGATTTTATTCCCAATCCATTGCCACAAGGTAAGAACAAATATTATGTAATTAGGGAAATAGAGACTGAGATTATTGATATTGAACGCATCGATCTTGGTCTGTTTAATTCAAAAACAAAGGAAAGAAGCGAGCAATTTTCCATAAAGAACATCCGTTTGCAGAATAAGTAACAAAGAATTAGGCTCTCCTAATTAACATTTATTTTGAATTTTTAATGATTTAGACCACTAAAGAATTTCGATATAGCAATTAACCGAAAACCCTGGACATTGGACAATAACAATCTAAGAAAGATTTCAATTATCACACCGGTATTCAATTCCCAAAAATATATTGGACAATGCATTGAATCCATCTTGGCCCAAACCTATATAAACTGGGAGCATATTTTGGTTGATGATTATTCGTCAGATTATAGCGAAGCCATCATAAAATCATATCAAAAAAAGGACGCAAGGATAAAATATTACAAACTTGAAAAAAACAGCGGAGCAGGCATAGCCCGAAATAAGGCCATAGAGTTAGCAAGTGGTAATTTTATTGCTTTTCTGGACAGTGATGATCAATGGCATCCCGAAAAACTGAAAAAGCAAATTGCATTTATGCAAGAAAACAGGTACCATTTTACCTTTACTGCATATGAGATAATAGATCCCGAAGGAAATCCGATAGGAAAGACTATTCCTTCAAAAAAAAGAGTCACATATAAATCTGCATTATATAAAAATCCAATTGGATGCTTAACGGTTATGTATGATGTTGGATATTTTGGCAAGCAATATATGCCGTCCATTAGAAAACGACAGGATTATGCGCTATGGCTGAAGCTTTTGAAAATGAGCGATGCTTATGGCTTAAGCGAGTGTCTTTCAAGTTATCGTACCGGAAACCAATCAATATCATCAAATAAGCTCAAGCTTATTAGGTATGAGTGGAAAATATATAGGGAAATAGAAGGCCTGTCTTTGGTGAAATCTACTTTTTACCTGTTTTCAGCAATATTAATAAAATTGAAAAGCTACTTTTGATAGAATTTTAATTGTAAAAAAATGCCAAGGCCTTCGATATTGAATTCTATAGAAAGAAAATCTATTCTTTTGGTAGGAGATATGTTGATAGTTTTGACGTCTCTTAATTTACTCATCAATCATGCCATAGACAGAGAGTATATTTCGATTGAACTCAAGGCTCTTGTTTTTGTTTTTGGTATTTTTTCATATTTCTCTTTGTCCTATATTCTGGATTTTTACAACTTGGAAAAAGTTGCGAACAGAAGATATGTACTGTCTCAATCTGTTTACATATCGTCACTGTATGTTTTTTTGGTGTTCATATTCACTGTCTTTACATATGATGTGAGTTTTTGGAGAATTCCATTGCTTTCTTTTTTGTTGTTAACACCCATCGAAGTTGGTCTTTGGAGGCTTTTTTTTAGCAATGTTTTTAAGATCATACCCACTACCAAAAAGGTTTTATACATATACGATGGGAATGTAGAGGAGAACCTTAAAGAACAAATAACCTATATCAATGGGGATGGAACAAATACATTTTATAAAGTAAAGCTTACATATAATATCAACAATGAAATCCCATTTCTTCAAAAAAGGAGTTTCTTGAAGGCCGTTGAAAAAATAGACACATGGATTTTGAATGTCAGGAATTATGATGATTTGACCCAACCCTTGGAAGAATTGTTGTTGGATTCGATACTGAAGAAAAAAGAAGTGATCTCATATACTTCTTTTTACGAAAACACATATGAAGCAATGCCCATAAAATCACAACACCATAGTTTTTATGAATTGTTGCAGCTCAAAAACAAAAAGATCAGATATTTACAAGTGCTTTTCAGTTTTATTGTAAACTTCACACTTTCGTGCTCTGTTGGCATTGTTTTCTTTTTGGTTTGTCCTTTTGTGTGGTTTTTCAATCTCTTTTTTAATAAGGGCCCCCTGTTTTATACGCAAGAAAGAGTAGGCCAATACGGCAAGGAGTTCAAGATATACAAGTTCAGGTCCATGGTGATTGATGCAGAAAAAAGCGGAGCAAAAATGGCCACTAAGAATGACACAAGGATAACACCCTTTGGGAAAATACTACGAACGTTTAGAATAGATGAATTGCCACAAATCATATCAGTCATTCAAGGAAAAATGACATTTATCGGACCTAGACCTGAACGTAAGGTTTTTGTGGACCAACTTAATAAAATGATGCCTTTTTACGGTATTAGGCATTTGTTTAAACCAGGGATAACGGGTTGGGCCCAAGTAAAGTACAAGTACGGGGAAGATTTGGAGGATTCTATAAGAAAGCTGGAATATGACTTATACTATATAAAGAACAAATCCATTACTCTGGACTTACGCATTATATTTAAAACCATGACAACTGTTCTTTTCTCAAGAGGTATTTAATGAAAAAAACACTCATAACCGGCGCTGCAGGATTTTTGGGATCGCACCTTTGTGACCGCTTCATTGCCGAAGGCCACCATGTCATCGGGATGGACAACCTTATCACAGGCGACTTAAGGAACATTGAGCACCTGTTCCACTTGGACCGGTTCGATTTTTACCACCATGACGTGTCCAAGTTTGTGCACGTGCCCAGTAAAATGGACTATATCCTCCACTTTGCCTCACCCGCAAGCCCAATAGACTATTTAAAAATCCCGATTGAAACCCTCAAGGTAGGTTCTTTGGGCACGCTGAACCTTTTGGGGCTGGCAAGGGACCACAAGGCCCGTATCTTGGTGGCCTCCACCTCCGAGGTGTACGGAGACCCCTTGGTACACCCACAAAACGAGGACTATTATGGCAATGTAAGCCCGATCGGACCCAGGGGAGTGTATGATGAGGCCAAACGCTTTATGGAATCCATCACCATGGCTTATCACAGGCACCATGGGTTGGATACCCGCATTGTCCGGATTTTCAATACCTACGGTTCCCGGATGCGGTTGAACGACGGACGTGTGGTACCAGCCTTCATGGGTCAGGCCTTACGAGGCGAAGATTTGACAGTTTTTGGTGACGGCTCCCAAACCCGCTCCTTCACCTATATCGATGATCAGGTTGAGGGGATTTATCGGTTGCTGATGAGCGATTATGTGGAACCCATCAACATTGGCAACCCGGATGAGACCACTATTCTCGAATTTGCCGAAGAAATCATCAAACTCACGGGAACGGACCAGAAAATTGTCTTCAAACCCTTACCGCAGGACGATCCCCTGCAACGACAGCCTGACATCACACGGGCCAAGGAAATTTTGAGATGGGAACCCAAGGTACACCGATCCGAAGGGCTTAAAAAAGTATATGATTACTTCAAATCCCTTCCACACGACCAACTGTGGGAAGCACACAGGGATTTTTTGCCCTAAAGGCGAATCAATCGGGTCATTTGAAATGTGTAGTGGCTAAGAAATCTATGATGCGTATTGTTGATTTAGTAGGTTTCACACGGCAAAACCATCAGTTCGAGTGAAATTCCAGAGGAATTTTGTATCGAGAACCGGTTTTGGAATTGAAATTCTGGTTCTCGATACAATTTTTCTTTCGAAAAATCACTCGAACTGACAAAATTCAATCTAGAACCACAACAGACATGAGTTTTTCATTCGCTTAAAACACCAACTATAAAGAGGATGAATTCGTGCTGATTCGTACAATTCGTGTCAAATGCTTTCGCAAATATTTTGAAATTCTCCCTGAAAAATCACTTTGGGCCTGAATTCAATTTGAATTGGGTTATTTTTGCCAAAACATCGATTCATGAACATTTTGGTCCTGGGATCTGGCGGAAGAGAACACGCCTTGGCCCTTAAAATCTCACAAAGCCCCAAAACATCAAAACTTTTTGTAGCCCCCGGAAACGCAGGTACAGCCGAAATCGCCACCAACGTTGAGGTGGGGGTGAACGATTTTTCAGCGATAAAACAGCTCGTGCTCAAAGAGCAAATCGATTTGGTGGTTGTGGGACCGGAAGATCCCTTGGTGAACGGGGTGCACGATTTTTTCCTGAATGATGCCGAACTAAAAAGCATTCCTGTCATCGGACCACAGAAAGCAGCTGCCGCCCTCGAGGGGAGTAAGGAGTTTGCCAAGGAGTTCATGATGCGGCACCAGATTCCCACGGCTGCCTATGAAAGTTTTACCAGCGGATCTTTGGAGAGAGGATATGCCTTTTTGGAAACTTTGAAGCCACCCTATGTGCTTAAAGCCGATGGATTGGCCGCGGGCAAGGGGGTGTTGATCCTTCAAGACTTGGACGAAGCGAAGGCGGAATTGAAGTCGATGCTGTTGGACTCCAAATTCGGGTTCGCCAGTGCAACCGTGGTGATCGAAGAGTTCCTGGACGGTATCGAATTGAGCTGTTTTGTGTTGACAGACGGCTCCAACTATAAAATCTTGCCCACCGCAAAGGACTATAAACGCATTGGGGAAGGGGACACTGGACTCAACACAGGGGGCATGGGTGCCATTTCCCCGGTTCCCTTTGCCGATTCCGCTTTTATGGATATGGTGGAGGACAAAATCGTAAAACCGACGGTAGAGGGCCTTAAAAAGGACAATCTGCCCTATGTCGGGTTTATCTTTATCGGATTGATCAAGGTGGGCGACAAACCTAAAGTAATCGAATACAACGTCCGGATGGGCGATCCCGAGACCGAAGTGGTGATCCCAAGGCTGAAGAACGACTTGGTCGAGGTGCTTTGGGCGATGGCCAATGGCTCATTGGATAAGATAGACCTACAAATCGATGAAAGGGCAGCCACAACGATAATGGCCGTTTCGGGCGGATATCCAGAAGCCTACGAAAAAGGAAAACAGATCACGGGGACAGAAAAGGTCGAAGGCTCTTTGGTGTTTCACGCGGGAACCAAGCTTTCAAATGGGAAAGTGGTCACCAATGGAGGTAGGGTGATTGCGGTCACTTCCTTTGGAAAAGACTTTAAGGAAGCCTTACAGAAATCCTATCAAAACATGGAAAAGATCCATTTTGATGGGATGTACTATCGAAAAGACCTGGGATTCGATTTATAGATAAGAGTGTGAGCTGATGCTCTTATCCTCTTCGTTGTTGTCGTTAAAAATCTTCAACTGTCTCATCCAATAGACCATGGCCACAAAGCCAATGATGAAAAAAATCCAGTTGATGGTGTTGGAACCCCACCAGCTCTCCATAAAACGGAAGAAATCCAAAGGGGCAAAAAGGTAGTTTACAAATAAGTCCTCAATACCGTAAAAAAACTTGCTCATCTTGGCTATATTTACGCTACAAAAGTAGCAAAAGAAAGGATGATTTCAAGTTTTTTCGGAAAAACAAAGCCCATAAACTACATTGTCCTTGCCATCTTTTTGTTTCTTTTTTATTTCAGCAATGTTTTTCTGGGGCTGGGCGAGCAAAAGATCAATGATATCATCCCCATCGAACTGCTGACCTTTGTGGTGCTGCTTTTGGGCATTTTCATCATCAATCAGATGGTGAGGACCGAAAAGATCACCGACTTCAACTCCTACACCATCCTCTTTTTTGTACTCTTGGTGACGGCCTTTTCGGAGAACCTGCAATTGAAAAATGCCATTTTTACCAATTTTTTCCTGCTGTTGGCCCTTTGGCGTTTGTTGTCCATCAAATCCATAAGGAACGTAAAGCACAAAATTTTTGATGCATCACTTTTGATAGCCGTGGCAAGCCTTTTCTACGATTGGGCCCTTGTTTTTTTGCTGCTGGTCTTTGTGGTCATCAATTTATATGACCGGAAAACGTTCAAGAATTGGCTGGTGCCCATGGTGGGGGTGGCCACCATCTTTATCCTGACTTTCACCATTTTGAAGGTGAACGGTTCCTTGGATTTTTTCCGGGAACACTATCAATTTTCATTGGGGATTTTCAAAACGGGCTCCTTTTTTGAGGTACTGAACGTCAAGGCCCTGATCTATATCCTTTTTGCTTTGGCGGTGGCTTTTGTGGTCTTCCTGAGGTTGCGGAACGTGGGAGGGGGCAAGCTGTTGCAACTGCGTGTCATTTTTTTGGCCTTTGTCCTTGGCGTGGCCATAACGTTGCTTACCCCAGCGGACGAATCGCCCGTGCTGATCACCTTTTTTCCCGCCTCCGTCTTTATGGCCAATTATTTTGAGGCAATCAAGAAGGCCAAACACCGAGAGGCCATACTCATCATCTGCACGGTTTTCTCCCTCTTGCTTTTTGCACTCCAGATGAATCATTAATCCATAAAGCAATATCTTTGCCCAAAATGATGCATCATGTTCAGTGATTTTGCCTTTGGGATCTTCCAGAAAAGTATCGACACCTACCACATCAAAGACGACGTGTACCAGGAATTTGCGAACCCTTATCCAAAGGATAAAATAGAACACCTGCTGTACCGAAAAAACTGGATTGATACCGTGCAATGGCATTACGAGGACATCATCCGTGACCCGGAAATCGACCCTGTGGACGCTTTAGATTTGAAACGCAAGATAGACGCCAGCAATCAGGACCGAACCGATCTGGTGGAATATATCGACAGCTACTTTTTGAACAAATACCAATCGGTACAGCCTAAAGAAACGGCCACCATCAATACCGAAAGCCCCGCCTGGGCCATTGATAGGCTTTCCATTTTGGCCCTGAAGATTTATCACATGCAGGAAGAGGTGAACCGGACCGATGCTTCACCGGAACACATCCAAAAATGTGCGGACAAATTGGCCGTGCTGTTGGAACAGAAAAAGGATCTTTTCGCTGCCATTGACCAATTATTGGCCGATATCGAAACGGGAAACAAGTACATGAAGGTCTATAAACAGATGAAAATGTACAACGACGAGGAACTCAACCCAGTGCTCCGTGGACAAAAAGGGTAACATCACCCGGATTTTGTTGATTCGCTTGTCGGCCATGGGCGATGTGGCCATGACGGCCCCGATCATCAATGGTCTGACCCAAAAATACCCCCACCTCCACATCACCTTGCTCACCAAAAAACCCTTCATGCCCATTTTTGATGGGATGGAAAGGGTCAACGTGCTGGAGGCCGATGTAAAAAAACGCCATAAGGGGCTGATGGGACTCTGGCGGCTCTACCAAGAATTGAAACCGTTTCAGTTCGA
The DNA here is from genome assembly GCA_030148335.1 of Allomuricauda sp. GTDB lineage: Bacteria > Bacteroidota > Bacteroidia > Flavobacteriales > Flavobacteriaceae > Flagellimonas. The sequence continues at coordinate 33,935 of JASBTQ010000039.1, read as the reverse complement.
TGCCGTGGCCGACCTCCACAATGTATTACGGAGCAGGATACTGAAAAAGTACTTCGCCTTGGAAGGGATCCCTTTTGTGCAGATCGACAAGGGCAGAAGGGAAAAAGAGGCCTTGACCCGAAACCGGAACAAGATTTTCCAACAACTAAAAACAACCCACGAACGCTATGCCGATGTTTTGGCTCAATTGGGCTTGCCCATCGACCTATCTGAAGCCAGGCCCTTACCACGATTACCGTTTTCAGAAAAAGTATTGGGGTTGGTCGCTCAAGACACCAAAAAATGGGTCGGCGTGGCGCCATTTGCGGCACATGGGGGTAAAATGTACCCTTTGTCACTGATGGTAAAGGTCATCACGGAACTCAACAATACCAATAAGTATAAAATATTGCTTTTCGGAGGTGGTGTGAAAGAAGTAGAAATGCTAGAGCGTCTCTCCAAATCCTACCAAAACGTGCTCTGCATGGCAGGCAAACTGAATTTATCGGAGGAATTGGAATTGATATCCAATTTGGACGTTATGCTGTCCATGGACAGTGGTAATGCCCATTTGGCGGCCAATTATGGTATCCCTGTGGTCACGCTCTGGGGGGTCACACACCCTTTTGCGGGCTTTTATCCCTTTGACCAGCCCCTGGAAAATGCATTGTTGGCCGACAGGGAGAAATATCCATTGATTCCCACCTCGGTATATGGGAACAAAATGCCCAAAGGCTACGAGTCGGTCATGGAAACTATTCCGCCACAACGCGTAGTGGACAAACTATTGTCGATTTTGGAAGCTTAAGCCGCAACATGGTGTGCGGCAATGGAGTTAAAGTATTGCTTCAACTGTTGGATATATTGGTACTTCAACTGCTTGTTGGAACTGTCCATCAATAAGGAACGCATGCCCAGATAAGAAGCGATGATATAAGTGGCGACCCCTTCACAGTCCACATGGCGGGCAATATGGCCGTCCAATTTCCCCTTTTTCAGTAAAGAGACCAGATTGACCTCCCAAACATTGATGATTTCCTTGAGTTGCCCGCTGATCTCTTCGTTCCGCTTGTTGAACTCGGTCAGAAAATCGTTCAGCATGAATCCATAGGCCATTTCGTTCTTCTTCCCAGGGTCGAGGGCGTTCTTCAAACTCTCGATGATGACCGGCAAAGGGTTTTCGTTGGTGTTGAGGGGCTCGATCAGCAAGGCATATACCTTTTGCACGATGAGGTTCTGTACAATATTGATGAAATAGTCCTCCTTCGATTTGAAGTGGTGGTAAAAAGCACCTTTGGAGAGGGAGAGTTCGTTCAGAATATCGTCCAGACTGGTGTTGTAATAGCCTTTGGCGTGGAAGATCTCAAGGCCTTTTCCACAGAGGCGGTGCATGGTTTCTCTTCGTTTGAGGGTCATTTCCATAAGACTTGGGTTTGGACGGTTGGGTCTGTAACAAAGATTCCACGGAAAACGGCCAACCCAAAGAATTAAGGACGTAGCGGCACGAAAAATCGGTAAAATGTTGGAAGATCGACCAATTACCATCCAACCTCAAAAACAAACCGACTTGTGGGTCGGTTCAAGGGATGTTTTCTTGGTTAAAAAGATGCGCAAAATGCATTTATACGAAAGAGAAATTATTTTCACAACCAACAATGGTAAGGTAATAGGCCAACAGGGGAGGGCATGAAAAAAATCTAAACGCTTTGCTCATTGCGGGTTATGTCAAATAGCTTAACTTCCCATATCCGTTTTGGATGATATAAACCCAGATCACATAAAAAACAAACTATGAAAAGAACAAGCTTGCTATTTTCCGTGTTGGTGGGCATTTCCCTTTTTTCCTGTTCCGATGATCCATCAACTGGAAACCCAGGGGCTGAAGTGCCAAGGTTGAACATCACGTTTATCATGGACGCCGATGCAGGGCGTCTGGACAATTTGGGCAATCCAGCTTCCGTTCCCGAAGGAAATGCTGCCCAAAGCCCCGATTTTAACGTTTTGGGATTGCACTTCATTGGCTTATATGCCGATCAATTTACACCTTATGATGATGGCGTCACCATTGTTTCTACAGCAACAACGGGAAGCGGTGGAGCACAGGCCATTGATTTTGATAGCGAGGTGTTTTTCAACGAAGAGATCAATACCCTAAGCGTTCCCTTGAGCCATGTTACGGCAGGCAGTTATGAATACTTTAGGGCTTCGGTTGGCTATCAGAAGTACAAGATTGTATATAATTTGGAAGGAGCGGAGACCGAGATTCCCGATTGGCCGGAAGGGGTGGACGATAATATTGATGTGGACGGTTTCGTGGCCTCCTTTTTGGGGTACAACACCTACATCGGGAGCTATGTTATCGAGGACCAGACCGTTTCGGTGAACGGGAACAAGGCCCAAGGGTATTTTGGATTGGAGACCAAAGGAAACATTCAAGGGTTTGCCTTTGTCCAATTGACCCAGGGAAACGCCCCTCAAACCACAGTGCCCAACCCAATCAGAGACACCTCTCCAGTCCCTGAGGGTTCGTGCGTGGTCACCGGACAATTTCCATCGGCCTTGGTGATACCTGCCAATGCAACCGAGGACATCAATATTGAAGTGGTCATATCCATCAACAACAGTTTTGAATGGGAAGATGGCAATGGCAACGGCAAATATGAACCGTTATTGGGAGAAACCGTGGTGGATATGGGCACAAGGGGAGTCTTCCCTTCCGTGGTAGATTAAGCCACCGTCCCCTGACAACTACTGCCTGCCCCGGCCGTGCAGCCATAGCAGTGTTGGGAAATCACAATGCTTCGGTCGTTGAGGACATCCTCATTATACTCCTTGATGTGCTTCACCTTACTGGCGACCTTTAGGTCGAGCATCTGGTTGAAGTCACAATCGTACAGCCAACCGTCCCAACTCACGGAGATGGTATTGGTGCACATCACGTTTTCCACCGCAGCAGGGTTGTAGGCCTCCACTAGCGCATACATATAGTCCTCATAATTGTCCGACGCAATCAGATAGTCCAAAAAGCGGGAAATGGGCAGGTTGGTGATGGCAAACAGGTTGTGGAACTCGATGCCGAAATCGGCTTTCAGTGCTTTTTTGAAATCCCGTTCCATGGCCGACTGGTCCGAAGGCAAAAACGCTCCCGAAGGATTGTAGACCAGATCCAAGCGCAGGTCGCTGTTCGGCATTCCATAGCCCACCTCGTTCAGTTTTTGCAATGCTTGGATGGATTTGTCAAAGACCCCATCGCCCCGTTGCTTGTCCGTCTTTCCTTTGGTGTAGTGCGGCATGGAGGAAACCACATGCACATTGTGCTTTTTGAAGAACTCGGGGAGGTCGTGGTATTTTTTGTTCGCCAAGATGATGGTCAGGTTGGAACGGACGATGAAATCCTGGATGCCCGCTTTGGAGGCCTCTTCCACGAACCACCGAAAATCGGGGTTCATTTCGGGCGCGCCGCCGGTGAGGTCCAAGGTGTGTGCCCCGGTATTTCGGATGACCTCCAAACAAAGCTCCATGGTGTCCCGTGTCATGATTTCCTTCCGGTCGGGGCCGGCATCCACGTGGCAGTGCTCACAGACCTGGTTGCACATATACCCGACATTGATCTGCAAGATCTCCAATTTCTTTGGCTTTAACGGAAACTGACCTGTTTGTGCAATTTTATCCTTGAAATAGGGAAGTTCCCCATTGGCAAACAGCCCCCCGTTCAAGATATCCATTTGCCTGTGGGTGTCCGCCAATTCATTATGGCGTGCCTTCAAGGATTTTTTTGCAGCGTTCTTTATGTCGGTCAATATGCTTTGTCCCATTCCTTAATCTCTATAATCGTAGTGAAAGCTTTGATTTTTCACCCAACGTATGGTTTTATATATCTACTGTCCAATATCTAATAGCGCAGCGGTCCAGTATCTAACAGCAAAGCGGTCTAAAGTTACATGGAAAGTTTGTTGTACTTGTTCATCATCATCACCCCATGCACCAAAGTCGCCCCACTTTCTATGGCGGCCCCGGCATGCACGGCCTCCATCATTTCCTCCTTGGTGATGCCCCGTTGCAATCCGTCCTTGGTATAGGCATCGATGCAATACGGACATTTCACCACGTGGGCCACGGCGAGAGCGATCAAGGATTTTTCACGGGCACTCAAGGCTCCTTCCTCAAACACCTTTCCGTAATAATCGAAGAATTTTGTTCCGAGCTCTTCGCTCCACTCCGTAATGTTCCCAAATTTTCGCAGATCGGCGGGGTCGTAATAGGAATCGGCCATGTTTTTCTATTTAAACGGTTATACTTTGTTGATGAACCTAAACATACAACAATTATCACTATCGATTTTGGTCGAAATGGGACAATACAGATTACAGTTTTGGGCACCGAAACCCAGATTTAACATTCAGACCAGAGAGTCGGTTTTGAAAATGAGGGGGTTAGGAAAAGACGTATGAGGTGAAGAAATTTTCGACAACAGGCCCAAAAGATAATCTCAGCCCCAAAAAGCAGACCCATGGGTCGGTAAATGGTTTCCCAGAAAAAGGAAAGGGCAGCAGTTGCCACCCTTTCCCGTCTAACCAAAAACCCATAAAACTACTTTGCAGAAGGTAGCACAACGGTATCGATCACATGGATCACACCATTGGACTGGTTTACATCGGCAATGGTCACCGATGCAACATTTCCGGCACCATCTTTTATTTTAATGGAATTGCCATCCATCATAGCAGTAAGGGTGTCCCCGTTTACGGTGGTAAGTTTGGCCGTTCCCTTTCCTTTTTTGATCCATCGCTTCAAATCTTTGGAGCCGTATTTCCCGGCCACTACGTGATAGGTGAGCACACCTTGCAACATTGCTTTGTTCTCTGGCTTCAACAGCGTTTCCACTGTTCCTTCGGGCAGTTTGGCAAAAGCATCGTTGGTGGGGGCGAACACGGTAAAAGGCCCCTCGCCCTGTAGGGTTTCCACCAAATCAGCAGCTTTCACCGCTGCGACCAAAGTGGTGTGGTCCTTGGAGTTCACGGCATTGGAAACAATGTCCTTATTGGGGTACATAGGCGCGCCGCCTACCATTTTGGTCTGTGAGATTCCCGTTGCGGATACCATAAAGGCCATCAATGAAGATACAAGTGTCAAAGTTTTTAAAGATTTCATGTGATTTAATTTTTTTTAGTTTATACCTACACTTACGGAGTTATGGGGGGAGGGGTTTGGAAATTGGGAAAGATTGATGATTATTTAATCGAAATACCTGGGAGGGACAACTTCAGCAAAAGTGCAATGACTTACCTTTGGTTATAAATTTTGAAAACCTAAAATGCTTCAAGGCAAAACCATAGGGTTGGTCCTGTCCGGGGGAGGTATCCGCGGCATGGCACACATTGGGCTCATCAAAGCCATGCGTGAACATGGGATAGAGGCCGAAATGGTCGTAGGGACCAGTGTGGGCGCTCTCGTGGGGGCCCTCTACGCCAACGGCAACTCAACAGAGAGCATGCTCAACTTTTTTCGGGAGACCCCTTTGTTCCAGTATAGTTTTTTTGCCATCAACAAACCGGGTTTTATCGACACGGAACGCTATATCAACATTTTCAAGGTGTTCTTTCCACAGGATGCCTTTGAGGGATTGAAAAAACCCTTGTTCGTTGTAGCCACGGACCTGTTGAGCGGGGATGAGAAGGTCTTTTATGAAGGAGAATTGATCAAGCCTTTATTGGCATCGGCGGCATTGCCACCCGTTTTTAGTCCGGTGGACATTGGGGGCACCCTGTATGCCGATGGCGGCATCATGAACAATTTTCCAAAGGAATATGTGGACAGGACCATGGAGTTCATCATAGGGAGCAATGTGTCCATAACCGCACCCATGGAAAGGAAGGACCTGAAAAACTCCCTGCAATTGGCGGGCAGGGTCACCAGTTTGATGATCCATGCCTCCAGTAAGGAAAAAATGCAGGAATGTGATCTCTTCATCGAACCGAAAGGATTGGAAAAAATAGGGGTTCTGGACAAAAAAGGCATGGAAACGGCCTATCGTATCGGTTATGAGCACAGTAGTCGTGCCTTGGAGGAACTACTGTCGAAACCCAAGATCAAAGATCACACATCATCATAATCCACCTTTAATGTAGGGGTCAGTGGATGTGCCTGACAGGTCAATATGAGCCCTTCCGCTATTTCACTATCGGTCAAGATCTGGTTTTTGGCCATTTCGGCCTTGCCTTCCTTAATCCGGGCGATGCAACTGCTACAAACACCGCCCTGACAAGAGTAGGGGGCATCTATATCTTCCTTGAGCACAGCATCCAGCACCCGGTGTTTTCTATCCATCATCAAGGTGAAGGTCTCATCGTCCAGCACCACCTCGACCTTGGTCATGCCTTCGAGGACTTCGGCAAGCACATCCTCGCTGTCGTCGCTGGTGAACAGTTCAAAATGGATCTTGTCCTCAGTAATGCCATTGTCTTTTAGGGTATCGGAGACCAAATGGATCATATCCTCCGGTCCGCAAAGGTAAAAGCCATCAAATGAGGTTTCCTTGAACTTGTTTTTCAGCACAAAATTGACCGTGGACTTTTCTATCCGACCAAAAAGGGCGTCATCTTCATGGGATCTACTGTACACATACTGCACAAAAAATCGATTGGTATATTTATTTTTAAGTTCCTGTATTTCCTTGAAATACATGGTCTCTTCTGGCGATTGGTTGCCAAAGACGAGCACAAAGAGGCTTGCCGGATGGCTGTCCAACACGGTCTGGGCGATACTCATGATGGGGGTTATCCCACTTCCGGCGGCAAAGGCCGCAATGTTTTTGGGGCCGTTCGGTTCAAAAAGGAACCTTCCATCGGGCAGCATGACTTCCAAGGTGTCACCGGCTTTCAATTTTTCGTTGGCAAACACAGAGAATGTACCACCCGGCATTTTTTTGATGCCCACGGTCATTTTTCCCGAAGAAGGAGAGGACGAAATGGAATAGGCCCTGCGCAGTTCCTGCCCGTCCATCTTGTGTTTGATGGTGATGTATTGCCCTGCCTTGAAGGCATAGGCACTTTTCAGTTGTTCTGGAATTTCGAAAGTAAGGGCCACGGCATTTGGGGTCAACTTATCCACCGAGGCCAATTTTAAAGCATGAAAATCGCTCATCTACACAAAATTTGGTGCAAAATTAAGCATTCAACCTCTTTTTGACCTTAAATTTTAGAAAAAGGATGGGTTTTGTAACAAATCCAATAATTTAGATACTTACTAAAAAAATGACTGACCATGTTCAAACACTTTTTGGGTCTCCAATGGAAATCCTTTTACCGCTCGGCAAGTTTTAAGACCGAGATCTGGTTCAAGATTTTGATGGCCCTCGGAGCCCTTTATTTTATCGCTGTCTTTTTGGGATTGGGCTTTGGGGCCTACTTTATGATCGACGAAGCCGGCTGGGGCGATCCGCTTCGGGTGGTGAACCGTTTTATGGTGTATTACCTCACCTTTGACCTCGTCTTTAGGTACATGCTCCAAAAAATGCCGGTGACCAACATCAAGCCCTTGCTTTACCTCCCTTTCAAGAAAAGCCAGGTGGTGAACTTTTCATTGGGAAAAACAGTGGTATCGTTCTTCAACTGGTCCCATGCGTTCTTTTTTATCCCGTTCAGCGTAGTGCTGCTCACCAAGGACTATCCGTTTGCCCAGGTCGTGGGGTGGCATTTGGCAATGATGGCGATCATTTATTGCAACAATTTCATCAATGTGATGGTGAACAACAAGGATGCAATATTCTACATCTTTGCCGGAGTGATCATAATGGCAGGGGTTTCCCAATATTACGAATGGTTCGACATTACGCTGTATGCACAGCCCATTTTTGATTATTTCTACGATATGCCGTGGACGGCCATCGTTCCCTGGGCCTTGTTGTTGGTGCTCTATTTTTCGGCCTTTGGCTATTTCAAAAAACACATGTATTTGGATGGGGGTCTTGCCAAAAAACATACCGAGGTCCGTACCGAAAACTTGGATTGGCTGAACCGATTCGGCAATCTTGGCACCTTTTTGAAGAACGACATCAAGCTCATCAAAAGGAACAAGCGGTCCAGGACGGCTGTACTTACCGGGTTCTTCTTTATTTTTTACGGACTGCTCTTTTTCACGGGGGCCATTGAGGCCTATGACGGTCCTTTCTGGAAAATCTTCGCCGGAATTTTTGTCACGGGCGGGTTTCTGTTCAGCTTTGGCCAATATGTGCCCAGTTGGGACAGCAGCTACTACCCTTTGATGATGAGCCAGAACATCAAGTACAGGGAATATCTTTCTTCCAAATGGTACCTGATCATCATTGCCACGGTCATTTCCACGATCCTGGCCACATTTTATGTGTATTTTGGATGGGAAGCCTATGCGGCGGTTCTGGTGGGAGCCATTTATAATATCGGGATCAACAGCTATTTGGTGCTTTGGGGCGGTGCCTATGTGAAGACGCCCATCGAGCTCACCTCCAACAAAAAGGCATTCGGGGACAAACAGGCCTTCAATGCCAAGACCCTTTTGCTGACCTTGCCCAAACTCTTGCTGCCCATGGTGATCTACGCCATCGGCCATTTCTTGATCAGCCCCTTGGCAGGCTATCTCTTTGTGGCCGCTTTTGGACTGATGGGCTTCGTGTTCAAGGAGCGGGCGTTCAAAATGATAGAGGGCATCTATAAAAAGGAGAAATACAAGACATTGTTGGCATACAAACAGAAATAACCAATCATTATAAAGAAATCTCATGATCACAGTACATAATTTGACAAAGAAATACAACACGAATACCGTTTTGAACATCGGTCATTTGGAAATCCCAAAAGGACAGAGTTTTGGTCTGGTAGGGAACAACGGGGCAGGGAAGACCACACTGTTCAGCCTGCTGCTGGATTTGATCCAGCCCAGTTCAGGACATATCATCAACAATGAGGTGCAGGTGGACCAGAGTGAGGAATGGAAACCGTTCACTTCCGCCTTTATCGACGAATCTTTTTTGATAGGCTATCTGACCCCTGAGGAATACTTTTACTTTATCGGGGAACTCCGCGGACGGAACAAGGCCGATGTGGATACCCTCCTGGCCAATTATGCGGATTTTTTCCACGGAGAGATATTGGGCCAAAAGAAATATTTGCGGGACCTTTCCAAAGGAAACCAGAAAAAAGTGGGTATTGTGGCCAGCTTTATCGGCAACCCTGAAGTGGTGATCCTGGACGAACCCTTTGCCAACTTAGACCCCACTACACAGATCCGGTTGAAAGGGATCATCAAGGACCTTGCGGCCAAAGAGGGGGTAACGGTGCTGGTGTCCAGTCATGATCTGATCCATGTCACCGAAGTGTGCGAGCGCATTGTGGTGCTCAACAAGGGTGAGGTGGTGAAGGACATCCACACCTCCGCCGAGACCTTGAAGGAACTGGAAGCCTTCTTTGCCGGGTCATCGTACCAACCGCAATAAGCCGCTAAAAGACCCGCAGAAGAATTCCAGCATTTTATCGATGAGCCTTATAATAATCCATGCTTTTTTGAGTTAAGGTTACACAAGACCAGCGATAATTTTGAATCTTCGTCACACACTTATCATTGCCACAGTTGCGGGAGGGCTTACTTTTAGCGCCTGTTCCACCCAAAAGGACAAGTTTGTCAACCGAAATTGGCATGCGCTGAACACCAAGTACAACACCTTGTACAATGGCAATATTGCTTTTGAAAAGGGCTTGGAGGAAATCAATGTGAATTATCGTGATGATTACTGGGAGATCCTTCCCGTAGAACGCCTGCAAGTGACCGATGAGATCAAACTGGATTCCGAGGACAACAATCCCAACTTCATCATTGCGGAGGAAAAGGCCACCAAGGCCATCCAAAAGCATAGCATGGACATTAAGGATGAGGAGCGAAACTCCCAAATTGACGAAGCATACCTTTTGTTGGGAAAGAACAGGTATTTTGACCAGCGGTACATCCCGGCCCTGGAAGCGTTCAACTATATTTTGAGAAAATACACGGAAAGCGACAAGCTCAACGAGGCCACCATTTGGCGTGAAAAGACCAACATGCGTCTGGACAATCCCGAAGTGGCCATCAAGAATTTGAAACGGCTTTTCAAGTACGAGGAACTGAAAGATCAGGAATATGCCGATGCCAATGCCGTTCTTGCCCAATGCTACATCAACCTGAAAGCTCCCGACACGGCCATTCAAAAACTGAAGATATCACAGGCCTATACCAAAAAGAACCCAGAAAAAGGGAGGTACCTCTTCATCATTGGGCAACTTTATGACCAATTGGGATACCGGGACAGTGCCAACTACGCCTATGACAAGGTCATTGCCTTGAACAGGAAATCGCCAAGGGTGTATATGATCAATGCCCACCTCAAAAAAATACAGAACACGGAACTTACCGATGCCAATAGCGAAGTACTGCTGGAATACCTGACCGAGTTGGAAGAGAACAGGGAAAACCGGCCTTTTTTGGACAAGATCTACCGGGAAGTGGCCCAATATCACTTGGCGAACGGCTCCGACAGCTTGGCCTTGGCCTATTACAACAAATCGTTGCGGGCCACACAGGGCGAGCGCAAACTGAATGCCATGAACTATCAAAGTTTGGCGGATTATTATTTTGACCAAGATGAGTACAAGGTTTCCGGGGCCTATTATGACAGCACCTTGACCAACATGGCCGAAAACACCAGACAGCACCGTAATATCAAAAAGAAATTGGACAACCTGGAAGATGTAATCAAGTATGAGGACATCGTTCAGCATGCCGACAGCGTCATAACCCTCTATCAAATGCCCGAGGCAAAGCGCAAGACCTATTTTGAGGAATATGTTGCCGAGTTGAAACGGAAAGAGGAAGAAGCTGCCGAGAAAGAATTGAAGCGTACCGAGGCTGGCTTTGCCACGTTTGCGAAGAGCAAGGGAGGAAGGGAGAACCAAGGCAAGTTCTATTTCTACAACATTACTAGTTTGGGCTATGGAAAAAATGAGTTCAAGACCCGTTGGGGAGAACGTACCTTGGAAGACGACTGGCGATGGAGCAACAAATCAAGGACCTTGGTTTCAGAGGCCACGGGAGAAGAGATCGTTCAGAACGGTGCGGCCAACACTATAGATGGGGACCAAAAGTTCTCTGTGGAGTACTACTTGTACCAAATCCCGACCGACATCACCGTGATCGACAGCCTGAAGACCGAACGCAATTTTGCCAACTATCAACTGGGGCTGATCTACAAGGAAAAGTTCAGGGACAATCTGCTCGCAGCGGCCAAGTTGGAACGGGTACTGGCCTCAAATCCCGAAGAGCGGCTGATTTTACCATCAAAATACAACCTCTACAAGATCTATGAGGAATCAGGGAGCCCGTTGGCCCAGAACATGAAGCAGGACATCATCATCAACCATCCAGACACCCGTTATGCCGAGATCCTTTTGAACCCACAGGCCGTTCTGGATGGCAATACGGACAGCCCGGATGCCCGCTATGCCGCTTTGTACAAACTCTACGAGGACCAAGAATTCCTTCAGGTGATCACCCAGTCCGAAACCTATATTGACCAATTCACCGGGGATCCCATCGTGCCCAAGTTCGAAATGTTGAAGGCCAACGCCATTGGACGACTCCAAGGCTTCGAGCCTTTCAAGGAAGCATTGAACTATGTGGCCCTCACCTATCCCAACAATCCCGAAGGGAAAAAGGCGGAACAAATGGTGGAAGAGCAGTTGCCCAAACTGGAGACCAAGGAGTTTTCGCCCGAAACCGGGTCAACGGGAACAGGAAACTGGAAAGTGGTGTTTCCCTTCAAGATCAGGGACAACGAAAAGGCCCTGGCATTGAAGAACCGTTTGGAGGAAGCGATAAAGGAACTCAACTACAGGAACGTGGTTTCCAAGGACATCTATACGTTGGAAGATGAGTTTGTGGTAGTGCATGGTTTTAGGGCGAAGGACTTTGCCCTGGGCTTTGCGGAACTCATAAAAAACAATAAGGACTACCGCATTAAAGATGAGAATTTCGTAGTTTTATCGGACAACTATAAAATTATACAGGTCCATAAGAACCTGGCATCATACAAAGCACAATTTTAAACCCCAAAACCTAGAACACAATGTTTTCTGACAACAAAAAACCAAGGCCTATGACTGAATTTGGAGGACAGCCCAACCGAATCGAAAAGAACACGAAGATCAAAGGTGATATTACCTCCGAGGCCGATTTCCGAATCGATGGCAAACTCGAAGGCAATGTAAAGACCTCAGGAAAAGTGGTCATCGGCAAGGATGGCTACATCAACGGAAAAGTGGAATGCGTGAATGCCGATATCGAAGGCAAGTTCAATGGTGAACTTTTGGTAAAGGACCTGCTTTCCCTAAAATCATCAGCTATCATAGAGGGCACAGTGAGCGTGGCCAAGCTGTCCGTGGAACCGGGAGCTACTTTTAATGCGTCCTGTGTAATGGGCAAAGGGGCACCTGTGACCACGGCATCGCCCAAACTGGAGACCGCAAAGAGCAATGAGCCAGCAAAAGCCTCCTAAGGACAAATTAAAGAACAACATCAACACAGCAGCCCGTTTGTCTGGTTCGGCCATTCAGATGGGCGTTGTCATTTATTTGGCCGTAAAGGGAGGGCAATGGTTGGATAGCCATTTCGGCACCGAAAAGGTATTCTTGCCCATCTGTACCCTGCTCGGCGTAGGGATTTCCATATATTTGGTCGTTCAGCAATTGAAGAAAATCAACAACAATTGAAAATCAAGTCTTTCCCCATTGTTTTCTTAACAGTGCTTTTTATTGGGATGGGACTGCTGCTTTGGGCACACACCACTGTGCTGGAAAATTTGGGTCACGAGCCATTCGGGAACCAGTTGGTGGCCAGCTATGTCATGAACACGGTCATGGCCTCCCTTGTTTTTTTTACCATCTATTTTTTTAGGGACAAGTATAGGGATCTATTGGGTTTCTTTTTCTTGGGCGGCAGCTTGTTGAAGTTTGTTGTTTTCTTCATATTTCTTTATCCCGGATACAAACAAGATGGTGCTTTGGAGCGTATGGAGTTCCTGACTTTTTTTATCCCTTACCTATTTTCCCTTTTTCTGGAAACCTATTTTTTGGTGAAACTGCTTAATACTGTGAGATAAAGGGGCCATTTTGGACAAAAAAAGTAATAATATAAATATTGTTGCAAAAGCTTTTTTCTTTTGAAGGAGCGATGTATTTTTGCACCAATTTTTCAGGACCCATATTTGCAGGTGTATGCGATATTCGTTTTTAAGTAAAAAGTTGGCAGCCGTAATGTTTTTCATTGCGGGAATTGTATCGGCTCAAAGCCATGAAGCAGAGGAAGTTAAAACCGGCGCCCATGATTTGAAGACCGAAATCAAGGAATATATCGACCACCACCTTCTGGATTCGCATGATTTCAACCTGTATTCCTATACTACCGATGAGGGGGAACACAAATATGTCGGTTTCCCGTTGCCCGTAATTCTCTGGGACAATGGCCTGAAGGTTTTCTCTTCTTCAAAACTGAAGCACGGCGAAGGAGTGGCCGAAGTGGATGGAAATTATTACACCCTTTACCACAATAAGATCTACAAAACGGACGCCGAGGGCACCATTGAATTTGAAGGCCATCTCAATGAAGAAACCCATGTTGAGGATGCATTCGGTGAAAATTTGGTCGTCGAAGATGCCCACCCCAGCAATGTAAAACCATTGGATTTTTCCATTACCAAGAACGTTGTTTTCATTGCGCTGGTTGGACTGTTGATGTTTTTGATGTTCCGTTCCGTTGCCAGCAACTATAAAAAGAGCAACTTGCCCAAAGGGGTTGGAAGGGTCTTGGAACCATTGGTGGTGTTTGTCCGCGATGAAATCGCTGTTCCCAATATTGGCGAGCACAAATACAAAAAATATATGAGCTATTTGCTCACTGTGTTCTTTTTTGTGTGGATCATCAACCTGTTGGGATTGACCCCACTGGGTGTGAATGTGACCAACAACATTGCGGTGACCTTTGCCCTTGCATTGATCACCTATTTCATCACCACATTTTCCGGAAACAAGAACTACTGGAAACACATCTTCTGGATGCCAGGAGTTCCCGTTCCCATGAAGATCATATTGGCCCCTATCGAATTGTTGGGAACCTTCATCAAGCCCTTTTCGTTGATGATTCGTTTGTACGCCAACATCACAGCGGGGCACGTAGTATTGATGAGCATTATCGGACTGATGTTCATTTTTAAGAACTGGATAGGAAGTCCATTGTCGTTTGCACTGGCGTTTGCCCTTTCCCTGTTGGAATTGTTGGTTGCCGCATTGCAGGCCTATATCTTCACCATGTTGTCTGCCCTCTATTTTGGAATGGCAGTGGAAGAAGATCATCATTAATAAGAACGTTTAATATTTAAATACATATATCATGACAATTCCAAACATCGTAGGTGCTGGTTTGATTGTAATCGGAGCAGGATTGGGTATCGGTAGAATCGGTGGTCAGGCAATGGACGCCATTGCCCGTCAACCTGAAGCTTCTGGTAAGATCCAAACTGCTATGCTGATTGCAGCCGCTCTTATTGAAGGTATCGGTTTCGCTGCTCTTTTTGCTGCTTAATCACCGAAAGAAAAGTGAAGGCCATAGCGGTTGGCTATGGCCCTTCATTAAAATGGTATAGTTTAAAAGATTAAAAACACTTGACATAAATGGAAAAGTTAATCGAGCAGTTTTCCTTAGGATTGTTTTTCTGGCAGTTGGTCCTTTTTGTGGGACTTTTGCTGTTGTTGCGCAAATTTGCATGGAAACCCATTTTGAACGCCGTTGAGAAAAGGGAAGAAGGCATACAAAATGCCCTTGACGCCGCCGAGGCCGCCAAAAAGGAAATGCAGAACGTGACCGCCGACAGCGAAAAACTCTTGAAAGAAGCCAGAGCGGAAAGGGATGCCCTTTTGAAAGAGGCCAGGGAGATCAAGGAAAGCATTATTTCCGAAGCCAAAGAGCAGGCCAATGCCGAAGGTGACAAGATCATCAAGCAGGCACAGGCAGCCATAGAAAGTGAAAAGAAAGCCGCAGTTGCAGAGATCAAGGCACAAGTGGCCAATCTTTCCTTGGAAATCGCCGAAAAAGTGATCAAAGAAGAACTATCCAACAAAGACAAGCAACTCAAGTTGGTTGACGACATGTTGGGCGATATCAAACTGAACTAGGACTATGGACCAGAACAGGGCAGCCATACGTTACGCCAAGGCAACTTTGGATTTCGCAGTCGAGAAAAATGCGGCAGATGCCGTGGAAAAGGACATGCGTGACATTGCTGCCGTGATATCCGAGAGCGGGGAGCTACAGCAGGTTCTGGAAAGCCCCGTAGTGAAATCCGAGGTCAAGAAAAATGCCTTGTTGGAAATCTTCAAGGATTCCAATGAGATCACCAAAGGGTTGATCCAAACCTTGCTGGACAACAAGAGGATAGCAATGTTGCAGGAAGTGGCGTTTAAATATATCATCCTCAACGAGAAAAGAAAAGGTGAGGAAGTGGCATACGTTACAACAGCCGTTCCTTTAACCCCTGAACTGGAGAAAAAGATCCTTGCCGAGGTCACCAAGGCAACAGGCAACAAGGTCACCATCCAGAACAAGATCGACGAGAGCATCATAGGAGGTTTCGTGCTTCGGGTGGGCGATACCCAATATGACGCCAGCATCGCCAACAAATTGAACGGTTTAAAAAGAGAATTTACAAATAGTCTATAAAAATGGCAGGAGTAAAAGCCGCTGAGGTTTCAGCAATTTTGAAAAAACAGTTATCAGGTTTCGAAGCTACGGCTTCCTTGAACGAAGTGGGCACCGTACTACAGGTAGGGGACGGTATTGCCCGTGTGTATGGACTTTCCAATGCCCAGTATGGGGAGTTGGTGGAGTTTGACGGAGGCATGCAGGGAATCGTTTTGAACCTGGAAGAGGACAACGTCGGTGTGGTACTGTTGGGCCCATCCAAAGAAATTGTGGAAGGCACCACCGTGAAGAGAACCGAACGTATTGCATCCATCAATGTGGGGGAGGGTATCGTTGGCCGTGTTATAGACACTTTGGGGAAGCCTATCGACGGTAAGGGACCTATCTCTGGCGAAACCTACGAAATGCCCTTGGAGCGCAAGGCCCCTGGAGTTATTTTTAGACAACCTGTAAACGAACCTTTGCAGACCGGTATCAAGGCAATCGATGCCATGATTCCTGTGGGAAGGGGACAAAGGGAGTTGGTGATCGGTGACAAACAGACCGGAAAGACCACGGTTTGTATCGATACCATCCTGAACCAAAAAGAATTTTACGATGCAGGTAAACCCGTTTACTGTATCTATGTGGCCGTAGGTCAGAAAGCATCTACAGTGGCCTCCATAGCCAAGACCTTGGAGGACAAAGGTGCTTTGGCCTATACCACCATCGTTGCCGCTAACGCTTCAGATCCTGCGCCGATGCAGGTATATGCTCCTTTCGCCGGTGCGGCCATCGGGGAGTATTTTAGGGACACAGGCCGTCCTGCCTTGATCATCTATGATGACCTTTCAAAGCAAGCGGTTGCCTACCGTGAAGTATCGCTGTTGTTGAGAAGGCCACCAGGACGTGAAGCATACCCTGGGGACGTTTTCTACTTGCACTCCAGATTGTTGGAGCGAGCCGCAAAAGTGATTGCGGATGATGAGATCGCGAAGAACATGAACGACCTTCCTGATTCCTTGAAGTCCATGGTAAAAGGAGGAGGTTCATTGACCGCACTTCCCATCATTGAGACACAAGCGGGTGACGTTTCTGCCTATATCCCAACCAACGTGATCTCCATCACCGATGGTCAGATATTCTTGGAGCAGGATTTGTTCAACCAAGGTGTACGTCCAGCGATCAACGTGGGTATCTCCGTATCCCGTGTAGGTGGTTCGGCACAGATCAAGTCCATGAAAAAAGTAGCAGGTACCTTGAAATTGGACCAAGCCCAGTTCCGTGAATTGGAAGCTTTCGCCAAGTTCGGTTCCGATTTGGACGCCGCTACCTTGAACGTGATCGAAAAAGGACGTAGGAACGTGGAGATCTTGAAACAAGGTCAGAACGATCCATTTACCGTGGAAGATCAGGTGGCCATCATCTTTGCAGGTTCCAAGAACTTGTTGCGTAATGTGCCTGTGGACAAGGTAAAAGAATTTGAAAAAGAGTATTTGGAGTTCTTGAACGCGAAGCACAGGAATGTATTGGATGACCTTAAAGCCGGTAAATTGACGGACGAGGTAACAGATACCTTGACTGCTGTTTGCAAAGATCTTTCTGAAAAATACAAATCATAAATTGTCATTCCTTTTCCCTGAGCGTAGTCGAAGGGAAGAACGGGCAATCCTTATTAAATAGTAACAAACATCAAGTCCTCTCCTAAGGAGAGGATTTAGGAAAGGTTAATATGGCGAATCTAAAGGAAATACGGAACAGGATATCATCCATCGGCTCAACGATGCAGATTACCAGTGCCATGAAAATGGTGTCTGCTGCAAAATTGAAAAAGGCCCAGGATGCCATCACGGCCATGCGCCCTTATTCGGATAAGCTTACCGAGCTTTTGCAAAGTTTGAGTGCCAGCTTGGACGGTGATGGAGGAAGTCAATTTGCGGACAACAGGCCCGTGAACAAGGTATTGGTTGTGGCCATCACCTCCAACCGTGGACTGTGTGGTGCGTTCAATTCCAACATCATCAAGCAGAGCAATAACTTGGTTTCCGGCAAATACGCAGGCAAGCAGGTCGATTTTGTGGCCATCGGCAAGAAAGGAAACGATATTCTCCGCAAGAAGAACACCATAGTGGCCAACCACAGCAGCATCTATGATGATTTGACATTTGACAATGTAGCAGAGATTGCTGAGTTTTTGATGGACCAGTTCACCAAGGGCAATTATGACAAGATCGAGTTGGTCTATAACAAGTTCAAGAATGCCGCTACCCAGCTGGTGATGACGGAACAGTTCCTTCCCATTGTAAGTGTGGAAGGGGATGCATCCAAGGCGGCAGACTACATTTTTGAGCCATCCAAAGTGGAAATCGTCAAAGAACTGATTCCGAAATCGCTCAAGACACAATTGTATAAGGCCATCAGGGATTCCTTTGCCAGTGAGCACGGGGCCCGGATGACAGCCATGCACAAAGCGACCGACAATGCCAAAGACCTCAGAGATCAATTGAAACTGACCTATAACAAGGCAAGACAGGCCGCTATCACAAATGAAATCCTCGAGATTGTGGGAGGTGCAGAGGCACTGAACAATTAGACCGAGTGAAAGCGAGGTCAAATTTCTCGCAACAGCGAGGC
Source organism: Allomuricauda sp. (assembly GCA_030148335.1). Taxonomy (GTDB): domain Bacteria; phylum Bacteroidota; class Bacteroidia; order Flavobacteriales; family Flavobacteriaceae; genus Flagellimonas. The sequence continues at coordinate 15,590 of JASBTQ010000039.1, read as the reverse complement.
ATTGAATAACTAAGATTACAACATTACAAATAATGAAAGGCCACCCCTCGGTGGCCTTTTTGTTTTTCTTGACATGGTGACTAATGGCTTTTGTGTAACTTGTGGCACCTAATCAAGGTTTTTAAAGAACACGCATCTATTGAACCCGCTAAGAAGGCTTTTTAAGCAGACGTTTATCTATGGCTTGGCCACTGTGATGCCGAGGGTCATTTCTTTCTTTCTGCTTCCCCTGTACACTGCCGTTTTTGAAAATGCGGCAGGTTATGGGCAGTACACCAACATCTATGCATGGATCGCCATTTTCAATGTTTTTCTGGCCTATGGTATGGAAACCGCTTTTTTTCGTTTTTATCACAAAAGTGATGACAAGGGCAAGGTCGTTTCCACTTCGCTGGTATCCCTATTGGGCACCTCTTTGTTGTTTTTGATTTTTTCACTGTCCGTAAAACAATGGCTGGCGGACATGACCAACATCAATGCGGATTATATTGAGTTCACCACTTATATATTGGTGTTGGACGCTTTGGTCATCGTTCCCTTTGCTTTGCTGAGGGCCAATGAAAAACCGATGCTATATGCAGTGTTGAAGACCGTCAACGTGGCCATAAACCTAGCATTTAATGTGTTCTTTTTGCTATGGCTCCCCAAACTGGTCCTGGAGGACGAAACAGGTCTCTTCACATCGATCTATAAAACGGATTGGGAAATTCATTATGTCTTGATCTCCAACGTGATTGCCAGCGGGTTTGCCTTGTTGATATTGCTGCCCAAATATTTCAGGACTAAATATATCTTCGATCTACCACTGTGGAAACAGATGATGAAATATGCCGGGCCCGTCATGGTGGCCGGTATTGCCTTCACCATCAATGAGGTGTTGGATAAGATTCTACTGACCGAAATATTGCCGCAGGAAATAGCGGAGTCCGAAGTGGGAAAATATGGGGCATGCTATAAATTGGCCTTGTTCATGACCTTGTTCGGGACCGCGTTCCGAATGGGTGTGGAACCTTTTTTCTTCAGCCATGCCAAGACCGAAAAACCACAGCGGACCTATGCCCAGATCGCCAATTATTTTGTGGTGTTGGGAAGTATCATCCTCTTGGGGGTCATTGCGTTCATCGACCCCTTGGGCAAACTGCTGTTGAACAACCCAGTATATTGGGAAGCCCTGGACGTGGTGCCCATCATCCTGTTGGGGAGTTTTTGTTTGGGCATTTACCATAACCTCTCCGTTTGGTACAAGGTGACCGATCAGACCAAGTTCGGGGCCTATATTTCATCCATTGGGGCACTCATCACCTTGGTCATCAACATTGCCTTCATACCCAAAATAGGATATATGGCCTCGGCACTGGCCACCTTGGCGGCCTATGGCAGTATGATGCTATTGTCCTATTATTTCGGGAAAAAGTATTACCCAGTCCCCTACAATATGCGGAAAATCTTGTTCTATCTTTCGGTTTCCATTGTGTTTTCAGTCCTTTCCTTCTATGTTTTTAATAGAAATTTAATAGGGGGCAGCATACTGTTTTTGCTATTTTTGGGGTTAGTGTATAAGATGGAAGGAGATCATTTAAAAAGCATTTTTTTAAAGCGTGGAGATTAAGATCATCAACAAGTCGGGGCACGCATTGCCCCATTACGAAACCCTGGCATCGGCAGGAATGGACCTTAGGGCCAATTTGGAGGCCCCTATTGTCCTGAAACCTTTGGGACGCGCCATTGTGCCCACGGGAATTTTTATGGAACTTCCTGTAGGCTATGAGGCCCAAGTGAGACCCCGTAGCGGCCTTGCGGCGAAGAAAGGGGTCACCGTACTCAATGCGCCAGGCACCATTGATGCCGATTATAGGGGAGAGGTCGGGGTGATCCTGGTCAATCTTTCCAATGAGGATTTTATTGTGGAAAATGGCGAACGTGTGGCCCAAATGGTCATTGCCAAGCATGAAAGAGCAGAATGGTTCGAAGTGGAAACGCTTTCGGAAACAGATAGAGGGGCCGGAGGATTTGGGAGTACGGGTGTTAAATAAATTCCTGCGCAGGCAGGAATCCCATAGGGGACCGATACGAAGCGAGTAGTTTAAACACCATCGGAGCCATGAAACTTTGAAATGTTTATATAATGACCAACAAGGCAAACAAAGTGCTTTACATAGGTGTTACGGATAATCTTGAAGAAAGAGTAAAAGAACATAAGTTGAAAGTCTATCCAAGGTCATTTACCGCCAAATACAATTGTGATGAATTGATTTATTTTGAAGAGTTTATAGATGGTGGAGAGGCCGTAAAGCGCGAAAGACAAATGAAAAAGTGGAAGAGAGACTGGAAAGTCAATTTAATTGAGAGTTTTAATCCTAACTGGGTTGACATTAGTCTTAACTGGAAATTGAACTATAATAAGTTGCGATAAACCTTGCTACATCAAGGTGAGAGTAGAAAAGTTTAACAACAAAAAATGAGACACCTGCTTTCGCAGGTGGTAAAGTATGAAAATAATCGTACCCATGGCGGGAAGAGGTTCCCGTTTGAGACCACACACCTTGACAGTCCCGAAACCGCTCATTCCGGTGGCGGGCAAACCCATTGTCCACAGATTGGTAAGCGACATTGCCAAAGTGTTGGGCGAACCCATTGAGGAAGTGGCCTTCATTTTGGGCGATCCGGCCTTTTTTGGCGACGATGTGGTGGAAAGTCTCATGCAACTGGCCGGGGAACTGGGAGCCAAAGGCTCTATTTACCGACAGGATCAGCCATTGGGCACGGGGCATGCCATTATGAGTGCCAAGGAATCGTTGAGCGGACCTGCCGTGATCGCTTATGCGGACACCTTGATCCGGGCCGATTTTGACCTCGACAAGTCTGCGGACAGTGTGATATGGGTAAAACAAGTAGATCGACCCGAAGCCTACGGGGTGGTCAAGTTGAACACCGACAACCATATTGTGGAACTGGTGGAAAAGCCCAAACAGTTTATCTCTGACCTTGCCGTGATCGGCATTTATTATTTCAAGGATGTGGGCGTGCTCAAAAATGAGCTGCAGCACGTCTTGGAGAACAACATCACCAATGGGGGCGAATACCAGATCAATGACGGGATCAAACGCATGATGGAGAAAGGCATGAAATTTGTTCCCGGTAAAGTGGATGAATGGATGGATTGTGGCAACAAGGATGTCACCGTGGAAACCAACCAACGGATGCTGGGCTTTTTGGAAAAGGAGGGCGAACAAATGATCGCCAGTTCTGTGAAGCAGGAAAATGCCAACATCATTGAACCCTGTTTTATCGGGGAGAATGTGGTGCTCAGGAACACTACGGTCGGCCCTTATGTGTCGATAGGGGCAAATACGGTTTTGGAGAACTCTACTATAAAAAATAGCCTGATCCAAAGTGACAGCAAAATATACAATGCCAACCTGGACAATGCCATGATCGGCAACCATGTTGTTTTTAATGGTAATTTTGAATCCATCAGCATTGGGGACTATTCCGTTTTGGAATGATCTTGAAATAGATTTTAGTTTGATGGGGACTTAGGATGTCAATATGAAAAAGAAACTTCTTGTTTGGATGGTTTTGGGAGCATCTACACTGATGTCCTATTCGACCTATGCCCAAGAAGAAGAAAGTGCCGAGGTCTACCTTGAAGAATATACCGATGAGTTTCAGGAAAATTTCTTCGAGGGACTCAAACAAAAAGGCATCCAGAACTACGATCGTGCCATAGACCTTTTCCTCAAATGCAAACAATTGGAGCCCGACAACAGTGTGGTGGACTATGAATTGGCCAAAGCCTATTTGCAGGACAAAAAATACATCCAAGCACAACAGTATGCTGTTGAGGCCTTGTTGTCCGAACCCACGGATTATTGGTATTTGGACAACCTGCTCACCATTTTGGACAAGCAGGGCAGTCCATGGGCCTCTATCAAGGAACAGATACCCTATGGGAACAACAAATTGAGGGAGAACATGGCGGTTTCCTTTTTCAAGATGAAAAAATATGAGGAAGCCCTTTCGGTGTTGAAGGAAATCGATAATGCCCCGCTGACCAGTGAACTAACTCGAAAAATCAACGATTCGCTTCAAAAAAACACCCAAGAGCCAACCACGCCAATGGAAGAGAAGCACATTGCGGACAGGAACGACCCGGTGACCGCATTGCGCACCCAAATTGATGAACTGCTTTCCCGGTCAGATTACAAGGGCATGCTCGCCGTTTCAAAAGAAGCTCTGGACAGCTATCCGCTGCAACCCTATTTTTATTTCGCCTACGGAACGGCACTCAACAATACCGGGGATTCCAACAAGGCCATTGAGGTCTTGGAGAGTGGCTTGGATTACCTTTTGGACGATGGACCCTTGGAAAACAGCATATTTAGGGAGCTTTCCAAAGCATACAACAAGATAGGCAATACGCAAAAAGCCAATGAGTATTTGAACAAGATCAATTCAGGATTATGATGGTTCAGTATAAGAACATAGGAGTGAAAATGATGGCAGTGATGCTTTTAGTCCTCACACTAGGGTCATGTAGGAGTACCAAGACAGTCACGGGAGGGAAAGTGGATCCAAGTTTGTCGGCAAGGAACATCATCAACAACCACTATTCCAACCAACCCGATTTTAAAACCTTGAGCGGACGGATAAAAATCGATTATGCCAACGGCGATGAATCGCAAGGCGTGAACGTGACATTGAGAATGGAAAAGGACAAGGTAATCTGGATCAGTGCGCCCCTTGGTGTGGTCAAGGCCCATATTACACCTCAGAAAGTGTCTTTTTATAACAAACTGCAGAACGAATATTTCGATGGAGATTTCAGCTACCTGAGCCAACTTTTGGGCACGGATCTGGATTTTGAAAAAGTACAGAACCTATTGCTGGGCAATGCCGTTCTGGACCTGAGAAAGGACAAATACGACTCGGAAATCTATGGGGACGGTTACCAACTGAAACCTAAAAAGGTCGAGCAGTTAGTTAAGATCTTGTTCCAATTGGAGCCCAAGAACTTTAAAATTTCGACCCAGCAAATAGCCCAACCCGAAAAATCCAGACAGTTGCAGGCAAAATATACCTATCAGAATGTTTTGGGGAATGCTTTACCGGAGGACATCAAGATATTAGCAGAGGATAAGGGAGAACTGACCACGATTGATTTGAGTTTCCGGAACCTGGAGTTGAACAAACCCATGAGTTTTCCGTACAAAGTGCCCAATGGCTTTGATAAAATTACATTAAAGTAATATGAAAGTTAAAACTTCGTATTGTTTTTATTATCTGATACTTATATTTTTTGTATCTCCGCCCTCATTTGCCCAGACCAGCGAGCAGAAGGCATTGGAGGCCAAGCGGGAGCGTTTACAACAGGAAATCAAGGAAATCAACAGGTTGCTCTTTGCCGAACGTAAGGAAAAGGGCACCATTTTGGACCAAATGGAAGCCTTGGACAATAAGATCAATGTCCGTCAAGAGCTCATCAGGGTCACCAACCAACAATCCAATTTGTTGAACCGGCAGATCAATGTGAATATCAGGAGCATCAGTAAGCTCAGGGAAGACTTGGATGCACTCAAAGAAGATTATGCAGAACTCATCCAGAAAACGTATCAGAATAAATCCCAGAGTAACCGCTTGATGTTTCTTCTGTCGGCAGAGAACTTCTATCAGGCTTTCAAACGGCTCCAATACATGCAGCAATATGCCAAACATCGAAAAAAGCAAGGGGAGAACATCATCACGAAAACCGAGGAATTGGCCAAGCTGAACCAAGATTTGGTAGTGCAACGAAAAGAAAAAGAGCAGCTCTTAGCCGAAAACACGAGGGCGAAGAATGAACTTTCCAAAGAAGTGGAAGCGCAACGCAGCCTTTTAAGGAGTGTTAAGCAAAATGAAGCAAAATATACCGCTACCATAGCCGAAAAGCAAAAAGAGGCCCGCAGGATCGACCGAGAGATAGAACGATTGATCAAGAGTGCCATTGCAAGTTCCAATAAGAGTTCCGGCAAATCCACCAGTAGCACCACTTTTGCATTGACCCCGGAGGCCAAGTTGGTGGCCGACAATTTCTCCTCCAACAAAGGGAGGCTCATCTGGCCTGTGGAAAAGGGCATCAAGAGCCAAGGATACGGGGTCTATGCGGACAAACTCTACCCGGGCATAAAACACCAGAACAACGGGGTGACCATAACCACCGACAAAGGAAGCAAGGCACGGGCCATTTTTGAAGGGGAAGTGATCGCCATCATTTCCGTTCCGGGAGGGAGCAAAGGAGTGACTATCAAGCACGGGAATTATATCAGCACCTACTATAATCTATCCACTTTGTATGTGAAAAAAGGGGACAAAGTGGCCGCCAAAGATATTTTGGGAGACATAAATACCAATCGGTTTGATGGCACAACCAAATTGAAGTTTTATCTTTATAAGGATTCCAGTCGTCTCAACCCTGAAGATTGGATCTATCAATTATAACCCATGAAAAAGATTACCGATTTACAAGGCTCCTTTGAACTGCACAATGGGGTCCAAATGCCCTATTTTGGATTGGGGGTATATCAATCCAAAGACGGGAGCGAAGTCATCAACGCAGTAAAGGCTGCTCTGAACCACGGTTACAGGCACATCGACACGGCCGCCATTTACCATAACGAAGAAGGCGTTGGTACAGGGATCGAGGAAAGCAATGTGGACCGTAAGGACGTTTTCCTGGTCAGTAAGGTTTGGAACACCGACCAAGGCTACGATTCCACGCTGAAAGCATTCGATGCCAGTTTGCAGCGGCTGGGAACCGATTATCTGGACCTGTATTTGATCCATTGGCCAAAAGGGGAGCTGTCCAAGGAAACCTGGAAGGCTTTGGAACGCTTATACAAAGAAAAACGCGTTCGGGCCATTGGGGTGAGCAATTTCTTGAAGCATCACTTGGAAGATTTGTTGACCTCGGCCGAAATCGTTCCCATGGTCAACCAGATGGAATTCCATCCCTATCTGGTCCAGCAAGATCTGGTCGATTTTTGCAAAGTGAAGGGCATCCAATACGAAGCATGGTCGCCCTTGATGCAAGGAAATATCTTTGATTTAGATATTATGAAGAAGATGGCGGCCAAATACAACAAGACCATTGCACAGGTTGTATTACGATGGGACCTTCAAAAAGGAGTGGTCACCATCCCAAAATCATCCAAAAAGGAACGCATTGTCGCCAACGCCGACATTTTTGACTTTGAGTTGGCCGAAGAAGATATCCAAGCTTTGGACAAACTGGACCGGGGCAAACGGTTTGGGCCCGATCCGGACAATTTCGACTTCTAGGAAACGAACAGTGCCTTCAGTTCCGTTGCATCTGATGGCTTCAATTTGCCCGCCAACACCAAACTCAACTGTTTTCTTCTCAAAGCGGCCGCATAGCGTTCTTTTTCCAGATCGGTCTCCGGCTTCAAAGGAGGTACTTCGGTAGGTTTTCCGGTATCATCGACCGCCACAAAAGTATAAATGGCCTCATTGGCCTTGGTGCGTTCACCGGTAAAACGATCCTCGATCCACACATCGATAAAGATTTCCATGGAGGTGGTAAAGGCCCTGGAAACCGCCGCCTCCACCGTCACCACACTGCCCAAGGGCACGGCCCGATTGAAGGCCACATGGTTCACCGAAGCGGTCACCGTAATCCTACGGCTGTGTCGGCGGGCTGCAATACTGGCCGCTCTGTCCATACGGGCCAAAAGTTCCCCGCCAAAAAGATTGTTCAGGGGATTGGTTTCACTGGGCAATACCAAATCGGTCATCACGGTGCGTGATTCACTTGGGGTTTTAGCGCGCATACTTTAAATTTTGCGCAAAGATATTGAAGTGTGGAATGGTTTTAAAGAAAGGAGGGTTATTTCTCCGAAAGCAACCAAGCATCCCTTGATTCCGTGGCTTTTACCTGCTTCAAAAAGGTCAAAGCCTCTTTGGGGTCTTCGAAACTGTCATAGGCCACTTGATGGAGGCCGTATCGGTTTTCACCCAAGTAGAAGGCATTGTACCCCTTTTCCTTGAGCTCGTCCACCCTTTTTTCAGCATTTGCGGCCTCGCGGAAGGCACCTGCAATCACGTGGTGCTTACCCAATTGCCTTTTGGTGACCTCGATGTTGATGGCAGGAAGTTCCAATGGGGCGCTTTCAAAGAATGTGGCCTCTTGGATCAAACGGGAAACCTCTTGTTGGGCATCCTGTTGTGCGGCAACCTCCTTTTGTTGGAAATCACCATAGGTGCGATAAGAGGTAACTCCCAGGGAAACGGCCAATAATAGAATGGCAGCGTATTTCAACCAAGGACGGAAGGGCGATGCTTCGCGTTTTTCCGGAGTGATGATGAACGGGATCCGTTCCTCGAGCTCTTCCACCTCAACTTTCAGCACTTCACGCTGAATGGGCGTTGCCACAAATGTGGACAGGCCAAAGGACGAAGTCAGGAAATTGGTCGTGTTCTCCGGCTGGAATTGGATTCTACGTTCCTTGTTGTGCCAAAGCTTTCCAATGCCAAAAACCTCGATGCTCTCCCCTTTTTCCAGTTTTGTGTTCCAGTTTTTGGCCACTTCTTCCACTTCTCCCAACATTTCCTCATAACCCAGTTTTTTTTCCTTGGCAATGTAAGAGACCAACAGACCGTCATTTTTGGAAAGTTGGGCATTGAAGGAAAGCGTTTTGGAAGGAGGGATCAACGTACTTGTGGAAGCATCGATCTTTGCGGAAGTGCTATGCGCCAAAAAGGCCCCAAATCCGGGAACCACGACACAATTGTACTCAAACAACAATTTTTCTATGTAGGCATCAATCCGCATGGGAACAAATATTGTAAAAAAAGAAAGAGTACAAAACAGGCGGCCCCACTTTTTTTCAACATTTGAAAAACCGTATTTTGTGAACAACTTTGACGCCCAAATCAAATGACTGAACCTGAAATTATTGCGGCCCTACGGCTGCAGGCCATTCCCAACATCGGGGATGTGACGGCCAAGAAACTGATTGCACACTGCGGAAGTCCAACCGCAGTTTTTGAGGACAAACTGCACCACCTTCTAAAGATCGACGGTATTGGGAAGCTGACCCTAAAGGCCCTTCACGATCCCGAACACCTCAAAGAAGCCGAATCCGAATACAACTTTCTTTCCAAAGAAAAGATCAAGGTGACCTATTTTATGGAAGAGGATTACCCCGCTTACCTGAAACATTGTGTCGATGGCCCTATCCTACTTTTTCAACGGGGAAACATCAATTTGGTAAAACAACGATTGATCAGTGTGGTCGGCACTAGGAACGTGACCAATTATGGAACTTCCTTTTGCGAAGCCTTTATTGAGGAGATTGCGCCAATGAACCCCATCATTGTCAGTGGCTTTGCCTATGGTGTGGACATTGCGGTGCAACGGGCGGCCATGGAAAAGGGATTGCAGACGATTGCCTGCCTCGCCCACGGCCTGAACCAAATCTATCCGAAGGCCCACAAGAAATATCAAAAGAGGATGGAGGAAAACGGCGGTTTTATGACCGAGTTCTGGAGTACGAGCAAGCCTGATCGGGAGAATTTTTTACGACGGAACCGTATCATTGCTGGGATGAGTGAGGCAACCATTGTGGTGGAATCCGCAGAAAAAGGGGGCAGTTTGGTCACGGCCGATCTGGCGAACGGTTACAACAGGGAGGTGTTTGCCGTCCCTGGAAGAAGCACGGACAAACTCAGCAGGGGTTGCAACGACCTTATCAAGGGCCAAAAGGCCCACATGCTCACCTCTGCGGCCGACCTGATCTATCTTTTGGGGTGGGATTTGGATGAAAAAAAGGAGGGTGAAACTGTGCAAAAACAGCTGTTCATCGAGCTGGACGCAACAGAACAGTCTATCTACTCCTACCTGCAGTTGAACGGGAAACAGTTGCTGGACACCGTGGCCTTGGAATGCAATCTGCCCATTTTCAAAACTTCGTCCACACTTTTGGGCATGGAAATGAAGGGAGTGATCCGACCATTGCCCGGTAAATTGTTCGAGGCAATCTAAGGGGGCTATTTTGCAATTTTGGACGGCGAAATATGTACAATTTTCAACCGAGGGAAGAGGTACAGAAAAAGGGCCAAAACCTTGTCCTTTGGTCGTTCAAATCAGGACATTCATCCTGTTTTGCATAAAATATTTCGCAATCATATGGGCTTCGTGTTGCCATTCATCGAACAGGGATACCACAGAACAGTCAATCTATTTTGGACTGTAGTTGAACGGAAAAGAACCACAAGTTATCTTGGTTTTGGGGAATACCCAGAGAGTTTTCAACATCTGGCCCATTCTTTTTTCCATGGAAATGACGCGAAAGATCCGACCAATGCCTCAAAATGCCTTGAAACGGTTCAATATTTGGTACAATAGAACCATCAAAACAATGAAGGACTGTATCAGAATGACACAAATTCCACGAATTCATAAGATGGGATTGCACTTGAACTTGACTCCTGAACGTATAGCTTTTAGTACCCCAACTTCTCCCGTACCCTTGTCAGAACAGCATTTGCCACTTTTCGGGCCTTTTCGGCACCAATGGCCAGGGCTTCGTCCACTTCCTCGGTGTGGTTCATGTAGTATTCAAATTTTTCGCGGGGCTCTTCAAACTTTTGAAGGATAAGTTCGTACAGGGCCTGCTTGGCATGGCCGTAACCGTAATTTCCTGCCAAGTAGTTGGCGCTCATCTCTTCCACTTGTTCCGGGGAGGCCAAGAGCTTGTAGAGGGCAAAAACGTTGTCCTTGCTGGGGTCCTTCGGATCTTCCATGGGGGTACTGTCGGTCACAATGCCCATGATCTCCTTGCGGAGCTTTTTGTCGGGTTGGAACAGGTTGATGAGATTGCCACGGCTCTTGCTCATTTTTTCTCCGTCCGTACCGGGAACGTACATGGTCTGTTCATGCACCCTGGCCTCGGGCATCACAAAGGTCTCGCCCATTTGGGCGTGGAAGCGCGAAGCGACATCACGGGTCATTTCCAAGTGTTGGAGCTGGTCCTTGCCCACGGGAACGATATCGGCATCGTAGAGCAATATATCGGCAGCCATCAGCATGGGATAGGTGAACAGTCCGGCGTTCACATCTTCCAAACGATCGGCCTTGTCCTTGAAGGAATGGGCCAGGGTCAACCTCTGATAGGGAAAAAAGCAGCTCAGGTACCAGGCCAACTCGGCAGTTTGCGGAATGTCGCTCTGCCTATAAAAAACCGTCTTTTCGATATCGAGGCCAAAGGCCAGCCAAGCGGAGGCAATGGCATAGGTGTTGCTTCGCAAGAGCGTTCCATCTTTGATCTGGGTGAGCGAGTGCATATCGGCAATGAAAAGAAAGGAATCGTTTTTGGGATCCTTTGCCATTTCTATGGCAGGTGCTATCGCTCCCAAAATATTTCCCAAGTGGGGCGTGCCTGTGCTTTGTATTCCTGTGAGGATTCGGGCCATGTTCTAATTTTGCCCGTAAAAGTACGCATCACCTAGGTATAAAAAAAGAGACAAAGCCCAGTGAGACAGGATTGTTCTTTCAGAAACCCATTTTAAGTGATATGGATGGTGATAGATGTGTAATAAAGAGACCCAAAAACTTTACATTAGCATATGCTTAACCTGATTGGACATATAGGGCAGATACTTTACCGGATATGGTTCTATCTGCTGGTGGCCATTCCCATTTTTCTGTTTTTCCCCTTTCTATTGTTGGCCACACTAACGGAACGGACTTATCCGCAATTTTTCTGGTTGGCACGTAACCTCTGGGCCAGGCCCATTCTGTTCGGGATGGGGTGCATTCCCAAGATAACCAGGGAGCAGCAGATGGAAAGGAGAAAGAGCTATATGTTGGTGGCCAACCATGCCAGCATGCTGGACATTATGCTGATGCTGGTGGTGAGCAGAAACCCTTTTGTTTTTGTGGGCAAGAAGGAACTGGTAAAGATTCCCGTTTTCGGTTTTTTCTACAAAAGGGTCTGCATTATGGTGGACAGGGAGGATATACGCAGCCGGACCGGGGTATATCGACGCGCGCAGCGAAGGTTGGACCAAGGGCTGAGCATCTGCATATTTCCCGAAGGGGGAGTGCCGGAGGAAGATATTGTTCTGGACGAATTTAAGGACGGGGCCTTCAAAATGGCGATAGCACATAAGATCCCAGTGGTCCCCATGACATTCCATGACAATAAAAAACGGTTTCCCTTCACGATGAACCACGGCGGTCCTGGGCAGATACGGGCAAAGGTGCACCACTTTTTTGAAACGGGGATCCTGAGTATAGAGGACACTTCCACACTGAGGGAGGAAGTAAGGAATCTGATTTTGAAAGAACTTGTCGGTTGATCAAGGGAATGCTACAAAAGCCTGGGAAGTTCCAAGGTCATTTTTCGTTTGTTTTCAGAAAGCTTGTCCACCGAACTCGTAATGTTGTAGCCCTTTACTGTATTCAATAAGTTGATTTGATCTTCCCATTGTAGAATGCCTTCCCTATACCCGGATAAGTTGGTAGCAGATGCCATGTTCAAGGAACTGTGTACAATATCCATGGTCACAGAATGGGGAGTGACCTCCAGTAGCACATCAAAATGCTGGCCCTTTTGCTGGTGCGACATGGTACTTTCAATAAGGTTTTCGAAAAGCGTCTGTACCACTAGGGACGGGATGATGGCTTCTTCTGGATTTTTGCAATTTTTCTGCAAAGAGATGGTATACTCAAACAAACCGTCATAGCGAAGCTTTTGGAGATCCAAATAGGAGTGCAGCATGTCGACCTCGTCTTTTAAGTTGACACTTTCTTGCCCCAATTGCCCCAAGTAAAAACGAATAAGTTTGCTGAACATGGACAAATATTCCAAAGCCAACTTTTTTTTCTCGGAAGTGATGAAATATTGGATGGAGTTCAATGCGTTGAACACAAAATGTGGATTGAGTTGGGAGCTTAGGGTCCTAGATTTGAGGTCCACCATTTCCTCCTTCATCTGAATGAGTCTATTCCGTTCTTCCATCAAGGCCTGGCAGTCCCGGGCACTTTTGATCTTTATGGCGGATATGGAGGCGATTGCCGAAAGCATCTTAAGATGCCTGTCCGTAAAAAAATCTGGTTCTGGATGTTCACAGTCGATGACGCCATACAGTACACCGTCACAAGTGATCGGCACACAGATTTCCGAAAGCCCTGCTGCACCATCCTTGATGTACCGTGGGTCTTTTGAGGTGTCGTTTACGATCTCTGCTTTGGCAGTTTTGGCCACATGCCCGCAGATGCCCTGTCCCAAAGGGATTTCGATGGGGCCATCTTCAATGTTGTGGGTGTTCTTTGGGCCATGTGCCGCTTTTGGCACCAAAAGATTATTGTTGTCCACAAGGTAGATGACGCAATCCTCGAAGCCCAATTTGGAGATACAGTTCTTGGCCATATCCCAAAGAATATCCTCTTCGCCCTTTTTGCCCAAAAGCGATTTTGAAAAATAAATGAGAACATCTTCAAATGGATCGTGTTCCACAATATGGAGGTTAGTATTTGGTAGTCAAAGTACTAAAAATTTGTGTACGATTACAGTACAAAAAAAGTGCCCCGCCAAAAAAGCAGGGCACTTGGTTGATTGCATAAAGGTGCAATCGTCCTAACCAACCTTTTGTTTCCTAAAACTTGAAGCTGACGCCGCTATACACCCCAATGGAAAAGGGTTGGAACACACCAGCAGTATTGGAAAAGGTGTTCAACTGGTATTTGAACACAGGTTCTATATTCAATTGGACCTTTTGGGAGAACTTATAGTTGAGTCCCATGCCCACGTTGGCACTGAAATTCACGGAGTTTACATTGTTCGCCTCGCCCACTTCGGTCACTAGGTCCTGCGATTCCAATAGCACGGAATTGTCCACGAGGAACAGCGAACTGACCCCTCCGATGAGGTCCACCCCAAATTTTTTGTCCACCAGGGCATAGTTGACTTCCACGGGAACTTCAATGTACCCCAGTTGCTGTACCATTTTCCCGTCAAAGGCTGCCGTTGCGTTCAGTACCTCTTTGGAGTCCGAAGTAATTGGACTGCTATAGGACTTGTTGGCACTTTGGACCACAAGGATTTCTGCATTTTGGCGATAATCGATGTTGGCAAACATTTCGTTCGAGGAAGACCTCAACGTTGAGGAAAACACAACATCATTGGTGTCATACTCATAATTCACCTTGTGTACTCCTGAGCGGATCTTTACCTTTTTCCCCACTTCGTAGGCTACGGTGAGGCCATAGCTCAGGTTGAAGTTCCCCGATTTGGAATTGGATGAAAAATCGGAATGTATGGGAGAGCCGTCCCCGGAAGCACCAAAATATACTGGGGCCACGGATGGCCCAACGGACCATTTTCCGGAATTGTCCTGTGCAGCGATGAGTTCTTCTTCGGCTTCTTGCTCCTTGATGGCATCATAGATGGATTTTTTGCCCAATTCCTCCTTTTGCTCCTCGTTCAGGGCGATGGCCTGCTCTTCTTTTTTGGCATCCGCATCGGAACCAGCCTGTTTTTCCAAGGATTGGTTCTGGGTTTTGTTGAGCGCAATGGCATCCCTGTTGTTAGATGTGTTGCCCAAAAGGGGGTCTTGTTCAGAAACCTTATCCTGATCGAGACTGTTTCTTTCTTGGGTATTTTCTGCGACCGCCATGGTCTCTTTTTCGTCTTGGTTTTGGATATCGGAAGTAGTTATTTTTTCATTTGGAGCTATTGTTTTATCGTTTTGGGCCACATGGCCTTCAGAATTGGTTCGGAAGTCACTGTTACCTAAATTTTGATTGCTTTGGGTTTTGGAAACACCATTTTCATCGGAAGATTCTGCCACATGCTCCTTGTTGGCAATGTTTGAAGGACTGTTGAAATCTTCCGTACCAGTTTTCTTGTCGGTTGTTGGGTCAGCATCGTTTTCCGCATCGGTAACGGTCTGCTCCACATCTTGTTTTACGTCCGTGCCAAATGGGTCGGTCACATACAATAGTACGACCAAGGCTGCGGCAACTCCCCCCAGTTGCCACCATATCGGAACAATCCGCTTCTTTTGCTTCTTCTTGTCCAGGGACACCTCTATGGCCTTCCACACCTTTTCGTCCGGGGTCTCATGATAATCCCGGAAGGTGTCCCTGAACAATTGCTCTACATTCTTTTTCCCCATGGTTAAGTTCTTAAGCAATGTTTATTTTCTGTTTTTCTATTTTCTCCCTCAAAATGGTCTTGGCCCTTGCCAAGTTCGACTTTGAGGTCCCAGTGGATGTCCCCAACATCTCACTGATTTCCTTATGACTATAACCATCCAGTACATACAAGTTGAACGTCAACCTGTATTTATGCGGCAGCTCTTGAATATACCCCAGCAGCGTGGACAGACTAATGTCCGAATCATCTGTTTCCACCTCAATTTCATCTTCGTGGTTTTCCGAAATCACGTTGAGGTATTGGTCCTTCCTATATTTCTGAAGTACTGTATTTACGGTTATACGTTTGATCCAACCTTCAAAAGAACCCTTGAAGCCAAACTGATCGATTTTATCGAAAATGGTCATAAAACTGTCGTGCAGATTATCTTCC
>JASBTQ010000035.1 GCA_030148335.1 Allomuricauda sp. | reverse complement strand
GTATTTTTAGCAAAACCAAACATAGATGCAAAGAATAAAAATACAACTACTTGTTTTGCTTTCGTTCATATCATTTTCCGAAACTCTAGAAGCGCAAGATTGGCCCAACCTTCAAAAGTTTCAGGAAGCCAATGCCGAAGTCCTCAAGAATAAAAACACCGATGGCCGCATCGTCTTTATGGGCAATTCCATAACCGAAGGCTGGGAAGATGCCAACCCAAAATTCTTTGGGGAAAATCCATATATCAATCGGGGTATCAGTGGGCAGACCACGCCCCAAATGGTGTTACGCTTTCAGCAGGATGTCATCGCCCTGGACCCAAAAATTGTGGTCATATTGGCCGGGACAAATGATATTGCTGGAAATACAGGCCCTATGACCTTGGAGCAGATCAGGGACAACATTCTTTCCATGGTGCAACTGGCCAAGGCCAACGGCATATCCCCTATTGTCTGTTCGGTACTCCCTGCATATGATTATCCATGGCGACCCGGAAAAGAGCCCAATGTCAAAATCCCCGAACTGAACGGCATGCTCAAGAAGATGGCTACCCAAGAAGAAGCCATGTATCTAGATTATTTTTCGGCCATGTCCGATGACCGCAACGGGCTTCCCAAAGCATTGACCACGGATGAAGTGCACCTGACCAAGGCAGGCTATGCCGTGATGGAGAAATTGGTACAGGAAGCCATCCAAACAACCCTTTCGAAAAAATGAACGATCTAGAATTCTTAATTGCATTTGAGTCGGGAAGCTTTCCTCCGAGTTTGTTCGATCATGAGGCCCATTTGCGATTGGCTTGGGTCAACTTGAAACTGTATGGGGAAGAAAAGGCCATTGAGAATGTATGTCAGAGCATCAAGAATTTTGATGCACTCCATGGGAATGGCAGTAAGTTCCACACAACCCTGACCGTGGCCTCCATCAAGACGGTGAACCATTTTATGCAAAAGTCCAAGTCCCATCATTTTGCGGATTTCATCCAGGAATTCCCCAGATTGAAGACTTCTTTCAAGGAATTGCTGGGGCAACATTATGGTTTTGAACTACTTTTTGACCCTAGGGCAAAAGAAACATATGTAGCTCCAGACCTGCTTCCTTTTTAATGGTTCCATTGATTGGCCATTGTTTTTCAGTTACTTTGTAAAATGCAACAAAACAAGGTCAGCATCATCATTCCGTTTAAGGATACGGCCCATTTTTTGCCAGATTGTCTGGGCTCCATTCTGGGCCAGACCTATGAAAATTGGGAAGTCCTGGCCGTGAACGACCATTCCAGTGATTTAAGTTTTGACCTGCTTTCCACGTATGCCGAAAAGGATGAAAGAATAAAGGTGTTCCAGAATGAAGGAACCGGCATCATCCCTGCCTTGCGGACGGGATTTGCAAAAAGCAACGGTGGATTTGTGACACGGATGGATTCCGATGACATCATGAAACCCAACAGGCTTGAGGTCATGGTAGAATCTTTGTTGAAAACAGGAGAAGGGCATGTCGCGGTGGGCCAAGTACGCTATTTTTCGGACAGGGGAATCAGCAATGGCTATGACCGTTACGAGAAATGGCTGAACCAATTGACGGCGGCTGGAAAGAATTATAGTGAAATCTACAAGGAATGCGTTATCCCCTCCCCTTGCTGGATGGTCCACCGAGCTGATTTTGAAATTTGTGGGGCCTTTCATCCCAATCGTTATCCAGAGGATTATGACCTCACGTTCCGATTTTATGAGAAGGGATTGAAAATTATTCCTTGTAATCAAATCTTGCATTTATGGCGCGATTACGATTCCAGAACCTCGCGGACACACGAGCACTATGCACAGAATTATTTTTTGGACATCAAGCTGCATTACTTCTTACAGTTGGATCATGATAAAAATCGACCTTTGGTCGTTTGGGGAGCTGGTTTCAAAGGAAAGGCGATTGCGAGGGGGCTTCAAAAAAAAGGGTTGAATTTCACATGGCTTTGCGACAATCCCAAAAAGATCGGAAAACGAATCCATAGCAAGGAATTGGTGCATTTCTCAGCCCTGAAAGATTTGGATCACCCACAAAGTGTGGTCACCGTGGCCAACGAAACCGCCCAACAAGACATCAGGACCTATTTTCAAAGCTTGGGGCTGCAACCCATGACGGATTATTTCTTCTTTTGTTGAGCTAGAATTATTGGGTTGTTCAGTTATTTGGTTATTGGACTTGAACTTGTCTCTTGAACTTGAGTTTGCCCCCATAAGTTTTACCCCGAACTATTTTAATCCCTATATTTGTCCAATCAAAGTTGGGAATGCAGTTTAAACATCCGGAAATTCTTTGGGCTCTTTTTCTTCTGGTCATTCCCGTTATCATCCACCTTTTTCAGTTACGCCGATTCACGAAAATCCCGTTCACCAACGTGGCCATGCTCCAAAAAGTGGTTTCGGAATCCCGAAAAAGCAATTCGTTGAAGAAATGGTTGCTATTGTTCACGCGCCTATTGCTACTGGCCGCCATCATCATTGCTTTTGCGCAACCCTTTACCGCAATGGTGACCGCCCTGAAAGAAAAGGAAACCGTGGTCTATCTGGACGATTCCTTCAGCATGCAGGCCAAGGACAATGGGATTACCCTATTGGAAAAAGCGGTCCAGGACCTGATCAAAAATCTGGATGCGGAAACCAATTTCAGTCTTTTCACCAATGAAAGGACTTTTGCCGACATTCGCATCAAGGACATCCAGAATCGATTGTTGTCGCTTCCCTATTCCTCCAAACAACTCACTTTGGATGAGATCGGTTTGAAGGCCAACACCCTTTTTTCCACCTCCAATGCCACCACAAAAAACCTGATCGTCATTTCCGATTTTCAGCAAAGACTGCTTTCCGATGGTGCCCCCATCGATTCCACCCAAAATACCTATTTGGTGCCTTTGAGACCCGAGGAAGCCCTGAATGTATCCATAGATTCCGTTTTTGTGGAAGAAGGCAAAACGGACCAAGAATCGCTGGGTGTGCTGCTATCCGGAGGGGCGGAAGAGGGCACCTTGCCCATTTCGCTCTACAATGGCCAGGACCTGATTGCCAAGACGGCCGCAAAATTTTCAGCCAACGGAACGGCCAAAGTGGTCTTCTCCATTCCATCGAACCAAGAAATCAATGGCAGATTGTCCATTTTGGACAATGGTCTGGCATACGACAACTCCTTCTATTTCAACATCAACGCCAAGGAAAAAATCAAAGTGGTTGCCGTAATGGGTTCGGACAGTGACTATTTGGACCGTCTCTATACGGATAATGAATTCGAATTGAAGAAATTCACTTTGAACCGATTGGATTACAGTGCTCTGGATGGACAAAATGTAGTGGTCCTGGACAACCTGAAGGCCATTCCCAACAATCTGCAAAGCGTGCTCCGCACCTTTAGGGACAATGGGGGCACCTTGATCATTGCCCCATCCTTGGAAACTGATTTTCCGTCCTACAATGCACTGCTGGCAAGTTTGGGGGCTACGCGCTACACGGACACGGTGACCACGGCCTCCCAAGTGACCACCATAGCATACGACCATCCGCTGTACAGGAACGTATTTGAAAGTGAGGTCGCCAATTTCCAATACCCCACCGTGAAGGAACACTTCAAAATACAATCAAGACTGCCCAAGATCCTGTCGCTGGAGGGAGGGGATGCCTTTTTATCGGGCAACGATGGGCTTTATGTATTCTCGGCTTCCTTGGAGCAGGAGAACTCCAATTTTAAAAACTCCCCATTGATCGTCCCCACCTTCTACAACATGGCGCTATCGAGCCTTAAAGCACCTGGGGTGTACCATACTTTGGGGAGCAGTAGTTCCATCGACATTGCCGCAAATCTGGGGAACGATGATATTCTGAAAGTTTCCAAGGAAGGGTATGAATTTATTCCCTTGCAACAGGCGTTTCCCAATCGGGTCAGGCTCACTTTTGACCAAAACCCGACCGAAGATGGTATTTATGCCATCCAACAAAATGGACGTTTCTTAAAAAATATCAGCTTCAATTATCCAAGGGAAGAGAGCCAACTCCAATACCTGGATCTTGACAATCTGCTACATACGACCGCCCAAGACTCCATAGCGTCCCTTTTTGACCGATTGGAAGCGGACAGCAATATCACTGCTTATTGGAAATGGTTTGTTATTTTAGCGTTGCTTCTGGCACTGATAGAGGTAATCATTCAAAAATTCGTTACATGAACATTCTGCTGAAGTCTGCAAAAATTGTTTGCCCGGAGAACAAGGAACTTCACTTGAAAAAGCGGGACATCCTCATCAAAAATGGGATAATCGAAAAGATTGCCGCTTCCATCGAAGCTCCTTCCAACACAAAATCGGTCAACCTCAAGAACCTCCACGCATCGGTGGGATGGTTTGACAGTGGTGTGAGCTTTGGTGAGCCCGGTTTTGAGGAGCGCGAGACCATCGCCAACGGACTTCGGGTAGCGGCAAGCAGCGGTTTTACCGATATTTTGCTCTACCCCAGCACCCATCCCGTGCCGGACACCAGCTCGGATGTGGTCTTTTTGAAGGAGCGCGGACTGGGAAAACCCACCAACATACACCCGATGGGAGCATTGACCAAAAACTCGGAAGGTGTGGATCTGGCCGAACTTTTTGATATGAAAAATGCCGGTGCGGTCGCCTTTTTTGACTTTAAAAAACAGGTTTCCAACCCCAATCTGCTCAAAATAGCTTTGCTATATGCCCAAAATTTTGAAGGACTGGTCTTTTCTTTTCCCCAAGATGGGAGCATCAAGGGAACAGGGGTCGCCCATGAAGGTGAAGTATCCACCGCCCTGGGGTTGAAGGGCATTCCCGCCCTTGCCGAGGAACTTCAGATTGCCCGTGACCTTTTTATTCTGGAATATACGGGAGGAAAACTCCATATCCCCACCATTTCATCGGCCGGATCGGTAAAACTGATCGCCAACGCCAAAAAAAAGGGATTGGACGTGACCTGTAGCGTGGCCATCCACAACCTGTTCTTTTCTGATGAGGAACTGAAAGGCTTCGATACCAACTTCAAAGTGTCCCCTCCCCTCCGTAGCAAGGCAGACAGCAAGGCCCTCATCAAAGGCTTGAAGGACGGCACCATCGATTTTGTGACCTCGGACCACGTGCCTATCGACATCGAACACAAACGCGTGGAGTTTGACAATGCCATGGACGGCACTCTTGGGTTGGAATCCGCATTTGGGAGTCTCAATCAACTGCTCGGCACAGAGGAGACCATCGAATTGATGACCAAAGGTCGCTCTCGATTTGGAATTGAAGACCCATCGTTCAAGGAAGGGGCCAAGGCCAATATTACCCTGTTCAACCCGGACGAGACCTATACGTTCGGACCAAAACATATCCTGTCCACTTCCAAAAACAGCATGTTCTTTGGCGCAGAACTTAAGGGAAAAGTGTATGGAACCATCAATAACGACCAAATCATCATCCATGAGCGGGATTGAGAGCGGAAAAACGACGGCCATTGTGGCCTACATCACCATTGTGGGTTGTCTCATCGCCATCACCATGAATTTGGAGCCCAAAAATACCTTTGCCCGTTTCCATATCCGGCAGGCCTTTGGCATCCACCTGCTTTTCCATGCGCTGGCCATACTTTTCACCTATTCGGGCCTGGCCTATGTATCGATCATAGCCTATATTGTTTATATGGTGCTATGGGTACTGGGCTTCATACAGGCGCTGAACGGAAAGACAAAGCCCCTGCCCGTGGTCGGTCCCTATTTTCAAAAATGGTTCACCTTCATTTCATAAAAAACTAAACAATGTCCCCCACCCCACTGTCCTTGGAACACCTAATACGCCCCTCCCAACTGAAAACCGGAAAAATCCCTGCCATTTTCCTCTTCCACGGATATGGAAGCAATGAGGATGATCTGTTTTCCTTTGCGCCGGAACTCCCTGAGGAATTGATGGTCATTTCGGTACGGGCACCCTATGACCTGGAACCTTTCGGGCATGCCTGGTATGCCATCAATTTTGATGCCGAGCAAGGCAAATGGAGCGACGACGCACAGGCGAAGGAATCCCGGGACAAAATCGTGAAGTTCATCGATGAGGCCATTGTCGCCTATGATCTGGATGCGGAAAACATTACCCTTTTGGGCTTCAGCCAAGGCACCATCTTGAGCTATGCCGTGGCCCTTTCCTACCCTGAAAAGATCAAGAACGTGATTGCCCTGAGCGGATATATCAACGAAAAAATCCTAGTGGACGGCTATGCCGAAAAAGATTTGGGCCACTTAGACTTTTATGCCTCGCACGGACAGGTAGATCAGGTCATTCCTTTGGAATGGGCACAAAAAACTCCTGATTTTCTGGAACATCTGGGCATTGCCTACACCTATGAAGAATTCCCCATTGGCCACGGGGTCTCCCAACAAAATTTCTTTTCCTTCCGAAAATGGCTCGTGGAGCGACTTTGATGTGAGAAGTCGGAAGTCGGAAGTCGGGAGAGACAAAGGAGCATAGAAAATAGAGAATGGACTGGTTTTTCTCTGCTTGCTTCCGTTTCAAGTTTGTGGTTTCAGGTTATTCTGTTATTGGGTTGTCGGAAGCCCGAAGTCGGAAGAGACTAAAGAATATAGACAATAGCGGATAGACTTAGGTTATTCTGTCATTGGGTCATAGGGTTGTTGGAAGTGGTTTCATGTTTCTTTTTTCTATTCTCCCTATTCTTTGTTCTTGAACTTGGAACTTGAAACCCTTCAACCCTTAACCATCAGTTACTCCTGGCGTAGAGCAGATGGTCCAGCAAGGTGAAATCCACACTCAGGTCATCCTTGAGTTCATATTTGATGATCAGGTCGCCCCAATATTTACCATCGGAGAAATCGGCCAAGATCCACTTGTGGTTCAGCACCTTGATCTTGTTGATCTTGAAATCACTTTCCATCCCTTCGTAAGGCACCAAAGGATTGTCTCCAGATTTTTCATTGGTTTCCAACAATTTGTCCTCAATATAGCGCGATGGGCTTTCCAAGTTGAGATGGTCGTAATAGGCCAGGGCATCATCGTTGTTCTCCAAAGTGAAATACTGCATGTCCAATACCCGTAGCCGTGCCTTCAACAAGGAATCGTTCAAGGATTCCACCTCGGCATGCAAACGGTCAATGTCCACATCTTTGGTATTTAAGGCATTTTGCATTTTGTTGCCGGCCACAAATTGGTAGAGCGCCAACAGGGCAGCGAATACAAATAGGTATAGGAAAATCTTGTTCTTCATGGTTCAATTCTTTTGAAAATCAATTTAGTTCTCGACTGCGCCTGTCTGCCGACAAAGGCAGGCTCGAACTGACAGATCATACGCAACGCAACCGAAGGGCATGATAAGATAACGCATAAGGGTAGTCTATATTTTCAGTTTCAGGTTATCGTAGGCCAAATGTACATTTTTGGGCAGTTTTTTTTCCACTTCCGCATGGAAACCCAATACATGGCTGATATGGGTAAAATAGGTTTTCTCCGCCCCGACCTCTTCGGCAAAGGCTAGGGCCTCTTCCACATTGAAATGGGAATGGTGGGGTTCCTCACGCAGCGCATTGACGACCAGCACCTTGGCTCCCTTCATTTTTTCGACCTCTTCCTTCTCTACCCGCTTCACGTCGGTGAGGTACACAAACTCCCCAAATCGGTAGCCAAACACCTGCAGCCGATTGTGGTAGGCCTCAATGGGCACCACATTCAGATCGCCCAACCGAATGGGTCTGTCCTTTTCCACTGGGAACACCTGTACCGCAGGGGCTCCGGGATAACGATTCTCGTCGGCAAAAATATAATCGAAACGTCTCTTCAAGGAGTGGATGACCCGCTCATGGGCATAAACGGGGATATCGCCCTGTCTGAAAAAAAAGGGACGGATATCGTCTATGCCCGCCGTATGGTCTGCATGTTCGTGGGTGAAGAGGATGCCATCCAGTTTGTCAATGGGGTTTTTCAGCATCTGTTGCCGAAAATCAGGGCCGCAATCAATTACGTAATTGTACGATTTCCAAGAAACCAGTACGGAGACCCGTAGCCTTTGATCCTTCGGATCTTTGCTCTTGCACACAGGATGGTCACTACCAATGACAGGGATACCCTGTGAGGTTCCCGTTCCCAAAAAAGTGATGGTCATCCTGTCATCCATGAAAACCAAAATTATAACTTATTTATGTAATAGATTGAACGAAGAGTGTAACTTTGTGACATCGTAAATTTTCGAATATGCCTACCGTACCGAGCAAAGAAAATGCTTTCGAAAACATACCTTCCATTAAGGCAAAAACGCTGAGGATCAACTTAAACCCAAATATCTACGGAACCTTTGCCGAAATCGGGGCCGGACAGGAGACCGCGAGGCATTTTTTCAGGGCGGGTGGGGCATCTGGGACCATTGCCAAGGCCATGAGCGCCTATGACAAATCCTTCAGTGATGCCATTTATGGGATCGAGGAGGACGGAAGGTACGTGACCCAGTCCCGCTTGAAGAAGATGCTGGACCACGAAATGAGACTAGTGGAGGAACGGATCAGCAGGGAGAGCAACCCCAACTATCTGTTCTTTACCTATGCGAACACGGTGGCCACCATCGATTTTTCCAAAAGGTACAAAGGACACGGCTGGGTGGGTATCCGTTTCCAATTGGATCCCGATCAAAAGGAATATGATGAAATCGTTCTCCACATACGGTTCAAACAGAACGAAGCGCGATTGCAGCAGGAAACCTTGGGCATTTTGGGGGTAAACCTGATCTATGGGGCCTTTTTCAAGTTCCATAAGCCCAAAAAACTGTTGAAATACCTTTATGATCATATCGACAAGGACACCTTGGAAATTGATATGGTGAACTTTACCGGGCCCAACTTTGCCGATGTGGACAACAGGTTGATGAGCCTTCAATTGATCAAGAACGATATGACGGATGCGGTGATGTTCGGGCCTGATGGCAACAACCTCCTTCCCGCGGCCGTACTCTACAAAAAGAGCATTTTGGCACTTCGCGGCAGTTTCAGGCCTGTGACCAAGGTGAACATGGACATGTTCCAGAAATCGTACGACATCTTTATCAGGGAACAAACGGTGGAGTATGAGAACACCATCGTTGTTTTTGAAATCACGCTCTCCAACCTGAAGGCTTCGGGGGAAATCGATGAACAGGATTTTATGGACCGTGCCGAACTGCTCTGTTCGCTAGGACATACGGTATTGATCTCCAAGTTCCAGGAATATTACAAACTGGTGGAATATTTCAACAACTACACCAAGGCCAAGATCGGGCTTACCATGGGCGTGAACAACCTTGTGGATGTTTTTGACGAGAAATACTACCGTCACTTGAGCGGTGGTATTTTGGAGGCCTTTGGAAAATTGTTCTTCAAGGACCTAAAGGTCTACCTCTACCCGATGAAGGACCCCAATACTGGACAAATCTTGACCAGCAACAACGTGAAGGTGCACCCACGGATGAAGGAGCTGTACAAATTCTTCAAGTACAACGGGAAGGTGATGGACATTATCGATTACGACCCAGAAGTGCTCCATATTTTCTCACGGGATGTGCTCAAGAAAATCATCAACAACGAAGAGGGCTGGGAAGACGAACTGCCAGAAGGTATTGCCGAGATCATCAAAGAAAAACACCTTTTTACCCGAAAAGTGCTTGAGGAGAAGGAGTAAACCAAAGTTTTAAGCCCAAGCACAAGAATCAGGTTCAGGGTTGGACAGGATTGTGGAATGCGTGTATTGGGTTTAAGATTTCAAGTTTCAGGTTTTTCCAATGATTCAGTTTACAATAAGCAATTACCAATAACTCAATAACAGAATAACCTAAGTCTTTTGTCTATATTCTTTAGTCTCTTCAGACTTCAGACTTCGGACTTCAGACAACCCAATAACAGAATAACCTGAAGCCAAAAACCTGAAACAAAAGTAAACAGAAAAAGGTCCGTCTATTCTCTATCGTCTATGGTCTTTCGTCTCTTCTAAAAGAAGCTTCTCTATTCAAGAATCTGCGCGGCGTGGTCTGTGGTCTTTACCTTTTCGATGATTCTTTCCACTACCCCGTCCCCATCGATCATAAACGTGGTGCGATGGATACCGTCGAAAGTTCTTCCCATGAATTTTTTTGGTCCCCAAACACCAAAGGCATTGATCACGGTATGGTCCTCATCCGCCAATAGCGGAAATGGGAATTTATATTTTTTCTTGAAATTGGCCTGTTTGCGTACAGAATCCGAACTCACGCCCAAGAGCTCATAACCTTGACTTTGCAATTCTTTGTAATTGTCCCGCAAATTACAGGCTTCCAGGGTGCAACCTGGGGTATTGGCCCTTGGATAGAAAAAGACAATCAGTTTCTTTCCTTTGTAATCGCTGAGATTTATTGTGTTGCCATCTTGGTCTTTTGCGGAAAATTCAGGTACTTTATCCCCTACTTTTAACATATTCATGCGCTTTCTGTCTTGAATTATTGTTTAATATTTATATATACAAAGTTAAACAAATATGACCAAACAAGAAAAGGTTGATTTCACCATTGCCACTTTGGATGAACTCTACCCCACCATTCCCATTCCTTTGGACCATAAAGACCCCTATACCCTTTTGGTGGCCGTGCTGCTATCGGCCCAAAGCACGGATGTTAGGGTGAACTTAATTACACCGCTGCTGTTCGAAAGGGCGGATAATCCTTTTGATATGATCAAACTTTCTGTGGAAGAAATACGCGAAATCATCAAGCCCGTGGGGCTTTCCCCAATGAAATCCAAAGGCATACACGGTCTTTCCCAAATCTTGGTGGACAAATATAATGGGGAGGTGCCACGGAGCATTGAACTGTTGGAGGAACTTCCGGCCGTGGGCCACAAAACGGCCAGCGTAGTGGTTTCCCAAGCCTTTGGAATTCCGGCATTTCCCGTGGACACCCATATCCACCGATTGATGTTCCGATGGGGATTCAGCAATGGGAAAAATGTGGTGCAAACAGAACGGGACGCCAAGCGTTTGTTCCCGGAGGAAATTTGGAACAGGCTGCACCTGCAGATCATTTGGTACGGAAGGGAATACTCCCCGGCCCGTGGCTGGGACCTGGAAAAGGACATCATCACCAAGACCATAGGGCGGAAAACGGTGATCGACGAATACTATAAAACCAAAAAGAGCCGCTAATTGCGGCTCTTTCTGACAGTTTGGTCCTTAAATTAATTCAAGGTTACTTCAAACTGATGCTTTTTGTAGTCAACTACATGAATCGATTTGGAGTAGCTAAGCAAAAAATTTACGGTCTTTTGGCTAGCCTTCACCGTTTTCACGGATTTTTGTTCTTCAGAGTAAATATTTTCCATATTCTAGCGTAAATGTTTCAAATAGATAACGCCAGTAAAATGGAAATATTGCAACGTTCGACGTAATGCGCTATTAATTCGTTAAAACGATATTCTTGCGATCAACGATTTTTCTCAAGTTGATAAGTGCATATCGCATTCTGCCCAAGGCTGTGTTGATGCTGACGCCAGTGTTTTCGGAGATTTCCTTGAAACTCATGTCCTTGTAGATCCGCATGATCAGCACTTCTTTTTGGTCTTCGGGCAATTCCTCGATCAAAAGGGTAAGATCGCTCTCGATCTGATCTTTGATGATCTGTTTTTCAATGTTCAGTTTTTCATCCTTGATCACCGAAAAGATGTTGAAATCATCACTGCCTTCGAACTTGGGCATTCTTTTGTTCTTGCGGAAGTGGTCTATGATCAGGTTGTGGGCGATCCGCATTACCCAGGGAAGAAATTTCCCCTCTTCGCTGTACGATCCCCTTTTCAGGGTCTTGATCACCTTTATAAAGGTATCTTGGAAGATGTCCTCTGCAACATCCCTGTCCATGACCTTTGAATAAATAAAACTGGTAATTCTTTGGTTGTGCCTGTTGATAAGTATTTCCAACGCCTTCTCATCCCCGGCAATGTAGTTCTTTACTAAAATCGAGTCATTAATCTGTAGTTCCATACAAATTACTTTTTTGGTTAAAATCATCACCCTTCCCTTTCAGGAAAGATTTTCAGGTATTTAGTTTTTAATCTTAAAAAGTAATTATGCTGTATAGGCCTATTCAGTTTTTTAATTACACTTCAAATATAGATATTTAGGTAGGCGACCTAAAAAACTATGTTGTGAGTTGCTAAATTTTATATGTTAACTGGTGCAATATACGTATTAAGTGTTGTGTGTCGTATCTTTGAGACCCTAATTTTAACACATGACGGCCATTACCGACCTCGATCCCAAGCAGCACATCATCATCAAAGGTGCCAAACTGCACAACCTGAAAAATATAGATGTGGTGATCCCCAGGAACAAACTGGTGGTGATTACCGGGCTATCAGGTTCGGGCAAGTCCACCTTGGCCTTCGACACTCTTTATGCGGAAGGCCAACGGAGGTATGTGGAAAGCCTTTCCTCCTATGCCCGTCAGTTCTTGGGCAAGCTGGACAAGCCCAAGGTGGATTATATTAAAGGTATAGCCCCTGCCATTGCCATTGAGCAAAAGGTGAACTCCACCAACCCGAGATCAACGGTAGGGACCACCACGGAAATCTATGATTACCTAAAATTATTATATGCCCGCATTGGCAAGACCATCTCCCCCATTTCCGGTGCGGAGGTGAAGAAGCATACGGTATCGGATGTCATCAACCACATCAAAGCATTGGAAGAAGGGAGCAAACTGTTGCTCTTGGCTCCTATCACCATTAAAGAGGATAGGGATGCCATCAAATCTTTGGAGCTTTTTTCCAAACAGGGCTATGCCCGTATCAAATATAAAGGTGAGGTCTTACGGATAGATCAGGCTCCCAACGATATCGGAAGGGAGTTTGACCTTGTGGTGGACCGTATCATTGTGAAGGACGATGAGGATTTTTATAACCGATTGGCCCATGCGGTGGACAATGCCTTTTTTGAAGGGAAAGGGGTCTGTGCCATTGAAAACCTTCAAACCGGGGAAACCCAATCCTTCAGTAACCAGTTTGAACTGGACGGCATGAAATTTTTGGAACCGAATGTGCATTTGTTCAGCTTCAACAATCCGTATGGTGCTTGTCCCAAATGTGAAGGTTATGGGGATGTCATCGGCATCGATGAAGATCTCGTGATTCCCAACACTGCGCTTTCGGTATATGAAAACGCTGTTTTTCCTTGGCGCGGGGAAAGTATGGGTTGGTACAGGGACCAATTGGTGAACTCGGCCTATACCTTTGATTTTCCCATACACAAACCTTGGTTTCAACTTTCGGAGGAACAAAAACAATTGGTCTGGGACGGGAATGAGCATTTTACAGGGATCCATGAATTTTTCGCACAACTTGAAGAAAAGAGTTATAAGATACAGAACCGCGTGATGCTTTCCCGCTACAGGGGAAAGACCAAGTGTACCGTGTGCAGGGGGAAACGGCTTCGCAAAGAGGCCGATTATGTGAAAGTGGGCGGAAAATCCATTTCGGACCTTATTGAACTGCCCATCAAACGGTTGATGCCCTTTTTTGGGGAACTTCAACTTTCGGAACATGATAGGACGGTTGCCAAACGCTTGCTTCAGGAAATTACCACCCGATTGGAGTTTTTGGACAAGGTTGGACTGGGTTATCTGACCCTCAACCGAAAATCCAATACCCTTTCCGGTGGGGAAAGTCAACGGATCAATCTGGCCACTTCGTTGGGCAGCAGTTTGGTGGGTTCCATGTATATTTTGGACGAACCCAGCATTGGCCTTCATCCCCGGGATACTGAAAATCTCATCGAGGTATTGAAATCCCTTCGCAATTTGGGCAATACCGTCATTGTGGTGGAACACGATGAAGACATCATGAAAGCGGCAGACGAAATCATCGACATAGGCCCTGAAGCGGGTACCTTGGGTGGTGAGGTCGTAGCCACGGGCAACATGGAAGCCATTTTGAAGTCCAGTTCGCTTACTGCTGCCTATCTGAACGGCACCTTGGAAATAGCCGTGCCCAAAGAGCGTAGAAATTCCAAACACTACATCCAGATCAAAGGGGCACGGGAAAACAACCTGAAAAATATTGATGTCACTTTTCCCTTGAACGTACTGACCGTGATCACTGGGGTTTCAGGAAGTGGAAAAAGTACCTTGGTCAAAAAAATCCTCTACCCCACCATCCTTCAGGCTGTGGGCGGATATGGTGAAAAGGCGGGGCAATTTACTTCCGTTGAAGGAAAATATTCGCACATCAAGCATGTGGAATTTGTGGACCAGAACCCCATCGGACGATCTTCCCGTTCCAATCCGGTCACCTACATAAAGGCCTACGATGACATCCGAAACCTTTTCGCGTCCCAAAAACTGAGCAAATTACGGGGGTATCAGGCCAAACATTTCTCGTTCAATGTGGACGGCGGTCGCTGTGAAAAATGCAAAGGAGAAGGTGAGATCACGGTGGAAATGCAGTTTATGGCCGATGTGCATTTGGAATGTGATGTGTGCAATGGCAAACGCTTCAAGAAGGATATTCTGGAAGTGCAGTTTGAAGGCAAAAACATTGACGACATTCTGAACATGACCATTGATGATGCCATTGCCCATTTCGAGGCACACAAGCAGGACAAGGTCGTGGGCAAATTGCAGCCACTGCAAGATGTGGGACTGGGGTATGTTACCTTGGGGCAGTCCTCCTCCACCCTTTCCGGCGGCGAGGCACAGCGTATCAAACTGGCCTCTTTTTTGGTGAAAGGAAATACCAAGGAAAAGGCCCTGTTCATCTTTGATGAACCTACGACCGGACTTCATTTCCACGACATCAAAAAATTGTTGAAGTCATTTGACGAACTGATTGCCAAAGGGCATTCCATCATTGTGATCGAGCACAACATCGAGCTCATCAAATGTGCGGATTATATCATCGACCTTGGGCCAGAAGGCGGGGAAGATGGTGGATATCTCATCGCAGAGGGCACCCCGGAGGAAATTGTCCAGAACAAGGACTCCCACACAGCCAACTATTTGAGGGAGAAGCTCTAAAATAGACGATAGAAATTAGACAATAGAGAATAGACCTAGGTTATTCTGTTATTGAGTTATTTGTTATTGAGTTATTTTGCAAACTATCTATTGATTGGGCTAACCTTGAACTTGAAACTTGGATTTGAGCTTGAACTTTTACATGGAGTTTTTGAAGAGCCTCAAAATTGGAGGAGATATTTCATATTGCCCAGCATGACAAAGATGACTGCATACTGCTTACTGGGCCACTCATATTTGAAATAATAATCCTACAAATTCAAAAGCTCATCCCTTTCTTTTGGATTTTCTATTTTTCATCCGTTGATCCAAACCCCCCATCCATTAACCCAACCTGACCATCCATCAATTGGATACCTTTTCCAAATTTTCTATTCGCTTCATTTGCACGGAATTTTAAGGTGTAAAACCCAATAACATTCAATTGTAAATCAAATACTTGTTTGCACTTTGGATAGTCCTTGAAAGAATTCTGGATTGCCATTGCCATAAGTAACCATTACTCTTCTAAACCATAAAAAAAACGCAATGAAAAAAGCTGGTCTAGGGAACCTCCCTTCAACACACTATAAAAAATTATGGGCACCCATCGCCTTTTTGATGTCAACAATTTATTTTGGTGGTCTTTTGGCGAACTGGAACAGGAACAAAGACATCCGCATGGAAGGTGAACTTTTTGCCCCTTCCATTACCATTGCCAAAACAGGTGTTGCAAGAAGCCTGTCGGGAGGCCCAGGCTGTGACCGCATCGAATATACCATTACCGTTACCAATACCAGTACCAATGGAGAAGTATTGAGTGGCGTAGATGTAGATGTCCCTCTTCCTAATATACTACCCATAACAGGGCCGGATATGAACGAAGATGTTAACAATGATGGTGTAATGGATCCCAATGAGTCATGGACCTATACCGTTTACTATACCGTTCTGGAGGATGACATCAACAATGGGGAGATAGTTAGCCAGGCCACTGTAACGGCAGATGTACAGGGACAGCCCGGTGTGGATGTTTTTGATTCGACACAGTCAGTTTTGGACCTGACCGCATGCCAAGGAGCTGTTTCAGTTGTCAAAACCGGGAACTTGGCCATAGACGGTTTTGGACAACCCAACTGTAATCTTGCCCTGTACACTTTCCAGGTAAAAAATGAAAGCCCTTCCGTAACTTTGGAGAATGTAGCACTTTCCGATCCCCTCATAAGCGAAAATAACCTGCCAGGTCCCAATTCTGAAGATATCAACATCAATGGCATCCTTGAGCCTGGGGAGACATGGACATACAGTGCCCAATACAATATTACAGAAACGGACATTGACAACGGTCTTGTGGAGAACCAAGTCACGGTGACTGCCAATGTCCAAGGATTGCTCAGTGTTATTGCAACCGACCAAGCTGAATCTGTAATCGACCTATCAGGATGCCAACCAGGCATCTATGCCATAAAAACGGGTCAGGCCTTGGACTTTTCAGGTGCCCCGGGCTGTGACGTGATTAGATATACGATAGAAGTGGTCAATTCCAGTTTTGCCATTCCTTTGGACAATGTAACCCTTTCCGATCCTCTCATAAGTGATCTTGATCTACCAGGCCCTGATTCTGAAAATCTCAACGCCAATGGTATCCTTGAGCCTGGTGAGACATGGACATACATTGCCCAATACACTATTGAAGCTGACGACATTGCCAACGGTTTTGTGGAGAACCGGGCCATGGTAACGGCAACTGTACAGGGGCAACCCAATATAGTGGTTACTGACGAGTCTGATGATGACAGTCCTACAGGGAATGATTACACAGTGGTGGACCTGTCCGCATGTCAGCCAGGTGTTTATGCCATCAAAACCGGGCAAGCAGTTTCTATTTCAGGTGGTCCTGGTTGTGATCTGATCCAATATACCATAGAGGTTGTCAATTCCAGTTGGATTTATTCTTTGGATACTGTCATCCTTACCGATCCCCTGTTTGGGGAAGACCCTATTGTAGGGCCGGATATGAATGAAGATGTTGGCAATGATGGTGTATTAGATCCTGGGGAAAGTTGGACCTATACACTTCAACATGATATTACAGACATGGATATTGTAAATGGTCAGGTCATCAATCAGGCAGAAGTGGTTGCCAATGTACAGGGACAACCGGGTGAAACCGTCTCCGACCTTTCCGACAACGATAGTCCAACAGAAGACCAAACCACAGTGGTGGACCTATCTGCATGTCAAGGGAATATTTCGTTAATAAAGAGCTTGGTAGTTAACAGTTGCAACGAGATTGAATATCTTCTTGGCATTATAAATAATAGTATCTACGGACAAGAGCTGGAAAATATTGTGGTCAACGACCCCTTGTTGGGAGGGGATATTTCAGGACCCCTTCCCGGACAAGATATTGGAGATGACGGTATCCTTTCCGTGGGGGAAATATGGCTCTATACTGCAGTCTATGACGTTCAACAAACAGACATTGAAAATGGACAGATCATCAACCAGGCTACCGTAACTTCTACTGTACGTGGAATGCCCGACGTAATCGTTTCCGATCTTTCCGATGATGACAGCCCACTGGAAGACGACCCCACTGTAACCAGTCTAGTCCAATGTCAAAATCCAGCACTTGGGCTCATTAAAGAAGGAGTAGTCATTGATATCAATGGAGATGGCTGTTCTGAAAGCATAGTGTACACCTTCACCTTGAAAAATACAGCAGGAGTAGATCTGGATGAGGTGATTTTGGAAGATGCCCTGCTGGGTGGCCAAGTAATCGGCCCTAAAATTGGAAGTGATATGAATAATGATGGTGTTCTTTCCTTTGGGGAAACATGGACGTTTGAAGCCCTTTATGCCATTACGCAGAATGATATTGACAATGGGTCCATATTGAACCAAGCTACAGTGACTGCCAATACCGTGGCAAATAACATTCCTGTATTCGACTTATCGGATAACAATGATTTTTTTGAAGATGAAATGACCGCCACATCGGTTCCGAACGATGCCTGCACTGATGGGGGCACCTCTCTGGGGCTCATCAAGCAAGGTGTGCTTGTGGACACCAATTTTGACGGGTGCTTGGATACCGTCCGCTATACGTTTACCATAACTAGTAGCGGTGGCGTGGCTTTTGACAATATTGTCCTTATGGATCAATTGCTGGGCGGACAGATTACTGGCCCTGTGGTCGGAAGCGATCAAAACAGTGATGGTATCCTATCCCCTGGTGAAACTTGGACGTATGAAGCTGATTATTTCCTTGTCCAGGGCGATATTGACACTGGCAATGTTATGAACCAAGCCATTGTTGCCGGAGAACCCGTTGGATTTGATTTCCAGTTGATGGACCTGTCGGACAATGACAGTTACACTGAAAACGAGGCGACGGAAACCATAGTTCCAAGTGACGCTTGTACGGATGGTGGTACTCCAATAGGATTTGAAATATTCAACGGTATCACGCCAAACGGTGATGGCTCCAACGATTATTTCCGTGTTCTGGGCATTGAAAACTATCCGGACAACCAATTGAAGATCTATAACCGTTGGGGCGTGCTGGTCTATGAAAGCGAAAACTATGGTCAGGGCAACAACCTGTTCTATGGTATCTCAGAAGGCAGGGCCACTTTCCAAAAGGATAAGGAACTCCCAAGCGGCACCTATTTCTACATATTGACCTTCTCAGGGCCAAATCCAGGAAAAGACAGCTATTCAGGATACCTATATATCAACAGGGACTAATACAACCGAGCATTTCAAAAATGAAAAACCTAGAATTTTTAGAAAAAATGATGATTTTGAACAAACATAGGAATATCTGGCTGTCCGCCTTTGCCCTCTTTGCCATCCTGTACTCAGGCTTTGCCCAACAGGATTCACAATACACACAATACATGTACAACACCCAAGTCGTAAACCCCGCCTATGCAGGTTCCAGAGAGGTATTGAGCTTCGGGTTGCTGGGCCGGACCCAATGGGTAAGCCTTGAAGGCTCGCCGGAGACCGGCACATTTACGGTAAACTCTCCCGTAGGGCACTATGACAATATGGGACTAGGTCTTTCGATAGTCTATGACAGGATAGGACCTGCCGTGGAATCCAATGTGGTGGTGGATTATGCCTATTCCATCCGTTTTCTCAATGATGCCAAACTGGCCTTTGGGTTAAAGGCTGGGATAGATATGCTCAATGTGGATTACAGTAAGCTTACCATTTTTGATCCCAATGACCCCTATTTCCAAAACAATGTGGACAATAAGCTCCAACCACAGGTTGGGGCAGGAATGTACTACTACACCGATAAATTCTACGTTGGCCTATCGGTTCCAAACTTTTTGAACACCAAGCATTATGATGAGAGCTCTTTGGAAAATGCAGATGTCAATGATATAGCCATTGAACGCTTGCACTATTTCTTCATCGCTGGTTATGTTTTTGACCTGAATGAAAACTTGAAGTTCAAGCCCGCCACATTGTTCAAATATGTGAGCGGCTCCCCTTTGCAGTGGGACATGTCGGCCAATTTCCTGATCAATGAAAAGTTTACTCTGGGGACATCCTACCGATGGAGCGCCTCCATAAGTGCCCTGGCCGGGTTTCAAATCACGGATTCCTTTTTTGCGGGATTGGCCTACGATTACCAGTCCACAAATATCGAACGGTATAGCGACGGCTCCTATGAAGTGTTTCTCCGCTTCGACATTTTCAACAAATCAGATAGGGTTGTGACCCCAAGGTTCTTTTAAATATAATTTAGGATGAAAACAGGAAATATAAGACACATCACACTGATTGCGCTTTTGTCCATTGGTGTTTTAAGTGCACAAGATGGCAAGGTCAAAAAAGCGGACGAGCAGTTTGACAGCTACGCCTATATCGATGCCAGAAAAATATACCTCAATGTGGTGGAGGACGGCTATGAATCTGCCCAGGTGTTCCAAAAATTGGGAGACACCTATTACTTTAACAGTGAATATACCGAGGCGGCCAAATGGTACAAAAAACTGATCCACAACTACCCCAATGAGGTAGCGTCGGAATATTATTACCGAACTGCCCAATCATTGAAAAGCATAGGGGAATACAGTGAATCAGAAAGAATGATGGACCGATACACTGTCCTGTCCGGTAATAGTAAGGTGGTTGCAAACCTTCAGAACAATGATGTGTCCCTAGAAGATTTGACTGAAACCAAGACCGGAAAATACAGGACCATGAACGTCACTGAAGAATTTTCAAGTTCTGATTTTGGGCCTGCCTTCCAAGGCAACAAGATTGTATTCGCATCCTCTTCCAAAAATACCGAAGGTGGAAAAACCCATGATTGGAACGGTCTCCCCTATTTGGACCTTTTTGAAGCCGAAATAGGTGAAAATGGAACTCTGGAAAATCCCGTAGCACTCACCGGTGACATCAACTCGCCATACCATGAATCCTCTGCCGCCTTCTCCAAAGATGGAAAGACCATGTACTTCACACGGAACAATTATATTGATGGTAAAAAGAAGAGGGACAAAAAGCGACTGGTCAGCCTGAAAATATACAAGGCCAGTAAAAAAGACGATGGTAGTTGGGGGGATGTGGAAGAATTGCCATTCAACAGCAATTCATATTCTGTAGCCCATCCAGCATTGAACAATGCCGAAAACCGTTTGTACTTTTCTTCCGATATGGAAGGTTCCCTCGGAAGATCGGATCTTTGGTACGTGGACATTATGGCCAACGGACAATACGGTCAACCGGTTAATCTTGGCCCAAAAATCAATACCGAGGAACGGGAAAGCTTTCCCTTTGTAAGTGGAAATGGTAATCTCTACTTTTCCAGCGATGGCCATATGGGACTTGGAGGACTTGACGTTTTTGTGGTTTCACTGAATGGCAATGGCCAGTTCAAAACGGTGACCAACCTGAAAGCCCCTATCAATTCCAGCCAAGATGATTTCGGTTTCATCATAGATGAATCCAGAAAAACAGGCTACTTTTCCTCAAACAGGGAAGGTATTGAAGGCAGTGTTTCCGATGATATCTATGCATTCAATGAGAATTGTGGTGCTATCATCAAAGGAATTGTCACCGACGAAAAAACGGGGAAACCCCTTGAAGGTTCATTGGTCACCCTTTTGGATGAGAATAATAATGTTGTTTCCCAAAAGACCGTACAAAGCAATGGCTCATACAGTTTTGAGGGCATAGCCGATTGTGGCACCCAATATGCCGTGAGGGCTTCCAACAATGAAATGGATTACCAGCCCAAAGAAAAGACTTTGACCACACCAGTTGAAATGATAGCCGCACAAGTAGATTTGGCACTTACCCCACCCGATTGCCCAGTTAATGACTTGGGATGTCGATTAGATTTACAGCCTATCTATTTTGACTTTGATAAGCACAATATCAGACCTGATGCCGAAGTGGAACTTGCCAAGATCCTACAGGCCATGAAGGAATACCCACAATTGGTCATCCATATCGAATCCCATACCGATTCCAGGGGCGATGACAATTACAACAAGCAACTTTCCGACAGACGTGCCAAATCCACCTTGGAATGGTTGGTTAAAAAAGGAGTGGATAGAAACAGGTTGTCCGCCAAAGGATATGGCGAATCGCAATTGGTGAACAAATGCTCCAATGGGGTGGATTGTTCAGAACAAGACCATCAACTCAACAGAAGGTCGATGTTTCTTATAAAGAATTAAACTATCCTAAAACAAACCACAACTTTTTGTTTATCAGAAAGTTGTGGTTTCATCTATTTTTTTGGCACGCTGATTGATATTACTTGGTTGGATACAAATAATTGTATCTAGAACTTAAAACCTTGTAATATGAAAAAGTTAGTACTCATAATAGCAGCGGTTGCCCTTGGAATCCCAAACATCCAAGCAGCAAAGACAGAAAACACGATTGAGACAAATTTTGTCCGTGGTTACGGCAACTCATTCATCTTTGTGGAAGATGGGGTGACTTTTTCAGTTTATCCCGATGGTGAGTTCGACTTCTACATGGACAACAGGGTGAATGTGGGTATTGGAGCCCAGATCGGAAATGTGGGCATCACCTTCAACTCTGGCTACGACTATAACCCGTTTGTACAATATGATGACTATGGTGCAGTGATCCAAGTGGAGAACATTCCCATATTCTATGATTACTACGGACGTGTTTCCCAAATAGGAAATGTGGATATATGGTACAACAACGGCAGGGTCCGTCGAATCGGTGGATTACACATTTACTACAATGGAGGTGTTTTCAGCCACTATAACGGATATATCAACATCTATAACAGGCACTATGTATACATGCCTTACCACAGGTACTTTATAAGACCTGCAATCGGGTTCTGTAATGTGTACACAAGACCCTACAGGAGATATTACGCCCCTGTTCGATACACCTATTACGCACCATATAGAAACAATGTGCGTAGAGCTTATGCCCATGTTGGAAAAGTATATAGAAACGATAACCGTTACAGAAGGGATAACATTTACCGAAATGATAGTAGGGTCGCCGTACGTGACAACAACACTGTACGACGTTCCGACTCTGGTAGAAGCAACAGGTCGGTGGCCCAAAACAGCCAACGAAATGGAAGCCCGGCCATCCGTTCCAATAATGGTAACAGCAATGTGAAAAGGCAGGCTACATCACAAAAAACCGTACAACGCAGCAGCAGTGCTTCAAGGAGCAATGCGAACAGTAGCAGGACTGTGACCCAAAGACAAGTGGAGCGTGCTCCCAACACAAGGAGCGTTACCCAGCGTAAGGTTACATCGACCCCAGAACGCAAAACGGTATCGCGATCCACGACCACCTACAGAAAGCCTGAAACAAGGGGCTCTTCCAGTAGCAGGTCAACAGTGAGCAGGGGAAATGACACCAAGAGAACATCAGTCTCCAGAAGTTCTGGGAATACAGTGAGTAGAAGCTCTGGAAATACAGCGAGAAGTAGCAGTGCCAGGACATCTTCATCAAGAAGCTCCAGAGGAAATAATTAAAAAATAGTTTTTAGGTTGGTTAGTTGTTTGCCCCGTGGTTGGATTTATCTGCTACGGGGCATTTTTTTGAGCCATTTCTTCAATAGACCGGATACATCTTCCGAAATGTTGAAACGGTACAAAATCCCCGCATACATCAGTACGATCAGTCCAGATTTTAGGATAATGTTCAAAATGGGATGAAAGGGAAGCTGTAACATATAAAACAGGCCAGACAAAAACACTAACGCCGCCAAAACCTTAAAGGTTTCTCTCGTAAAAGGAAGAATGCCAAACTTTATCTGTACAAAAACGAGCTTCACCAGATTAAAGATGAAGATGGACACAAAACTGGCCAAGGCAGCTCCCTCCAGCCCCATTTTGGGAATCAATATATAATTTAGTACGATGGTCAAGATGGCCAGTCCCACCCCGAACCCCAAAACCGTTTTATAATAGTGTGAATTGTATAAAATAGAATTATTGTTCCCCAAAAGCGAATCCAGCACCTTGGCCATGCCTATCAAAAATACGATGACAAAACCACTCCTATAATTCTCAGGGATCAATAGATAAAGGTCGTTCAGGTTCAGTATGATCAGCACGAACAAAATCCCCGAAGCGATAAAAAGAGTCAACGAACTTCGTTGGTACAGTTTCTTCAACCCTACCATATCTCCCAAATTCAAGAGTTCCGCTGTCAAGGGATAGGTGATCTGGTGCATCGCCCGCGAAGGGACAATGATCACCGTGGCAATATAGACGGCCACACTGTAATACGCCACATTTTCTATACTGACAAATTGGTTCAGCATCACCTTGTCAATTTCCAACAAGATCAATGCGGCCGAACCTCCCAGAATAATCAAAAGGGAATAGAACAGTATTTCCCTAGTATGCTTTGGAAAATGAAAATCCAATTTGGGATACCGAAGCGTAAACGCATATATTTTGATGATAACTGTCCGCAACAGGTGCAGAGCCACCAACATTTTCAGGAAAGTATCCAAGGATATCATCTCAAAATAGAACAGGGCCAACAAGATGGACACCCCTACCCTGATAAAGACCTCTTTCATGAAATTCCCGAACACCGACTTCATGTGTACCCTGCACCAGGCATTGAACACTTCAAAATAGGCCATGGAAAGGCCAACCAAAAAGATGTACCACAAATAGTCCTTGACGATAGGGTTCACCTTGGAAATTAGGTCACCCAAAGGATCATAACCAAACAGGATGAGCAATGCCACAGGAACCACACCAAACAATGGAGCTAGGACCATGAGGGTCAAAAAACCATCTTTTTCCTCTTCGGGGCAACGGCTGTAAAATTTTACCATGGTATTATGTACCCCAAAGGCCATCAACGGCATCAAAATGGCACCAGAGGCCAATATAAAAGTGACTAGCCCATAATAGGCATCGGGCAATATTTTGGTGTAGAGGAAAAGCGTATTGATAGCGGCAATAAAAAAGCCGATATACGTGTACACAACGTTCTGAACTGATTGTTTGAGAACAATTCCCATTAGATGAATTTTGCCAAGGATTCCGTCAACGCCCTTCGGTGGTACTTTTCAATGCCCGCGGAGCCACATTCCAAATTTCCTTGTTGATAGCGTGTGAAACTATCCAAAAGTACATTTTTTAACAAAGCGACATCGGCATGGGAACAGACCGTACCGGCTTGTGCTTCCAAAACCATATCGCCCGCTTCCCATCCGTCGGGCCCGATGGCCAAAATGGGACGTTTGGCATTCAAGTATTCGAAAAGTTTCCCGGGGATGATGCCTTTGGTCTCTTCGGAATCAATTTCCAATAACAAAAGTAGCTGCGATTTTTGCTGTACTTCCAATACCTCTTCATGGGACAGATAGCCCATTTGGACCACATAAGAGTACAGTCCAAAATCCTTGAGGGATTGTAGGACTTCCTCCCCCACTACCCCGGCCAACTGTACCTTTACCAGTTTTTGGAACGCAGCATTTTCTTGGACCATTTCGCTGAGAGCCTGCCAAAACCCTAAAGGGTTTCTCCCCGTCAACAATGACCCGATATGGGAAATGGTGAACTCCGAATCCAAATCAACGCGACCTAGAGTATCATCAAAACCGTTGGTGATGACCTTAATGGGCTTGGGCGTGATGGCCTCAAATTCCTTTTGGGTCGTACGGCTGGTCACCACCACTTTATCCGCAGAAACCAATACTGCTTTTTCCAGTTTTAAGTGCTTCTTGCGTGCAAATGGGGTCAAACGCAATTTGCTGTGATAGCCAATGGAAGTCCAAGGATCCCGAAAATCGGCAATCCATTGGACATTATATTTTTTCTTCAACCCCATTCCGATCATGTGCAGACTATGGGGCGGTCCTGTGGTGATGATAGTTTGGATGCCTTCGTCAGCAATGAGTTTTGCCAAAAAAGAAATCGATGGTTTTACCCAAAATTTACGTGCGTCGGGGATGAAAAAGTTGCCACGGATCCACAGCAACAATTTCTCCAAGAAGGAAGGGTCTTTCTCCCTAATGATTCCTGAACTGATGGCCCTGGTCTTTTTTTGGGACAACAGCGATGCCAACCAGTAAGGCTCCTTGATGGGTTGTTGGATGATTTTGACGCCTTTGGGGACTTCATCCATCAATTTTTCATCCACAATGGGATAATTCGGGTTTTGAGGGACATACACAATGGGTTCAAACCCAAATTCCGGAAGATATTTCACAAATTTTAGCCATCGCTGCACTCCTGGTCCCCCGGCTGGAGGCCAATAGTATGCTATGACCAAAACCTTTCGCATCAGGAGTCCTTGGATTTTTTGGACACGAATGAATAACCAATGCCGCCCACAATGACCAATCCCAATAAAATACTGGAAATCAAGGCAATTTGGCTACCTGTTTCCACCACTTTGGGCTGGAACCTGAACTCGATTTCATGCGTCCCGGCAGGAATCTTCAACCCTCTCAAGGCATAATCCACCTTGTAGTGCGGTTGTTCCTCTCCATCAACATAGGCATACCACCCTGATGGATAATGCATTTCCGAAAAGACCGCAAAACCATCCTTTGGGTTGGAAGAACGGTACTTGATATGATCGGGACGATAATCCACCACTTCGATTTGGGCCAATGAATCCACTTCATATCGGAGTTTGGTCAACTTCGGATAGGTTTTGGTGTTCACAATGGCCTGTGTCTTGGAATTGAAATCCTTCAACTTCAAAATTTCTTCATTGGCAGAGGAAACCGGGATCAATTGTTCAACAAACCATGCATTCCCATTGGCATCGTCGTTGATGGCAGGAAAACTGTTACCTTCTTCATCTTGCTGGATGATATATTTTACGTTGAGCATATTCAGCACCTGAAGGTTGTTTTGGTACAGATGGTACTCAAACAGGTTTTGAAGTGCGCGGGGTTTGGCGGCATGATAGCCCCCGATGGAATTGTGGAAATACGAGGTACGTGCCCCGTTTATCCCTTCCTGTGGATCGAACACCCTGAAAATGGAATCGTCCTGCTGAATCATCTGGTCTATCTGACTGGCCTGAAAGGGTTCGCTCATTTGACGTTGGCGCACAAAATTGTCCTCGTTCACATAGCGACGGTCCACGCCCACCAAATCGAACAAGATCAATCCGCCCAATAGAAAGACAAAGGCATTCCTTCCAATTTTTTCCTTGATAAAGAACCATAGCGTAGCCGCGGCCAGTACCACATAGATCAAAGATCGTAGGGTATCGTTCACATAAACCGCTTTGCGGTCGCTTTTGAGGATTTCCAATACGGCATCGCCGAAATATTGACGGTATTGATCGTCATTTGCCCCTGAAAAATCAAAAATGCCCATCAACAAAAAGAGGAACACGACCAATCCGAGGATGATGATAAAACTCCATTTCAAGGCCGCTACTTTTTCCTTTTGACCAACATTGGCCCTGAACAGTTCCCTGAGCCCCAAAATTCCCAATGCAGGGAAACAGAGTTCCAAAACCACTTGGATTGAGGATACCGCCCTGAATTTGTTATAGAGCGGGAAATAGTCGATCATGAAATCCGTGAGCAATGGGAAGTTCTTACCCCATGAAAGCAAAAGCGACATCAATGCACCTGCCAACAACCACCATTTTTTCTTTCCCTTGACCAAAAACAGCCCAAGAACGAACAAAAACACGATAATCGCCCCAATATAGGCCGGTGCTGCAGGACCGGAGAATGGATGTGGGCCCCAGTACAGATAAAGCCCGGACACTTCGAGGGCCTGGCTGGGCGGCAGCCCTTGATCCACAAAATAGTGATAAACTTTGGAATCCTTGCCTAAATTCTCTTGCCCTGTTCCCCCGAACAATCGGGGCGCAAAAAGGTCTAGGGATTCCGCGATGCCATAACTGTATTGGGTGATGTACTCCTTATCCAGACCATTGGTCACGTCCTTTGGGCTACCATCAGGGTTGATGGTGAGTTCCGATTTTCCCCTAGTGCTCCAATCCGCATATTCCTTGGTGGCCATAATCCCCGTAGCATTGGTGGCAACACCCAGTACAACGGCCAGAATCAAGATGCCCACAGAAACAAAAAAATGTTTCAGTTGCTTTTCCTTGATGGCATAAATGAGTTGCACA
>JASBTQ010000033.1 GCA_030148335.1 Allomuricauda sp. | reverse complement strand
TAAACTTTCTCCTTGTTTTTCTTCAAAATTTCATTGGCCAAGTTAAGGTAATTGGAGGCACCTTTGCTGCTGGCATCATATTTTATGATGCTCTCTCCATAACTTGGGGCTTCACTCAGTCTCACATTTCTTTGGATGATGGTGTCGAACACCATATCGGCGAAATGTTTTTTCACTTCTTCCACAACTTGATTGGACAAGCGGAGCCTGGAATCGTACATGGTCAGTAGCATACCCTCGATGTCCAGGTCGTTGTTATGTATTTTTTGTACGCTTTTTACGGTATTCAACAGCTTACCAAGACCTTCCAACGCAAAATATTCACATTGGATAGGAATCATGACAGAGTCTGCCGCGGTAAGGGCATTCAGGGTCAAAAGGCCCAGGGATGGGGCACAATCGATCAAGACAAAATCATAGCGGTCGCCCAAGCCCTTTAGAGCTTCCTTCATCATATATTCCCTGTTGTCCTTGTCCACCAGTTCTATTTCAATGGCCACAAGGTCAATATGTGCAGGAACAAGGTCCACATTGGGCGAATCTGTTGGGATGATGACTTCGTCCACGCTCATGGTATGTTCCAAAAGTTGGTAGGTGCCATGTTCCACGGAATCCACATCAATACCAAGGCCCGATGTCGCATTGGCTTGGGGGTCGGCGTCGATCAGCAATACTTTCTTTTCCAATACGCCAAGGGAGGCTGCAAGGTTTACCGTGGTGGTCGTTTTGCCCACACCGCCCTTTTGGTTCGCAATAGCAATAATCTTGCCCATTTCATAGTAAGTTAGGTGCTAAAAATACGATTATTTAAGATGCCAGAAAATGTATTTTGTTAACAAGGGGTGAATAACGGGTGCTTTGCGCGTTAAAGAAAGTTAAAGTTATCTGCGTTAGATCGTTAAGCCGTTAGCCCATCAAAATGTGGAGTATTTCTATGGCTGCATCACTGATCTTCGTACCGGGTCCGAAAACCGCTACGGCACCATGTTCCAGTAGGTGTCCATAATCTTGCTTG
Source organism: Allomuricauda sp. (assembly GCA_030148335.1). Classification (GTDB taxonomy): domain Bacteria; phylum Bacteroidota; class Bacteroidia; order Flavobacteriales; family Flavobacteriaceae; genus Flagellimonas. The sequence continues at coordinate 36,193 of JASBTQ010000033.1, read as the reverse complement.
GGTATGACACCGCCCACGATCACCATGATGTCTTCCCTTCCCATTTTTTTGAGTTCTTCGACCACTTCCGGTACCAAGGTCTTATGGCCTCCAGCCAGGGACGAGATACCCAGCACATGGACGTCGTTTTCCACGGCTTGTTTGGCCACTTCCGAAGGGGTCTGGAACAAGGGGCCTATGTCCACGTCAAAACCTAGGTCGGCATAGCCTGTGGCCACCACCTTTGCCCCACGGTCATGTCCGTCCTGGCCCATTTTGGCCACCATGATCCTGGGGCGACGACCTTCCTGAACTGCAAATTCATCGGCCATTTTTCGGGCCTTTTCAAAGCTTTCGTCGTTTTTGATCTCTTTGGAATACACTCCGGAAAAGGATTGGATTTTTGCTTTGTAGCGTCCAAAGGCACTCTCCATGGCATCACTGATCTCACCTAGGGTAGCACGTTCTTTGGCCGCTTCCACCGCTAAAGCTAACAAATTTTCACGGTCGGTCTCCTGCTGCATTGCTTTTTTGGCCGCAATCCTAATGTTTTCGAGGGCTTTTTCCACCGCAACCGTATTTCGCGTGGATTTGATGTGTTGAAGACGCTCCATTTGCTGCTTGCGGACCTTTACATTGTCAACTTCCAGGATTTGGAGGTCGTCCTCATTGTCCAATTGGTACTTGTTCACGCCCACAATAATGTCCTGTCCGCTGTCTATCCGGGCCTGTTTTTTTGCCGCAGCCTCCTCAATGCGCATTTTGGGAATGCCTGATTCGATGGCCTTAGTCATTCCGCCCAATTTTTCCACTTCCTCGATCAATTTCCAGGCTTCTTCGGCAATTTCTTGGGTCAATTTTTCAACAAGATGACTACCGGCCCATGGATCTACTGTTCTCGTGATATGGGTTTCCTGCTGTAAATAGATTTGGGTATTTCGTGCAATTCGCGCCGAGAAATCCGTGGGAAGTGCAATGGCCTCATCCAACGCATTGGTATGCAGGCTCTGCGTGCCACCGAAAACGGCAGCCATGGCCTCTATGGTGGTCCTTGCCACATTATTGAAGGGGTCTTGCTCGGTCAAGCTCCATCCACTGGTCTGGCTGTGGGTACGCAGCATGGACGATTTTTCGTTTTTCGGTCCGAATTGTTGCACCAGTTTGGCCCAAAGCATGCGACCGGCACGCATCTTTGCAATTTCCGTGAAATGGTTCATCCCTATTCCCCAGAAAAAGGACAGACGAGGGGCAAACTCATCGATTTTTAACCCCGCCTTGATCCCGGTTCGGATGTATTCAATCCCATCTGCCAAGGTGTAGGCCAGTTCCATGGCTGCGGGTGCGCCAGCTTCGTGCATATGGTAGCCGGAAATACTGATACTGTTGAACTTCGGCATATGTTTGCTGGTGAACTCGAAAATATCGGCCACCAATTGCATGGAGGGGGTGGGAGGGTAGATGTAGGTGTTCCGCACCATGAACTCCTTCAAAATATCGTTCTGGATGGTGCCTGAAAGTTGTTCCATGGGCACGCCCTGCTCCAAGGCAGCCACAATGTAGAAGGCCATAATGGGTATCACGGCGCCGTTCATGGTCATGGAAACGGACATTTGGTCCAACGGAATGCCGTCGAAGAGAATTTTCATGTCCTCCACAGAGTCTATGGCGACCCCGGCCTTGCCCACATCACCGACAACACGTTCATTATCAGAATCATACCCACGGTGTGTCGGGAGGTCAAAGGCCACGGAAAGACCTTTTTGCCCAGCTTCCAAGTTTCTACGGTAGAAGGTATTGCTCTCTTCGGCAGTGGAAAATCCGGCATATTGACGGATGGTCCATGGTCTGCTCACGTACATGGTGGAATAGGGACCTCGAAGGAAGGGAGAGATGCCAGCGGCGAAGCTGGCATGCCTATAGTTATGAGTTATGGGTTTTGAGTTATGAGTTTCACCCAACTCTGAACTTAATTCCAAATGCTGAAGGTCCTTCCTACTCATTGTCCAATCGTTTTTGTTCCATGTTTTCTGCCAGTCTTCGGGCTATAATGGGCTCAATAAGAGTTTTTCGGGGCTGGGTTTTCACAAAGGGGTATAGCTCCAGATCATCTTTCATGCGATCATGGGGGTTCTGGTATTTGTTCGTTCCCAATGATATGATCTTGCCCTCATCAAAAAGCTGTTGTTCCTTTGCGGCACTTTCCTTGATTTTTTGCTGTATGGCCCCTTTTTTCAAGGCATCCAAAAATCCACCGGAAGCTTCTATCTGTTTGAACAACGCCAATGCCTTTTCCGCCAGTTGTTGGGTCAGCGATTCGATGTAATAAGCTCCTTCCGAAGCAGTTGAAGTGCTGTCAAAATAGCTCTCCTCTTTCAGCAAAAGCAATTGGTTTCGGGCCAAACGGCAGCCAAACTCATTGTCCTTATGGTAAATGGCATCATAGGGAAGGTTACAGATCGTATCGGCACCGCCCAGTACGGCAGACATGCATTCGGAAGTGGTACGGAGCATGTTCACGTTGTAATCGTACAGGGTCTTGTTCCGTTTGGTGGGCACGGCAAGAATGTGGCAATCATTTTTCAAACCGTATGCTACGGACAACGTGTTCCAGAGCCAACGCAATGCTTTCAATTTCGCTATTTCAAAGAAATAGTTGCCGTCCACGGCCACTTTGAACACGATTGGAAAAGATCCTTCGACTACTCCCGATGGGACAAAATGGTTCAGGTACTCATGGGCATGGGCCAATCCATAGGCCAGTTGCTGCACCTTGTTTGCACCTGCGTTTTGATAATGGGAAACATCGACACCCAATATTGGAATGTTGCCAAGCCTATAAATTTCATTGAGCAGTTCATGGTCTTTTTCCAGATTGTGATACCAGTTTCCATCTTTGGCCAAATGCCCAATAATGTCCAAGTTGAGAAATATATTCGCTTTTTGACCATCGGTCACGGACAATAGCCGTTTGATGGGTTCCACTTCCAAAAGCCCGAAATTGAAATGTATTGGAGTTTTTTCCAAATCGATATCAGCAAGAAGGACGGAAAAATCTGTTTTTGGGTCGGGAATGGTAAAAATCAAACTGCCAGCTCCTTTTTTGAGGGCGTCCAAGGCTTTTGCATTTGCTTTTTTAGGGTCTCCGGCATAGACAGCCTCCGCAATTTGCCACGTATGACCTTCGGGTAGGGGAAAGGTCTTGGTGCTTTCCATGTCTTCCGAGTGGTAGAAGGGCTTTACCTTGATGCCCTCCAACGATTCCCAGACCAAGGTGTCGTTGTAGTCGGCCCCTTTTAGGTCATACTGTATCTTCTGTTTCCACTGTTTTGCGGAAACTTCGGGAAATTCATCAAATAGGCCACTGTCAGTCATTTTGTTTGTTTTTCAAACTGTCCTCGTACTCGATAAGGAAGATTTCCTCATTTTCCTTTTTCATGTAATATTTTTCGCGGGCCAGTTTTTCCAATTCATTTTTATCCGACATCTTTTCGAGGATCTCCTTGTCCTTTGCAATTTCATCTTTGAGGAAATCCTTCTGTTTTTCCAGTTTCTTGATCTCGTTCCGCAGCTCCATGTGGATCAATAGGGAATTGGTGTCGAAAAAGGCCATCCATATCACAAAAATGGTCAGTACCAAAATATACGTGTTGGTAAAGACTTTGAACCATTTTTTCTGTTTTAATTCCTTCAGACCCATGGCTATGCCAATTTATTGTTGATGATGGTCCGCACAATATCCACGGCAACTGTGTTGTAGTGGTTGTTCGGGATGATGATGTCCGCAAACTCCTTCGAAGGCTCTATAAACTGTTCGTGCATGGGCTTTACGGCGGTTTGGTACCTTGTCAGTACCTTGTCCAGATCGTGTCCCCGCTCCCTGATGTCGCGCTGCAACCTGCGAATCAATCGCTCATCGGAGTCGGCATGCACAAAAATCTTGATGTCGAACAGGTCGCGGAGCTTTGGATTGCTCAATACCAGAATGCCCTCAATGATCATGACCTTTCGGGGGGGGGTCGGAATCGTTTCTTCCAAACGTGTTTCCTCCACAAAGGAATATACCGGCATTTGGATGGTCTTACCTTCCCTTAGCTGCTTCATATGGGAGATCAACAAGTCAAAATCAATGGAGTTCGGATGGTCAAAATTGACCTTCCCACGCTCCTTCCGGTCCATGTGGGAAAGGTCGTTGTAATACGAGTCCTGTGAAATAACACCCACTTCATTTTCAGGAAGTTGGTCAACAATTTGATTGACCACCGTCGTTTTTCCACAACCGGTGCCCCCGGCAATCCCTAAGATCAGCATATGAACCAATTTGACCCCAAAAATAAACATTTGAATATATCTCTTGCCATAACCCCATCTGCAAATTACAACAAAGGATAACCGGAATGTCTTGTGCAATTCCAAACCATTACTCTTATATTTATCCAACTAACTAAAGATTATATCTATGGACAGTTCGTACTCGGTAAAGGTGGGCGAGAATGTTGGGTTTGCGTTTTCCCGCGAACAGATTGCGGCATTGGATTTGATCAAAACGGGCAAAACTACTTTTCATTTGCTCCAAGAAGGGCAATCCTACCATGTGGAAATCCTGGAATCCGATTTGAATGCGGGCAGATATACCATCTCTGTCAATGGCAGTGAATACTCGGCATCTATCCACACGCCATTGGATGAACTCATTCTGAAAATGGGCTTCGCGGTCAATGGGGCCAAGAACATCGACTCCATTTCTGCCCCCATGCCCGGCCTTATCTTGGATATTTTGGTGAAAGAAGGGCAAGAAGTGGACGAAGAGGACCAACTTTTGGTCTTGGAGGCCATGAAAATGGAGAACACCATCACTTCGCCGAGAAAGGGAGTGATCAAACAGGTAGCCGTGAAGCAAGGTGATACGGTTGATAAAAAACAATTGTTGATAGCGTTTGAATAATGAAAAAAATATTGATTGCCAACCGCGGCGAGATTGCGGTCCGGGTGATGAAGACCGCCAAAAAAATGGGCATCCAAACCGTGGCCGTATTTTCAAAAGCGGACAGGAACGCACCCCATGTGAAATTTGCCGATGAGGCCGTTTGCATTGGCGAGGCACCCTCCAACCAATCCTATTTGAGGGGAGATAAGATCATTGAAGTGGCCAAGACACTTGGTGTTGATGGCATCCACCCTGGGTATGGTTTCCTCAGCGAGAATGCCGATTTTGCCGAAGCTGTCGAGAAAAGTGGAATCACCTTCATTGGTCCCAAATCCAAGGCCATTAAGATTATGGGGAGCAAATTGGCGGCCAAGGAAGCTGTGAAGACTTACGATATTCCCATGGTTCCCGGCATAGACGAGGCCATTACCGATGTGGCCAAGGCCAAGAAGATCGCAAAAGAGGTAGGCTATCCCATTCTGATCAAGGCGTCCGCAGGAGGTGGGGGCAAAGGAATGCGTATCGTGGAGAAGGAAGAGGAACTGGAATCGGGCATGAAACGTGCCATCAGCGAGGCCACCTCTGCATTTGGGGATGGCTCGGTGTTCTTGGAAAAATATGTGAAGTCCCCTAGACACATCGAAGTACAGGTGATGGCGGACACCCACGGGAACGTGCTGCATTTTTTTGAACGGGAATGCAGTGTGCAAAGACGGCACCAAAAAGTGGTGGAAGAGGCCCCATCCTCCATTTTGACCCCAGAACTGAGGGATAAAATGGGCGTGGCAGCCACCAAAGTGGCCAAGGCTTGCGATTATATAGGAGCAGGTACGGTGGAATTTCTGATGGATGCCGATCACAATTTCTATTTTTTGGAAATGAACACCCGTTTGCAGGTGGAACACCCCGTTACCGAGATGATCACAGGGGTCGATTTGGTGGAATTGCAGATTCGGGTGGCCCGTGGCGAGGAACTGCCCATGAGGCAGGAAGACCTAAAAATTCAAGGACATGCTGTGGAACTTCGGGTGTATGCGGAAGACCCTTTGAACGATTTTTTGCCCAGTGTGGGGACTCTGGAAACATACAAACCGCCCAGTGGAGAGGGTATCCGTGTGGACGATGGTTTTGAGGAAGGCATGGACGTTCCCATCTACTACGACCCCATGCTGTCCAAGCTCATTACCTATGGTAAAACCAGGGAAGAAGCCATAGCCTTGATGCTGGACGCCATCAAGGAGTACAAGGTGAAGGGCGTACAGACGACGTTGCCGTTCGGGAGTTTTGTCTTTGCCCATGAAGCCTTCCGGTCGGGCAATTTTGATACTCACTTTGTGAAAAACCATTATGCCCCGGACGACATCAAAGAGCGCAATGCCAACCAAGCCGAAGTAGCTGCGCTGGTTGCACTCTATCAGTATTTGGAAGATAAAAAAACAGTACGGTTGCCATCAAACTGAATCCCATGGATGACAAAATAAAGACGCTTCAGGAGAAAATGGCCCAAGCCCTTTTGGGTGGTGGGCAAAAACGGATTGAAAAGCAGCATCAAAAGAAAAAATTGACGGCCCGTGAGCGGGTCCATTACTTTTTGGATGAAGGTTCCTTCGAAGAAATGGGGGCCTTGGTCACCCATCGTACCACCGATTTTGACATGGACAAGGAAATCTACTATGGTGATGGGGTGGTTACGGGCTATGGTACTGTCAACGGAAGACTGGTATATGTGTATGCCCAGGATTTTACCGTTTTTGGTGGTGCTTTGTCCGAGACCCATGCCGAAAAGATTTGCAAGGTGATGGACTTGGCCATGAAGGTTGGGGCTCCTATTGTGGGACTGAACGATTCCGGAGGGGCGAGGATCCAGGAAGGGGTACGGTCTTTGGGAGGCTATGCCGATATTTTTTACCGAAATGTTCAGGCTTCGGGCGTGATTCCGCAAATTTCGGCCATTATGGGTCCCTGTGCCGGTGGTGCTGTCTATTCCCCGGCCATGACGGATTTTATTGTGATGGTAGAGGATACCAGTTACATGTTTGTCACGGGCCCGAATGTGGTGAAAACGGTGACCAATGAAGAGGTCACTTCCGAAGAATTGGGTGGGGCCAGAACACACGCGGCGAAGTCGGGTGTGGCACATCGAACGGCATCCAACGATGCCACTTGTTTGGACGATATCAAAAGATTGTTGGACTACCTGCCCCAGAACAACACCGAACGGCCCAAGATGAAACCGTATGAGCTTGGTGATGAGCTTCGGGAGCAGCTTTCCAACATTGTTCCTGATAACCCCAACAAGCCGTACGATATGCATGACGTTATCCAAGGCATCATCGACAACGATACATTTTATGAAATCCATAAGGACTTTGCGGAAAATATCATCACGGGCTTTGCCCGTTTGGGAGGGCGGAGCATTGGGGTCATTGCCAACCAACCCATGTTTTTGGCTGGGGTGTTGGATGTGCGGGGCTCGCAGAAAGCGGCCCGTTTCACCCGTTGTTGCGATGCTTTCAACATTCCATTGCTTGTTTTGGTGGATGTCCCTGGGTTTTTGCCGGGAACGGACCAGGAATGGAGTGGAATCATCATGCACGGGGCCAAATTGCTCTATGCACTCAGCGAGGCGACCGTGCCGCGGGTGACCGTCATCACACGAAAAGCGTATGGCGGGGCATACGATGTGATGAATTCCAAACATATTGGGGCCGACTTTAACTTTGCATGGCCCACTGCCGAGATTGCGGTGATGGGGGCCAAGGGAGCGAGCGAGATCATTTTTAGGCGCGAGATTGCCGCTTCCGCTGATCCCGAAGCCAAATTGAAGGAGAAAGAGACCGAATATGCGGAAAAATTCGCCAACCCTTATCGAGCTGCGGAACGCGGATTCATTGATGAGGTCATCTTGCCGAAAGAAACCAGGCGCAAATTACTGAAAGCCTTTGCCATGTTGGAGAAAAAAGAAGTGCAGATCCCTTGGAAGAAGCATGGGAACATTCCGTTGTGATGGTTTGACACGAACTGCACCAATTTTCACTAATTGAATTGTGATTTTTTTTGTCTGTGAGATTTCCCACATACATTCGAAATGACCTATAGACAAAGCTTATATGAAAATAACATTAAACCTATCTTAAAAGCTTTCTTCGTCCATAGGGGATGCCTAATTTTGCGGCATGCAAAAAGAAAACCAAAAACCCCATTTTGAATTTGTGGCCATGATGGCGGCCTTAATGTCCATCGTCGCCTTGGCCATCGATGCCATTTTGCCCGCTATTTCAAATATTGGGGAGGCCATCAACAGCCTGGATCCAACAGATAATCAATTGCTGGTCACTATGATTTTTCTGGGATTGGGTGTGGGACAATTGTTTTTTGGACCCATATCCGATAGTTTTGGAAGAAAACCCGTGGTCTATGTCGGTTTCATCATTTTTTTGGTGGCCAGTATCATTTGTCTTTATGCACCATCATTGGAAGTGATGGTCGTGGGAAGGATATTTCAGGGAATAGGGCTTTCAGCCCCACGCACCATATCCATTTCCATCATCCGCGATACGTATGAAGGCGATTATATGGCCAAGGTCATGTCCTTCGTCGTGGCCTTCTTCATATTGGTGCCCGTTGTGGCCCCTGCCATAGGCAAATTGATCTTGGATGCCGCCGGATGGCAGGCCATTTTTTATGTGCAGTTGTTCTTTGCCTTGGTGGTTGCACTTTGGTTTTGGAAAAGACAGCCAGAAACGTTGCACCCCGAATATAAGATCCCGTTTACGGGCCATGTCTTTATCGATGGTCTGAAGGAGTTTGTAAAGCATAGGGAAACCGTTGCATTTACGCTTACTTCCGGATTGGTCACGGGTGCATTTTTGGTGTATTTGAGCTCGGCCCAGCATATTTTTGAAGACCAGTATGCATTGAAGGAAATGTTTCCCTATATTTTTGCAGGATTGGCCATTTCCATCGGCCTTTCCACTTTTTTGAACGGTACCTTGGTGATGCGCTTCGGGATGCGAAAATTGTCCTTGATGGCCACTATCGTATTTTGTGTGGTAGCCCTTCTGTATTCCGTTTTATTCCTGAACTCGCCCAACCCCAGTATCTATGTTTTGGTCGGTTTTCTGTCCGTGCAGTTTTTCTGTCTTGGGTTTATGTGGGGAAATTTCCGTTCCATCGCTATGGAGCCGATTGGTCATATTGCAGGGATAGGGGCGGCCATCAACGGTTTTGTTTCCACGATACTCTCCATTCCCATTGCAACTTTCATCGGGGAATTTGTGAAGGATAGTGTATGGCCACTCTTCGCTGGTCTCGCAGTTTGCGGCCTGTGTGCCCTTGCTATTTTCCTGATGGTGAGAAAGCCGAGACGACGAAGGCTGGCAACTGTTTAATCCATGTGGGGAAGAAAGACCTCCCCACTGCAGGAGTCTGATGTGGCACCGGTAACGGAACGCAACACATTGGTTTTTCCTTCCAAACGTAGTACGCCCATCAGTGCAAACACTAAAGCCTCTTTATAGGCAATCAATGTCTTGCTTGGGACAACCACTTCGGTATGGGAGCCCAACTTTTCTTGGAGGGTATCCATAAAAAACTGATTGAGTGCCCCACCGCCTGTTGCCAGTAATTTATTTTGTGATTTGCCTTGATGCTTATGGACCGAAATGGCAATCTGCTCGCAATTATGGTGGATAAAGGTGTGCAAAAGATCTATTTCGGAACTTCCGGAAGCTTCGATCAGGGGGACAATCTCGCCGGTGAACCATTCGTAACCTGTGGACTTCGGATAGGGTAATTGGTAATACGCCAAGGCGTTCAGTTTTTGCAGAAGATCATGGTCCAACTTTCCGGAACGGGCCAGTTTTCCGTTTTCATCATACGCCAGACCCATTTTATGGGTAATATAATTCAAGGGCATGTTGGCCAAACCAATGTCATAGGCAATGCGCTCCCCATCCTTGTCAAAAGAAATATTGCTGATGCCGCCCAAGTTCAAACAAAAGTCATATTCATGGAACAGCAGTTTGTCGCCAATTGGGACTAACGGAGCACCTTGTCCCTTTAGGGACACATCTTTGGTCCTGAAATCACACACCACTTGTTTGCCTGAGGTGTTGGCCAGCATTTGTCCATCCCCGAGTTGAAATGTAATGCCCTCATCAGGTCGGTGGTGGGAGGTATGCCCGTGACTTGCAATAAAATCTATCTCTGGACCAAATTCTTCCATAAAACTTCTGGCCTGTTCCCCCAACCAAATACCATAATCCCGGTGTAACTGGGCATGGTCCTTTTCACTTAGGTAAATTGCATTTTTGAGATGTTCCCTCATTTCATTGGAGTAGGCAATATCCTTGGTGTGCTTGATGGCGTAGTTCCAATGCCCATTTTCTTCCCAGATATGGCAAAGGGCCATGTCCAAACCATCCAGTGAGGTGCCTGACATCAACCCCAATACATTATAATGGCTCATCGTTTTTTTAGTTTTAGGATCAAGGAAATGGGTTTTTCCTCATCATTCACTATTTCTTTCATACTGAAGTTGATATTTTCCAATCGGTTCAGCTCTGCCACCCAATCCTCCAAAGTACGGGCATACCATGAATGACCATCGGTGAAATCGCCGGGTAACCCCTTCCAAGAATCGGACAGCCATTGACTTTTGTAGGGCAACCCATTTTGGAGCAAAAAGAAGGGGTGGAGGGTTTGGATCACTAGGGTTCCATTTGGAGAAAGTTGTTTTAGGGTATTGGATAGGAGTTCCGTCAATCCATCCTTCAAGTAAAGACAAAAATTGAACACGGCGGCATCAAAAGGGGCATTGGGCATTGGTTTTCCATCAATGATTTCCTCGTATGTGAGAACGTGGAAGCCTTCATCACTTTTTTTTCGGGCTTCCAAGACCAAACTCTCAATAGCATCTAAGCCCGTGGCCTCCCAGCCCAATTTACCCATCTCACGGGTCAGCCAACCTTCTCCGCAGCCAATATCCACCATCTTTTTTCCGTCCAATTCCGAAACCATTTCAAGTATGGCCTTATTGGTGAACTTTCTTGAGGGGATGGCATCATTTTGAATGACTTTTATCCACTCATCCGCATTTTTGTTCCAAGAATCAAGGATTTCTTTGCTCATGGCTGAAAGGTTTTTAGTTGGATGGGCAGTTTTCCCTTCGATTCAATTTTCTCCATGAAATGTCCAAAAGCGACCTCTTGGAATTCTGGAAAATCTTGATAGACCACAACCACATTGGTGGTCGGTTTCAATCCTAAAAGGTCCAAGACATAGGGATTGCCAAAAAGGTAGATCAAGGTGTTATTTTCATCGATCCATTTTTTGACGGTTTCCAACACGTTTTCATCAAACCCAAATAGGTCCTTGGGTTTCACGGCCGGTGGAAATAGGGAGAGGACCACATTTTTGGTGGTCTTGATCTTTTGGTTGATGATGTCCGTTTGCAAAGCAATATCCAGAGTTTCAATCCCAAATTCATCCTCTAATTTTTGGGAAAAGATGTTTTCTTTCCCGTTGTTACAGGATATATTGAGAAATCCTTCAGCTTTTAATTTTTGGATGCCGCTAGGGTTTCCATAGAGCTCCGTGATGCTTTCAAGTGCTATGTTGCGGTTTAGCACAGATGCGGAACCGTCATTTGGTGCGACCATCTCTTTTTCGGAGGCAAAAGCTTTTTTCTTCAATTGCCACAACCGATCAAAACTTTCATTGATTCGCCTTTCAGTGACCGTGTCCACTATCAATTGTATTCCTTCTGCAACATTTTCACTAAAGCACAGTATGTCCATCCCTGCTTCAAAAGCGGCCTGTTCCAATTTTCCTTTTTGGGGATATTTTTTGGAGACGGCGTGCATGTTCAGGGCATCAGAAATGATCACACCCTCAAAACCCATTTGTTTCCGCAAGAGATAGGTGATGATTTTTGATGAAATGGTCGATGGATTTTCGGAGTCCAATTGGGGCAATGACAAATGGCCCACCATCACCGAGTCCACTCCTTTTTCAATCAGTTTTTGAAAAGGATAGAGTTCATTTTTCATCAATTCCTCTATGGATTTGTCGATGACGGGCAATCCCAAATGGGAATCGGTCGCCGTATCGCCGTGACCGGGAAAGTGTTTGATGGAATTTAGTGTCCCGGTACTTTCCATTCCCCGAATGAAAGCTTCGGATTTGGCCAACACCTTTTCTTTGTTTTCCCCGAACGAACGGTAGCCGATCACTGGGTTTTCAGGATTGTTGTTGATGTCCACCACCGGGGCAAGGTTCCACTGAATGCCAGCAGCCCTGCAATCCTGGCCAATATATTGCCCCACCTGTTGGATTAACTTTTCGTCCCCGTTCAGTGCCCCGAGGGTGATGGCGTAGGGAAACTGTGGGGTGTTCTCAATGCGCATGGCCAACCCCCATTCGGCATCGATGGCCACTAAAAGAGGAATTTCAGCTGCTTTCTGATAGCGGTCGATGAGCTCCTTTAATCGGTCATAGCTTTTGGCATTGTGCACCACTTTTTTCTTTCCTTCAAAATTGGTCGCAGCACTGGCCCTACTGTGGAAAAAACAGATGGAACCTACATGGTGTTCCTTGATGAGCCTTTCCATTTTTTGGACTTCTTCCTCGGTATCGTTGATGAACACTGCGGGCATGAACAATTGTCCCACTTTTTGTCTTAGGGTCAATTCTTTCTTTGAAAGCGTATAGGTTTGATGGGTGTCAGTCATTGGTGTCAACAGTTTTTTTGCCATAATCCGAAGGGTATTCCAAAAAGCGCAGTACCACAAATGCGGGCAGGGCGGCAATCACGACCCAGGTAAAGAAGCCACCATATCCCAACCACTCCTGAATGTATCCACTCAGCATGCCAGGGAGCATCATCCCGAGGGCCATGAATCCGGTGGCGATGGCATAATGCGATGTTTTGGAAGCACCTTCGGCCACATAGATTAAGTACATCATGAATGCGGCAAACCCAAAGCCATACCCAAATTGCTCGATCACCACGGTGCCCACCACGGCAAACATGCTGGTGGTCTGGGTTATCGCCAAAAGGGCATATAGCGCATTGGGCAGGTTCAGGGCCAACAACATGGGCAGCATCCATTTTTTTAGGCCGTCCTTCGAGATCAGGATTCCACCCAAGATTCCGCCAAGGGAGAGCATGATGATGCCCACCGTGCCATATATGGTGCCCACGGCTTCCGTGGAATAGGCCAGTCCGCCCACTTCGAGTTTGTCCAAAAGGAAGGGGGAGGCCATTTTTACCAATTGGGATTCGCCCAAGCGGTAGGTGAGGATGAACAGGAGTGCCCAACCTATCTGTTTTTTCTTGAAAAAGGAGGCGAACACCTCAAAAAAGCTCACTGGTTTTTCTTTGGGTTGAGGTGCTGTTTCTTCAAACTTGGGTGTGGCAAAAAAGTTGGAAATGGTGAGGGCGATCATCAAAACAGCTGCACTAATCATGGTAACGGACCACGCTTTGGTGTTGTCCCCATATGTGTTCTCCAAAAATCCAGCGAAAATGACCAAGAGTCCTTGCCCGGTCACCATGGCCAATCGGTAAAAAGTGCTGCGAAGTCCAATGAAAAAGGACTGTTTTTTCTGGGTAAGACCAATCATATAATAGCCGTCCGAGGCAATATCGTTGGTGGCAGAGGCGAAGGCGGCCATCCAGAAAAATGCCAAGGTGATGGTGAAAAAGGAATTGGAGGGCAGGAAAAGACCGATTCCCAAAAAAGCGAGGGCGATGACCAATTGCATACCCAGGAACCATTTTCGTTTGGTACCGTTGAGGTCCACAATGGGACTCCACAAGGGCTTGATGACCCAAGGCAAATAGAGCCAACTGGTGTACAGTCCTATTTCGGCATTGCCGATGCCCAAACGCTTGTACATGATCACGGAAACCGTGACCACCAGAATGTAGGGAATCCCTTGGGTAAAGTATAAAAAGGGAATCCACAGCCAGGCGTTTTTGTCTTTGGGGGCTACATTCATTTGCGGTGCTTTAATAGGTTCTGGTAGATGCTTTTTTCCGATTTCTCGATGATGGTGGCGCCTACGGTTTTTTCATAATAGCTGGCAGGACCCACCCCACCGATGATGGTGTAGGCATATCCCATTTCCTTCAGTGCGAGCAAGGATTTTACCAACAGGATCTTGCCCAAGTTTTTGCCTCTTTCGGAAGGAAGAACACCCGTAGGTCCAAAAAAGTTCTTTGCCGTGCTCTCAAAACAGGCAAAGCCCAAAATTTCCTGTTCCCGCTGGGCGATATAACAGTTGACGGGCAAAGAAGCGAAAGCGGCTTCGGTCTCGTCTGCCCAGTTTGTGCTAAAATGCTGGCCGACCCACTGGACCACAATGCTTTTTTCGGGAGGGATGGGCCTTTTGAAAACTACGCCTTCTTTCTCGAAGAGGGTTTTCTCAGTTTCGAAAATGTCGGGGAGGTCCAAAAGTCGAACAAGCATGTCGTGCATCATCTTATTCTAAATTTATGGGTTGCATGGCACTTTGATTGCCATAGGCATCATTGATATTGATTTCCAGATCGCTTCGGAGCTGCTTGGGGGTCAATTGGAATTGAAAGCACCCTTCCGAATCATTTTCTGAAAGATATTCTTTTCCAATGAGCTGTGCTTTCCCCTTTTTTATAAGGTAAAGATTGAGAAAGCGAGGGACATCGTCAACATGGTTGACACAAATTTTCAGGGTTTGATCGGTTGTTTCCGAAGAAGTGATGGCAGGCAATTGTACGGCCCTTGTCAATTGGTTGATGGGACCGGGATTTTTAGCGGGCAACCGATAAAATTTCTTTTCCAGTTTGGTGTTGACCTTTTCATGCTGACCCATCAATGATTTGGCACTGAAGAAGATATTACCATCGATATTTTCCAAATCACGTGCAAGTTTCAATTGCTTTGGAATTTCGTTTTTTTTGTTCCAAGCCTTATCAGCATTGTTGTTGATTTTATAGGTGCCGTTGCCCATGTACAGGTTGGTGTTTGGTGTGGCATTGGCCCACCATGAAGCAATTTTTTTGTGTGAGGCCAAGGGGTAATCCATGCTCCAATAGGCTTGTGGGGCCAAATAGTCCAACCAGCCTTCCTGAACCCATAGCACAGGGTTTGCATACAGGTCCTCGTAGGTGGTCTGTCCGGCTTGCGTGTCGGAGCCCTTTGGGTCGGTACTTTTATTTTTCCAGACCCCGAACGGACTTATACCGAATTGTACCCAAGGTTTATGTTTTTTGATGGTGGCGTGTACGTTTTTCACGAGGGAATCCACATTGCTTCGTCGCCAATCTTCCAAGGATTGTCCGGGCAATCCATATTTGGAAAAGGTTTCTGCATCCCCAAATGTTTCCCCTTCAATTTTATAGGGATAGAAATAATCGTCAAAATGGATGGCATCCAGCTCGTATGTGGTGACCAATTCTTCAATGATCTGGTTGAATTTGTCCCGCACTTCGGGGAGGCCGGGATCATAGTAGTATTTTTTGCCGTATTTGATCATCCAGTCGGGATGTTGGTAAAAATCATGGGATTTGGAAAGGGCCAAGGTGTCCAGGTCGAATGTGGCGCGATAGGGGTTGAGCCAGGCGTGGAACTCCATTCCCCTCTTATGGGTTTCCTCGATCATCCATTGGAGGGGTTTTTCAAAACCTTCGGGAGCTTTTCCCTGTTGGCCCGACAGGTATTTGGACCACGGGGCGAGTTGGGTGGGGTAGAGGGCATCGCCGGCGGTCCTCACCTGCACAATGGCCGCATTGAAGTTCAGCTTTTCGTAGAAGTCCAGTATGGCGATGAAGTCCTTCTTTTTCTTTTCAACATCATCGAATGGGTGTTTCGGCCAATCGATGTTGGCCACGGTGGCTATCCATACCCCCCTGAATTCCTCCTTGGGTGCTTTGGAAACCGCACAGGAAATCAGAAAAGCAAAAGGGATCAAGTAGAGAAATCTTTTCATGAAATGGAATAAAAAAGGCCTACGTATGCACTAAATGTAGGCCTTTTTGCTAAAATTGAATTAAACAACTAACAACTCAAATGAATTTTCATCATATGGCCGGATCAGGAGGAGTGTTCGTATTGTTGTCCCTTTCCGTCAAAGGATATGGATAAAAGTTCCTATTCCGTTCTTCATCGAAATTTTGTACTGTTGGCGTGGGCTCAGGCCTTCCAAACCTTCTACTGTCCTCGAGACTACCCCCGGTGAGGAACAATTCGGCCCTTCTGTTTTTATAGACTTCATCCAACAAGGCATCCACAGATGTATCCCCGCTATAGGCGGCCACATTCGCATTTACGCCAAAGATGTCGTCATTGTCCGTCAATACCAGATTCAAGGCCGCGATTGCCGCACCTGTGTCCGGAGAAGCCTTTCTCAGGTTGGCCTCTGCAATGATGAGGTTCATTTCATCCGGTAAATAGACTGGGATCGCTTCCGAACCATTTTCGCCATCAAAGAAACCAGCCAGATCCTCGATGGGCAATTGGTTTAGGTTCAATTCATCCAAAGGGATCAAATAGAAGGCCAATCTACCATCGGCATCGTCAAAGACAAAGCTTTCCGGTAGGCCAAAATTATCTCTTGGTTTGAAGTTGTCCACACCATTTTGATAGACCCTGGCCCAAACGGGGTTCAGGTTCTGGGAATCGTAGGAGAAAACAGAGCCAGAGGTTTGGTCCACTTCGGATGCAGCCGCGATGGCGGCATCATAATTGCCGGCATAGAGATTAAATCGGGCCAGCATTGCCCCAATGGTATTCTCCAAATCTATTTCTCCCCTCAATATTTCCGCTTCAAATTCAGCGGAAATGGGTGTCGCCGCTAGAAGTGTTTGTGCTTCTGTCAGCAAGCTAACGGCGGTATTGAAGCCTTCGATCCTACTCACGAAAGGAGGGTTGTCATCTGAAGTGGCAACAATCACCTGCTCGTAGTTTTGGGCCATGGCACCGATACTCATGGCATGGAACAATTTGGCATATGCGATGAGACCACTTCGTGTTCCTGCTTCTATTTCCAAGCCTTCTGCCTCAGTGGCAACATTCTCGGCAATGCCGATCACCCGCAACATGGTGGCCCATAGCCCTTCGATGTTTGAAGTGTTGTTGGGGATATCCCCGCCGTTTTCAAGGTCTATGAGGTTTTGGAAAGTGCTGGTGATACCAACCTCCCTTGTGGTGATGGCAGGGGTCTCTATCATCCATCGCATACCTGTTGTGGAATAAAGTTCCTGCATGCCTATTGATGCTGCCAAAATACCTTCCCTTGAATCGTAAACCTGGTCGGCCGAGGCCGCGTTCGGGTTATCAAAGTCTGTTTCGCACGATGTGACCGCCAACAGGGTCGTTAGCAGGAATATCAGTTTTAATGTATTGTATCTGTGAATTTTCATTGTCAATTTTTTTAGGATTAGAAACTAACGTTTACGCCCAATTGATAGGTCCTTGGTATCGGTACTGTGGCAAAATCGAATCCGCGTACTCCATTGCTCTGTCCTGCTGCGCTTACTTCTGGATCCCATCCGGAGTAATCGTCCCAAGAGATCAAGTTTCTGCCCACCAAACTGAACCTTACATTGTCTATGTGCTCCCATTTGGGTTTGAAGGTATAGCTCAACGCAACTTCCCTGAGTTTCACGAAAGACCCGTCCTCCACAAATTCCTCAAAAATACCCGCTTGTGCACTTCCATAGCCCTTGGGCCTGTTGCCCAAAAGTTCCTGTCCTACATTGTAACCACCACCAAAGACAACATTGTCCAACAATCTTCTGTTCCAGTTGAAGACGTCGTAGCCTTGGACGGCATCGAACTGTACCCTGAGGCCAAAGTCTTTATAGGTAAACTCGTTGATCAACGATCCGAACCAATCTGGGTTGGGGTCACCAATAACTTTGGAGCGCTCGCCTTCCTCGGTTTCCCCTCGGAAGGGGTATCCTGCATCGTCAAGGGCTATGGATCCGTCCTCGTTCCTCGCATAGAATCCATGGTAGAAAACCCCAAGCGGTTGGCCTTCGATCACATAATTGGTGGAAAAGCTGCCGGGAAGTGCAATTCTTCCGCCACCGGCCACATTGGTCACTTCGTTTTTGTTCTTTGAGAAAGTGGCCGTAAGATCCCAGTTAAAGTCCTTGGTCTTGATCGGGGCTCCTCTTAGCAATACTTCCACACCAGTGTTCTCCAGATTTCCGACATTTTCGAATCGTGAACTGAAACCACTGGATGGTGCCAGTACCCTTTGCAATAACAGGTCGGTAACCTTCTGTTTGTAGTAAGAAAATTCAATACCGATCCTATTGTTGAACAGTCCTGCGTCAAAACCAAGCTCTGTTTCATCCTGTCTTTCTGGCTTAAGGGTTTCATTGCCCAATTGGGTGCTTGGGATCAAACTTACAGTACCTGTCAGGGCAGATGGGTTGTAGTTGGAAAACCTTGCATAGGCACTCAGGGCGGTCAGGTTACCTGCTTGTCCCCAAGAAGCTCGAAGCTTGAACAGGTTGAAAGCATCCCCAAAGGTATTTTTCCAGAAATCCTCATCGGACATCACATAGGAGGCACTTGCCTTAAAGTACAACTGGTTGCGTTCGTCCTCACCAAAGGTGGATGCGCCATCCATACGTACGGCCCCGTTCACATAGATTTTGTCGTTAAATCCAAAGGATTGTTGAAAGAAAGCACCCCAATAGGATATCTGGGAACGGCTTTCCCCTTGCTCCAAGATGCTTCCGCCAGCTGCAGTCTCTACCACAGGAGGCAGACCCGTTGCGTTGATGCCTATGCTTTCACGTTCTTCATACTGCCATGACCCTCCCAAAGTGGAAGTGGAGGAGATGGACGAAGTAATATCCGTTTTATAAGTGAAATTAAGGTCTGAGTTGTACTGAAAACTGTTCAGGTCGGCCCTTCTGGCATACCCATCAGGATTGGGGGAAGTGTTGTTGATCGGGATGTAGGCCGTGGCCGATTGGTTGTAATAGTCCAATCCCAAGGTGTATTTAGCGCTCAAATTTTTCGTGAAATTCGCGTCAAGCGCCACACTTGTGATAAAACGGTTGGTCTTTTGGCCGAAGTCGAACCGAGCCACAGCCTCAGCAGGGTTTGTTCTTGGTACTGCAGGGGAGGTGACGGGATATACCCCTGATTCATCGGGAGATGGGTCGATGGAGTTGTCACTGAACACAAAGCCGGTAATGGCACCATAGGCACTGTTGATCCCTCCGTTGGGCATGTCATTGCTGACACTCCTGACGTAATTGAAACCACCTGTAATATCCAACCAATCAAAGGCCTTTTGGGTAAGATTGGCCTTGAAGCCGTACCGCTTAAAATTGGTGTTCTTTATGATACCATCGTTGTCCAAATGGGAAGCGGACAGATAATAGGATGTTTTTTCTGTACCGCCAGTCATGGAGAAATAGTTTTCAATCCCAAAACCAGATTCGAACATCTCATCCTGAAGGTCATAACGATCTACTTCAACTGTTGTGAGATCTGATCGGTTTGAAGGTACGGCCCAGGCTAAGGGGACTTGGTTGTAATCAATTTTCTTGCGAAGTTCGTTCACCCTGGTATTGGTCATAAAGGTGAACTTGGGTTCGCCGCTCCTTCCTTGTTTGGTGAAGATCTGGACCACACCGTTGCTCGCCCTTGACCCATAAATAGCTGCCGCTGCCGCTCCTTTGATGATCTCTATCTTCTCGATGTCGTTGGGGTTAATGTCTGCCAAGCGGTTCTGCGCATTCCCCCCAAGGTCTACGAGCTCGTTGCTCGAGTTGCTGATGATGATCCCATCAACAATGTAAAGAGGGTCCGAGCTACCGGCAATGGTACTTGGTCCACGAAGACGGATACTGATGCCGCCAGCGGGATCACCTGAGTTTTGTTGTACCAGGGCACCGGTAACTTTACCGGCAATGGCCTGGTCTATCTGGGTCGCTCCATTGTCCACTAATTCTTGGGCCTTTACGGAAGATATGGCATTACCCAAGGTCCTTTTGTTGGCTCCTGCTCCCGTACCTGTGACAACCACTTCGTCAAGGCTCAATAAATCCTCGGCAAGACTGGCATCGGTAGTGATCGAGGAACTTCCGCCCACTGTGACTGCGATTCGTTGGGTGGAAAATCCCAAGGAGCTGATCGCCAATGTGTAAGAATCTGGCTCCAAGGTGGCGGAAAAGCTATAATTCCCGTCAAAATCGGTGACGGAACCATACGATGTGTTCTCAATGAACACTGAAGCACCAGCAAGCGGCACTCCCGTGCCACTTTCAATAACGGTCCCCGAAAAGGTGTATTGACTCTGGGCGAAGGCTGAAAGCGCAGACGCCAAGAAGACAATTACAACCAGTCGGGACCTCATTTGTCCTAAATAGTCATGTAGTTTTCGCATAAATTTGAGTAGTTTAATTATAGTTAAAATGATAACGTACAAAGCCTTTCATGGCTTCATATTCGGCCATGCCCAGAGCATTGTATCGGTTTGCGGTTTTTTATCCAACATAAGCTACTGGAGCTTCATTCCTCATTCCCATACGGGTATGGTATGGTCCTTTTGGGGTAGGTTTACATCTATGTCATCGCATCTTCTTCCTCATACACTTGCCCCAAGGTAATCGTAAGACCATTTCAAGTTTTCTTTCCGAACATATCACTGTACTTAACTTCACCTTCTTGCAAAAGACAGAAAGAATATTTCAAATATATACGAAAAACAGCATAATAATGCAATTATCTGCAGTTATTGAAAATATATTTGAAGAATATGCGTATTTTTGCAGTATTTTGCTGGTATTGGTATTCTTTTTTAGATTTATTTAACTTTATCCAATACTATGTTGAAGGAAGAAAGACATCAATTTATCCTTAACGAAGTGGGCATCCACAATAGGGTGTTGTTGACGGATATAGCCAACTTGCTCAATGTTTCCGTGGATACCATCCGACGTGACATCAAAGAACTGCACAATGCCAAACAGTTGAAGAAAGTGCACGGAGGGGCCATTTCTTTGGGCTTCAACAACTACAATCCCACTGGAAAGAAAATTTATTCCCTCGAAAAAAAATCCCTTATTGCCGAGAAGGCCCTTGGGTTGATAAAAGAGGGACAGGTGATTTTACTGAGCGGAGGCACCACCAATCTGGAATTGGCAAGACGGTTGCCCTCGAGAATGAAACTGACCTGTTTTACCCCAAGCCTGCCGATAGCGGTACAATTGCTGGGAAAAAGTAATATTGAGGTGATATTCATTGGGGGAAGGTTGTCCCAGGACTCTCAAATAGCGATCGGCGGTAGTGCCATCAACATGCTTTCCGATATCAAAGCGGATATTTGTTTTTTGGGTACCAATTCCATTCATGCCACGGAAGGGTTGACGGAATTTGATTGGGAAATCGTGCAAATGAAAAAAGCCATGATCCATAGTGCCCGTAAGGTAGTGTCGCCCTGCATATCGGAAAAAATCGGTTCATTGCAGCGGTACAGGATATGCGGTGTGGAAGAAATCGACGCCCTGATAACGGAATTGGAGCCATGGGACACCAAGCTCGATGCATTTAAGAATATGAACATACAATTATTGTAATAGTGATAGATAAGCATATAAAGATTACCGAGGAACCGTCTTTGTACGACCGATTGGATGAAATGAAGACTTTGGACATTGTGGCCAATATCAACAATGAGGACAAAAAAGTGGCGGAAGCCGTTGAACAGATTTTGCCCCAAGTGGCGCAAGTAGTGGACGAGACCGCAAAGCGTTTTGAAAAAGGGGGCAGATTGTTCTATATCGGTGCGGGAACAAGTGGACGTTTGGGAATCCTTGATGCTTCCGAGATACCGCCCACCTTTGGGCTGCCCCACGACAGGGTGATCGGTCTCATTGCAGGAGGGGACAGGGCCATCCGAAAGGCTGTTGAGTTCGCAGAGGACGATACGGAACAGGCTTGGAAGGACCTTCGGGAATATGATATTACCAACAATGATGTTTTGATCGGTATAGCAGCTTCAGGGACCACTCCGTATGTGTTGGGAGGTATTGCCGATGCAAAAAAGCATGGCATATTGACCGTGGGCATTACCAATAACCCGGGCTCACCTTTGGCAACGGATGCAGACATTCCGATAGAGGTCAATGTGGGGCCGGAATTTCTGACGGGAAGTACCCGAATGAAAAGTGGAACCAGTCAAAAACTGGTGCTGAACATGATTTCCACTGCACTGATGATTCGTATCGGTCGCGTAGAGGGCAACAAAATGGTGAACATGCAACTCAGCAATACCAAATTGGTGGATCGTGGAACCCGTTATATTATGGAAGAACTGGGCCTTAGCTATGAAGAGGCAGAAAAGGCATTAACGAAGTACGGTTCAGTAAAGCGGGCCATAGATGCATTGAAGTAGGCTCATTTGGGAACCAATCGAAAGACTCCCTTTCCTTCTATCCCTACATAAATGTAGCCGTCCGGGCCTTGCCGCACGTTTCGGACCCTACCCATGCCATCCAAGAGCTTTTCTCGGTACACCACTTTGGTATCCTTGATTTCCAATCGTTCCAAATATTGAAAGGACAAAGAACCCACCAAGAGACTGTTTTTCCAGTTGGGATATTTGTCCGAGGTAACAAAGGCCATACCCGAAGGTGCGATGGAGGGCGTCCATTGGTATAAGGGCTTTTCCATTCCTGGCCGTGCGGTTTCATCGGTGATCTTGGTGCCGCTGTAGTTGATGCCATAAGTGATCACGGGCCAACCATAATTTTTTCCTTTTTGGATGATATTGATTTCATCCCCACCTCTTGGGCCATGTTCGTGTTCCCACAACTCTCCGGTTTCCGGGTGGAGTGCCAATCCCTGTGGATTTCGATGGCCGTAGCTATAGATGGCTGTCTTGGCACCGTCTTGGCCAACAAACGGGTTGTCTTGAGGAACCTTCCCATCATCATGAAGACGATAGATCTTTCCACCGTCCCTAGTGATGTCCTGTGGGTTCACATCCCGATCACCGCGTTCGCCAATGGAGAAAAACAGGTAACCGTCCCGGTCAAACTCCAAACGTGATCCAAAATGCTGGCCTTTTGTGGTGTTGGGGACCGCTTTGTAGAGCAACTGTTTCTGTACAAGTCTATTATTGGAGAGCTTGGCCCGTAGGATTGCGGTGTTTCCACCTTTGTCGTCACCCTCGCTTGAGGCATAGGAAAAGTAAATCCATCCATTGTTTTTATAATCAGGGTGGAGTTCAATATCCATCAATCCGCCCTGTCCACGGTTATAGACTTCGGGGGCATTGCCCACTTCAATGGTATTTCCTGATTTGAACAATAGCAGTTTTCCTGATTTTTCGGAAATCAAAATATTGTTGTTGGGCAAAAAGACCATGCCCCAAGGGTTTTGAATGCCATCTACAACAATTTCAGATGTAAAATCCGTATTATTTGTAAGATTTATCTTAGAATTTGGATTTTGGGCACAGGATGTATTGAGCAGTACAACGAAAAAATAAGGAAATAAGGTACTTTTTTCTATAATTTTACGTTGAAATAACAGATTTAATAGACGAACGGTCATTTCTAGAGAATCATTTGCCGTAAGATAAACAGAATTTTATAAGTATAGACAATTACAACTTAGAATATTAGGGTCCCAAATCTGACATATTCTGCTAACAAGACTTAACCTATGCTCCCTCAAAAAACAAGGCATTTGCTATATGCCGTGTTGCTGGTGTTCATATCAATCTTTGGTTCCACGGTATTAGCAAAAACAGAGGTCAACCGTATCTTGACCAAAATCATTTCCACCGTATCCCCGACAGAAGCCGAGGAAGAAGAGGTGGTATCCGCACCTGAGGTGTCGTTGGCTGCAGAAACGGCGTCGGTCCCGGCGAGCCTAAGTATGTTCATGACGATTATACAGGGGAGCGATCAGCAGGTCGTTTGTCCCAACGATGGAAGCACACTGGCCAAGTTTTTTCTTTGTGGAACCAGTGATATCCGGACCATTAGTTTGAGCCAATCGGGCAGTACGTACCAATGGCAGCGGTTGGACCCCAATAGTTGTGCCCCTACGGTGGTGGATGATTGCCCTACCATAAATGCTGCCTGTACGTGGAATACTGTCGGCACAGGACCCACCTTTGATTTGTCTGCAGCTGGAGAATATAGGGTGAGGGTCAATTCTGGTCAGTACTATTACTTCAAATCGACGCTCAATCCCTTGAACCCCCAATTGATCAAAGAAGATATTGTCTGCGGAAATCCAGGCAGGGTAGAGGTGACCAATGTTCCTGCTGGATATGAATACAGCCTGAACAGTCCTGCCGGACCCTATCAGGATACTCCTTATTTTGATATCACTTCACAGGGAACCTATAGGGTATATGTGCGTTTGAAGAACGTTTCGGCGAGTGCCTGCGTCTTTCCATCAAACCCAGTGACGGTGAACGACCTTGACATCAATGTGGATGTGACCGCCAATGACATTCTCTGCAGCGGGGAACTGGGCAGTATTGATGTGCAGGTTTCCGGCGTACCTGGATTCTATACCTATCGTTTGGTGAAGAACGGGGTGACCGTGGACACTTTTGGCCCCAACGGGTCCGATTCCTATACGTTTGCCAATGTAAGCCCCGGAACATACAGCATTCGGGTGGAGACCAACAATTGTTCAGAGACCGTTACGGACGATATCAATGGTGATCCCATAGTGATAGGTGGTGGCATAAGTCCATTGGCCGTCTCGGCCACTGCTTCGGACAGTTTTGGATGTGGGGCCACTTCGGTGAATGTCAATCTGAACACTTCAGGGGGAACCGCTCCCTATCGCTTCAGCGTGGATGGAGGTCCTTTCGGCTCAACATATTCGAGTAGCACCAGTTTTTCTGTAACAACAGCAGGGACTTACGCTATTTTGGTAGAAGATGCCAATGGTTGCCAGCGAAGCGCTGCCGTGGATGTCCAGGATATACCGCCACCCATTTTCAACATCACCGAAGAAGATGCCAATTGTGGTGGCGCCAATGATGGAAGGGTCACCATCAATGTGACCAATGGATTTGGGTATGAGATTGAATATAGCATCAACAATGGGGCAACCTTTCAGATAAGCAATGTGTTCTCCAATTTGGCGCCGGGCTCTTATGATGTGGTGCTGCGATATGAACAGGATTCGTTTACCTGTACCACAACACCGCAAACGGCCACCGTGGGCACACCATCGACCATAACAGCATCCGCCAATCCAGATTTTCTGCCGACTTGTGGTAATGAAAATGGGGGACAGATCACCATTTCCGGTGTTTCAGGGGGAACCGCTCCCTACGAGTACAGTATCGGAGCAGGCTTTGGTACCAATAACGTGTTCCCCAATTTGGGCGTGGGGAGCTATACGCCCATGGTCAGGGATGCCAATGGATGTGTTGAGGCACTTCCCAATATTGTGTTCAATGCATTGAACAAGCCCAGCAATCTGGATTTCAGTATCTCCAGTTTGGATTGTATCACTACAACCGCCTCCCTGGATTTAACCGTTACGGGCGGTACGGGACCTTATACCTACGAAATCATTGCCCCATCGGCAAGTGCCATCAACAATGGCAACAACAATACTTTCACCGGATTGGGATTGGGAACCTATACATTTAGGGTCACTGATAATGAAGGATGTTCCTACGACGAGAATTATGCCATTACCGATATCAGTTCCATCGGTGTTCAGGCTCAACAGACAAGGGTTGTGACCTGTGTTGGTGATTCGGACGGGGAAGGCCGCTTTTTGGTAGATGGATTCAATTCAACCTATAGCTACAGTATAGACGGGGGCACAGTTTTCACTGGTCAGAATGGAAGTATCATTCCCGTTACAGGTTTGACCGCCGGAAGCTACGTGATTTCTGTGACCGATGAAGAGACAAATTGTACGGATACATCTACATTGGTGATTGAAGAACCTTCGACCGCATTTGCGATCTCTGGCTTGGATGTGACCGATATGAGCTGCCAGAATGGAAATATTGGTGCAGTCCGAATCAATACCGTTGGCGGATGGGGTGGTAACCGATATACCTTGATCCAACCCGATGGTTCAACAAGGGGGCCTAAAAACGGAAGTACGTTTTCCAATCTTTCCTTGGACGGAACCTATCAAGTAAGGGTTACCGATGCCAACGGATGTGAGGTTACTGATAGTTTCACCCTCACAAGGTTGGATGCCCCGACCCTAACTTTAGACAACGGGACCTCTGATTTCTGCTATGATAATTTCAATGCATCGACCTTAGCCGTGAACGCTGCGGGCGGATTGGCCCCTTACCGCTATAGGATCAATGGAGGGCCTTTGGGGGCCAGCAATAGCTTTTCCGGACTTACCCCGGGAACCTATACCATTGAAGTGGTGGATGCCAACGACTGTCGTGATACGGTCACGGCCACCATTCAGCCACAGGTCATGGCCAATGCCACCATCACCCAGGAATTGGATTGTGCGGGACCTCCCGGACAGATTCAGGTAAACATCAGCAATGGATATACCTCTGGGGGCAACTATGATATCTATGAAGTCAGTATCAATGGGGCACCCTATACTTCGGATAACAACAATATTACTGGGAACTCCTTTGTGTATAGCATTCCAAATGATGGTTCCATCATTTCTGATACCACTTTTCAGTTTTTGATCACCGATAGCCGTGGATGTACCACGGAATCGAACATGGTGACCATTTCACCTACGGAGACCATAGCGGGGTCTGTGGTGGGCACGGACACACAATGTGGCGACAATACCAGCGGTATCGTGGAGTTGGTTCCCGATACCACCCAAGGTATTCCACCATATGAATACAGTAATGACAATGGGGCAACATTCAGTAGCCAAAATATCTTTTCGGGATATGGACCTGGGACACACGGAGGGTTTGTCATCCGCGACAGTAGGGGGTGTGTGAGCCCAGCTTATACCGTGACCATCGGTGCCAGCGACCCTTTGGATGCCACTGCAACGCCTACCGATGCTGTTTGTTCATCGGGAGCGGTCGACGGAGAAATAGCGGCATCCATCAGCAATGGGGTTGCACCTTTCGATTATGTCCTTGTGGACGAATTTGGGGGAACAGTGGCATCATCGATAGGGACCACCAGTACTTCGGTAAACTTCACCAATCTACCCACAGGCAACTATACCCTGATCACTACCGATGCCCAAGGTTGTGAGGACCGTGATCCCGTAGTGATCGACCAAAATGAATTGGATTTGATTCCATTGGACCCAGATCCTGCTGTTTGCTCTGATACTTCGTTCCCATATCGAGTCCAAGCCGTTGGAGGAACAGCACCCTACGAGTTTAGGTTGGTGGGTGACCCGACATGGCAGTTGGGGTCAGGTGCTGGAAATGATATATTTGATGTCACCGGATTGGTAGTTCCTGGAGTGACCTACTTTGTAGAAGTAAGGGATGCCAATGGTTGTACCTATATTGAAGAAATTGAACCCATAGGTCCAACTAATCCTGTTACTGTAACGGCCACCTCTTTGGCAGCTTCCTGTAATGTGGCAGGAAGTGGCTCCATTGATTTTGAGGTATCTGGAATTTCAGCACCAGGAAACTTTACGGTGAGGGTACAAAACACCGATACCGGAGCAATGGTTTCGACCCAAACATTTACAGGGGAAACCATTTCTTATGCCGGAACCTTGACCGGATTGGCTCCCGGGAATTATCAGATCATTGTCACGGACGATAGCAATGGATGTAGTGGAAGTACTTTGGCCTTTATTGATATCAGTGCTGTTTCCATAGCCATCGATAATTTTGTGGAGGCCACTTGTAATGCGGGAGCTTTGGTGACCGTAAGGGGGTTTGGAAGCACCGGCCCATACACCTATGCCTATGTGCCTTCGGGAGACCCAGCACCGACAGCATTCGTACCGGAAACCACTTTTGAGGTTCCAGGGCCTTACCCTACGCCTTATGATTTCTATACCCAAGATGCCAACGGTTGTACAGCTTTTACTACGTTGACAGTGACCCAGGAAGCCGGTGTGCCAAATCCGGTGATCGATGTGGTGAACCAATGTACGGCCACAAGCGGATATCAAATCAATATAGTATCGCCGCTCACCACGGGTCCTGAACCGGAAAACACCTTTCAATATGATATTGGAAGTGGTTTCCAAACAGGGACTACCTTTATTGTTCCCAACCCTGGAAGCTATGTGATTACGGTTCGGGATGGCAACGGCTGTACCAACACCGTCACTGCTGATGTCTTCGATTTCTTTGCCATTACGGCAGATGCCACCTCTTTCCCTACCTGTAATGCAGGGGATGGGGTCATCACAGTGAACACCACAGGAGGTAGCGGAAATTTTCAATACCAATTGAGGGATGCTCTCACTTTGACAGATATTGGTCCACCACAGTTGAATAACAACGAATTTATCAATGTGATGCCAGGGGACTACAATATTCTGGTAACTGACTTGGATTCCAATACCTCTCCTTTGTGTTCGGATGAAGCTGAAGTAATTGTGTCCACTGTGGATACCCCGGTGATCACGGCCACGCCAAAGAGTGATATTACTTGTAACGGGGCTAATGATGGTACCATTTCGGTGGAACTTCAGCCGGGAACCGACACGGATACACCTTTGAACTATATTCTGTACCAAGGTTCTAGTTCGACCATCGTGGTAGGTCCGCAAGGCTCTTCTGTTTTTGATGATCTTCAACCAGGCACCTATCAGGTCGAAGTGGTTTCCGATAGGGGCTGTACGGATAGATCGGACAATATCATCATTGATGAACCTTCCCTGTTGATGGCCAATGCGGTGAATACCGAATTCAGCTGTAACCCATCCAGCAACCAGTTCAGTACGGCGACCATAACCATTTATACCGATACCAATGGTGATGGAACAGGCACTGCAACAGGAACTGGACCATACACATACAGCATGAACGATGGTACCCCACAGTTTGATGGGACCAATTTTCAGACCAGCAATACTTTCGAAGTGATTGATAATGGAACCAACCAGACCATTATTTTGACCGCAAGGGACCAAAATGGCTGTGAGGAAACGTCAACCGTGACCATCAATGCTCCAACGGACATTACGTTCAGTTATGATGTGAACCCCATCACTTGCGATGCTTCGGGAACGGGGGTAAGTCCAGGTTCCATTGACATCATCATCAATGAAGGTCCGGGGGATTATCTAGTTGAGATTTTGCCCTTAGGTTCCGAACCAGCAAGAAGTTCTGGAGGCACAGACCGTGTAACTTGGGACATCGCTACGCCCGGGGATTATATTTTTGCTGTGACTGATGTGGGCAGTGGAGGATGTACCTATTTGACCGCGACCATCAACATGCCCGAATACAATACCATCGAGGCCCTGATCGCCGAAGTGGAACCTGTGACCTGTTTCAATGGGGACGATGGTGTCATCAGTTTAGTTATCAATAATTATAGTGGCCAATACAATTACGAAGTGTTCACACGCGACAATGCTGGAGTGGAAACTTCAACGGGGGTTACCGGAACTTTTGATACCAATGCGCCCATCAATTCCCCAGAACTTATCGAAAATGTGCCGGCAGGGAACTTGGTGGTCCGTATCGAAGCGTTGGATTCGCCCTATTGTGATGTGGTGAGCAATGTGACCACAGTGCGCTCTCCTGATAGGGAACTGACCGTTGATTTATTGCAAACCTCCCCAGTGACCTGTAATGTGCCTGGTTTGGGCGAAATCACAGCCACTGGCGATGGGGGATGGGGAACTTATGAATACCAATTAGTGGCATCCGATGGAACTATTTTGGTGGATTATCCCAATACCAATCCAGTATTCGAAAATCTATCCACAGATACCTATACGGTAAATATCAGGGATCTTGAGGGTTGTGAGAGATTCAATACGATCAACTTGCCATTACCGACACCCATTTCTGCGGATATTCGAATAGTAAACCCGTTGGCCTGTAATAATGATAACGATGGGGTCATTGAAGCCTATAATGTTTTGGGCGGACAGGGCCCAGGGAACTATCTGTACCAATTGAACCGAATTACCGATGGTACCAATAGTGGACTTCAGACCACACCGACCTTTGCTAATCTTTCGGCAGGGGATTATAGAATCACCATTTTTGATGGCTGGAATTGTAGTGCCCAAACAGATGTAATAACCATTTCGGACCCAGAGATTGTGGAGGCAGAACTTACGGAACTTCAACCCCCGGGTTGTGGTGATATGGGGAGGATGGGGCTTACGGTGCTCAATCCCGAGCCAGGGGTGGACTATTTTTACCGCAGGGCAGGAACTTCAGATGCGTTCACACCGTTTGGTGCCGGCATGACCAGTGTGGAGATCACAGTGGACATTACTGTAGATCCAGGACCATTTCAATATGATGTCCAGAACTCTAACGGTTGTCCTTTTGAGAAATCGAACCAGATTTCCTTGGACCCAGCGGCACCTTTGGTGATTGCCTTGGACCTTACCAACGCAACGATCAATTGTGCAGGGGAATCCACCGGAATCATTCGTTCCGAGGCATTCGGGGGTATTGGAAGCTATATGTACACCTTGGTGAACGCGAACACCTTACCCGTGTCGCCCGCCAATATTGTCCGTCCATCGCAAAGTTCCGGAATCTTTAGGGACCTGGATGCTGGCACCTACTACGTGTATGCCCAAAGTGGTGGATGTGAGGCCATATCTGACCCTATAATTATCGAACCAAAACCACCATTGGTATTAGAGTATCTGGAAGCAGTACCCGTTATGTGTGCCGGGGATAACAATGGACAGATCATAATCGAGGCCAGTGGAGGTACGGGTAGGATCAGGTATTCCATTTCGGATACATTGAGCGAGTTCTTTGAAGGCGATGACCCAGACAATCCGAACCGAAAAACATTCAATGACCTGAGCCCAAGGACCTATGACATCATTATTCAAGATGATTTGGGTTGTACCATTACCAGAACACTGGAAATCACCCAGCCCACAGAATTGGTTGCTGCAGTGGTTTCCACAACTCCAGAGGTGTGTATGGGCGATGGTGACGGCACCTTGACCTTGGAAGTCTTTGGAGGCACCGCACCTTATTTTACTAGTATAAATTCTGCTGACGATGCCGATTTTGTACAAAACGACACCATGTTCTTTGACAATCTCCAAGGCGGGGAAACTTATGCCATCTTTATCAGGGATGCCAATGGTTGCCAGACCAACGTGATAGCGGAAATAGGCATTGGGATAGATATTGTGGCGGAACCTATTGTGGAATACGGTTGTGAGGGTATTTTCCCGAACAGCACGGCCACTGTAAGTATTGCAGACAGTTCGCAGCTTTCCGACCTGTTGTTTTCCTTGGATGTTGATGATGTGCAACTCGCCACGAACCAAAGGACTTTTGGCAACCTACCACCTGGCGAACATACGGTATATATTTACCATGCCAACGGATGCGTGACCTTTGTGGAATTTGAGATTGATGCCTACGAACCACTGACCCTGGAAGCCATGAAAACTGGCCCCAATGAGGTCACGGCCATCGCTACGGGCGGATTTGGGGGATATGAGTATTTCTTCCAAGGAGAGTCCTATGGGGACATCAATACGTTCAACATCAATGTGGATTCCAACATCAACGTTATGGTCAGGGACAGCAATGGATGTGTGGCTAATCTTGTGCTGCCGTTCAATTTTGAAGGAATGCCCGAAATGCCGCCGTTCTTTACGCCGGATGGGGACAACCTGAACGATTACTGGTATCCGGAAAACAGAGAATTCTTCCCCAATATCGATGTGATCATTTATGATCGATATGGTAGGGTAGTGGCCCGATTGGACCAGGTCAAAAAGTGGGACGGGAATTATGAGGGCAAACCACTGCCCACAGGAGACTATTGGTATGTGGTGAATGCCAACGATAGGGAAAAACAACGATTTGTAGGACACTTTACACTTTATAGATAAGGAAGTCAGATTTTATAAATCATTGACACTAAGACTAAAACTTATTTTGATGTCAAATACGGCATGGGTATTTTGTACCTATCGGCAAAAGTTTTGTAGGGTCTGGGTCAAAATATCATCAAAATTTATATTTTTGCAGTCCGATTTCGGGATGTGGCCCTTCGGCTACGCTCAGGATAGACTCCGTCTGGTACCCAGACTGCTTAAAGCAGTGGACGTTTTGAAAATTGGGTATTGTTTATTGAAAATTGTTGACCGAAGGTCAAACACGGGATGTGGCGCAGTCTGGTAGCGTACACGCATGGGGTGCGTGTGGTCGCTGGTTCGAATCCAGTCATCCCGACCAACCATCGTTTAGGTTAATATAAAGCACTGTTAATTGTATGATTATCAGTGCTTTTTGTTTTTTATGTATCCATTTGATATCATCTGAATCCAAATTTTCGGTGTGCAATAAGGTGAGCACGCCAATGCACAGATTATTGTAGTTTTAAGTATGGGCAATTGAGGATTAAGGGCAGTCCGACCACTAATATTTGTTCAACCTAAACTATTACAACATGCGGACAGACAGTACTTTAGGAATTAATTTCTTCGTAAGAAAAAAACGCAATGACCCGAACATGTACGATATCTACCTGCGCATTACGGTAAAAAAAGCGCGTGCAGAGGTCAGTTTAAAAAGGTGCATAAAGGTGTGCAATTGGGACAAAAAGCGCGGAAAAGCATTTCCTAGGAACAAAACCATGGAAGATTTGAACGCCTACCTTGACACCGTATATGGTGAAATCCTCAATGTTCATAGGGACTTGCACATGGAAAGGAAATTGATGACGGCTAAATCTATCAAGGCAAGGTACGTCGGGGAGGATGCATTGAACCATACCCTTTTGGAGCTTTTTGACTACCATAACAGAAATATGGTCAATGCCCTCAAACCTGGGACCATGAAGAATTACTATTCTACAGAAAAATACCTAAAGAGCTTTATTACCACGAAACTCAAAACAAACGATGTATTGCTCGGTGAATTGAAACACAAGTTCATTTTGGACTTTGAGAACTACATCAGAACCTTCAAGCCCAAGAAAAACCGAAAGACCTGTTCCAATAACGGTACTATGAAACATCTGGAGCGTTTGATGAAAGTTACTAAACTGGGTGTACGGTTGGAATGGATGGACAAGGACCCCTTTCGAAACTTCAAGTTGCGCTTCGATAAATTCGATAGAAAGTATCTTACCCAAAGGGAAATCAATTTGATTGAGGATACCACTTTTACAAGTATAGGTAAGGAACGGGTGAAGGATGTATTTCTTTTCAGTTGTTACACCGGGCTAACCTTTATGGACATCAAGCTATTGACCAGGGACAATGTAAGTAGGGGGATTGATGGCAATTATTGGATTTACACCAAAAGGATAAAGACCGATGAGCCCTTAAAGATCCCGATGTTGCCAAAGGCGGTTGAAATCATGGAGAAATATGAAAAGGCTCCAAAAGAGGATATTGGTTTGTTGCCCGTATATAGCAATCAAAAGACCAACGCGTATTTAAAAGAAATTACCAAGGCTTGTGGTATTTATAAGAACATTTCTTTCCATACCGCCAGGCATACTTTTGCCACCACGGTGACCTTGTCCAACGGTGTTCCGATAGAGACGGTTTCCAAGATGTTGGGCCATACCAAACTTTCCACCACTCAAATCTATGCCAGGGTATTGGAAAACAAGATAGGGGAAGATATGCAACATCTAATGGACAAAATGGGACACATGAACAAACAACAAGCAGTTGCGGAATAATAGATGTGTTATTAGGCAATGATTCTTTAACAGAGAATTGAATCCTAAACAACCTATGGATATTCCGTTAATATTGACAGAACAAGTGCGCTCAGTTTAATTTAAAGTTGTCTGGAAGCCAAGAAATCCTCCGCAAATTGCTGGAACTTTTCACTGTCCATGAACGCTTCCAACCATTTGGCAAAATCTGCCAATACATTATCGGTCTTGGAGTAGGGCAGATTGGCCGCCAGTTCCTTGGATGCCCAGTTGGACCACTCCCGGATGTTCCGGTCATGGGTAGGTATTTGGAGGAAGGCATCTAATAGATAGGTATTGGCCCGTAAGGTCTCTTGAGCTTTATGCTCCGCCAGTGCCATTTTTTGGGTTTTGAAGAGGGTTAGGGTCCATTCAAAGAGAAAAATGGGATAGCCCATGTCATCCGGGAAGTTCTTGTCAAACCAATTGAAATACCGATTGGCCCCTGAGTAATCCCCCAGTTTAATATAAAGAGTAGGGGGAAGGTAGCGGAGGCCCCTGCTGTCGTCATAAAAACCACCCCAGCATCTTTTGTCGGCGGCCAGCTCCTTTTTGACTTGGGTGATTTTGGCCTGTATGCGTTCGGCTTGTTTGGGGGTCATGGGTTTGTCATTTTCATATTGAAATTATCAAATGTTTTTTTATTAATCCCTAGCTCTACCATATAAAATAATATCTGAAATGATGTATCGAAGCTTTTCTTTCAAATCATATTCCATATTGAGTTCTTCAGCTTTATTGCACATTTCAAGGAGTTTTGAAAAGTTGCTAATTTCATTATCAATCCTACGTCTAAAAATATCGGATAGTGTTTTGATGTCTTTAAAAGAACTTCGGCTGTTGTTCAATTTAAAAAGAATTTTTATCCTCAGCTCATCAGGATTTTTAATTGTTTTAATGCTTTTAAGCTCTTGGACAAAGTCCTTTGAAGTATTCAAAATGAATCCCATGTCGTTGAGCATAGGGAAAACATTTTCAGGTTTTTTACTATGTGGGATTATTAATGGGTCATTCTCGAAAATGGTATCACGCCTTGGTATGAGATAAACACCCCTCTGGTTTTTTTGTAAAACCCGTACAACATTGGTGAAATTCAAAGATCCATTACCGAGATCATTAGTGGAGACTTTAATTGCAGTAGACACATGTCCAAAAGAGCCGGCATCATGGGTATGTTTTTCTACAATAATCATATCCAATTTGGATTCATTCAGCGCTGCACTTCTAATCTCATACTCAACTCCTTTATTTTGTTTCATGTTTTCATGCAATACTAACATTGCCACTACGAATGCAAAATCAACACCGTATTCATGATAACGTTGAGTTGAAACTATTCCACGGACAAAGACATTTTCACCATCTGAAAGTAACCTGTAATTTCTCTCTTTATTATATTCATCGGAAACGGAAGCCAAGCTTTTGAAATATTGTACATTATAATGAGCTAATTCCGACTGTCCAATTTTATAAAGGTTATTTGCATATTTGGTCATCGCATACTCATCAAGGAAAGAGTTTTTGGCACCGTAGATTGAAATGGCTTCGAGTTTGTTGCCAACTACTCCGTCTTCGGCATATTCTTCAAAAAAGAAGACTATGTCATCATCGCCATCTATGCTTTTTTCAAAAACATCAATGTGTTTTGTTTGTGCAAGAATGTTAAACCTCCTATATTTAGTAAGTATTTTCTTGACCTTGCTGTAAATGGTATCAACATAATCAATGGTAATGTACTCATCCATGATAGGCTCAACATTCAAACTCTTCATTAAGTCGTCCTTGTATGGGTGTTCATACAATAGACCTAAAAGCTTTTCAACCTTGATTCTTCCCGAAGAGTTTTCTGGATCAAGAAAGGTGGTTTCCTGTATAAAGTTTTTTTTCATAGCTATTTATTTTTCTTTTCGTACTCCTTTAAAAGGTTTGTTGCTGGATGTTTTACCATCCAAGAATCTCCCTGTTTCTGAATCTCGTTTTACCCAAATACCTGTTTTTGGGTTTTGCACTTGGGAACGCTTTTTAACCGCCCCGTGCCTTCTGCCGTCTCCGGACTTTCCATTTGTTGCCATAGCATCAATTTTTATGTTAAACAATAATTGCCGTGGATATTTTGAGTCCACACTGTTATATGATTGAAGCGTGACAATGTTTTTTTATAACACTTTTGACATATACTAATAGTAGGATGGATATAGAATACTTGCTTCTTCAGATAGCTGAAAAGGAAACAGACATGAACCAAGCCCTCAAGGCATTGGATACAATTAGTAAAAAGTTCAGGGGGTTCATTTACAACGCCGTTTTTAAGAACATCAGCTTTATTCTTCATAGTGGATAGGGCGGTCAATGTATACCACCTGCGGCGGATGAAAGTGAGCAGTGCAAATCAAGTGCACGAGATCGACTCATTTTGGTGCTGAAGTTAACGTTTATTTTTAATTTTTTTTCTCATTGATTCCCCTTTTATGTCC
>JASBTQ010000029.1 GCA_030148335.1 Allomuricauda sp. | reverse complement strand
GCCAGTGCGACATCGGCATCGGCCAAATCCTGGAGCACACCGTTGTACACGGTTTCCTGATCGTCATATTTTGGGGTAAAAATGCCCGAACTCTCCCCGGACATGGCCTCTGTATAGGGCACATAGCCATAAAGATCCGTAAGGTTGGCAAAGCAAAGGGCCCTCATCGTCAGGGCGATACCTTCATAAGTGGCGTTCTGTGTGCCTTCGGCCCTCGAAATTTCCAAAATATCATTGATCTCGGGCAAATAACTGTAAAACAGGTTCCACATTCCTTGATCTCCCCAGTCAAACTGGCTAAAACCAGGAAAGTTGTTCTTGGCCATCAGTTGGGTGATGGTGTTTCCGTCGCTGTAGCCCTCTTGGGTAAGCTGCCGGGTAATTTCGGAAGTCACGGTGGACAACAACAGGTTGGCGCTTACTTGTTCAGGGGCGTTGGGGTTGGAGTTGATCTCCTCAAAATTTTCCGTACAGGAAACCAAAACGCTTCCTGCGAACAATAGTGATGTTATGACGTTTGATGTTTTCATCTTCTTGATTCTTGGGTATTAAAATTCTACGTTTAGATTCAGACCGAAGCTTCTGGTACTTGGCAGGGCCATATCCTCAACCCCGGGAACAATGGAGCCTCCGGATAGGGAAATGGTCTCGGGATCTACATGGTCGTTCTCCGTCCACAAGGCCAGGTTACGGCCGACCAAAGCAACGGATGCCGACCTCAATGGGGTCTTTTCCAATAATTTCCTTGGGAAGGTATATCCCAGTTTCACTTCTCTCAGTTTCACATAGCTGGCATCGAACATGGAGCTTTGCTCATTCCCGCGATCGTACACATGGGAATAGTAATTGGAGGCGTTTACACTGGTGGTATTGGGCGTATATGACCCGTTGCCGTTGTCGATCACACCCTGGGCAACAATGCCTGATTCACGTCCGGGAACCGTAAAGTCCAGCATCCCCGTTGTTCCTCCAATGGCCACTGTTCTGGAATGGTAAACCCCTCCCTGTCTCCAATCGAACAAGAATCCAAACCTGAAGTTCTTATAGCTGAAGCTGTTCTGGAAACCGACCATAAAATCTGGATTGTAGTTTCCAAGGTTTCTGAGTTCATTGCTTCTAATGGGAAGACCAGAATTGGGGTCAATGATCCATTGTCCATAATAAGGGCTGCTTTTATCGGTGACCTGCTCGAAACCTGTTCCGTACAGATCTCCCATACGGCCACCTACTTCCGCTACCACTTGCAGGTAATTGGATTTCACCAAATAGCTATCGAGCCCATCGGTAAGTTCCTTCACCTCTCCGCGGTTGGCAGTGAAATTGATATTGGTGTTCCAGCTAAAGCTGTCGGTCTGGATCGGAGTGGCGGTCAGGGTAATCTCCAAACCTTTGTTCTCCACTTCCCCAGCATTGATGACTCGGGTACTGTAGCCCGATGTATTGGAAACGGGAAGGGAAAGGATCTGGTTGTTGGTCACCGATGTATAGGCTGCTACGTCCAAGCCCAATCTGCTGCCAAAGAACCTTACATCGGCACCTACCTCAAAGGAGTTGGTACGTTCAGGCTTCAGGTCGGCCAACTTTAGCTCAGAAGGTGAATAAACCCTTGAGAAACCGTTAAACGTATTTCCAAAACCATAGGTAGCGGCCAAATTGTATGGATTGGTATCGTTACCCACGCTGGCCCAACCTCCCCTAAGTTTCGCAAAGCTGATGGCTTGGGGCATGGTGAACATATCGGAAAGGATAAAACTCAATCCCACGGATGGGTAGAAGTAGCTATTGTTCCCATCGGGCAGTGTGGAGGACCAATCGTTACGTGCGGTCACATCCAAGAATGCATAATCTTTATACGAAACGTTCGAAAAGGCATAGAGACTGTTCACAGTGAACTTGCCATCATAATCGCTCTGTGTCAACGGTTCGGCAGCATTTCCAAAATTGTAGATGCCAGGGATGGACAGTGAGTTGGCACTGATCCGCTGATACCTGTTCTTTGCAGAGCGGTGGTTCCCACCAAACGAAACACCAAAATCAAAATCTTGGTTGATCTCAGTGTTATAGGCCAACAAGAAATCCGTGTTCTGCTCATAGGCATAGATGAAATCCTCCCGATACTGTCCGTTGGGGAAACGCTGGGTGGAATACGCCCTCTTACGTTTGTCCAGTTCGTTGGAATAATCGAATCCGGAGCGAAACATGAAACTAAGGCCTTTGGCCAACTGGATATCCGCCCTAAGGTTGGTGATCAAACGGTCCTTGTTGAAGGCGTTGGTATTTTCGAAAACCGTGAAGAACGGGTTGTCGTGATAGTTGTAGTTATAGTTGAATTGCTGCACCCCTTCCAGTCCAGGCTGCCAGTAATCCCTCAAGTTGTTCATGTTGATGTGACGGCCAAACCAGATCCAGAGGTACATTACGTTCTCGGTACCGTAGGAGTTGTTCGGACGGTTGCGTGAATTGGAATTGATGTAGTTCATGGAACCGGTCACCTTTAACCAGTCGGTTAGGTTATACGATCCGTTCACTTGATAGGCCCTTCTTTTAAAGTTGGAGTTTGGTATCACGCTCTCGCTCTGAAGATCGGTGAAGGATACCCTAAAGTTCCCATCCTCATTGCCTCCGGTCAGCGCAATATTATTGCTCAAGGTGAAACCGGTCCTGAAAAAATCGTCAATATTGCTTGGCTGCGGGGAAAATGGTGTGGCGATGATCTCATCGGCAAACGTGCCATCTGGGTTTCTTGGCCTTACATGGACATCCCCTGCCCGAAGACCGCTTGTGGTGGGGCTATCATGCTGGGGAATGAGTTGTCCGTTCATCGCCGGACCCCAGCTCTCGTCCACATGATCGTTGATACCACCCGTCAAGGAGCGGTTCTGTCCCCCATCGTTGAAAGCAAATTGTCCATTGGATCCCTGTCCGTAGCGGTTTTGGTACTTCGGCAAGGTCAACAAATCTTCAAACGTGGTGTTGTTGGTGTATGAAACCCCAATTCCCTTGGCTCCCTTCCCTGATTTGGTAGTGATCAAGATGACGCCATTGGCCCCTCTGGAACCATAAAGTGCGGTGGCATTGGGACCTTTCAGTACCGTCATGGTCTCCACATCGTCCGGGTTGATGTCCATGGCACCGTTGCCATAATCAACACCCATGTTGCCCTCGCTTCCGGTATTGTTCACATTGTTGTTAATCGGGATACCATCGACCACAAATAGCGGAGAGTTGGCATTTGGACTGGGATTCAATGAGTTTTCGCCCCTGATGATGATCTGCGAAGTGGACCCAACGCCCGAGTTTCCTCCCGTGACCTGCACACCGGCCATTTTACCGGCCAGCGAGTTCACTACGTTGGTCTCCTTTGCCTCCGAGATTTCCTCCCCGGAAACTTTCTGAACGGCATAGGCCAGTTTTTTGGTCTCCCTTTGGATGCCCAAGGCCGTTACCACCACTTCATCCAATTGTTGTGAATCGGGCTGCAACACAATGGTCGCAGTGGTCTTTCCCGTCGTGTCAAAATCTTGGGACACATATCCTATATAGGATATCTCCAAAATTTCCCCTCCCTGCGAAAGTTCAATCTGGAAGTTCCCATCAAAATCAGTGGCCACACCTGTGCCTCCACCTTTTACAACCACCGATGCCCCTGGCAGCGGCACGTTGTTCTCATCCACCACCTTTCCTGAAAAGGTGCCTTGCGAATAGCCTATGATACTTACGGTAAAGGCAAGTAAAAACGCTACGATTGATTTTTTCATTTGTTGAATATTTGTAAAAATTGGTTAATTATTTATCAACAAATATCCAACACAAGAGTTAAGGCATGCCTTTGTACAGATTAAAAAAAGGATATGGAAAGGTTAAAAGAATCCGTTGAATGTTAGGTAAATATTATTTACAAATATTCACTTTTTAAACTCCCTCAAAAGCAGTACTTTTCAATGTTCACAAGCCCTATCATAGGGTTTATGGAGTTTTTTTAGTATTTATGAAAAATCAAAATGGTCATTGGCATTGACCCCATCATATGGAAGATTATCTTATCGGTATAGGCAAACGGATCAAGGAAATCCGAAAGGACAATAAAAAGACCATCAGCGAAGTTGCGATCGATGCCGGGGTGACCGCTGGGCTCATTTCCCGCATCGAAAACGGAAGGACCATCCCCTCCCTGCCCGTATTCCTAAAGATTGTTGGTGCGCTAGGGACCGAAATGACCGTTTTTTTTGATGGGATGCCCAAGGTGAACGGCCAAAATTTTCTGGTTTCCCGAAAGGACGACCACACCCTTATTGAAAAGGAGGATGAGGCTATAGGGTTCAGCTACAGTTACATTTTTGGCAAGCAATTGAACTCGGTAGGGTTTGAAAGTGTATTGCTGGAAGTAAAGCCCAATTCCAAACGCGAGAAGGTGGTCACAGATGCCTTTGAGTTCAAATATATACTGAGCGGGGAATGCTATTATGAGATCGGGGACCAAGAGGTGCTGCTCCAAGAAGGGGATTCCATTTTCTTTGATGGCAGAATCCCCCATGTTCCAGTAAATCGTGGCAAAGTGGCCTCGAAGATGTTGGTGGTCTATTTCTTTATTTGATCAAGGGAACAAAACCTTGGCCAGTTCGCTCAAGGAATCGAGGATCATGGTCGGGTCAGCGGTCTCCAACTGCTCTCGACTCTGCGCTCCCGTGAGCACTCCCACGGTGATGCCGCAGTTGGCGTTCTTGCCCTCTTCAATATCGATCACGGAATCCCCGGCCTTCAACACCTGCGCAGAATCCGTTATGCGGAACATTTCCATGGCCTTGTCTATCATTTCCGAAGAAGGCCTTCCCTGCTCCACATCATCGGCGGTGATGAGGCCATCAATCTGAAGCCCAACGACCCATCCCAATTTGTCCAAAAGGGACTGCGCTGTTTTCCTGTCATAGCCCGTGTTGAGCACGACCTTCACACTATGGGCCTTTAAAACCCCGAACAATTTCTCCACTCCGTCGTAAGAAGTCACTTCAAGGTGTTCATAGGCTTCCTTTAGCATCACTTTAAAATCTTCAAACACGGCCTTGGCATCCACTCCATTGGTTTGCGTCTCTTCCAAAATATCGGATATGGCCTTGAACTTTTCCTTTCCGGCGCCAAATTCCAACACGGTGTCCAGCGTAACCTCCACTCCTGATCGTGCCAATGCCTTCCTGACGGTTTTGTACACTACATTGTCTTCGTTCACTGTGGTGCCGGCCATATCAAAAACCGCAAGTTTTATTTCCTTCATAGGTTGATTCTCTCTTTATTAAAAATAGTTGCAATGTTCTTTTTTGAAAAACCCGCACTTCCGGTCATGCCCTTTCCGCCAATTCCGGTGACAATGTGGATATGCTCGTCAATGGTCGTTTGAAAAATATCTTTTGTTTTGCATTGCGAATACATCCCATACCATCTTCTGTGTATCTCGTAAGTGGGGAGTTCCATTATTTTTTTGGCCTCTTCCAGCATAAAATGATCAATGTCCATATCCAGATCATACCCAAGGTCTTCTATTTTATCCACATCGGCGTATTGGTGCGAATCGCCCAAGATCACCGAACCATCCATCGCCTGCTTGAAAAGGATGTGCACCCCCCATTTTTTTTGAAGGCTGTCCGCCGACTCATTCTGTTTGACCTGGGCAAATGATGGGCATTCATGGAACGCCTCATACCTTCTGATGGACCACCCGGTCAAGATA
The DNA here is from genome assembly GCA_030148335.1 of Allomuricauda sp. Classification (GTDB taxonomy): domain Bacteria; phylum Bacteroidota; class Bacteroidia; order Flavobacteriales; family Flavobacteriaceae; genus Flagellimonas. Next base: position 7,474 of record JASBTQ010000029.1, on the reverse strand, counting down.
GAACCTTTTAGGGAATAGTTTTTCTGCGGCTTGGTCTGCATCATCTGCAATTTGGACACTTCCAAATCGCTCAGGGCAAACACCTCCGGATATAGATTTTTAAAATCACTGCCATTGCAAATGATTACTTTTTTAGCCAACACGGCTTCATTTCCGGTGTTCTTCACCGTTGTCCAATCCCCGTTTCTTTCGCAGGACACCGCAGTAAAACGAGTTTTCATGGTCAACCCCTTTTGGCTCGTCAAATACTCTTGTAGCCTATGGATCATGGTCCTTGGTTCCACGGTGACCTCATCCGGAAAAAAGAGTCCGGCCTTCACATATTCCTTTCGCAGTCCTGGGTATCGATCCAGACATTCACCTTTGGTGAGCATTCGGGAAGCATAGTCATTGTTGTTGTTTATGGCCCTGAGTTCTACCAAAAGTTGTTCCTCTTCTTCGTTGGAGGCCAAATAGACCGTTCCGTTTTGGCGTATGCTGATGTCAAACTGGGATTGGATGTTCGTATAGATACGAAGACTCTCCCTACCCAATGTTTGCCATTTGGAGTTCATCCCGGAGGGCACTACTTGTCCAAAATTTTGGGTGGTCGCCCCTTGCGGATAGGCATCTTTTTCCAGCAAACAGACCTTAAGGCCCAGTTCCAGTGCGTGATAAGCATGAAAAGTGCCCAAAATGCCGCCGCCCACTATCGCAACATCATATCTATTGTCCATAATCCAATTGTTTGTTGGTCTGTTCAGATTTTCGTCTTGCCCCAAAATGAAGGAACAGTACAATGGTGATCACTATCCCAATAAGTGCCACGGCATAAGTGCCATACACAAAGAAATTGAGCCAGGACAGCTTGGCCTGTCCGAAGTTTTTATACAGCAATACCAGCACACTGCCCATATACCCAAAGGCATCGGCAATATAGATCAGAAAACCTGAGTTTCCCTTGATTTTAAAAGTGGCGATGAACCGGTCAAAGAAGAGACAGTTGAAGGGTACATAACAGATGTAGAGCCCAAAACCCGTACAGACCATCCAGAGAAAAGAATCCAAGACCCCCGTTTGGAACATCACCGTGGAGATGCCAAGGACCAATGCCCCCAACAGGAGCAGCAAATGATAGGTCAGCAAGGCCCTATAATTGTCCTTGATGTAAAAAATGGATCCTATGATCACAAGCACTACTATGGCAATGATGATCTCCGATGTGGAAAATACCGAAATGTCACCTTGGTATCCGATGCTGTCCCAAAGTTCTCGGGCAAAGTTGTCCCTAAAATCCCTGAAAGCGGTAAGAAAGGTATAAAAAACCACCACCAACAGCAGGGGAAAGAAGAATTGCTTGACCAAAAGTTTCCTGTCCGCCCCCGTCATGGGCACACGCTCTGTACGTGATTCGATGTCCTCTGCCGTGGGCGGCGGTACGTTTTGCAACAGATAAGCGCACAACAGCAGGGGCAAAAAGAACAGGGCACCTGTGACGGAGGGCATCCAAAACTCGCTCACGCCCCAAAAATCCATCACAGAAAGCCCCACCGACTTGACCACCCCGCTGGACACAATAAAACTGGCACATAGCACAACGCCCAAGATGTCGGTAAACTTTCTTCCTTCGATATAGGAGAACACAATGCCCCAGATCATCCCCAAGGGAAGGCCGTTCAGGAACATGAAAACCAGGTTATAGGGTGCTGGGACAATCGCGAACAAGATGAGCGATAGTTCGGCCAATAGGATCAATGCGATGAAAAAAAGCAGTCTTTTGTTGGACTTGAGTTCCGATATGATCTTTATCCCCACAAATTTGGACAGGGCATATCCCAAAACCTGTGCTATGACCAACAAAATTTTGTAGTTTACCCCCATGAAGGCCATACCCTCAAAAGTGGCGACCGAAAACGGCTTCCTGAAGGCGTACATGCAGAAATAGGCTCCAAAAGCTGCGAGTGACGCATGTAGCACAAAGACCAAGCTGGAGTGTTTTTTGGGCATGTTTTAATTGAAAAAAGTTTACAAATACTAAATTTATTTTTCAAATAACTCAAATTAGTATAAACCCATCTTCTCCTTAAGATTAAAAAAAGGTTAGCAAAAAACAGATGGTCTCCCCACCCCTATTTTTTATAAAAATGGCCCATAGCCCTAAAAGGTTTATCCAATCCTATAATGGAAAACCTTCAACACCTGATTACTGACGGTCAACCGTATTTTGGAAAATTCCGATTATATTAGCAGGGCAAGAGACCGTCATCCCCTTTTGAGTTTTGAAACGGATTTCACTAAAAAGAGGATAACGGTTATCGGAAAAATACCAATTTATTTAACAGAACAAACTAACCCATTCGGCCTTTCATCTTGGGCCAAAGAATCAAAATGTAACACATGGCACTTATCTCATTTTTAGGATTTACGCTTCTGGTAGCGTTCATTTCCTGGTGGTCTGTCCGCAAAACGGACGAAACATCATCTGACGGCTATTTCTTGGGCGGGAGGAGCCTTACTGCCGGAGTCATTGCCGGCTCATTGCTCTTGACCAACCTTTCGACGGAACAAATTGTGGGCCTCAACGGCAGTGCCTACAAAGATGGACTTTCGGTAATGGCCTGGGAAACCTTGGCCGCCTTGGCCATCGTGGTAACGGCCATGTTCCTCTTGCCCCGTTATTTGAAGGGTGGCTTGACCACTGTACCGCAATTCTTGGCCAAAAGGTTCGACACTACCACCAAGACCATCACTTCGGGACTGTTCCTGACGGGTTATGTCGTGGTGCTTCTCCCTGTGATCTTATATTCAGGATCCGTGGCCATCAGTGGAATGTTCGATGTGCCCCAATTGCTTGGTGTCTCGGATTCCACGGCGTTGCTCCTCTGCATTTGGGGCATCGGTATCGTGGGTTCCATTTATGCGGTTTTTGGAGGACTGAAGGCCGTGGCCGTTTCCGATAGTATCAATGCGATTGGACTCATCATAGGAGGACTGCTCATTCCCGTATTTGGATTGATGGCCATTGGTGATGGCAGTGTTTTGAATGGTTTGGACATGTTGATGGCAGCAAATCCGGAACGTTTCGATTCTACGGGAAATCCAGGGCAGGAAGTCCCCTTCTCGACTATTTTTACGGGTATGATGCTGGTCCAATTGTTTTATTGGGGCACCAACCAGCAGATTATTCAAAGGGGATTGGGCGCCAAAAACCTGGCTGAAGGACAAAAGGGACTGCTATTGGCTGCCTTCTTGAAGATCTTGGGGCCCATCATTCTGGTCTTGCCCGGAATGATCGCCTACTACTATTTTGAAGGCGGATTGTCCAGCAGTGACCTGGCTTATCCCGAACTGGTAAGGGCCGTGTTGCCAAAACCTTTGATGGGCTTTTTTGCCGCCGTGCTCTTTGGGGCCATACTAAGTTCGTTCAACAGTGTGCTCAACAGCTCGGTGACACTTTTCGGCATTGACATCTACAAACAGCACATCAACAAGGAGGCTTCCGAAATGACCATTGTGAAATATGGAAAGATCTTCGGGATCTGTTTGGCACTGGCCGCCATGTTCATTGCACCACTGATTGCCAACGCCGGAAGTCTTTTCAATTATTTACAGGAAATCAATGGAATTTATAGCATTCCCATCTTCACCATCATTGTAGTGGGGTATCTGACCAAAAGGGTCCCTGCCATTGCGGCCAAAATTGGCATTCTTTCAGGATCTATCCTATACATCATCAGCCAGTTCATCGTAGGCCCAAGAATGGTGGCCAATGCACTTGCAGAGGCCAAAGCGAACGGGATCACCGACCCCGAGGCATTGCACATGGTGGAAGCAGGCGCCTATCCGCATTACCTTCATGTGATGGCGATATTGTTCATCACCAACATCATTATCATGCTCATCATTGGCAAGATATATCCAAGAAAGGAACCTTTTGAACTGGAATATACCAAGCAAGTGTCCATAGAACCTTGGAAGCACGTCAAATTGGCCAGTGCCTTCATTTGTGTGGCCGTAATTGCCATCTATGTGTATTTTGCGAAGTGATCCGATGAAAAGACATCTAAAAAAAGCCCTGAACTTTCGTCAGGGCTTTTTTTATTGCTGTAGGATACTTTTTAGGAAATGTTCTTTGTATGCCCGGCCGAGGGGAATTTTTGAGCCGTCCGTCAACAATACCATGTTGCCGGATATCCGGTCTATCTTTTGGGTGTTGATGATGTGGGATTTGTGTACTTGGTAAAACTGGCCAGCCCCAAGAATGTCCAACCAATGGCGTAGGGGTTCATTGGAAAGGATCTTTTTGTTCTTTAGATGGATCTCGGTATAATCGGAATCGGATGAAATGGTGTAGATGTCCTTCACCAAAACCTTGATGTGCTCATGACTGGATTTCACATAGATTTCGCTAATGGGTGCATTCCCATTGACCGTTGCGCCGTTCTCCTGTTTTGCCCCTACTTTGTTCACGGCCTGTAAAAACCGTTGGAAAGAAAAGGGTTTCAACAAATAGTCCACCACATTGAGGTCATACCCTTCCAGGGCGTATTCGGAAAAAGCGGTGGTCAAGATCACCTGTGGCGGCTCTGGGATACTCTTCAAAAAGTCCAATCCATTGATCTTGGGCAAATGGATGTCCAGAAACATAAGGTCCACCGGCTCGGCATTCAAGAACTGCATGGCCTGGATACCATCGGAAAAGACACCTACAAGTTCCAAAGCAGGTACTTCATCAATGAACTTCTTAAGGATCCGCTGCGCTGGTGGTTGGTCCTCAACAATGATACATCTCATACAGCTATATTTTTTCCAGTTCCAGTCTCAGGTACACTTCGTAGCTTTTATCCTTCTCTTTGATCTCCAATTGATGTTTCTTGGGATACAAAAGCTCCAATCGTTTCTTTACGTTGTTGAGACCTATCCCCTTGGCCACGGTATCGAGACTGGGCACCGTTTCAAAGTTGTTCTTACAATGGAATTCCAGAACAGAACCTTCCATCTGCACCGAAATATCTATCTCAATATTGGAGGACTGTCCCGATTGGCTGTGTTTGAACGCATTTTCTATGAACACGATCAATATCAAAGGGGCTATTCGGTGTTCCCCTTCCATCTCGCCCACTTTGAATCGAACATTGCCCCTATCCTCTATCTGCAATCGGTACAGCCGGATAAAATTGCCCAGTTGTTCCAGTTCCTTTTTTAAAGGTACGAACTGTTCCTTGGATTCATACAGCATATACCGCAAAACACCGCTCATCTCCAGGATGATCTCCGGGGTCTTTGGGGAGTTCTGTAAGGCGTAGGAATAGAGATTGTTCAGGTTGTTGAACAAAAAATGGGGATTGATCTGTGATCGCAGGAACTGCAGCTCGCTTTCCTGTATGGTACTTTGCAACTCATCTATCTGGTCTTGTTTCTGCAAGGCATCCCAGCCAAATTTACAGCCAGAAAGAATAAACATGACCGGCAGCACACCCAACAACGAAATATAAATCCCTGGGAATGTGGTCGCTCGTTTGGTATTGGGGAACATGATGGGCTCCATAATCAATTCCTCTATGGCTATGACTGCCACGACCACCACTATGAACCCGAGAAAAAATTGCCCGTATTTTTTTTTGTAGAGAAATCTTGGCATCAAGAAATAGGTGACCATTATAGTCGCAGCACTATAGAACAGCAAAAAAATAGCCTTGTGTACAACGATGCCCCCCTCGACCCTGTCAAAAGAAAAAAACAGCAGGACAAGAACATGGAGCACTATCTGAAAAAGAAGTTCCTTTTTGGAAATCAATGCTTTTCAATTAATTCAAAATCAAATCTATGCATTAAACCCATCCTAAAAAAAACTGTTTTATGAACAGCAGTATTATTCCCCCCAACGACAATTTGTAGCGTGTTTTTCACCCTGAATCGGTCGGTCACGGGACCTGCCCCGTTGTTTGTGGAAAAAAGTTCGTGGCCATCATAAAAATGTCCATATTGGATATGGTTTTCTGCTGTCGAATATAGCATATTCCTAATATCACTATTTTTCGGAACAATATAATGACACTACTAACACTAAATTTTACACTATGAAGAAAACAATCATTGCACTTGCCCTTTTGACAGGTATGTTTGCCACTGCGCAATCCTCATGGAAATCCGACAGGGCACATTCCAAGGTCGGTTTTGCCATTACCCACTTGATGATTTCCGAGGTGGAGGGCCATTTTAGCGATTTTGACATCACAGCAACCGCATCCGATACGTTTGGGGACGCCGAATTTATGGTCGATATCAAGACCACTAGCATAGACACCGACAATGGCAGAAGGGACGACCACCTGAGAAGCGCGGACTTTTTTGACGCCGAAAAATATCCTTCCATCACCTTCAAGAGCACCGGTTATGAAAAAACAGGGGACAAAACCTTCAAATTGACTGGGGACCTCACCATGCACGGGGTCACCAAACCGATTACCCTCGAAGGTAAGGTGAACGGGGTCATCGCCGATCAGCGTAGCCAAAAACTAAAAGCGGGACTCAAACTGACCGGTACTGTCAACCGATTGGATTTTGGAGTCGGGGGCGAAACCGCTTCCTTGGGCAATGAGGTGGAGCTGACCATCCATCTGGAAATGGCACAACAATAACAAACCACAGTACTATTATGGAGAGAGGTTGGCCCATGGCCGCCTTTCTTCATTTATTATTATACTTATGGGAAGAAAATCCGAAAACACTTTTAGGGAGTTCCATCGCTATCTGGGGTTCTTTTTGGCCGGGATCATGGCCGTTTATGCCATCAGCGGAATTGTGCTGACGTTCCGGAACACGGATTATATGAAAAGTGAGGTGCAGGTGGTCGCCACCTTGGAACCCAACCTCAACGAAGAGGCCTTGGGCACCGCATTGCGGAAACGCGGCTTCAAAGTGGACAGAACAGAGGGCAATCTCCTATATTTTGATGGAGGGACGTACAATTTAGAAACCGGGGAGGCTTCCTACACCGAAAAACGTTTGCCAAAGATACTGGACAACATGAACAAACTGCACAAAATGCATTCGGGCCATCCCTTGTTCTGGCTGGGGATTTTCTTTGGGATTGCCTTATTGTTCTTTGCGGTTTCGGCTTTTTTTATGTTCCGGCCCAGCGCCCCGATCTATAAAAAAGGGCTGTACTTTGCCGTAGCAGGATTTCTATTGACGGTTGTGTTGTTGTTGGTTTAGAGGGAAAGACATTCAACAAAAAAGCCCACTCCTTTTGGAATGGGCTTTCATTTTTGCTCCCCCTCTTGGGCTCGAACCAAGGACCCTCTGATTAACAGCGTCGTCGAATGGGGTACATGCAAAATTAAATTTGCATTTATTTAATTGATTATCAATGTTTTAATAAATTTTGATTTCAAACAGAATCAATTGAAACCAAGCTTTTGCGTGCAAATTGCGTGCAAATTTTTTTATAACTTATGTTCATGAACACGAGTATAAAGCTAAGTTTGGACAC
>JASBTQ010000022.1 GCA_030148335.1 Allomuricauda sp. | reverse complement strand
CACCTGTTAATTAATGGTTAAAATAAAAGCCAAACCCCTAGTTTTATGAAGGATTTAAGGGTTTAATTTTATACTTTCATCCCATATGCGAAAGATAGACAAATTTTCCAGAATCGTATCTGGAACCATGACATGGGGAAGCTGGGGCAAGCAACTTTCCCAAAAAGAAATGGTGGAATTGATGCACCATTGCATCGAAAACGGATTGACCACCTTTGACCATGCCGACATTTATGGAAGCTATTCCACCGAATCGGATTTTGGCGATGCCTTTGCTAATAGCGGCATAAAAAGGGAGGACATCCAATTGGTCTCCAAGTGTGGCATCCAGTTGACCCGAGGTAGGGACAACAAGATCAACCATTACCAATACGATAAGGATTACATCATCTGGTCAGCCGAGCAAAGCCTGAAAAAGCTCCAAACGGAATATTTGGATTTGCTGCTTTTGCATCGCCCAAGTCCATTAATGGAACCTTTTGAAATGGCCGAAGCGCTTCAGCAATTGCTCGATAGCGGAAAGGTAAAACAGGTTGGGGTTTCCAATTTTACACCTTCACAAGTGGCTCTATTGGAAAAGGCCATCCCGGTTACCGCAAACCAAGTGGAATTTTCACTGACGCATGATGAGCCTATGTATGATGGTACTTTTGACGATTGCATTGCCAACAAAAGATTGGCCATGGCATGGAGCCCTTTGGGTGATTTCTTTCGTGAAAAGAATGACCGGACCAAACGCATCAAAAAGGTGATGGGGCCATTGATGGATAAATATGGGGCCGATGAAAGCCAATTGCTATTGGCATGGATCTTAAGGCATCCGGCTATCATCTATCCGGTGATAGGGACCACGAGCAAAGAAAGAATAACACTCTCGGCAAAAGCCGCGGAGATGGAACTGGAACTTCAGGATTGGTTTGCCCTTTTGGTGGCCAGCCAAGGCCACGATGTTCCTTAAAGAGTAAAAGAGATGGCAACAACAGCATTGATCACTGGAGCCACCAGTGGAATAGGAAAGGCAACGGCCGAGCTTTTTGCAAAGCAAGGGTTCAACCTTGTTCTGTGTGGCCGCAGGAAGGAACGATTGAATGAGATCAAAAAAGATCTGGAAAAATGGACCGGGGTGCACCTTCTCCATTTTGATGTGAGGGACAGAAAAGCGGTCTTTGACGCCATTGAAGGCTTGCCCATGGGATATTCCCAAATCGATATTTTGGTGAACAATGCCGGAAATGCCCATGGACTGGACCCCATTGACAAGGGAAACCCGGATGATTGGGACGCCATGTTGGACATCAATGTGAAAGGACTGTTGTACATGTCAAAAGCCATATTGCCACAGATGGTGGAACGAAAATCGGGGCATATCATCAATATTGGTTCCACCGCAGGTAAAGAAGTCTACCCGAACGGGAACGTGTATTGTGCCAGCAAACATGCCGTGGATGCCATCAATCAAGGCATGCGCATGGACCTAAATGCATACGGTATCCGTGTGGGTGCGGTGAACCCTGGGTTGGTGCAGACCGAGTTCAGTGATGTGAGGTTCAAAGGGGACACCAAACGCGCCTCAAGTGTGTACCAGGGCTATCAACCCCTAAAACCGGAAGATATAGCTGACATCATTCTTTTTGTGGTGACGCGACCCTACCATGTCAACATTGCAGACCTTGTAGTCATGCCCACCGCCCAAGCCAGCAGCACAATTGTGAACAAAACATAAGTTGCGGGATTTGTGTTTCGGGTTTAACGTTTGAAACAAGCAATATGAACAGTTTTGAAGACTTGGAAATCTGGAAATTGGCAAGGGAAATCTGCAATGATGTCTGGTATTTCATGGAAAACACTTCTTTGGGGAAGGATTATAGCCTCAAGAACCAAATGAACGCCTCGTCGGGATCAATTATGGATAATGTTGCTGAAGGATTTGAACGAAACGGGAATAAGGAGTTTGTCCAGTTTTTGAGCATAGCAAAGGCATCCTGCGGTGAGTTGAGGTCACAATTATATCGCTGTTTGGACAGAGAACACATTTCGCAAGAAGAGTTTGATCGGGTTTTTTCAAAAACCATCATGGAGGGTAAAAAAATTGGGGCATTTATGGCATATCTCAAGAAATCTGAAAGAAAAGGGGCAAAATATGACTAGAAAACAAGCCTTTTACCCTCAACCCGAATCCCGAAACCTAATATCATGATCAACAAACGCCTACTGGTAAAAAATCTTTTAGCGCATAATGATGAGAACAGTTTTTATGACAAAAAGCGTTTTATATCCATAGGTGAAAAGGAAGGAAAGGCAAAGTTTTTAAAGCACGTCTGTGCCTTGGCCAACAGCAACCCCAAGAACAATTCGTTCATTGTGATAGGCGTAGAGGATGCGGACAATGATATCGTCGGGGTCGATTTCTTTGATGACAGCAAGATTCAAAACTTGGTCAATGCCTATCTGGACAATCCCCCCATTATTTCCTACGAGAACATCCCGTTTCCGCACTTGCCCGAAGGGAAAGTGGTCGGCTTGGTCACCATTCGTTCCAATGGAAAAGTATGTGCCCTACGGAAAAATATCTGGAAATATTATGGAGGTTCAGTGTTTTTCAGGGAAGGGAGCATCAGTCTTCCCAAGGCATATGGCATAGAGTTGAAGGACATCAATTCCGAAAAAGTTGCGACCATAGAGCAACATGCCAGGAACAACATTGAGCTCACCTTGGATGCCGTAATCAATTTCATGAATACCCGCCACCCCGACCTTACCAGCAATTACAAGGTCTTCAAGGAGCAGTTCGTGGTCTGCTGGGCAGGCATCAAAAAGAAAATAAAGAACAAGACCTATTATTCCCGGGTGGACATTGAGCTCATCAATGAACAGGTGAAACTGTTTTATTCTGCCTTGGATGAGATCACCATCGACTATGACAATGATTCCTTTGCCACTTTGGAGTATGTCCAACTGGGACTTGGGTCCGAACAGAAATATTATCCTTTGGAGGAAATGGTGATCACGTTTTCCGAGAACGGGAAATATAGCATCAACAGCAAGCTGGTGTTTGAGCCGCCACAGTACGACAAAAAAACGCTCTACCATGTGTACAATACCAACAATGCGCTCCTGAAGAAAGTGGAGAACAGGATTCCCCTGACCGAATCGGAACAGCGGGACCTGACCCATCTTCCCGCCACCTATCTCATCTGTTATTTGAACGGTTTTGAAGAGGCCAAGGAGCAGATGGACCGTTCCAGGCCCATTCTAAAGTCGTATGACAGTGGCATCTATCAGTCCCTGAAAGAAACACAACGTGTGCTGAGGAAGGTGCGGTACAGCTAAATGAATTGAAAGTGAACTGTTGAGCGGATGTCAGGTCGAGCCTGCCTTTGTCGGCAGACAGGCGCAGTCGAGACCTTTTCACAAATAAATCATTTTATAAGGACTTCTCGACTTCGCTCGAAGTGACAAGTTGGATTTATTCTTTGAAATACTTGTATGGAATTATAAAACTTAGCCCCTTTTTAACCAGATCATTTGATAGGGCAAAATTTCCAATAGTCCACTTTTCACGGAGATTTGCTGGTCCGACACTAGATCCAGAGGTTCACCTTTGGTGAAATAGCCTATTTTTTTGATCCAGCCCGTTTCGATTACCTGGGGCTTTTCGTCAAAATTGCAAAGGACCAATAACCCTTGCTTGTTTCCATGGGTCCGCCCAAAGGCAAGGATGTGGTCGTTGCCCGTATGGTACAGTTCCAGATCATTGTTGTCCGCGAACAACGGATTTTCCTTCCGGATCTGGATCAGTTTCTGTAAAGCATGGAAAATCCGGGATTGTGGCGAAGGTTCTTTCCCTAGCTGTGAAATGGTTTCCCAATCCTGTTGCGGTCGGTTCACCCATCGGCTGTCTCCTTTTTTGGCATCATCATTTCGGAAGGAATAATCGTTGAGGGTGCCGATCTCATCCCCGGCATAGATCAATGGAATGCCCCCAAAGGCAAAAGTGATGCCATGCAGCATAATGATCTTGGTAATAGATTGATCGATCAGCTCCTTATCCTTCAACAAGATGCCCTTTTCCAATCCCAAAAGTGATGCCGCACTCCCCGTGATGCGCCCATCGCCCGTTTTTGGGTTGTACATGAAAAGCAACCCCATGGCCGGCGACCAGTCCAGTTTTTGGCAATAGTAGTCCAACAAAAACTTGCGGTGCAGTTCGGGCGACCAGCCCAGTTCCCAGATCAACTGGTTCTCGTAGCCCAGTCCAATATCGTCATGGCAGCGGATGTAGTTGATCCAGGTGCAGTCTTTTGGCTTTTCAGGGACGTGTGCCAAGCTTTTGTAGAGCAGATTGGTTTTTTTGGTGGCGATGGAGTTCCAGAGCAGCGCCATCAACGATGCGTTATAGGCCACTTCACATTCATTGCCCAGCGTTTGTCCCTGTCCAAAATATTTTACGATATCCGTGGGGGCCACAATGGCCTCGGCCAAAAGGATAACGCCCGGTGCGACCACTTGGAGGCACATCCGGAACAAGGAAACAAGGGCATGGGCCTCGGGAAGGTTTTGGGAGATGGACCCTATCTTCTTCCAAAGGAAGGCCAGTGCATCAAACCGCACCACATCCACACCCATGTCCGACAACTTTGCCAAATTGATCAGCATTTCCAAAAACACTTCGGGGTTGGTGTAGTTGAGGTCCCATTGGTAGCTGTTGAAGACCGTCATTACCCATTTTTCCATTTCGGGAATGTAGGTAAAGTTGCCGGGCGAGGTTTCTGGGAACACCTCAGGAAGGGTCTTCTCAAATGCATCCGGAATGGTGCGGTCGTCAAAAGTGTAATAGTATCCCTGGTATTTTTTATCGCCCTTGATGGCCTTTTTGGCCCATGGGAATTCGTTGGAAGTGTGGTTCACCACAAAATCCAACATCAAATAGATGCCCTCCTTTCTGAATTCGGAGGTAAGTGCGAGCAGGTCCTCTTTGGTTCCATATCTTTTGTCCACCTGAAGGTAGCTGTTCACGGCATAGCCCCCATCATTTTCGCCCTTGGGTCTGGAGGTGATGGGCATCAGGTGCAGAAAGTTCACCCCCAATTCTTTCAGATAAGGGATTTTTTGGCGAAGTCCGTTCAGGTCTTTGTTGAAATGCTCCACATACATCTGCATCCCCAACATTTTTTCGGATTGGTACCAGTTTCCGGAGTTCAATCGGAGAAGGTCCTGTTCCTTTAGGTCCGAAGGTCTGGAAGCAAACAGTTTGGGAAGCAGGTCCAGCAATTTTTTGAAATGTGCTTGGTGTTGATTTTCAGGATAAAGTGAAAAAAACAACTGTTGTATAAGGGTCAGGTTGGTGGCCAATCGAAGTTCGAAGAGTGCTGTGCCATCCTTTTCCTTTGAATGATGGGCCACGAGCCGATGTAACTGTGCCTGGTTCATTTTATATTCCAATCTGGTCTTTTGTGGGAAGGGCGACGATGGCGCCGTAGTTGGTCGTGGTAATGGCCCCGGCCACATTGGCCTTGGCGACCATCTTTTCCAGAAGTGCAAAGTCTTCAAAAACGGGATCAAAATTGCCAAGGCCCGAAATCTGGTACAGCAGGCAACCGATAAAAGCATCCCCGGCCCCAGTGGTATCAACAGGGGAAACCTCGATGCTCGGGATGGTTTTTTTGGTCCCGCCCATGCTCAGTAGGGTCCCTTCCTTGCTCATGGTGACGGTGATTATCTTGGTGCCCACGTCATGGAGCACGTCGCAGGCCTCGCTTGGGTCGGTTTTTCCAGACAAGAGCTGTGCTTCCTCCAGACTGAACTTGCACAAATGCGATTTTTCAATGAAAGGGGTACACTTTTTTATAAAAGTGTCCTCGTCCCCTCTCCAGAGATCTCCCCTAAAATTGGGATCAAAGCTGATGAACATTTCTTTGGTAAGCGCATCGAAGAGGTATTTGCCATAGGCCTTTTCCAACGAACCACCCAAAAGCGCGGTGGCAGCACCCAGATGAAGGATGTTGCCGTGGAGGATTTTCCGAAGGTTGGGGTCATATTCCAGTGCCTTGTCCGCCCCCCGGCAGAACACAAAATCGCGTTCCCCGTCCTCGGCCAGAGACACAAAGGCAAGTGTGGTGAACGTTTTGGACCGTTGCGCCAAGGAAATGTCCACCCCTTCTTTTTTGAGGGTATCCAAGAGGAACGTTCCGAAGGGATCGTTGCCCACACAGCCCAAAAAGATACCCCGGCCACCCAACTTGGCGATGGCGCAGGCCACATTGGCCGGAGCTCCACCCGCTTTCTTCGTAAAATCCGTGGCTTTGGAAAGGTCGTTCCCCTGTTTTTCAGCAACAAAATCAATCAACAGTTCGCCGACACAGAATACTTTTTTCATAGTTCTCGAAATATCCTAAGGTACATAGAAAATCATACCACGACCAAAAAATGGACATTCCTTTTTTAAGGAAAATGCTTTGGATTGGTTGATAAACTTTGCCATAATTTCATAGGTGCCCGATCATTTGTGTGTAATATTGCGAAAAACTTTTCTATGCGCACGCTGGTTGTGGGAGATGTCCATTCCGGGGTAAGGGCCTTGGAACAACTCATGGACAGGGCTAATGTTTCACCGGAGGACCACATTATTTTTTTGGGGGATTATGTAGATGGCTGGAGTACGGCCGTTGAGACCGTTGATTTTTTGATTCGGATAAAGGACACACACAATTGCACGTTCATCCGCGGCAACCACGATGAGCTTTGCAGGGAGTGGCTGCTCACCCAAAGGGAAAATCCGCAATGGTTGGCACACGGCGGAACGGCCACCAGGGATTCGTATTTGGACACCAATATGGATAAGTGGGCGCTTCATCTGGACTTTTATGCAGGGTTGGAGAACTATTATCTGGCCAAGGACAACCGATTGTATCTCCATGCTGGCTATACCAACCTCAAGGGCATCGATTTTGAATATTTTGAACAATCCTTCTATTGGGACAGGACGCTGTGGGAATTGGCAACGGCGCTGAGTCCTGATCTGGAACCCACAGACCCCAGATTCCCAAAACGCTTGACCCATTACAAAGAGGTCTTCATTGGGCATACCCCAATTTCCAAGATCAAAGCGGTTCCCCCGCAGAATGCAGCCAATGTCTGGAACGTGGATACAGGCGCCGCGTTCATGGGCAAGCTGACCATAATGGATGCCAAAACCAAGGAATTTTGGCAAAGCGATCCGGTCCATACGTTTTATCCCGGCGAGCGGGGAAGAAATTAGCATTATTCCATCCATAATAGAATTTTAATCGAGATCTTTGTAAAAAGCAGCTATATGTCGATTAAAAATGTACGATTGGAGGTGATGCAGGCCATAGAACCTAAGGTTGAGGGATTTATGGAAGAATTTTTGGTGCCCATTGAAAAAATATGGCAACCTACCGACTTTTTGCCGGATTCCCAGAGAGATGATTTTTTTGATCAAGTAGAGCAGATTCGGGGAGAAGCGAAGGAGCTCGGCTATGATTTTTGGGTGACCCTCGTGGCAGATACCATTACCGAAGAAGCACTTCCCACTTATGAATCCTGGTTGATGGATGTTGAAGGAATAGATCAACACAGTGGAAAGGACAATGGATGGAGCAAATGGGTAAGGGCGTGGACCGCCGAAGAGAACAGGCACGGGGATGTGCTGAATAAATACCTTTACCTGTCCGGGCGCGTGAACATGCGCGAGGTGGAGATGACCACCCAGCATTTGATCGCTGATGGTTTTGATATTGGAACGGACAGAGATCCCTACAAGAACTTCGTTTATACCACTTTTCAGGAACTGGCCACCAACATTTCACATAAACGGGTCGGAAAAATGGCAAGGCAGAAGGGCAACGGATTGTTGGCAAAGATGTGCACCATCATTGCAGGTGACGAAATGCGGCACCATTTGGCCTATCGCGAGTTTGTAAAGACCATTATGGGTCAGGATCCCGACGGTATGGTACTTGCTTTTGCCGATATGATGAAGAAAAAAATTGTGATGCCCGCACACTTTTTGAGGGAATCAGGAGGATCCATCGGTGAAGCTTTCGAGCAGTTCTCCAACTGCGCACAACGATTGGGGGTCTATACGGCCCAAGACTATATCGAAATTTTAAAAAAGCTGAACGATTATTGGGAAATAGGACATTTGGGCGGACTCACAGATCAAGCGGAAAAGGCCAGGGATTACCTGATGAAACTCCCCGATAGATTGCAGCGCATAGCCGAAAGGATGCAGTTTTCCCAAAAACAGCAGACCTTCAAATGGGTCGAGGCCAATGGAATGATATAGAAAGACTGGTCAGTCTGGCTAGTATTTGCCCGCTCTGTGCTTTTCCTGCCATTCCGCTAACTGTTTCCAGTGGCCCTCATAAGCCATTTTCGCCTGCATGGGCCAGGAGGCCGGGTCATGGATTCGGTATCTTTTGCCCCCGGAATTTAGCACTTCCTGACAGGTGTCCGCAGAAGTCTCCGAAAGCGCCTTCCATGTTTTGATGTCGAAATTATGGAAAAGCTCCTCGATTTTGGGGCCGATGCCCTCCACTATTTTCAGATCATTCTCTTTGATGCTCTTCCCGAAGGCCAACTTTGCTTCATATGGACGAAATGATGGAGTGTTTTTTTGATGGACAACAAGGGGAACAGCAATACTTTCCTTAGGTGTTTTTGAGTTGGACAACCTTTTTTTACAAGTGTCGAGGTCCGCTTTCAACTTAGCGTTTTCGATTTCCAACATGTTGATTTCAAATGAATTATCTGGATTCTGCGTTGCGTTGACCCTTCCAAAGAGATAACCGATCAACCCAGAGATGATACCAGTGACGCCCAAGATGACCCAAAACCATAATGTTGAAATTTCCAGGCTCATGTTGAGGTTGATTAGGTTGGTGAAACAGTATATCCAAAATATTAAAAAAATCTTAAAATTTTAAATATAATCCATAGAATTTGAGCTATTTAGAAACAGTTTGAAGAGGGATTGGAAAAATCAAAAACAGGAAACAGGTTAAAAATAACCAACCATACACTTTTTTTGACCACTTGTAAGATACCCTGTGGAAACCAGTTAAAATAGTTGGAAATTGGGGTGGAATATTAGGTAAACAACCCTATTTCTCCCGACAAAGATCCGGCATTGGAGTAGGGTTTTAAGTTAAGTTTGAGTTAGTTAAGTTGGTTTTAAAGACTGCCCATTTAGTGTTCATCCTAAATGGGCGGCTTTTTTTATAGGTCAAACTTAATGCCTTGTGCCAAAGGAAGTTTCGTGGTGTAGTTGATGGTGTTGGTCTGTCGGCGCATATACACTTTCCAAGCATCGGAACCACTTTCACGGCCACCTCCGGTTTCTTTTTCCCCACCAAAGGCCCCACCGATTTCGGCCCCTGAGGTCCCGATGTTCACGTTGGCGATTCCACAATCACTGCCTGCGGCCGACAAAAAGTGTTCGGCCTCCCGTAAACTGTTCGTCATTATGGCAGAAGAAAGTCCCTGTACCACTCCGTTCTGTTGTTCGATGGCATTTTCGACCCCTCCGGAATATTTCAGCAGATACAATATGGGAGCAAAGGTTTCTTCCTGCACGATCTTGAAACTGTTCTGGGCTTCCACGATAGCAGGTTTTACATAGCAACCACTATCATATCCCTGGCCTTCCAGCACACCACCTTCCACCAATATGCTGCCACCCTCTTTTTTGGCCTTTTCCAAAGCACTGAGGTACATTTTGACGGCATCGGTATCGATCAACGGACCAACATGGTTGGATTGGTCCAATGGGTTGCCAATTTTGAGCTGTTTATAGGCTTCTGTGATGGCGTCCTTCACCTTATCGTAAACAGATTCGTGCACGATCAATCTTCTGGTGGAGGTGCAGCGTTGGCCAGCGGTGCCAACGGCTCCGAACACGGCCCCGATCACTGTCATTTTAATGTCGGCATCAGGCGAAACGATGATGGCATTGTTGCCCCCGAGTTCCAAAAGTGATTTGCCCAAACGGGCCGCTACGGCCTGTGCCACTATTTTTCCCATTCGGATAGATCCCGTGGCCGAGACCAACGGAATGCGCTTGTCCTGCGTCATGAGTTCGCCCACCTTGTAATCTCCATTGATGAGACAGGAAATGCCTTCGGGAAGGTTGTTCTTTTTCAGGACGTCGGCTATGATATTTTGGCAGGCAATGCCGCAAAGCGGGGTCTTTTCAGAAGGTTTCCAAACGCAGACATCCCCGCAGACCCATGCAAGGGCGGTGTTCCATGCCCAAACGGCAACAGGGAAGTTAAAGGCGGATATGATTCCCACAACGCCAAGGGGATGGTACTGCTCGTACATGCGGTGCCCGGGCCTTTCGGAGTGCATGGTCAATCCGTGCAATTGTCGGGACAGTCCCACGGCAAAATCACAGATATCGATCATTTCCTGGACCTCGCCCAAACCTTCCTGATAGGATTTCCCCATTTCGTAGGAGACCAATTTGCCCAAGGGTTCCTTGAGTTCGCGCAACCTATCGCCAAACTGCCTGACGATTTCTCCACGCTGCGGCGCGGGGACCATACGCCATTCCTTGAATGCGGATGTGGCGGCGGCCATTACTTTTTCATAATCGGCTGGGGAGGTGGTCTTTATTTTTCCGATGAGGGCTCCATCAACAGGGGAAAAGGATGAGATAATGTCTCCCGAACCAAAATTTTCCGATCCTGTTGAAGTTCCATGGTTGGTTTCTTGAAGACCAAGTTGTCTCAAGGCCTGATCTATTCCAAAAGCAGCAGCTGTTTTTGACATTTATAACTTTTTATATGTGAATTGTTATATTTTGACAAAAATACAAATAATACTTCACAAGAAAATGATGATTTTCAAAGCATTTGATGGATCAATAGCAATGCGATTCCTAAAAGAGCGGGCAAGGCCTGGACGGTGAAGATTTTTTTGAAAGCGGTAAGGGCCCCATAAATCCCGGCAACGGCCACACAGCCCAAAAAGAACAAAGCGACATATACCTGCCAGTTGGGGTCATGGATGATGAGGGACCACACCAGCCCCGCGGCCAGAAAACCGTTGTACAGCCCTTGGTTTGCCGCCAAGGTCTTGGTGGGCTCGAAAAGGTCTTCGGGAAACTTCCGGAACACCTTTTTTGCCTTGGTGGTCCATGCGAACATCTCCAACCATAAGAAGTAGAAATGGAGCAAGGCCACAATGGCGATGATGATTTTTGCGACGAACAGTATCATTCTTCCTTGGCCACAAAACGTTCATCCACGGGCATAACAGTTCCGCAATTATCGCAGGTGCGCAGTTCTTCGGAACCATAAAAGTGCTTGAAATGGGCCAAAAAGTCCTTCTCGATATCGTTGAGGGTAAAATAGGCCTCGTAAAGTTTGTGGTTGCAGTTGTCACAAAACCACAACAGCCCATCGTCCACATTCATATCGGCCCTTTTTCGTTCCACCACCAGCCCGATTGAGCCTTCGTGGCGCACTGGGGAATGGGGCACTTTGGCAGGGTGGAGGTACATATCACCGGGACCCAGTTTCATGGTCCTTTTCTTCCCATCTTCCTGGATGTGCACCTCAATGTTGCCCTCCAACTGATAGAACAGTTCCTCTGTTTCGTTGTAGTGGTAGTCTTTGCGGGCATTGGGTCCGGCAACGACCATGACAATATAGTCCCCCGACTCTTTATAAAGGTTTCTGTTGCCCACGGGGGGTTTGAGGGTGTCTCGGTTTTCCTCGACCCATTTGTTGAGGTTGAAGGGTGCCTGTATCGCCATGATCAAAGATTTTACGAAAGGTAAAAAAAACCTCGGTGGCAACATAGGGATTATTGAAAAGAGGTCGGCTGAAAAGCGGTTTTATGTCAATTCGAGCGCAGTCGAGAATTTGATACCCACCAATATTCAGCAGGTTTCGACTGCGCTCAACCTGACAAAACTGATTTCATTACTTTTTTTGCTGACCTTAATTTTATAAGGATAAAGACTCTTTTATTCCACTTTGATAAATATTTGGGTATAGTAAGGTCTGCCTTCCTTGTCCAATTGAACACTCAGCGTAGTGTGGGTGTAATCTCCCTCCATGGCTTCTTTATGGGAGGTACTGGCGAGCCATCCCTCCACGGTTTTTTGTGCCGTAGTATAATATCTTGCTACATTTTCCGAAACACTTATGGCCTGGGTCTCCTGTGCTATTTTGGTGGCGCGGGATTCAAAATTGTCATGGCTCAACTTGTTTTTGGAAATCATGTAGTCGTTGTGCTCCTCGGCATATTTGTATGAAACGGGATTGTCCTGGAGAGGGTCCAACCCCATGGAATTTCGATGTTGGTTCACCAGATCCACGATTTCATCTTCCAAGGTCACGGGATCTATGGTCACCTTTTCATTTCCGAGTTGAGCCTCGGCGTATTTCTGCTCTTCTTCGGGGGAGGTTGTACTGCATTGACCATATACAAATAGCAATGCCATGGCCATCAGCGGGACATATATTTTTTTCATTTTCGGGGTATTTCCAGGAGTGTTCTACGCTCCTTAGTGTTCTGTTCGCTAAGCTAATGGAGTACAGGTCCTTTGCCATAAAATTTCCACAGGAGGGCAGATTCTTACGTTGAATGGCAAAAAAATGGGATTTGATGGGTTTTGGACGATGGATTACGTTCCATTAATCGGAAAAATGGAGCTTTTTATAGGGTCTCTGTTTTTGGCTCTGCAGGGACTTCAGGTTCCTTTTCTTCATCATCCAACACATAGGAAAAAACAAGGGCGCCGATTTCCTTTATGGGGTCATAGAAAACGGATTCCTCTTTGGTCTCTTCATTGATCAGGCCGAGCGGTCCGGCAAACCGTTCAAAGAAAATCAACAATGCCCCCAAGATTACGGCAACTTTCAACATGCCGAAGACGGCCCCGGCAATCTTGTTCAACAGTCCCAACATGGCAAAGTCCGCAATCTTCGTCAAGAATTTGCCCGCAAGGTTCACCAAAATGATGATGGCAAAAAAGGTGATGAGAAACGCGGCAAGCTGAAGATATTGTTCGCTCCAATCGAATTGTTGGGCAAGGTATTCCCCGGTGATGTGCGAAAAATGGATGGCTCCGTATATCCCCGCAATAAGTGCGACCAAGGAGGCCACTTCCACAAACAGGCCATTTTTGAGGCCTTTGTAGAGGCCCCAGACCAAAAGAATCCCGATGATGATGTCCAAAAAGCTCATATCCGACTTTAACAAATATAGCATATTGATTTGTACCTTTGGGCTCATAGTTGGAACAGATGTCAAGAGACGAAAAATTAAGGGAGCGATGGGAGCATTTGGTGGAGAAACTGTCGGGACAATTTTCCGATGGGGATTCCTTGGAATTGGACGGCATCATCTATTTGGTGGGCGTACAGGAGCTTGGTAATTACCATCGAAAGTTCAAGAAGGATGAAAAGGTAAACCTGATGCACATTGCCATCTGTAGGCTGTTGGAACCCTACGGCTATTACGATTTTGATTTTTTTGATGATGAGGGCTGGCCACATTACAAAGTAAAGGAACAATTGCCACCGTTGAAGGCAGGGGAACAGACCGTTTTGATGAAGGAGGCCCTGGTCAATTATTTTTTGGAGAAAGACTATATCACATAAAATATGGAACTCGACAAACCGTATTATGCCGTAATTTTTAGCAGCCTAAGGACAGAGGATGATGATGGCTATGGGCAAATGGCCCAAGAAATGGAAGAACTGGCCCAACAGCAACCCGGTTTCTTGGGAGTGGAAAGTGCCCGCGACAGTCTGGGCATCACCGTAAGCTATTGGGAAAGCTTGGAGGCCATTGCCAACTGGAAGGCGAACATGGACCACAGGCAGGCCCAAAGGAACGGTATCAAAAAATGGTATTCTTGGTATAAAACACGGATTTGCCGAGTGGAACGGGAATACGAGTTCAACAAGTAAACACTATGGGCGAAAGCATTGCTTTTTCAAACACAGACCGAAAAAACAGCCTTCAAACCTTGGCCAAGGAAACTTATGACCTTGTGGTGATCGGTGGGGGCATTACGGGTGCGGGGATTGCTCTAGATGCATCTGCCCGTGGGTTGAAGGTGCTGTTGCTCGAAAAAGGGGACTTTGCATCGGGCACCAGCAGCAAATCCACCAAACTCATTCATGGCGGGCTCCGCTATTTGAAGCAGTTCGATTTTTGGTTGGTGAAGGAAGTGGGGTCCGAAAGGGCCATTGTGCACAAGCTGGCGCCCCATTTGGTGATTCCCGAGAAAATGCTGCTCCCCTTGATCGAGGGGGGGTCTTACGGAAAATGGCTGACCTCCATCGGCCTGAAAGTGTACGATATCCTTGCCCAGGTAGAAGGGGATGACAAAAGGCAGATGTTGGAAAAGAAGGAGGCCTTGAAACTGGAGCCCCTTTTGCCCAAAAAGATATTGAACGGAGCGGGCTATTATGCCGAATACCGCACCGATGATGCCCGACTTACCCTGGAAAACATAAAGACCAGCCTCCAATTCGGGGCAAAGGCAGTGAACTATGCCACGGTCATCGATTTTGTGTATGAAAATGAGCGTGTGGCCGGAGTCACATTTAGGGACGAGGTATTTGGAGACCAATACAGTATATCCTCCAAATATGTGATCAATGCAGCAGGACCGTGGGTAGATGAACTTCGGACCTTGAACCAGTCCAAAAAAGGAAAACGCCTGCATTTGACGAAGGGCGTGCATTTGGTCTTTCCAAGGGAAAAGTTGCCGGTACAACAGTCCGTGTATTTTGATATTCCGGATGGTCGGATGATGTTTGCCATTCCCCGCGGAAAGGTGACGTACATCGGCACCACCGATACCAATTTCAATGCGGACAAGGACCATGTCACTACGGACATTGCCGATGCCATTTATCTGATTTCGGCAGTGAACCACATGTTCCCTGACATCGACTTGGAACTGTCGGACATCATATCCTCATGGGCCGGGTTGCGCCCCTTGATCCATGAAGAGGGAAAATCGGCATCGGAACTTTCGCGAAAGGACGAGATCTTTACTTCGGATACGGGATTGATCAGCATTGCCGGGGGCAAGCTCACGGGGTACAGAAAAATGGCGGAACGGGTGGTGAACCGCATTGCCAAAAACATGGAGGAAGACCATGACATCCACCTAAAACCGTGCACTACGGATAAGATTCCGCTTTGTGGCAACGACTTCAAGAAATTCAAGCACGTCAAAAAATACATTGCCACGGTCTTTGACCGATTGCACGACAGTGGCTTTACCGAGTACGATGCATGGTATTTGGTGACCACTTATGGCAAACAGACCGAGACTATCTTAGAGCTGTATGCCCAGACCAAGGCAGGAGATTCATTGGAAAGAATGGTCCGTGCGGAGGTCCAGTTCACCATAGCATACGAAATGGCGTTGACCCCATTGGACTTTTTTATCCGAAGGACGGGACGGTTGTATTTCGACATTGACAGTGTACGTAACCACATGGTCCCAGTTTTGGAAGAGTTCCAAAAAGCATATAACTATTCCGCTGAGGAAGTGGATGCTTTTCAAAAGGAACTGGAAAAGGAGTTGGGTCACCATTCCAATTTTTCGTTGGATAGGGAGTAAAACCATTTTTCCACCACTATAATCCTGTTGTCTTTTGTATAGGCTTCTTAAGGTTGTCAAATGGCACAACAGCTACTTTATTTAAATCTGTTGATGTCATTCCACACGTGAATTTGTGCATCCGTCAATTCAAATAAGGCATCCCTCAACCCAAAAGGGGCATCCATCAATTTAGCGTGTATTGTACTATGAGTTTTATATAGCTTCACCACAATCTTACAATTTTGGCCAAATCGACGGTAAGGAAAATTAAGTTTTAACCTACTAAAATTTTTTAGAAAATGAAAAAAGTTATTTTTTTAATGTGTACTGTTTTTGCCATTGGTTTCAGTTCTAGTAGTTTGAATGCTGCAACAATAGAAGCGGCTGTTGATTGTGAAGATGTAGCATTTGATTTCGCTGATGATGTCTATGCACAAACTGGTGACGGCTTTGCAGCAGGTAGAGCTTTTACTGTTGCTCTGGCATTATGTGAATTAGGAATCAAGTAATGTAGTTTGTAACAATTATTAGTATGCCTGAAATTTTTTCAGGCATACTTTTACTAAAGAAATCATGAGAAAAAATATTTTTATCTGCTTCAGTTTTGTATTGTTTACCTTTCAATATGTAACCGCTCAAATCATAAGTGGAAAGGTTTGGTATGATGTGAACATGGAAGATTTTTATGAAGGCGGGATAAAGGATGGAAAAGCAACACCTGAATTGAAACGGATGTTCAGGATGACCGCCGATGCTGCCAAAAACATCCAACTGGAACTTATCTTCAATAAGGGACAGAGCATTTTTCAGCACCAAAAAGGGCTCAGTATTTCTGATATTGATATGCTCGACGATTTTGTAAAATCACTTGCTTCCAAGGGAACCTATTACACAGATTTGATTGAAGGGATTCAACTTCTACAGACATCTTATGACGGAAAGGAATATAGCGTAAAATCCAAAATATATAAGCTGGACTGGACATTGACCAAGGAACAGAAACAGATAGGGAGGTTTCTTTGTTATAAAGCTGTTCTGGATAAATCAATAGCGGGAAAGAATCATAAAATCATAGCTTGGTATGCCCCAAAAATCCCTTTTTCTTTTGGCCCAGTGGATTATGTGGGAAACCTCCCAGGACTGATTTTGGAACTTATAATCCCAGGAACCACCTATACCGCCAGCAAAATTGAGATTGACCCCAAAAAAGAAGTGACCATAGACTGGCCCAAGGATATTAAGACCATGACCGAGGAAGAATATAAAAAGGAAGGGGACAAGGTCAAAGCGCAGCTGGATAGGGGGTGGTGAAAGGGTTGTTCAAGAAATAATATAGATTTTGTTTGAATAAGTTTTTTGTACTGATTTGCATTCTTTTTTTAGGGGTCATCAACTCGTTAGGGCAAACCATTGTCTTGCGCGGAATAGTCAAAGACACCACCAGTGGCACAACCTTGGCAAGCACCAACATCTTGGCATTCCCAAAGGATTCCGATGAACGCATCCAATTTGCCATCAGCAACGAAAAAGGGGAATATGTGCTCCGGTTGGAAAAGGATGTTACCTATTCCATTGAGGTGAGCTACCTCGGTTACCAAAAACTTGTTTTTGAACATACCGCTACCCAAGATGAGACCAAAAACTTGGTAATGCTCCCTCGAAACAATGAGCTCGATGAGGTGGTGCTGGAATACAAGATTCCCATCGAGGTCAAAGAGGATACCATAACCTACCAAACAGATGCCTTTGTCACGGGAGAGGAGCGCAAACTTCGCGAAGTGCTCAAAAAACTACCGGGCATAGAGGTGGACCGCGAGGGCAATGTGACCGCCCAGGGCAAAAAAGTGACCAAAGTGCTCGTGGAGGACAAGATTTTTTTTACCGGCAACAGCAAGCTTGCCGTGAACAACATCCCAGCCGATGCCGTGGACCAGGTTCAAGTGTTGGACAACTACAACAAAATCGGGTTTCTCAAAGGACTTCAGGATTCCGATGAGCTGGCACTGAACATCAAACTTAAAGAAGACAAAAAGAAATTCGCCTTTGGCGACATGGAAGCGGGAGGCGGAGTAAAGGACCGCTATTTAGTGCATCCCAACCTGTTCTATTACAGCCCAAAAACCAATGTCAACCTTATAGGGGACTTGAACAATATTGGCATCAAAAGTTTCACCTTTTCCGATTATTTGGAGTTCAACGGTGGGTTTGGCAAGCTCATAGGCGATATCGGTGGCTACTTTGCACTGAGCAGGGATGATTTCTCCCAATTCTTGAACAATACGGATTTTAGGGTGAACACCAATCGTTTTGGTGCGTTCAATCTAAGACAATCGGTCTCTTCCAAAACGGACATCAATAGCTATGTGCTTGCCAATGGCAGCAGTACGCAGACAGCAACGAACACCCTTAATACGTATAACAATTCCGATGGGACTTTCAACGAGAACAGAACGGAAGAGAACGATTACGACAACTTCTTTTTGATAGGAAAGGCAACTGTGGAGCATGAACCCGACCCCGAAGAAAACGTTACCCTTAACTCATTTGTGAAGCTTACTGAAAATACGGGGCAGGGCAGCATTTTAACACAAAGTGATAACCAAATTACCTTTTTTAACACCCTGCAAGACGTGTCGGCGTTGGAACTCAAACAAAATGTGGAATACAGCAAACGATTTTCGAGGGCACAGACCTTGAGTCTGGAAGCTTCCGTAGCATTTCAACAAAACAAACCCAACAATACATGGGAAACGGACCAGGCATTTCTACCGGGCTTGATTCCCTTGGAAGAGGACAATGCCTATCAAGTTTTTCAGCGGAAAGAGGCACGCACCACCTCGTTTGATCTGGTCATCAAGGATTACTGGGTGCTCAATAACTTCAACCATATTTATAGCACTTTTGGCACCAATTTCCATTTCGATGATTTCACAAGTAGTGAAATACAACAACTTTCCGATGGCACCAATAATGATTTTTCCGACAATGGCTTTGGAAACCATATTGATTACAGGTTCAATGATGCGTTCTTAGGGCTGGAATATAAATTTTTGACAGGTATTTTTACCGTTAAATCGGGATTGTTTTACCACAATTATACTTGGGACAATGATCAAGAGGAACTTTCGGTCACCAACAGCACACAGGTATTGCTGCCCGCGTTCAATGCCGAAGCCGAGTTTAACAGTAGTGAAAAACTTCGGTTTCAGTACAAACAGCAACTGCAATTCCCCAGTATTGAACAGCTGGGGGGCAGTTTTATGTTGGGTGGTTTCAACTCGGTAAGACTTGGCCTGCCCGATTTGCAAAATGGCAGAACCCATTCATATTCCCTGAACTATTTCAAGTTTAGTTTGTTCCGGGGCTTAAACCTGAATGCGGGATTGACCTATAACAAACGAACACAAAGCATCAAAAACACTACGGTCTTGGAAGGGATCAACCAGTTTGTGACCTATACCATGTTCAACCAGCCTGAAAACTCCGTAAATGCGAATTTTAGATTCGGTAAAAGAATCAACAAAGTAAAGCTTAGCCTTGAAAGCAGGGGGAGTTACAATGAGTTTTTCCAATTGGTGAATGACAATGTTTCCAAAAACCTCTCCCGATCCATTTCGGCCACGGGCAAGGTGGAAACTCTTTTCGATACATGGCCCAATGTGGAGCTAGGATACACAAAAAGCCCTTCGATTTACACCACCGCAACGAATAAAAACACCTTTGCCAACTCAACCTTTTTTGTAAACCTGGATTATGTGTTTTTCAACGATTTTCATCTAAAAACAGATTTTGAACGAATTGAGTTTGTCAATCAAGGGCAAAACCTGCGCAATATTTTTGATGTGGCCAATGCCTCGCTGTTCTACCAAAAAGAAGACAATCCTTGGGGGTTTGAGGTCTCGGCGACCAACCTTTTTGATGTGAGGTCTAAAAGACAGAACTCCTTTTCCGATTTTTTGATCAGTGACCAATCCACTGCCATTATGCCGAGGATTGTGATGTTTAAAATTTCGTATAAGCTTTGATCAATCCAACTTCTCCGTCAACTTCTCAAAGACTTTTTTAGGGTTCTTGTTTTTGTAAAGCACTTGATAGACCGCATTGATGATGGGCGTTTTGGACTTTTTCTCCAATTTCTCCATCAACAAGTGGGCACTTTTGGTAGCGTAATACCCTTCGGCCACCATGTTCATTTCCATCATGGCGCTTTTTACGGTATAGCCCTTCCCGATCATATTGCCGAACATCCGGTTTCGACTGAAGGTCGAGTAGCCTGTGACCAATAGATCTCCCAAATAAGCGGAGGCATTGATGTTCCGTTTCATTTTGTACACCCGGTCAATGAACCGTTTCATCTCCCGGATGGCATTGCTCATCAGAACACTCTGAAAATTGTCGCCATACCCCAATCCATGGGCAATCCCTGCGGCAATGGCGTAGATGTTCTTCAGCATGGCAGCATATTCCGTACCGATGATGTCGTCCGAGATCTTGGTGCGGATGTATTCGCTTTTCACATGATCGGCCACCATTTTTGCCTTTTTGGCGTCCGCACAGGCAATGGTGAGATAGGACAGACGCTCCAATGCCACCTCTTCCGCATGGCAGGGTCCCGTCAGTACACCTATGTTCTCGAACGGAATGCCGTAATGTTCATGGAAATGTTCCCCTACGATGAGCCCCGTCTCAGGAACAATGCCTTTTATGGCCGAAAAAACGATCTTGTCCTTCAAGGAAAGGGTCAGTTTGCTGAGCTCGCTCTCCAAAAAAGCAGAAGGAATGGCAAATATGAGTATATCCGAAGCCTCCACAATTTTATTGATATCGTGGCTGAGGTGCAATTGCTCCACTTCAAATTCAACAGAGCCCAAATAGTTCGGGTTGTGCCTCTCTTTTTTGATATGCCGTATGGCCGAATCACTCCGCATGTACCACCCCACACTGTCCAAATTTTCCAACAACATCTTCACAATCGCGGTTCCCCAGCTTCCCCCTCCAAAAACTCCAAATCTCAATTTTTCTTCCATGTGGCAAAATTACGCCGTAAAACCGAATAATAAAATTGACCGTTCATTAAATACTGATTATCAATTGTTTAAAAAATTTGGCATAAAGATTGGTCTGCCATCATTGAACCTTAAAATCCACGATTATGAAAAACAGAAAACTACTCTTGGGAATTTTGATGATAGGTCTTTTGGCCAGCTCTTGCTACACCGAGGTTATCGTGGAGGATGATTTCATTGAGGAATCACCGATCAACACCGCTTTGGTATTGGAAAACTACGACATCTGGTATGTGGACATCAACGCAACAAAAGGAAGCGGCGAAGTGCCCTTTCTGCAACGTGCATTTACCCTATCTTTTGACCGTGGCGTTGTGTATGCCAACAACAATTTGGTGGGGATCGGTAAAACGGGCAACGGATTGGGAGTGGATGTAGGCACCTATGGAACCTACAGTGGCGCGGTGGAAGTGGACCACGATGTGGACGGCCTTTGGCTTTTGGATGTATATGCCGTCAACAACAATACGTTGGAACTTTACGACCCCAGCTCCAATACGTCCTATGTGTTGAGGGGATATTACAGAAACTCCTTCGATTATGATATGGTGTTTTATGACAACATCCACTATTTCTTGCAGGAATATCAGGTTTGGGAAAAGACCTATACCAGTGAGTATGGAGCCCTGAACGAGTTTGATGAGGAAAACTACCTTCAGTTCTTTTCTGATGGCGGTGGATATTTTAGATCTTCCATTGATGGACAGGGCATACCGCTTTCCAACATCCAATGGGACTATCAAGGTGATTATGAGGTATATGATGTGGCCAATGATGCTTCCCTGAAAACTTTAACACTGGATTATGACTTCTTGGGCAATGATTATTTTGAACTGTACGTTATCAATGACAGTACAATAGAGTTGTACCATGTGTCCAGCGGAACGGTCTATGAGTTTACAGGAAGAGGGTACATGCAGTTATTGAAATCTGGAGATACGGGCAAAAAACGTTCAAAGGTGGCCAACCCAACCATGAACGTGACCCGACAACGAAATATGTAAGGAAGAACAAAGTTGTTCGACTATACAAACAAGTTTTTTTGGTTGGTTATTTAGTTAAGAACCGCCTTGGGCAATAAAGTCCAGGGCGGTTTTTTTTGATGGTTATCCTTTTCCATTTATCAAGGCATTTGAGGAAATACTGACAGATTTTCAACGATTTAGCATGTGGTTGCCATATTCCCAATTCTTTTTCAGGAGGAGGGCAAACCCATAATAAGTGGTACTTTTGCCCCCTTAAAATCGAAAGATGAAAAAATACCTCAACCTTTTTGATTTTTCCCAAAAGGTAAACTACCGAACAGAGATTTTATCAGGCCTTACCGTGGCCTTGGCACTGGTGCCCGAAGCCATCGCTTTTGCCTTCATTGCCGGTCTGTCCCCATTGACCGGATTGTACGCCGCCTTTGTGATGGGATTGGTCACTTCCATTTTGGGCGGCAGACCGGGAATGATCTCCGGGGCCACAGGTGCCGTTGCGGTGGTGATTGTGAGCCTGGCCCAGCAATATGGCGTGGAATACGTGTTTGCGACCGTGGTTTTGGCGGGTATTTTGCAGCTATTGGCGGGCATCCTTCGATTGGGCAAGTTGATGCGCTTGGTGCCCCACCCCGTAATTTTTGGATTTGTGAACGGCCTGGCCATCATCATTTTTATGTCGCAGTTGACACAGTTCAAGACCCCGGAAGGGCATTGGTTGACCGGTAGCACGCTCTTCATTTTCTTGGGATTGGTATTGTTGACGATGTTGATCATTTGGGGATTGCCCAAATTGACCAAAGTGGTTCCTGCCTCCTTGGCCGCTATTTTGGTGGTGTTCGGGATTGTATTTTTCATGGGATTGGATACCCGAACCATTGGCGATATCGCCTCTATTCAGGGAACATTTCCTCCATTTCATATTCCCGATCTGCCTTTGACTTGGGAGACGTTGGAAATCATTTTTCCCTTTGCGGCCATTGTGGCCGGGGTTGGTTTGATCGAGAGTCTGTTGACGCTCAACATTGTGGATGAAATCACCGAAACCCGAGGTAGGGGCAACAAAGAAGCCGTAGCCCAGGGAACGGCCAATATCTTATCTGGATTTTTTTCAGGGATGGGCGGTTGTGCCATGATCGGACAAAGTTTGATCAACACCTCCAATGGGGCAAGGGCCAGACTTTCTGGGATTTTTGCGGCACTCATGCTCTTGGTGTTCATCATGTTCGGTTCCAGTTTGATCGAAAAAGTGCCCATGGCCGCCCTCACCGGGTTGATGATCATGGTGGCACTGGGCACCTTTGAGTGGGCCAGTTTAAAAACCTTTCGCCGCATGCCCAAATCGGATGTATTGGTGATGGTACTCGTGACCTTGGTGACCGTGTTCCTGCACAATTTGGCCTTGGCCGTATTGGTAGGGGTGATCATTTCTGCCTTGGTGTTCGCTTGGGACAATGCAAAGCGGATCAGGGCGAGAAAATATGTGGATGAACAAGGGATCAAACATTACGAGATCTATGGGCCGCTTTTCTTTGGGAGCACCACCCTTTTTGCGGAAAAGTTTGATGTGCTGAACGATTCCGAAGAGGTCATCATCGACTTTAAGGAAAGCCGTTTGGTGGACATGTCCGCCATTGAAGCCGTGAACAAGATCACGGAGCGCTACCGCAAAGTGGGCAAAAAACTTCACTTGAAACATTTGAGCAAGGATTGCCAAAGGTTATTGGACAATGCCAGTGATATTATAGAAGTAAATGTATTGGAAGACCCAACCTATAAGGTTGTGGTTGACCAATAATAGGCTATTGTTTGGTCTGACCCAAAAATGGGTTCACATTGGGATTTTGTGGGTTGCCACTGGCCCTTCGCATCAAGGTGATCTGTCCGGTGTGGTAGATGCAATCGGAAATCATGCCATTGATGAGGTTCCAAAAGGCAAATTCTGATTCTTGCTCCCCTCTTTTGAAGATGACTTTGAATTTTTCCATCTCTTCGGCACTTTTTCCCAACACTTTGCCACTGGCGGCTTTCAAATTATGAAGGGTCTGGGCCCGTAACTCGGCATACGAAGTAGGGGTTGGATATTGGGACTTTTCAAAAGGCAGGGCATCTGGGGCCAACAAAATGTTGTTGGACATGGTGTTGATATGCACCATGGTTTCCAAAATGGTCCTGCCGTCTTCGGAAGGTCTGTAGGCGAGGTCTTTTTCGGTCAGGCCTTCGGTGGCCCAATAGAAACGATAGCCCAGACCATCGATCATTCGTGCCACAACATTTCCAGGGCCATAATCTTCAGGATAATCTGGAATTTGTTGATAGGGCAATTCCTTGTCCTGCGCATTTGCATTGTACATAGGGGCCATCATTAAAAGAATACCAATGAGTTTCAAGGAAACTGTTTTTTTCATGTTGCTATGGGTCAATCCATGATTGATTTTTTGGCCAGAGTAGGTGCAATTTCATTAATCGCCATGAGTGCTGCGGAGCCGTACCACTCTTTGAGTTCCATGACCAAGCTACCCGCTTTTATGGCAGGGTCGGTCTCGGTAAGTTCCTTGGCCTCTTCCAGGGTCTCCACATTGAAGACATAGATGCCGCGAAGGTCATCATTTCCAAAAAAAGGACCTGCCAGCACCAATTTCCCTTCCTTGGCCAACCTTCCGATGTTCTCGAGGTGGGCGGTTTGCAATTTGGCCGCTTCCTCCTTGTCCGACGTGCGGTTTGGGCCACGCTTCAAAAAGGCAAAGATGTACTTTTTCATGCCATAGTCATCAGCGCCGTACTTTGCCGCTTTTTCGGCATCGTACAGGACTTCGTCAGATTTCTTCACGGCTGTATCTTCCGACGTGGATTGCGCCGTGCCCGCAAAGCCACTGATCAAAAAGAAAAGGAAAATGATTCTTGGATACATATTGATGGTTTTTAAGTTAAAAATAACCATTTGAAAGTCACCATCGGACCTTTTTTGGCAAAAAGAGGGGCAAAGTCGGGCCAAAACAATTACCTCGAATGGTCTCAACGCGTTTCAACAATGCATGGGATGTTACGTGGCCAATCGTATTCATTCGCTTTTGTTCAACTCCTTTATTTTTAGTGAAGCGTTGGCATTGTCCGGTTCCAGCCCAAGGACTTTTTTATAGTTTTCGATTGCTTTTTGGGTGTCTCCCAGCGTCTCATAGGCCTCTGCCAAGCTATCGTATGCATTGGGCGACGTGGGGAAGTTTTCCACATTCAACAGGAAGAACTCCAATGCTTTGGGCCTGTCCTCCGCATTTCTGCTTTGCAGCACGGCATAACCCAGTTGGTTCACGAGGTGTTCGGGGGGCGGAAAATCCCAGGAGAGCCGCTCCGAAATTTCCTGAAAATGCTCCGTGAGCTGCTCTTTGGCAGCGATGTCCCGATAGGAAATCCCGTAGCCTTCAAAAATTGCGGAGATTCCATTGTGAAAGGCAATGATGGGGACCGAGCTATGGTCTTCATGCTCGAAGTATTCCAGTTTGGCGGGCAGCGTACCGCTGGATTTGCTGTTCAGTGCCTCATAGAACCTCACATGGCGATCACGGTTCCGGATATTTCTTTTGCCCCAATTTGCCGTGGCCATGTAAAGGAACCTTTTAAAGGAACCATCGGTCAATGCATCCAGTTTATGGTCCATGGTTTCTGAATCCCAAGTCCCAAAACTCGGGTCGACCGCAATGAATGCATTGAAAAGTGTTTTTTCTTTCATATAGGCATGGGCGGCCAAGAGACCCCCTAACGAATGTCCAAAAAGGATTCGATAAGGCACTGTTCTATACTTCTGGTCCAAGTCTGGCAAAAGTTCGTCTTCCAAAAATTGAAGAAAGCGGTCCCCTCCGCCGGAAGTGTTCGCCCTTGTGGTAATGATCTTGTCCGGGGTGTAGTCCCTTCTCCGATCCACATTCTGGATGGCGACCACGATCATCTCCGGGATTTTTTGGTTTCGGTAGGTGTCAGCGCTCATGTAGTTTACCATTCCCGCGATGGGCTTGAAGTGCACATTTCCATCGAGTACGATGAGCACGGGATACCTTTTATAGGACGATCCTTTATCGTGATAGGACTCTGGAAGGCTGATCCAATAGTCCCTGTCTTCCTCCAAAACGGTGGACCTAAGGGTGTGTTTTGTGCCGAGGACAATTTGTTCCTCAACTTGTGATTGCATCGGACGGACCCCTATCACCAAGAACAGGATGGCCATAATAGGTCTGTGGATAAAGTTGGTTTTCATAGGATTGGTAACGGTCTCGGCAATGATTTCGTGGTGTCTGGGGGTTGGTAGGACGAAAGCATTCCCTTGGTTGTTTACTTTTATTAAAAGTAGGGAATTTAGTTTAGGGAAGAAGCGAACAATGAATTATAGCCATTGCTGTGAGCTGGCTTTTTATTTTTTTAGAGTAATCGTGCCAAATGGAACAATTCCAGAACCATGAGGCGCTATACTCATTTTATAGTATAGGTCTTGTTCTTTCAAGATAAGTCCAGCCCTTGGCGTTCCAGCAGCTTCATAAGTTAATGTTATTACATAAAAAATATACTCCTCATTAGGATTAATGGTTTTTTGTAATATGCTGGCATTATCAAAATTTGCGTCTAAATAAGACTTTATTTCAGTTAAGCCATAGTTGAATTTTGAAAGTTTATTAACCGAGATTTTTTCTTTAGGCAAAAATAACTTCAAATAGGAGTCAGGTGGAGTGAAAATTGAAAATGAATCGGCGGAAATATTTATGTTTAGCTCCAAAGGGATATCAGTTTCATTTATTATTCGAGTCCAAAAGGCTGCAAATCCATGTAATTTCCCAGCTGAGTTAGAATATTGTGTTCTACCCGGTTCAATCATTCCTCCCTTTGGAAAACTGTTTTGTATGGTAATCATTTTTCCATTGATGAGGGTGTATGTAGTATCCGTGTAGATGTATTTTTCTAAGTCCTGATTCTGTGATGGTTGTCTCTTATTACTATGGGCAGTGGTTTTTATTTCCGATTGAATGACTACTTTTTCTGTTATTGATGTACTTTTTTGTTTGCAAGAACAAAGCCATACTAAGGAACAAATCGATATTATTAAAACTCTTTTCATGTTTAGCTTGCTCACAACGTTTAGGCTATGATTCCGTGGCGAGGAAGATCAGAATGATTTTCAGAGTAGGAATCAAGCCGGTTAAAGTTATTGGTTTCTGGTTTAGCACTTAGCGAGCAATGAATTATAGCCAGTGTTACCTGCTGGCTTTTATTTTTTCGAATTCAGCTTTAAGAGCTATATTCAAACTATCGGATTCATTACTAGACCACATACAACAAAATCCTTCTTGAATTTTCCAACTTCTATACTTATATACTTTTCCATTGAATTCGAATTGAGATTCCGGAAATTCAACAAATCCTTTTCCAGATTCTTTGATAGTTACAGAGGTCCCTGATTGAAATTTCATTCTAGTTTCAGGAAGGTTTTTATTGAAGCCGGAAGACGTTAATAAAATTCCATTTTCTGGAATTTCGATAGTTTTTGACCAAGTCAATGGAGTTATTGAAAGTCCTTTTTCATTTTCAACGTCATAAATAATAGAAACATATTCTTTATCAAAATCATCAGATATTTCCAAGGTTTTAATTCGCTCTCCGTAATAATATGCGAAAACCAAGATTCCAACAACTATTAA
The DNA here is from genome assembly GCA_030148335.1 of Allomuricauda sp. Classification (GTDB taxonomy): domain Bacteria; phylum Bacteroidota; class Bacteroidia; order Flavobacteriales; family Flavobacteriaceae; genus Flagellimonas. The sequence continues at coordinate 51,521 of JASBTQ010000022.1, read as the reverse complement.
TTCGATGATATTAACTTTTTTAAGCTTATTAAATCCTTTTTTCAGAATAAAGTCAATTAAAAGAATTACTAAAGCTGCTGGGGCCAAATAGAATACCCCAACTAATCCCCACCCGCTTTCATCTGTAATTAAAATATAAATACAAGAAATTAGCGTTAAGATTGATATAAAGAAAAAGGGAGAAAAAAATCGCTTCATTTAGCTTGCAGGTAACTTGTATATATAGATGTAAAATACATCCATATACCCCCCAATTGGGGTATCATCGATGGGTTTGACTCTCTTCTGGCCCATACGAAAGAATCCCGTTGGGTATCACGGTTCACAATCCGTTTTGGACAACGGCATGGACGAACTGAAACTGAGGGAAACTGGATTCTGAAAGGCGGTCCCGGTCTCGTCCAGTGCGCCAAATCCTTCGATCAACTGCCCCTCCTTCACCAAAAAGGCCACCTCGCGGGTGCTTTCCGTGCCTTCGGACATAAAGGTGTAACTCCCGAGGAGCACACTGTCCTTCAAGACACCGGAAAAAGTCCCCTTGTTAGCATCCTTTTCCTTGAGGGCATAGTCCAGGTTTCCGAGAACGGTGCCGTTCATTTCGGTGATCTCCAGTACAATGTGGTTGCCGTTGCCATCATAGGTATAACATCCCAACGCCAAGGCGGGCGCTTTTTCTTCAACCGCCATCGGGACTTCGGGCTGGGTCTCGTTCTCTTCTTGCTTTTCTTTGGTCTTGCAACTGGCCAAAACCGATAGGGCCAAGCAGGTAAAAAGTAGTTTTTTCATGATCAGTCTATTTTTTTGAATATGAGCAGGTTTTCTTCGCTACCGTTGGAAAGGTAGAGTCTATTGTTTTCCACCTTATATTGTGTGCCGCTTTGCAGGGCCTTCAAAAATTCGGATTCCCTGTCCATCTTGGGGCAGGCCATTTGAGTGGAGGCAATCTGGGCAAAACGCAGGAGGTCCTTTTCGTAGAAGAGACTTCCTGTCATTCGGTTGCAGCCCGAAAAACCTGAAAAACGGTTGTCCTCGGTATAGATTTCCATATAGGGCACATCTTTCCCGTTGAACTCTTCTTTGGACACTTTTTTGGCCCCCATTTCCTCCAGCACCCAGATATCATTGAGCCTATAATCGGTCACATACGAGCCGCAGCCTTCCAAGACATGGGTTTCTTCCTCCCCGGTCTTTTTATAGGAAATGGTCACGGAATACGGAGATACTTCGCCGGACATGGCATTGGTGCATTCTTTTTGGGAGATGACGACATCCATGGCCGTGGCCTCGGTCTGTGCACGGTACATCTTTATATTGGCATCCTGTACCCTGATGGGCTCCGTGTGCGGCACAACGATGGTGTCCCCTTCAACAGTACTGAGTTCCACCCTGTCCCCATAGATCTTTAGGCCCCAAAAAGGTTCTGTCCCTGTGGCCTTGAAATAATTTTCGGTATGCGCTGCGGACATTGCTCTGGCGCTTTTCCTTTCCTTGATCGTGTCTGTCGTTTCTTCCGTGGCCCCTGTCTGTTCCGCATTCTTTTTTTTCTTTTCCACACAGCTGGAAAGGAAGACTAGGAAACAGATGGCCATAACGTTTTTTTTCATGCCCCTATCTTTTTGAAGCGCATCATGGGGATTTCGCCCATCAACAGGTTGAGTTTTCCATCTTCATCAAAGGAGAAACCATCCACTTTTTTCATCATTTCCAAAAATTGGCGCTCGCTGCCACCACAGAACATCATGGTCGTGGGGCCGGGTTCGCCAAAGGAAATGGAGCTCCCCTCCAGAACATATTCGGCGGAATACCCGTTGCAGCTGTCCGTGCCTGTGACTTTGGAGGACTCCTTGTCGAAAGTGATCTGTGGTTTTTTGTCCGGGAAAAGCCCTTCAAAGGCAATCCTTGGGCCAGTTATGTAATCCAGTTCCCAAGTGGGGCCATAGAGCGCCTCTGCACTGGATTTGGAATTGCTACAGGAATCTGCCAGGACTATGGCAAAGAAGAATAATAGGATAGAGGTTTTCATTTTTTACAGAAATTAATGGTTAATGTTTAGGAAAAATACTAAAAAAATAAAATTCATCATTGTTTCTGTAACGGATTGTGCCATCTGAAAACGGTCCTTACTCCGTTCGTTTGCTCCAGACCTCGTATATGGGCTGTCCTTTGCTGCTCAAACCGGAATGGTGCCAGTCCCCGTCTTCCAAGCTATAATCAAATTGCAAACTGGCGCCCACTCTAGAATCGTCCCGGGAAAAGAAGCCGATGTTCTCCGTATATTTTCCTTCCTTAGTGGTGTAGGTTCCCCCTCCTGTGCCCATGAATTCCTTGGTCTCCGTATTGTAGGCGATCCACTGGAAGCGGGTGCCGGACAAGATCTTCATGGTCTTGCGCGGGCCCGAGGTATTTCGTTTCACGACCTCGCCATCTTGCTTCCTTCCGGAAATGAGCCATGCACCGGAGAGATTCCCGGGTGTCCCATCATCGATTTTGGACCAGGTCGCATCACCCAAGTGGAGTTTTCCGTCCACCAGTTCGTAAGGGACGCTCTTTTGGGTTCCCACCAGTTCGGGGTTCAATGAGGCATATTCGAACAGATAAGTAAAATTTTGACCGTCGGCCTTGTAGCTCCCGCCCTTGGTGCCGATAAACTTTCCGGTCTCTTTTTCAAAAAAGGCCTTGGAGATATAGTCCCCGGCTATGATGGCAATATGTTGTACTTCTGTTCCTTGCTCATTGGTCTGGGTCATTTCCCAGGCACCTTGCAGGTCTTGGGCGGTCATTGCAGTCACTGAGAGGCAACCGAGCAATGCAAAAAGAAAGTGTCTCATGTTTGATTAGTTTGTAAAATGCAAAATGCTGTTGCTTTACTTAAAAACAACAGCATTTCAAAGAAATTTATGTACAGGCTCTTATAGCGTCCTGAGGTATTCAGCAACATCCCTGGCCTCTTCCTCGGTCAGGTTCTGGTCCAGCATAATGGCATTGTTGTATTCTTTCAACAAGGCCTTGGCGATGGGGTCTTCTTTGAGCATCCCATCAGGGTTCAGGATCATGTTCATGACCCATTCCGGACTCCTTCTTTCATAGACTCCCTTCATGGCAGGGCCTATCATGCGCTGGTCCACCATGTGGCAAGCCACGCAGATGGCATCGAACTTGGCCTGTCCGCGAGCGGCCATTTCTTGGTCGATCTCGTCAGGGAAATCCACATTTTTGATGGGACCTACACCTTTGTTGTCCAGATCCACGGGGACTCCGCCACCATCTTCCGCTTTTTTCTCTTCTGTTTTTGTACGGCTTACTTCAAAACCGTCCTTTTTCTCTTCTTTCTTTCCGCCACAACTTGCCATAATGGCTCCCACGGCCAAGAACAGGAATATTTTTTTCATGCTTTACGTTCTATTGAAGTTTGTTTGTGTAAATAGAATTACTAAGATAGGCAATTAGGGGCTAATAATTCATCGGTTTTTTGTTTTCCGGGCCACTGTATCCAACTATAACGTTTTCATTTAGCGGCTTTCGAAGAAATGTAAAGCCTTATTTTCTGTATAGGTGATGTTGTTTTTACCCCAAAAGCCGACATGCCCGCCATGATCTGGAGTTTCCAGAAAAAGATGGGGGTTTTTTTCGGTTTCCACAAAAGGATAGCATTCGGGACTCAGGAACGAGTCATTTTTGGCATTGATGATGAGACTGGGTACAGTGATGTCCGGCAAGAACTGAAGGGAACTGCATTTGGCATAATAGTCCTCGGCATCCGTAAAATGGTGCGCACGGCTTGTATAGATATCATCAAAATCCTTCAATGTTTTGATGCACTTGATGTCGGCATCCGAGATGAGGTCAGGAAAAAGAAGCTGCTTCTGCCGCAGTTTGTCCAACAGGTTCTTTTTAAAACGTTGGGCATACAGGACATTCTTTAGGCTGAGCAATTGCCTGCACGAGCTATGAAGGTCGCAAGGCACCGATACGGCCACCGCCCCTTTGATTTCCTTTGGAACTGCATTTCCTTCCCCCAGGTATTTCAGCAAAAGGTTGCCTCCCAGACTGAATCCTTTGAGATAGATATTGGTATAATCCCTTGTGTTGAGGATATGATCAAGGATCTCAATGAGATCTTCCGTGGCCCCGGAGTGATAGGAGCGATAGAGTTTGTTGGGTTCTCCACTGCAACTTCTAAAGTTTACGGCACAGGTGTCATAGCCATTTTGGTTCAGGATCTTGGCACTGCCGGTAATGTAGGGACGCTGGGCATCTCCCTCCAGACCATGGAGCAGGATGACCAGTTTTTGGGTAGGGGAATGGGCCTCGCTCCAATCCAAGTCCAGAAAATCACCATCCAAAAGTGCAATGCGTTCCCTTTTTTGGAGAACCCCGTTCACCGAACGTATGATCCCCGAATAGATGGTGGACAAATGGCCGTTTCGAAAAAACAAAGGAGGAGCGTAATTCGAGTCGATCAAAGGCATTAATACAGGATATGGTGTTGTGGGCGTACTTTTTCCGGTAGATTTTGCTCGTCCAGCATGTCCCTGAGATCTATTTCTATGGTACGGCAAAGGGCTGTCATGGGAACATCGTTGATACGTCCCTCAAATGGGTCTTCACTGTTGCTGCCCACTTTTTCCATGGTGCTGAACATCCATGAAATGAGCACGGAAAAGAAAACCATCAGCCCTATGTACCACCAACTTGGAACATCGGTCAGGCCTCGTAGTTGGGTTTTGAAGACGTTGAGCAATCCGAAGGGAAGCAACAAAATGAAAATCCAGGTAAAAACGGTGCTGAAATAGGCATATTGTCTGGGAAAGGGCGTGTTCTTGATGCGCTCGCACATGCCTTGAAGGTTGTACATTTCTTCTAAATTGCTGTGCAACACCTGCTTGTCGAACTCTGTGATCTTCCCTTCGCTCAGTAGTTTTTTCAGCGTTTTCCCCTGATTTTTGATGAGATGGGTGGCCACGTTCCGACGGTTTTCCAAGTCTTCGACCTCCTCCCTGGAGAGCAGCGATTCCATGCCGTCGCAAGCAGGGTTTCTTTCCCCGTGCTTGTCGAACAGGCGCTCCACTGCCCTGTTTTCCTTAATGGAAAAACTGTTGGATTGCCGCAATTGGATACGGAGGGCATTGATCCATGCAATGTGCCGATAGATGAGGACAATCTGCGCATTTCTGTCATTTTCCACAAAACTCAAGACATTGTTCGCCCACGTCCTGGAATAATTGACAATACCGCCCCAAATCTTTCGGCCTTCCCAAAACCTGTCGTAGCTCTGGCTGTTTTTGAAGCCGATGTAAAAAGCCACTGCGATGCCGATCACGGACAAGGGTTGGAAAGGAATGTCGATATGGGTCCAGCCCAATTCAAAATATAGGTAAAAGATAATCCCGGCATAGAGCACGAAAAAAATCAGGTTTTTCCATGCATACAGGAGAATAATGTGCCAACTGATATTTCTTTTGACGTACATAGGGGTCGGTTTTGCTGATTGCCTTCGAAAAATACAAATAAAATGATCCCCATCAATCCTTTGGGAAAACAGTCAAAAGTTTGGCCTGTTCCTCAATGGCCGATTTAAATTCACTTTTTAGGGATTCGACCAACTTGGAAACTGGAAGGACATTGTCAATGGAAGTGACACCCTGCCCTGCCGACCAAATGGTCTTCCAGGCCTTGGCTTCGGTGTTGAGCTCCTTTCCAAAATCAATTTTCGTGTCCTTTTTCAAATCTTCCTCCGTGATTCCGGCAGCTTTGAGACTGGCAGCCAAAAAATTGGCATGCACCCCCGAAATGGCCGCGGTATAGACCACATCACTGGCCCCGGCATCAACGATCATTTTGCGGTATTCGTCAGTGGCCTGGCTTTCTTCCGTGTTGATGAAACGGGTGCCCATGTAGGCCAGGTCGGCCCCCATCTGCATGGCAGTCGCAATGTCCCTTCCCGTGCTGATGCAGCCTGAAAGGATAATGGTCTTGTCAAAGAATTTTTTGACCTCCGTGACCAAACTCATGGGGTTGATGTTCCCAGCATGTCCACCAGCCCCTGCCGATACCAAAATGAGTCCGTCCACCCCGGCCTCGGCGGCTTTTTCCGCATGCCGTTTTTTGATGATGTCGTGGAACACCAGCCCGCCATAGCTGTGAATGGCGTCTACCACCATGCTCACGGCGCCCAGGGAGGTGATCACCAAGGGAACTTTGTACTTCGTGCAGAGCTTCACATCGGCCTCCAATCTGGGGTTGGTGGGGTGCACGATGAGGTTTACACCGAAGGGAGCAGGCTTCTTTCCCGTTTCCTTTTCAAATTGTTCCAGTTCCGACTTTATTTGGACAAGCCATTCCTCAAAACCTTCGCTGGTGCGTTGGTTCAATGCGGGAAACGTTCCGACAATGCCGTTCTTGCAGCACTCAATGACCAGTTTGGGTCCGGAGATCAGGAACATGGGTGCGGCGATTACGGGTAGGGAAAGCTGTTTGGTGAATTCGGCTTTTTGGCTCATGCGATCGGTGTTAAACTATGTTTAAAAATAGGATTAATTCTGTTGCCCCATTGGGGCCAGTTCTCAAAACTATGGTATTTTTACAATTATTATGCACGCATAACAAAATAACCCGCTATGTTTTTTAAGGAATTTGAGATCCGTTGGAGCGATCTGGATGCCAATAGGCACATGGCCAACTCGGCCTATATCAATTTTATGAGCCACACCCGAATGGCCTATTTGGGGCAGTTGGGATTCAACCAGGTGAGCATGGCCATCCACAATATCGGCCCTGTGGTCTTTTATGAACATGTCTATTATTTTAAGGAGGCCTTTCCCGGCAGGCCTGTCAAAGTTTCCTTGGAACTGGTGGGCATGAGCGAAGATGGAATGTTCTTCGAGTTCCGGCACAATTTTTATGACTTCAAGGGCAAGAACTTTGCACGTTGTGAGATGATGGGTGCTTGGATCGATTTGAAAGAACGAAAATTGACCGCTCTCCCCACTGAATTTTTGGAAGCATTCCAAGCCATGGAACGATCAAAGGATTTCAAGACGTTGACCAAGGCCGACACCCGAAAGTTTGTGCAGGTTCCGAGGGATTTGGAGGGTTAATCGTTCTTTAGCCCTGCCTTTGGCCGTTTACTGGCCAAATACACGCCGACCAGCACAAAGGCCGTGGCCACGATCTTGACCAAGGTAAGATGGTCCTTTCCTGAAAAAAGGGCGAACAGAATACCCACTAACGGTTGCATATACACAAAGGCCCCAACCGTGGACGCCTTGAGTTGGGTAAGGGCAAACACATTGAACAGATAGGTCATAAAGGTAGTGCCAATGACCACAAAAGCTATCGAGCCATAGGCCCAAAGTGGCATGGTGGACCATTGTATCTCCATGACCTCGGGCAAGGTGATGGGCAGGTTGATGATGACCGCAATGGTAAAAAGCCATTTCATCAAGGTAAAGGGATGGTATTTTTCAATGAGGGTCTTCACCACAATAAGGTATGCGCCATACGAAGTGGCGTTCAGCACAAACAAAAAATTGCCGAGGGGAATGTTGGGGGCATCTTGTCGAACTTCCGCTCCAAAAAGAATGAGTCCAATAGCCCCTGCAAAGCCTAAAAATACCCCAAGGCCTTTGTTCAGGGTGATCCGTTCGCTCAAAAAGAAGGCTGAGAGAATGACCACAATGATCGGGGTAATCGTCACCAGCACCGCACTATTGATCGGGGTCGAAAGCTGCAACCCCTTGAAAAAGGAAAGCATATTGATGACCATGCCCAAAATGGAGCATACCAAGATCTGTAACCAGTCCCTCTTCGCTATCTTTTCCTTGGGACCGAACAGGGAGATGATCCAAAACAGCAAGGCCGCTCCCGTTACCCGCAACATGATGAAACCAAACGGCTTCACATAGGTGGGCATGACCCCTTTGGCAACGGTATGGTTGATGCCATAAATGGTAGTGGCGCCAATGGCGGCCAAAATGGCCAAGGTTCTTTTGCTCATTTATGCAGTGCCTCTTTTGCGGCCTGGACCACTTTTTTGGAATTTCCGACAAAGATCTGTCCATCAACAAGGATCACGGGCCTTTTTAAAAAGGTATAATGCTCCAAGATCAGGTTTTTATAATCGTTTTCAGAGAGTTCCTTTTCGTGGAGCCCTCTTTGGCGGAACAGCATGGCCCTTTTGCTGAAAAGGGATTCATAATTGCCTGAAAGGGAGGCCATTTCTTCCAATTGTTCGGAGGTAATGGGTTCAGATTTGATCTCTTGCAATTGGACCCCGTCCAAAGGAGCCAATTCTTTTAGGATCCGCTGACAAGTAGTGCAGGTGCCCAAGTGGTATATTTTTTTCATGGTAAAAGATACTGTGTTGGCAAAGGAAGGCAAAAATCAATCAAAACACATGAAGAAACTGTAAATTCAACAGCTTTTCGAAAGGTTGTTCCAATTGTAAAGAAGGAGCAATTTTATGTATTTTTCATAGACCCATCTCATATTTTAAAACTAGATTTACGTCAGAAAAAGATTGCTTTTTGAAAAATAAGGTTATGGAAAAGTTGTTTGATATATTGCTGAAGAACAGGAAAATTCTGCACGATCATTTGCAGAACATTCCAAAAGAGGACCTGTTCAGGATCCCAAAGGGATTCAACAACAATATTTGGTGGAATATAGCCCATGTGGTGGTAACGCCGCAATTGCTGCTGTATGGCCTGAGCGGTCTTGACTTTACCATTGAAAAGGAATTGATCGACAAGTACCGAAAAGGGACCTTTCCTGACGGGGAGCCCTCCAAGCTGGAGATGGAAAAAATATCGGCCTACCTGTTCAGCACGGTGAAGCTCATCCAATTGGACCATTCGCACGGAAAGTTCAAAACGTTCAAGGAATATATGACGACCCCTAAGATAGGCTTGGCCAGCGCTGAGGATGCCATTGCGTTCAATGTGTTCCACGAAGGGCTTCATCTGGGAGCCATCGGAGCGTTGAAAAGAGCCTTGGACTCGGACCGCTGAAAGGCTGCTTTTCCATCCTGGAATTGTATGGCCGGACCATGGTCCAGGCCCAATTTTCCTTCCCAAATCCAAATAGATCGGTGAAAAGCAAAACACACTGAAAATCAGTTATATTTGCTGTTGATTTATTGTAAGACCCAAATCTTATCAAAATGAAACACTTCCATTTATGCTGGGGGCTCTTTTGCATGCTGTTTGCCTTGGTATGCGAGCAGGGCTTTTCCCAAAGAAGCTACTTATCCATTGGAGCGGTACCCACTTACAAAACAGATGGCTACGGCATTCAGCTCAACACGAACTATTACCACAATGCCACGGATTACTTTCAAGTGTTGTTGGCGGCAACTTTTTCCAAGGAAACCCCCAATTCAGGGGTAGAATTTCCGTATGAGGATTATTTTTTGAACCTAGGGTATTTTACCACTATTTTGACCTCTCCCAAACGAGGGATCTCCTTTTATTTTGGCGGCGGGCCCTCCTTGGGATACAAGTACATCAATAATGGGGACACCTTTTTCCCCTTTGATGCCATAGAGGCCGAGAGCAGTTTTATTTATGGCGGCTACGCTTCCTTTGAAATGGATTTCTTCCTGGCGGATGCATTTTCCGTGATCGTCCCCATCAATGGGTTTTATCATTTTAACAGTGACCTTCACGATTCCACGCTCTTATTGGGGGCCGGGCTTCGTTATTATTTCAAATAGTTGTCTGTGCTTTGATATGACATAGAGACCCATCAAAGGGTTACTTTTCTTTTTAAATAAGGATTGACCTTATCGTAGGGCAGGGTCAGTACGATAGGGCCATCGGCATACGACGCCACTTCGTATGGGTTATAGATGAGCTGGATGCCATCTGGGGTGTAGCCCACATTATAGGGGAGATGAAAAGCATCCCCTTCGAACATAAAGCCTGTAGCATTGATGTTTTGGTCCTCCGGCACTTTTTCTTGGGCACGGAATTGGGCCTCGGCAAATTTTTCAAACCCTCCCATGTCGTCAAAAAGGTCAGGAGTGTCCAGCTCTACCCCTTTGGTTTTGTCAAAGTTCAAAAAGGAAGTGGAGGCATAGCCATGCGCACCCCCGGTAAAGGAATAGGAACTGACCGCCACGGTCACGATATTGAGGTCCTCATAGATCACATCCCCATTTATTTTTGCTTCCCAAGCCACTTCATCGGGAAATTTGGATTTCAGTTCCTTATAACTATTGGTGAAAGAGGCGATGGCCTTTTCGGCAGTGTCGATGTCTTCCTGTCCCTCACTAAAGGAAAGAAGGCTGATGATCTCTTCGCTCAATGATCGGTTGATGGCCGTTGCCACCGATGACCCATCGATTGCTTTGGGGATATTGATCTCAACATTGGGGCAAGTGGCACAAGTTTCCCCATTGAGCAACAACGGCTCAAAAGTCAATTGGGATTCACTTTCACAGCCCACAACGAACCATAGGAATAAGACAGGGGCAAGGATTTTTTTCATAAAAGAGGTTTTTGGGTCATCAAAAATAAGACTTCATTGAATACTCCGAAAGATAGCGATACATTTGTAAGTAGATTGGAACAGGATGAAAAAAGACCTAAAGTTCAACAGCAAGACCATCCATGGAGGGCAACAACCCGATAAGGCCTATGGGGCCGTGATGCCCCCCATCTATCAAACTTCCACTTATGCCCAATCCACTCCCGGTGGCCATAAGGGGTATGAATATTCCAGAAGTGCCAACCCTACCAGGACTGCCTTAGAACAGGCTCTGGCAAGCATAGAGAATGGAAGCTACGGAATGGCATTTGCCAGTGGACTTGCCGCCATCGATGCCGTTATCAAACTACTGGCCCCTGGGGATGAGGTCATCTCTACCAGTGATCTGTATGGGGGCAGTTACCGACTTTTCAAAAGAATATTCGAAAAATACGGGATCCATTTCCACTTTGTGGAGATGGACAATGTGGAGACAATCGAAGCGCATATCAACCCGAACACCAAAATGGTCTGGGTGGAGACCCCCACCAATCCCATGATGAACATTATAGACATCAAGGCAGTGTCCGAGCTTGCCAAAAAACATGGGCTGCTCTTGGCGGTTGACAATACCTTTGCCACACCCTATCTGCAACAACCGTTGGATTTGGGAGCCGATATCGTGATGCATTCTGCCACAAAATATTTGGGCGGACACAGCGATGTAGTGGTCGGCGGATTAGTGGTGAAGGACAAATCGCTTGCCGATCAACTGTATTTTATCCAAAATGCAAGTGGTGCTGTGTGTGGCCCCATGGATAGTTTTTTGACCCTCCGCGGGATCAAGACACTGCATGTGCGGATGCAACGGCATTGTGAGAACGGGGCGGCCATTGCGAAATATCTGGTGGCCCATCCGAAGATTGAAAAGGTCTATTGGCCGGGTTTCGAGACACATCCCAACCACAAGGTGGCCAAGGCGCAGATGAAGGGTTTTGGGGGAATGATTTCCTTTGTGCCCAAAGGGAATTATGGCGATGCCATAAGAATTGTGGAAAACCTGAAACTATTTACCCTTGCCGAATCGTTGGGAGGAGTGGAAAGTTTGGCGGGACATCCCGCCAGCATGACCCATGCCAGTATTCCGAAAGAAGAACGTGAGAAAAATGGGGTGGTCGATGCGTTGATCAGGCTCAGTGTCGGCATTGAGGATGTGGAGGATCTGATAGCCGATTTGGAACAAGCCCTTACACAATGATTTTGAAAAATTTACAAAAAACAAGCATTTGAAATATTGAAATAGTATAATTTTGCGCTCAAATTCATAATTCAATAAAAATAACCCCAAGCAAAGTCGAGGGGACAATTAATCTTAATCCGTTTATGGAAGCAAAAATAAAAGCATTTATGGACGAGGTGAAGGCCAGGAACGGCCATGAACCTGAATTCATACAAGCGGTACAAGAGGTGGCGGAAACGGTAATACCCTATATTGCCAAGCACGACATCTATAATGGAAAGAACATCCTCCTGAGAATGGTCGAGCCGGAACGATTGATTTCGTTCCGCGTGGCATGGGTGGATGACGAAGGGGAAATCCATGTGAACCGCGGATACCGCATTCAAATGAACTCGGCCATAGGCCCCTACAAAGGAGGACTCCGGTTTCACCCCACAGTAAATGCCAGCGTACTGAAATTCTTGGCATTTGAACAAGTATTCAAAAACAGCCTTACCACTTTGCCCATGGGCGGAGGAAAGGGGGGTTCCGATTTTGATCCAAAAGGCAAGTCGGACGATGAGGTGATGCGCTTTTGCCATGCCTTCATGACAGAGCTTTGCCGACACATTGGCCCGAACACCGACGTTCCCGCTGGAGATATCGGGGTGGGTGCCCGCGAGATAGGATTCCTTTTTGGGATGTACAAAAAAATACGCAACGAGTTCACGGGCGTGTTGACCGGTAAGGGACTTTCATGGGGAGGATCGCTGATCCGTCCCGAAGCGACCGGATACGGGACCGTTTACTTTGCCGATAGCATGCTCAAGACCCAAGGAAAATCTTTTGAAGGCAAGAAAGTAGTGATATCAGGATCTGGGAACGTGGCCCAATACGCTGCCGAAAAGGTCCTTCAATTGGGAGGAAAAGTATTGACCCTTTCCGATTCGGGCGGTTACATCTATGACAAGGACGGAATAAACGAGGAAAAGCTCGCCTATGTGATGGACTTGAAGAACAACCGCAGGGGTAGGATCTCGGATTACGTTGCCAAGTACCCTTCGGCAGAGTTCCACAAAGGGAAAACCCCATGGAAAGTGGCGTGCGACATTGCACTGCCCTGTGCCACCCAGAACGAGCTGAACGGCGACGATGCCGCCGTGTTGATCAAAAATGGCTGTATCGCCGTGGCCGAAGGAGCGAATATGCCTTCCACGCCGGAAGCCATCCATGCATTCCACGATGCCAAGATCTTGTTTGCACCAGGCAAGGCTTCCAATGCAGGGGGTGTGGCCACTTCAGGTCTGGAAATGTCCCAAAACTCACTTAGGATCAGTTGGACACGGGAAGAGGTGGACCAGCGATTGAAAGGGATCATGTCCGATATCCACGATGCCTGTATTGCCTACGGAAAAGAGGACAATGGGTACTGCAACTATGTAAAAGGAGCCAATATTGCCGGTTTCGTAAAAGTTGCGGATGCCATGTTGGCCCAAGGGGTCATTTAGGCCGCTTGACCGAAAACAGTTTTTGATTGGCAGTTACCGGAAGGAGTGCTTATTTTTACACTTCTGGTAACTGCTTCTTTTTTTTGGCCCATGCAAATCACCACAAAGGCAATCGTTCTTTCCTCATTGAAATATGGAGACACCAGTCTCATCGTCAGGGCATTTACCGAATCCGATGGTTTGAAATCCTATTTATTGAAAGGGGTGTTTTCTTCGGGAAAAGGGAAACTGAAACCTGCCTATTTTCTTCCCTTGATGCAATTGGAGATTGTGGCCAGCCACAGGAACAAAGGCACTTTGGAAGGCATCCGGGAAGTGAAGGTGGCAACACCTTACTGCACCGTCCACACGGACATCCTAAAGAATAGCGTGGTGCTTTTTCTCGCGGAAATGTTGGGCAGCAGTATCCATGAACAAGAGCAGGACCAAGGACTCTTCAACTATTTGGAGCATGCCCTTCAATGGTTGGATGAACATGCCCTTTCACCCAATTTCCATATCCTCTTTTTATTGAACCTTACCAAATATCTGGGCTTCTACCCGGACACTTCCTTGGATGAAGCACCTTTCTTTGACCTTCAAGAAGGGGAATTTTGTAAAACGCCATCACTTAACCCATTGATACAGAGTGAAAACCTAATCAGTTTTAAGAAATTTTTGGGCATGGATTTTGATGCACTTCAGACTGTACAACTAACTAAATTCCAAAGGCGGGAACTTTTGAAAACGGTGATCCTGTATTTCCGGTTGCATGTGCACGGATTCAGGGAACCAAAGTCGCTTGCCGTATTAAATGAAGTATTCCATTGAAATGCAGAACCCAAAATTAGCCTCGGCCCTCATTTTTTTACTTTTCTCCTTCACGTTTTATGCCCAACAGATAACCGTTTGGGATGCCGATAGCGGAATACCTGTGGATAATGTGGCCCTGTTCAACAAGGACCAGAGCAAAACAACTATTACGGACTCCCGCGGGAATACCGATGTGGGCATTTTTGGGGAAGATGAGAAAATCACCTTTCGGCATATCGGTTATGAGACCTACACGGCCACCAAATCGCAGATCGGTAGAAGGGGCCATCGGGTGTACCTCCAGACAAAGACTGAAGAACTACAGGAAGTGGTCATGTCCGTTTCCAAGTGGGAGCAGCAGAAAAAACGGATTCCCCAAAAAGTGGAGACCCTCGGCGCGCGGGACATTTACTTTACCTCGCCCCAAACCTCTGCCGATCTTTTGCAGAACAGTGGGAAGGTATTTGTGCAGAAAAGTCAATTGGGTGGGGGAAGTCCAATGATACGCGGTTTTGCCACCAACAGACTCTTGCTTTCCGTGGATGGCGTTCGGATGAACAATGCCATTTTTAGGGGTGGCAACCTTCAAAATGTGATATCCATTGACCCGTTTACCATAGCAAAGACCGAGATCACCTTCGGACCGGGCTCTGTGATCTACGGTAGTGATGCCATTGGGGGGGTCATGAACTTCTACACGGAGAAACCCCGTTTTTCATATACAGACAGTCTTGCCTTTTCGGGTCATGCAAACTATCGTTACGCCACGGCGAACAATGAGAACACGGCCCATGTGGATGTTAACTTTGGGCAACGCAAATGGGCCTCCTACACCAGTTTCACCTACAATGATTTTGATGATCTGAAGATGGGAAAGCATGGCCCCGATTCCTATTTGCGGAACAATTATGTGGTGCGGCAGAACGGCATTGATATTTTGGTGGAAAATGAAGATCCCAGAAAGCAAGTGACCTCCGGATACAATCAGTTCAATTTTCTACAGAAGTTCGCCTACAGACCCAACACTTCGTGGAACTATGATTTAGGACTGTACTATTCGGAAACTTCCGATTATTCCAGATATGATAGGTTGATCCGCCCCACCGGTGATGGTTTGGGGCTTCGCTCTGCAGAATGGTACTACGGTCCCCAGAAATGGTTCATGGGGAATTTTCAGGTCACCCAAAAGGGGAAGAACAAGTTTTATGACGGCGTCAAGTTGACCACGGCCTATCAATTTTTTGAAGAAAGCCGCCACGATCGTGGATTTGGAGATGTGGAGCTGTATTCCACAAGGGAAAAGGTGGACGCCATTTCCGTGAACTTGGACTTTGAGAACAAAAAGATGGGCAACCTGAACCTCTTTTATGGTGCGGAGTATATTTTCAACAAGGTCCATTCGGAAGGAAGTGTGAAAGATATTGAGACGGATGAGCGGGAATTGACCGCCTCCCGATATCCCGACGGGGCCACATGGCAGACTTTTGCCGGGTACATCAATGGAGAATATCAAGTGAAGCCCAACCTCACCGTGCTGTCAGGAATACGGTACAGCCAAGTTTGGGTGGATGCCCAGTTTGAAGACACCTTTTATCCTTTTCCGTTTGAAGAGGCCGATATTGTGACCGGGGCACTCACGGGCAGTTTAGGGGTCAGTTGGTTCCCATGGTCGGATTTTCAGGTCACCTTGAACGGTTCCACAGGGTTTAGGGCCCCCAACATTGATGATATCGGGAAGATTTTCGACTCGGAACCCGGCTCTGTGGTGGTGCCCAACCCAGATTTGGAACCCGAATATGCCTATAATGGGGAACTGGGCATCAAGAAGAATTTTGATGATGTGGTGGTGTTCAAAGGGGCTGCCTATTACACCTATTTAGTGGACGCTTTGGTCCGAAGGGACTTTACCTTCAATGGGCAGCGCGAAATCGAATATAATGGCGAACTGAGCAATGTGCAGGCCATCCAAAATGCGGCCAAGGCCTATGTGTATGGGTTTGAATTCGGGTTGGAAGCCTACTTTGATGAACATTGGTCGCTGTTGTCCAACCTCACCCTCACGGAAGGTACGGAAGAAGATGATAGCGGCACGGACACGCCTGCCCGACATGCCGCCCCGACGTTTGGTGACGTGCACCTGATCTGGCAGAACCAAAAGCTAAAGGCGGATGTAGTTCTGAACTACAATGGGGAAATCAGCAACGATGAGCTCACGCTCTCGGAACAAAGCAAAGATTACATGTATGCCAGTGACCGCAACGGAAACCCCTATTCCCCATCGTGGTACACCCTGAATTTCAGGTCGCAATACCAAATTTCCAATGCCCTCAAAGCCACCATGGCCTTGGAAAACATGACCAACCAGCGTTATCGGACCTATTCGTCGGGGATAGTGGCACCGGGAACCAATTTAATTTTGGGAGTCGGTTATGTGTTTTAAAAAAATAAAGGGGCAATTTAATTGCCCCTTGGCTTACTAATGGAAATAACTCGTTTCTGTTTTTTGAGCTAATTGTCAATTCGAGTGGAATTCCAGAGGAATTTTGTATCGAGAATTATTTCGGGTTTTGGATTTTGGTTCTCGATACAATTTTTCTAGAGAAAAATCACTCGAACTGACAAAATCGACTTAACTGATATTGTACAACAGGTTAAAAATGGCTTCTAGATGCTATCAATGGCCTTTTTGGTGGCCTCTTTCATCTCTTTGCCAGCCTTTTCAAGACTGTCGATGGCTTTTTCACCCAATTCCTTGGCATCCTCGCCCACTTCTTTTGCCGTGTCGATGGCATCGTTGGCAGCCTCTTTCAGGTTTTTGCCAGCTTCTTCAAGGGCTTCACCAGCCTCCTCGGAAGCCTCTTTTGCATTTTCGGGCGCATCCTTGCAAGAGGTCATTACCGAAAGGGATAGCGATAGGGCCATTGCGGCGATAATTACTTTTTTCATTGTAGATAATGGATTAGTGTTAATGTAAAATCAAAATAACAAAAATTTACCTGAAACAGGGACTGCCCCCATATCATATTTACATTAAGCAGATTAAGGAAATTCTAATAGGCGATGGGTAGGCCATAATTCCATCTAAATTTATAATTTTGCAAACTTGAATTCTAGAAGAAGTAGCAGTTTATGAAGTTTGCGGAATATAAGGGATTGGATTTGCCCAAAGTATCAGAAGAAGTTCTGGACTTTTGGAAGGACAAACAGATTTTTGAAAAAAGTGTTTCCACCAGGGAGGGCAAGGAAAGCTACGTCTTCTATGAAGGTCCCCCATCTGCAAATGGCATGCCCGGCATCCACCACGTGATGGCCCGTACCATCAAGGATATTTTCCCAAGATACAAGACCATGAAGGGCTTTCAGGTGAAGCGAAAGGCCGGTTGGGACACCCATGGACTGCCCATAGAGATAGGAGTGGAGAAGGAACTCGGCATCACCAAGGAGGATATCGGCAAGAAAATATCGGTAGAGGAGTACAATGCCGCTTGTAAAAAAGCAGTGATGCGCTACACGGATGTTTGGAACGAAATGACTGAAAAGATCGGCTACTGGGTGGATATGGACGACCCCTACATCACCTACAAGCCCAAGTACATGGAGTCCGTCTGGTGGTTGCTGAAACAGATCTACGATAAGGGACTTCTATATAAAGGATACACCATACAGCCGTACTCGCCAAAGGCGGGGACAGGTTTGAGTTCTCACGAGCTGAATCAACCCGGCACTTATCAGGATGTGACGGATACGACGGTAACGGCACAGTTCAAGAGTCTCCTGCCCACCAATGGTGGAAAATCTGTGTGGGATGCTTTTAAAATTTCCCCTCCCCCGAAGGGGTCGGGGGAGGCCTATTTCTTGGCGTGGACGACCACCCCTTGGACTCTTCCTTCCAACACCGCTTTGACCGTTGGGCCAAAAATTGAATACGTATTGGTGAAAACCTTCAACCAATATACCTTCGAACCCATCCAAGTGATATTGGCCAAAAACCTGGTCAGCTATAATTTTTCAGGGAAGTTTGCCAAGGTCGAGACCGCCGAGGAATTGTCCAATTTCAAAGAAGGGGACAAAAAAATCCCATATTGGGTAGGCCAGAGCTGTTTGGGAAAAGATTTGGTCGGAATCCGCTATGAGCAGCTTCTTCCATATGTGTTGCCCAACGACAACCCCGAAAATGCCTTTAGGGTCATTGCTGGGGATTTCGTGACCACGGAAGATGGTACCGGGATCGTGCACACGGCACCCACCTTTGGTGCGGACGATGCCTTGGTGGCCAAACAGGCCGACCCAGAGGTTCCACCCATGCTTGTAAAAGATGAGAACGACAACTTGGTGCCCTTGGTGGACCTACAGGGACGTTTCCGTCCAGAAATGGGCGAATTGGCAGGGAAATATGTCAAAAACGAATATTATGACGATGGCCAGGCCCCCGAAAAATCGGTGGATGTCGAGATTGCCATCAAACTAAAGGAAGAGAACAAGGCTTTCAAGGTCGAAAAATATGTCCACAGCTACCCAAACTGCTGGCGAACCGATAAACCCATTTTGTACTATCCGCTAAATTCATGGTTCATCAAGGTGACCGATGTGAAGGATCGGATGTTCGAACTCAACCAGACCATCAACTGGAAGCCAAAGGCAACCGGAGAAGGTCGTTTTGGCAACTGGTTGGCCAATGCCAACGATTGGAACCTTTCCCGCTCAAGATATTGGGGCATTCCGTTGCCCATTTGGAGAACGGACGATGGCAAGGAGGAACTCATCATTGGCTCCGTGGAAGAGCTAAAGGCAGAAATGGCCAAGGCCGTTGAAGCTGGGGTATTGGAAAAAGATGTGTTTGCCGATTTTGTGGTGGGCGATATGGGCGAGGACAATTACGACAAGATCGACCTGCACAAAAATATCGTGGACGGCATCACCTTGGTATCGCCAAGTGGTCAACCCATGAAAAGGGAATCGGATCTTATCGATGTTTGGTTCGATAGTGGCTCCATGCCCTATGCCCAATGGCACTACCCTTTTGAAAATAAAGAATTGATTGACGATGGGGTTGCCTTTCCGGCCAATTTCATCGCCGAAGGAGTAGACCAGACCCGCGGATGGTTCTATACCCTACATGCCATTGCCACCATGGTGTTCGATGGCATTGCTTATCAAAATGTGGTCTCCAACGGATTAGTGCTCGACAAGGAAGGCAAAAAAATGTCCAAGCGTTTGGGCAATGCGGTAGATCCCTTTGAGGTCTTACCCGAGCACGGACCCGATGCCACCCGTTGGTACATGATCTCCAACGCCAACCCTTGGGACAACCTCAAGTTTGATATAGAAGGCGTGGTCGAGGTAAAGCGAAAATTCTTCGGAACACTCTACAATACCTATTCCTTCATGGCACTCTATGCCAATATTGATGGGTTCAGCTATGCTGAAGCGGATATCCCGTTGAAGGACAGACCCGAAATAGACCAATGGATTTTGTCCGAGCTGAATTCCCTGATCCAAAATGTGGATGAGGCCTATGAAGATTATGAAGCGACCAAGGCTTCACGGATGATCTCGGATTTTGTACAGGAAAACCTGAGCAACTGGTATGTGCGTTTGTGCAGAAGACGTTTCTGGAAGGGTGACTATGGGCAGGACAAGATTTCTGCGTACCAGACCCTTTACACCTGTTTGGTGACCGTTGCCAAGCTTTCCGCACCAGTGGCGCCTTTCTTTATGGACCGATTGTACAAAGATTTGGATGCAGTCACCAGCAAGGAAGGTTTTGAAAGTGTGCATTTGGCTGAATTTCCAAAGTACGACGCCTCCATGGTCAATGAAAAATTGGAGCGCAAGATGCAGTTGGCACAGAAAATATCGTCTTTGGTGCTTTCCATCCGTCAAAAGGAAAAGATAAAAGTACGCCAACCCCTGCAAAAGATCATGATCCCGATCTTGAACGCAGAACAGAAAAAGGACATCGAAGCGGTATCCGGATTGATCAAATCCGAGGTGAACGTAAAGGAAATCCAATTGTTGGACGATGCCTCGGGCGTTCTGGTAAAACAGATAAAACCCAATTTCAAGGTTTTGGGCCCGAAATTTGGTAAGGACATGAAGGCCATAGCGGGAGCAGTGAACCAATTGGGGCAGGACGACATCCAAAAAATGGAACAAGAAGGAGAATTAACACTCCAATTGGAAAATAAAACCGTTAATTTACAGTTAGCCGATGTAGAGATCAGTTCCCAGGACATCGAAGGGTGGCTGGTGGCCAGTTCAGGACCGCTTACGGTGGCGCTGGACGTAACCATTGACGAAGCCCTTAAAAAAGAAGGGATCGCAAGGGAATTGGTCAACAGGATCCAGAACATCCGAAAGGATTCCGGATTTGAGGTGACCGATAAGATCGACATCAAAATATTGAAGGACGGCCTTGTGGAAAATGCGGTTTCCAGTAATGAGGAATACATCAAGACGGAGACGCTTACCGCAGTGCTGAACTTTGAGGAAAAATTGGATGAGGGCATAGCGATTGCCTTCGACGAGGTGAATACAAAATTGTTTATTCAAAAGCATTAGACATGGCAGAAGATTTAAAAGTAAGATACTCCGACAAGGACTTGGAGGAATTCAGGGTCTTGATCGAGGAAAAAATGGAAAAGGCAAAAAGCCACTTGGAACTTTTGAAGAGTTCCTATATGAACGATGGCAACAACGGTACGGACGATACTTCACCCACCTTCAAGGCTTTTGAGGAAGGCTCGGAGACCATGAGCAAGGAGGCCAATACGCAGTTGGCCATCCGCCAGGAGAAATTCATCCGCGACCTGAAGAACGCCCTTATGCGGATCGAGAACAAGACCTATGGCATCTGCCGTGTGACCGGAAAGCTCATCAACAAGGAACGGTTGAAGCTGGTTCCCCATGCGACCTTGAGTATTGAGGCGAAGAACATGCAAAAATGATAAAAACGCCCTAGGGCGTTTTTTGTTTATGAAGACCATATTGTTCTTACCGGCCCTTTTTTTCCTTGTGCACCTACAGGGTCAAAAATTGGTGAAAAAAGCCTTCATCGGACCACGGACCGAGTCCATCCAAATAGATGCCCAATATTGTTATAGGATAGATCTTCGCACAGCCCCGACCAAAGAGGTTCAGGTATCCGCGAGCATCGAGGGAGAGTATGCCAAGGATCTGTTGGTCTCCATAGAGGAAAAAGGCACAACAGTGCTGGTCAGCGCAGGGTTCCAGCCCATTTTCATCAACCCCAACGACAAGCTCAGTGCCCACAAGGTCGTGTCCATAGCATTGCAGATCAGCGTGCCAGAATACAAACAGGTTTCTGTTTTTGGAACGAACAGCAATATCAATGCCACGGGCAAGTATGAAAATCTGCACATCACCCTTTCCGATGGGATATGCACTTTGGAGAACGTTTCCGAAACGGTTGAGGTGGCCACCCAAAAAGGGGACATATGGCTTTCTACTCCCAGTGGAGACATCTTGGCCGAAAGTACGTACGGGAAGGTAGACCAGGAAACCATACCCTTCGGGGACAACCAATTTATACTGAAGACGGTGGAAGGGGACATCCACCTCAAGAAAACAAAATAATATCCATATTTTTGCAACCGCTTTACTAAAGAGATGAGTCTAAAAAAATCATTGTTGGTCGTTATTTTGATTTTGATTGCAGATCAAGCAAGCAAAATTTATATCAAGACTAATTTTGTTTACGAACAAACAGAAATAATCTTTTCTTGGTTCAGAATCTATTTTATTGAGAATTCTGGGGCTGCTTGGGGGACCAAGTTGAGCGATTTTTTGCCCATTTCGGAACCAACGGGAAAACTGGTGCTGACCATTTTTAGGATCTTTGCTGTGCTGGGCATTGGCTATTGGCTTTGGGACATTGTGAAAAAGCAATCCCCAAGAACCTTGATCTTGGCCGTTTCGCTCATTTTTGCAGGGGCAGTGGGCAACATCATCGACTCGGTTTTTTATGGGTTGATCTTTGATCACAGCAATGGCCAGGTGGCCACCCTCTTTTCCGATAACCCTTATGGTAGCCTGTTCCATGGCAAGGTGGTGGATATGCTCTATTTCCCTTTGATAGATACTACATGGCCCGATTGGGTCCCCTCGGTGGGGGGCAATCGTTTCCGGTTCTTTGAACCTGTGTTCAATATCGCTGATACTGCTATCAGTACAGGGGTGGGTATTTTAATCGTTTTCAACAAGAAAGCATTTCCCAAGCAAGCGGAAAAAAAGGAAGAGGTCGCCGATCAGAATGCATAGACCTTCTCCGGGGTAATGCAGTAATTCAGTTTCACATCGTTTTCATGCACATCGGTTATGGGCTCTTCTTCGGCACCGAAAAAGGATAGGCCGATTTTGAGGGTGTCTTTTCTGCATTTATCCAAAAAAACATCGTAGAACCCTTTTCCATAGCCCACACGGTGGCCTTGGGAATCAAACGCCAAAAGGGGAATGAAGACCACATCGATTTTTTCTTCGGGAACCGTTATACCGTCCGCAGGTTCCGGAATGCCCCATTTGTTTTTTCTGAAGGCAGTACCGTCGGTCAATAAATAGTTGTCCATGGAGTTTTCGCCGCTCACCTTGGGCACGACCACGTGTTTGTCCTTCCCTTGTAGCAGGGTGATGATAGGGAGGGTGTCCACTTCGCTTTGCTCCTCGATACTCAAAAAGATATGGTAATAAAAAAAATCCCAGATTGGGATTTGGAGTACATGGTTTGCTAATATCAAACTAAAATCTGAGGCTTGTGATGAATCGATTCCCGCTCTCAGATTCTTGTATTTTTTTCTTAGTTCATGTTTCAACATCTAGGTGTTGAAGATTTAGAGGTTGTTCTGGGGGCACTATGGTCTTATTCTCCCTTGCTTGTTGAAACAGAGAAGAATATCTTGAAGAAAAGCATCAAGATCAAGTACATTCCCAAAACGATGACATAGTTTTCCATAGGATTGTATTTATACCGTTAAATGTAGGTAAAAGAATTTTAAAATCTACCACGAAATGCACTTTTTATCGGTGAAATGCACCATTTTTTGCAACAGTTTAACACTTTTTAATTGTCCATTAGGGATTTTCCATAGTTTTTTTAGAGGAAAACCCCAGTTTTTGGCGTCATGCTTCAAAAAGGGGAAAGAATTGAAATTGATGCCGTTGTCATTTCCATGGATCCAAACTGGGCAGATATCAATGCAAAAGGGCAAAGAATCAAGTTTAACAGAAAACACGGTAATTAAAATATAACTTTGTTGTAAAGTCGAACAGGGTAATTTTCCAAGAACCGTATGTCCAACCCACCATCCATCAATGTACAGATAAGCACCTTGCCCGATAACCCCGGGGTGTACCAGTTTTATGATGCTGCAGGGAAAATTCTATATGTGGGCAAGGCCAAGAACCTTAAAAAGAGGGTATCGTCCTATTTCAACAAAAAGCAGGAATATGGGAAGACCCGGGTATTGGTGAAAAAGATCCATACCATAAAACATATTGTGGTCTCTACGGAGTCGGACGCCCTTTTGTTGGAGAACAATCTCATCAAAAAACTGTTGCCGCGCTACAATGTGCTGCTCAAGGATGACAAGTCCTATCCTTGGATCTGCATAAAAAATGAGCGTTTTCCACGGATTTTCCCAACACGTAAACTCATCAAGGACGGTTCCGAATATTATGGCCCCTACACCAGCATGAAAACGGTGAGGACCCTTTTGGAACTAGTGAAAAGCCTTTATCCCCTACGGACCTGTAATTATGACCTTTCAGAGGAAAAAATTGAGGCCGGCAAGTACAAGGTGTGTCTGGAATATCATCTGGGCAACTGTTTGGGACCATGTGAAGGACTCCAGGGGGAGAAGGAATACAACGGCCAGATAGAGGACATTCGGCAGATCATTAAAGGAAACCTGAAGAGTTCCCTGCATTCGTTCCGGCAGCAGATGAAGGAACTGGCTGACAAAATGGAATTTGAAAAGGCACAGCGGGTAAAGGACAAGATAGATATTCTGGAAAATTACCAGGCGAAGTCCACGGTGGTGAACCCCAAGATCAACAATGTGGATGTTTTTTCCATTATTTCGGATGAGACCCATGCCTATGTGAACTTCTTGCAATTATCACACGGGGCCATCATCAGGTCGCACACCCTGGAGATCAAAAAGAAATTGGATGAGACGGACGAGGAACTCCTCCAATTGGCCATTACCGAGATCCGACAACGATTCCATTCCCGTACGAAGGAAATCTACCTGCCGTTCCCTGTGACGGTGGAGGAAGATGTAAAGGTCACCTTGCCCAAATTGGGCGACAAGCGCAGGATCCTGGAACTGTCGGAGCGCAATGCCCGTTTCTACAGGCAGGACAAGATGAAACAGATCAAGATTACCGATCCGGACAGGCACACCAAGAGGATCATGGCCCAGATGAAGGCCGACCTTCGGCTTTCGGTGGAACCTACCCATATCGAATGTTTTGACAATTCCAACATCCAGGGAAGCAACCCTGTGGCCGCCTGTGTTGTCTTTAAGGATGGCAAGCCATCCAAGAAGGACTATAGGCATTTCAACATCAAGACCGTGGAGGGCCCTGACGATTTTGCAAGCATGGAAGAAGTGGTTTTCAGAAGGTACAATAGGTTGCTCAACGAAGATGAACCCCTGCCCCAACTGATCATAATCGATGGAGGGAAAGGGCAATTGTCGTCAGCCCTGAAAAGTTTGGAAGCCTTGGATCTTCGGGGAAAGATAGCCATCATCGGTATCGCCAAAAGGTTGGAGGAGATTTATTTTCCCGAAGACCCCGTACCTTTATATCTGGACAAGAGGTCGGAAACATTGAAGATCATCCAACAATTGCGGAACGAGGCCCACAGGTTCGGGATCACGCACCACAGGAACAAGCGGAGCAAGGGAGCCATAGGCACTGAGCTGGTGGGCATTGAGGGAATCGGGGAGAAAACGGCGGAACAACTGTTGAAGAGTTTCAAGTCTGTAAAACGGATAAAAGAAGCCTCCATGGAGAGCCTTGCAGAATCTGTGGGAATGGCGAAAGCAAAAAAAATTTATAAATCCTTTCATTAGTGAACCATGCACAGTAAACATATAAAGATCACATTGATGTTTGTTTTATTGGGCGTTCTCGGGATGGCCCAAGACCAGAACAGCGACCCGCCTCCCAAAGTGGGGCTTGTACTGAGTGGGGGCGGAGCAAAGGGTTTGGCCCACATTGGGGCACTGAAGGTCATCGAGGAGGCCGGGGTGAAAGTGGATTATATAGGTGGGACCAGCATGGGGGCCATTGTTGGGGCACTCTATGCATCGGGGTATTCTGCCAAGGAGCTGGACTCCATTTTCAGGGTCACGGACTTTACGAGACTTATCCAGGACAATGTACCCAGGGGTGCCAAGACTTTCTACGAAAAGGAAAATTCAGAGAAATATGCGCTTACGTTGCCGTTCACCAATTTCAAGGTGAGCTTTCCCCAGGCCATTTCCGGGGGGCAGAACATCTATAATGAACTGGTTCGGTTGCTCTTCCATGTAAAGGACGTGCACGACTTCAACAAACTTCCCATCCCCTTTCTCTGCATGGCCACCAACGTGGAGACCGGCGAGCAGGTGTTGTTGGACCACGGTTACCTCCCAGAGGCCATTGTGGCGAGCGGGACGTTTCCATCCCTGTTTGAACCCTCGGAAATTGAAGAGGAAATATTAATCGATGGCGGTGTGGTGAACAATTATCCCATTGAAAGGGTCAGGGCGATGGGAGCAGACTTTATCATTGGGGTGGACGTGCAGCACGATCTGGCCACAAGGGAATCCCTCTCCTCGGCCACTGAAATATTGTTGCAGATCAACAATTACCGCACGGTGAACGACATGAAGAAGAAATCGGAAGAAACGGACATCTACATCAGGCCGGCCATCGATGAATTCTCTGTGATCGATTTTGGTCGGAGCAAGGAGATTGTCAAAAGTGGTGAGGCGGCGGCCAAGGCCAAAATAGAGGAGTTAAAGAAAGTTGCGGAGGCCCAGAAACATGCCCCTGACCGCAGAAAGCGGATACAGGGAATGGACAGTTTGGTCGTAAACCGAATGATCATAAGAGGAAACGACCAATATACCAGGGGTTATATCAAGGGGAAATTGAGGTTCAATCTGGCCGAGAAAATCGCATTCGATGACCTAAAGCAGGGCATCAACAACCTTTCGGCTACCGGAAACTTCAGGGCCATCAGGTATGAGTTGGTGTCCAATGGCCTGGGCACGGACCTGATCTTGAAACTAAAGGAGAACCCCACCAAGATGTTCATCAAAATGTCCGCACATTATGATGACCTCTACAAAAGTGCGGCACTCATCAACCTGACCAAGAAGAATTTTTTGATGAAGGACGATGTGGCCTCTTTTGATTTTATCCTGGGTGACCACATCAGATACAACATGCAGTATTATCTGGACAAAGGCTACTATTGGAGTTTAGGGATCAATTCCAAGTTCACAGATTTCGATTCAGAGATCGATTTTTCACTGATCCAGGGAAATTTTAATGCTCCGATCGACCCAAACATTCGCAGGATCAGCCTAGATGTGACCGATCTGACCAATCAGATTTATTTGCAGACGGTCCTCAGGGAAGAGTTTGCCTTTACCATAGGTGCAGAGCACAAACTCTTGAAATACAGCACAAGGACGCTCAATCAGTTGGGGGAGGACCTTGAGGCTACGCCCACTTCGGAGAGGACCTATTTTGAAAATTCCAATTATTTCAGTGGTTTTGGGAAGATTACCTTGGATACCTACGATGACAAATATTTCCCCACAAAAGGACTTCTTTTTGACAGCGATTACCACGTTTACCTGTTCTCTTCGGATTTCAATGAAAATTTCAGGGAGTTTTCCATTGCCAAGGGCCGTTTGGGCACCGTGATTCCCTTGGTGAACAAACTGAGCCTTAATGTGGAGGCCTCGGGCGGGGTAAAGCTGGGCACCTCGGAAGTGACCTCGTTTGATTTTGGACTGGGAGGTTTCGGGAATGATTTTGTGAACAACTTCGTACCGTTTTTCGGGTATGATTTTCTCAGTATACCCGGGAACAGTTTCGTGAAGGTTTTTGGCAGGTTGGACTATAATTTCGCGCCCAAGAACCATATCCTTTTCTCGGCCAACTTTGCCAATGTGGCCGACGATCTTTTCAGGACCGGGGACTGGTTCACCCAACCCAATTATTCCGGTTATGGATTGGGCTATGGGTTTGAGTCGTTTTTGGGCCCTGTGCAGATTTATTATTCTTGGTCACCGGAGATAAAAAATGACAGTATTTTCTTTAGTGTGGGATATTGGTTCTAGTGTTAAGAATTTATCAAAACCCCCAATATTCTTAATATTTTGTCAAAAAAGGAGCCTTTGGTCATCAAAAAAGGAGGAGGATAGTTAAAGTCCGTTAAAAACTCATTTTCCTACAAAAGCTTGGCGTATATTTGTTCCACATAAGGGGTGGTTCCCTTATAACTTTAAGTATTGGTTTTTCATAATTTAAAGTTTGGTTGGTTATTTAGGAAAAGCCCAGTTTTAAGACTGGGCTTTTTTTGTATATACTATTTTGGAACAAGTTTTGTTTAAGTATATGTAAAACAAATGCCCCGAACACTGATTTTGTTAATTTTATATCCATAAAAAAACCTATGAAAAAGATACTGCCCCTACTTTTCCTGCTCATGGCCTTCCCGATGCTGGGACAAAAATTCCAGCCCGCCTTCAAGTCGGGGGAGTGGTTGAAGTTCAGGATACATTATGGGATCCTCAATGCCAGCTATGCCACCATGCACATCAGTTCGGAGACCTTGGACAGCATTCCAGTTTACCATGTGGTCGGCAAAGGGAAGACGACCGGTTTTGCCAGCATCTTCTTTAAGGTGGACGACACCTACGAGAGCTATTTTGGGCGTAGGAACGGGAAGCCCTATAAATTTATTCGTAAGATCGATGAGGGCGGATACACCAAGGACATAGAGATCAACTTTGACTATGATGAGAAAAAGGCCGTGCTGACGGATTATAAGAACGGGACGGAAATGGACATTCCCGTGCACGATCAAATCCAGGACCTGATATCAGCTTCTTATCATTTACGGAACAACTACAATCTGGAGACGTTTGAAGAAGGGCAGTCCATCAATTTGGACATGCTCTTTGATGATGACGGTGTGTTCCAGTTCAAATTGAAATATTTGGGAAAAGAAGTCATCAAAACCAAGTTTGGGAAAGTGGAATGTCTTAAATTTAGGCCTTATGTTCAATCAGGGCGTGTTTTCAAGGAAAAGGAGAGTCTTACCCTTTGGGTATCCAACGACTTGAACAAGATTCCCATCCGCATCAAGGCAGATTTGGCCGTTGGGTCGCTCAAGGCGGACTTGGAAGCCTATAATGGACTGAGGAACCAGTTTAAAATTATAATGAATTAGTAGATCGGCTTTGATGAAGAATGGTGAAAAAATCCAGTCCCAGATCAACAAACTTGAAGAAAAGTACAAAAATTCAGGCCAAGACCTGAGCTCCTATCTGGACGGACTCCTCTACCAAAGATACCTTACTTATTGGGACTACATTCATCTGGATACTCTTTTGAGCATCCAAGTGCCCCGCACCCATTTTCCCGATGAGGAAATCTTCATCATGTACCACCAGATCACCGAGCTTTATTTCAAGCTCATCCTCCATGAACAAAAACAGATTGTGGAAGACAAATCCCAAGATGTTCCGTTCTTCATAGAAAAAGTGAACCGAACCAACAACTATTTCAAGGCGTTGATCTCCTCGTTCAGCATCATGATCAAGGGCATGGAGCGGGAACAGTTCCTTCACTACCGTATGGCACTGCTCCCGGCCAGTGGCTTCCAGTCTGCCCAATACAGGATGATCGAACTTTACGCAACACCGCTGGAACACTTGGTGCACCACTCCGTGAGAGATTCTTTTTCATCCAATGACAGCATTGAGGAGCTTTTTGAACAGATTTATTGGAAAAAAGGGGCGACCGATTTGGCCACAGGGCAAAAAACATTGACCTTGAAACAATTCGAGATCCGCTATACCCCAAGACTTCTGCGGATAGCCAACCAAGTGAAGGACAATACCATATACCACAAATACCTTCAACTCCCCGATGCGTCCAAGGACAATGAAGAACTGAAAAAGGCGTTAAAAGAATTGGACCTCAACGCCAATGTGAACTGGCCATTGATGCACATGGGCTCGGCCTACCGATATTTGGCGAGGGAGGGCAAGGAAGTGGAGGCCACTGGAGGCACCAATTGGAAGGAGTTTTTGCCTCCCAGTTTTCAGAAAATAATATTTTTCCCAAATTTGTATTCCGAAGAGGAATTGGAAACATGGGGAAAACAATGGGTAGATCATATATTTAACCCGGCAAATAAAGAATACAAGGAATATTAGGATAGTGATGCAAAAATGTATTGGGGCAATCTTGACACTGATGGTATTGGTGTCGTGCAAACAGGCCAAGGAACCGGTCGATGAAGTGGCAATAGTGGAAACGATAGAAAAACCTCCCGTCCTGCATTATGGGTTCAACCTGGAGGAGTTCAATGTGGTCCGCGATACCGTAAGATCGGGTGACAGCTTTGGCGAACTCATGCTCCGAAACAAAGTGGACTACCCCAAGATCGCTGCCATTTCCGAAAACTATAGGGACACTTTCGATGTTAGGAAGATCAAAATCGGCAACCCCTATCTTATTCTTAAGTCCAAGGACACTTCCGAAGCTGCAAAAGTGTTCATCTACCAAGACGACAGGATCAATTATACCGTGGTCGATCTTAGGGACAGTGCCGTGGCCTACAAGAGCAAACGAAAAGTGAAATTGGTGGAAAGGGAAGTGGGAGGCATCATCGACAACAACCTTTCCTTGACCATGGACAATTTGGGCGTGGATTACAGCGTCACCATCGGACTTTCGGAAATCTATGCCTGGACCATCGACTTTTTCAAACTGGAAAAGGGCGACAAATTCAAGGTCATCTTTGATGAGCGATACATCAACGACAGCATCTATGCAGGTCGTGGTCGTATAAAGGCGGCCTATTTTGAACACAAGGGGAGGCCTATCTACGCTTTCCCGTATGTGACCGATTCCGTCAACAATATTTTGGATTACTATGATCAGGAGGCCAATAACCTGAGGAGCACTTTTCTAAGGGCACCCATCAAGTTTGGATACAGGCTGTCATCAAGGTACAACCTAACCCGAAGGATAGCCTATTACGGATACAAAGTGCGTCCCCACAAAGGAACGGACTATGCCGCTCCGATAGGCACACCCATCATTGCCACGGCAGATGGAACAGTGACCGAATCCACTCGAAGGGGTGGAAACGGAAAATACGTCAAGATCAAGCACAACAGCATCTATAGCACCCAATACCTTCACATGAAGGCCCAGAATGTGAAAAGGGGCGATTTTGTCCGTCAGGGAGATGTGATCGGTTGGATAGGGATGACCGGAAATACGGGAGGCCCACACGTGTGCTATCGTTTTTGGAAGAACGGCAGGCAAGTGGATCCCTTGCGAGAGGAGCTCCCATCAGCGGAACCCATTATAGATTCGCTCCGCACACAATATATAGAGCACATTGAGCCACTAAAAGCACAATTGGACTGCATAGAATTCATGGAACCCGCCCCAGAACCTGAAGAAACCCTCATAACCTATAACCAGTAATGGCATTACCCAAAATAGACCCCACTACCACCAAGGCCTGGAACAAAC
Source organism: Allomuricauda sp. (assembly GCA_030148335.1). Taxonomy (GTDB): domain Bacteria; phylum Bacteroidota; class Bacteroidia; order Flavobacteriales; family Flavobacteriaceae; genus Flagellimonas. The sequence continues at coordinate 20,732 of JASBTQ010000022.1, read as the reverse complement.
TTTTAGCACATTACGAACAACATAAGGACACACAGATAAAAGAACTGTTTGCTGCGGACAAGGACCGCGGTAAAAACCTGATGCTGTCCTGGAACGATTTTTTGGTGGACTATTCAAAGAATAGGATCACCGAAGAAACCCTGTCGTTGCTTTTTGAACTTGCCGAAGAGGTGGGACTGAAAGGGGCCGTCAAAAGCTATTTTGAAGGGGACCTTATAAACCAGACCGAAGGAAGGGCCGTTCTGCATACGGCACTAAGGGCAAAAAAAGGTGACAAAATTTTTGTGGACGGGGAGAACATCGTGGATGAGGTCTTCGAGGTCAGGGAAAAAATCAAGTCCTTTTCGGAAGAGGTCATTTCCGGAAAAAGAAAGGGCTTTACGGGCAAGGCCTTTACCGATGTGGTCAATATTGGCATCGGGGGTTCTGACCTTGGGCCTGTAATGGTCACCGAGGCCCTAAAATTCTACAAGAACCATCTCAAGATGCACTTCGTGAGCAATGTGGACGGAGACCACGTACATGAAGTGCTGAAGGAACTCGACCCAGAGACCACACTTTTTGTGATTGTTTCCAAAACATTCACCACACAGGAGACCCTAACCAACGCACTTACCATTAAGAAATGGTTTTTGAAGAGTGCCGCAGAGAAAGATGTGGCCCTTCATTTTGCGGCTGTGTCCACCAATCTGGAAAAAATCGCGGAATTTGGCATAGCCGATGAAAATGTGTTCCCCATGTGGGACTGGGTAGGAGGTCGTTTTTCCCTTTGGAGTGCCGTTGGACTTTCCATTGCCCTTTCCGTAGGATATAAAAATTTCGAGGAACTATTGGACGGGGCACACGAAATGGACCTTCATTTCAGGGAAACCACATTCCAGAAGAACATGCCTGTTGTTTTGGCGCTCATCAGCGTTTGGTACAATAACTTTTTTGGTGCCGAAACGGAAGCCATCATTCCTTATACACAATACCTGCATCGCTTTTCAGCCTATCTGCAACAGGGCATCATGGAGAGCAATGGCAAGAGTGTGGACCGGAACGGGAACAGGGTTTCCCACCAGACCGGGACCATTATTTGGGGAGAGCCCGGCACCAATTCACAACATGCGTTCTTCCAACTGATCCATCAAGGGACCAAACTGATCCCTACCGATTTTATTGGTTTCAAGGAATCCCTCTATGGCGATAAGGACCACCACGACAAGCTCATGGCCAACTTCTTTGCCCAGACCGAGGCCCTGATGAACGGAAAGACGGCGGAAGAGGCCAAGGCAGAATTGAAAAAACTTCCCGAAGACCAGCTTAAGGCCCTTTATCCCTTTAAAGTATTTGAGGGTAACAAGCCCACCAACACCATCTTGATCCAAAAACTCACCCCTAAGAGCCTGGGCGCCCTGATTGCCCTTTATGAGCATAAGATATTCGTCCAAGGGATTGTGTGGAACATCTTTAGTTATGACCAATGGGGGGTGGAATTGGGCAAGCAATTGGCCAATACCATCCTTTCTGAGATGGGAAATTCAGAAATCGGCAAGCACGACAGCTCCACGCTACATCTTCTGCAATTTTTTAAGGAGTAGGCTGCGAGGTTCTTATTTGTGGATAAAAACCCTAAACAATTGTTTGTCAGCTAACTTTGTTTGTTAATTTTGTGTTAATCAAAACGTTCTTTTTTAACCTTGGCTTAATCGCGGTGTGTCAAAAATGAATCACATTTGCAGGGCTAATTAATTACTTAAAACACTGAATTAAATGAAAAGAATCTACTTGGCTTTTGCGGCAGTTTTGATGTCCGCAATGGCATTTTCACAAGGAACTCTTACTGGTACGGTCACAGACGGGGAACTGGGTGGTCCGCTTCCAGGGGCAACTGTGATGGTGAAGGGAACCAGCACAGGTACATCAACAGATTTTGATGGAAACTTTACTTTGGAAGTCAACCAAAGTTCCGGGACCCTGCTCATTTCCTATATCGGATTTGTGAGCAAAAGTGTTCCTTTTACTACTACAGGTAGTGTTGGTACCATTGCCCTACAGCCTGATGCCGAGGAATTGGAAGGTGTTGTTGTTACGGGAGTAATGGACATTGCCAAAGATAGAAAGACTCCTGTTGCAGTTTCAACAATTAGGGCCGCTGAGATTCAAGAGAAACTTGGTTCTCAAGAATTCCCTGAAATTTTAAAATCTACCCCTTCAATTTATGTTACCAAACAAGGTGGTGGTTTTGGAGATGCCAGAATCAATATCCGTGGTTTTGACACCCAAAATTCTGCTGTCATGATCAATGGCGTTCCAGTGAATGATATGGAAAATGGAATTGTCTATTGGAGCAACTGGGCAGGATTGAGCGATGTTACCTCTGCTATGCAAGTTCAAAGAGGACTAGGGTCTTCCAAACTGGCAATTTCATCAGTTGGAGGTACAATCAATGTGGTGACCAAAAGTGCTGATAGAACAGAAGGAGGTGCCGTTTCGACATCTGTTGGAAACAATAATTACCTTAAGACACTTGTATCGTACAATACAGGTATAATGGATAATGGTTTATCCGCTTCTTTGTTGCTCAGTAGAACCGCAGGGGATGGATATGCCGATGGCACCAGCTTTGAAGGATATAATTACTTTTTTGCACTTGGCTACAACCCAAACGATGACCATAGCTTCCAGTTTACTGTAACCGGTGCTCCCCAACAACATAATCAAAGGAGTTTTGCACCAACGATCAACGATTATATCAGGTTTGGCAATGGTACTGACCCTGACATTCGCTACAATAGCGATTGGGGCTATCGAAATGGAAAGGAGTTTACATTTGGAGGAAACTTTTATCATAAACCAATAGCATCCATAAACTGGGATTGGAACATTTCTGACCGTTCATCACTATCAACAGTAGTATATGCTTCATTTGGACGGGGTGGGTCCGTAGGTTCAATAGGAAGGATCAACAATAATCAGTCTTTCTCTTCCACTTTCAAAACTGAAGATGGAATAATCAGAGTAGATGATATAGAAGCATGGAACAGTGGGGTTAATGTGCCTGACTTCGGTACTCCAAGGCAAACTTATACTTTTGGAGGGGAGTTGGCAAATCAAGGCTTGTTCGTCAATGGGAACAACAGTTCCTTTGGGTTTGAAGATGATTCATCATATACAGGAGGACCAGAAAATGGTATTTCCCAACGCTCATCAGTTAATTCACACAACTGGTTTGGGGCAATTATTAATTTCAACAACGAAATCAATGAAAACTGGAGTTGGGATCTAGGTGTTGATCTTAGAACGTACAAAGGTTTTCATTACCGAAGATTGGTAGATTTATTGGGTGCGGATTATTATGTTGACAACGATAACATAAACAACACCTTCAATTTCGTAAGGGAAACTTATGCTCCTACCATCAAGAATACGCTTAATGTATTTAAGAATATTGATGATGAGGAGAAGATAGATTACTATAACCTAGGTTTTGTAAGATGGACGGGAGCTTTTGGTCAACTTGAATATAACAAAGACAATATTTCTGCTTTTGTTCAAGGCTCCATATCAAATCAAGGATTTAAAAGAGAAGACCCTTTCAACTATTTGGATTCAGACCCTGAGCAAACAACAGATTGGGTGAACAAAGTTGGGGGAAATATAAAAGGTGGTCTTAACTACAATTTGGATGAAAAGAACAATGTATTTGCAAACGCCGGTTATTATGTGAAACAACCTTTGTTTGATGCAGTATTCTTAAACTTTGTTAACGACATCAATCCAGAACTTACCAACGAAAAGATTTTGGGACTTGAACTGGGCTATGGTTTTAGATCACAGTTCTTGAATGCCAATGTCAACTTGTATAGAACTTCATGGAAAGATAGATTTGTGTCCGATAGTTACAGTAGATTGGATGGTAACGGGGATGTTGTTTTCCAAGGTTCTGTTAATTATAATGGAGTAGAGCAGGTTCATACGGGTATTGAAGTTGATTTTGTGGCAAAACCCACTTCTATGATAAATGTAAATGGAATGCTTTCCATTGGCAACTGGGAATATTCTGGAAATCCATCGGGTACAGTATTCGATAATGGAAACAACCCAGTAGGCGAAGCCAATCTTATTTTGGATGGTGTTAAGGTAGGAGATGCAGCACAATTTACTTCTTTGTTAGGAATTGATATTGAGCCAGTTGAAAGACTTAAGTTTGACGTTAGTTGGTTCCATGCCGATAACTTATATGCAGATTTTGGGCCAACGGATTTTGTTGATGAGAATAATGACGGTAGCGCAGATAGTGACTTTTTGTTGAAGTTGCCTGCTTATGACTTATTTGATGCAGGAGTTTCTTATAAAATGCTACTTGGTGTCGATAAATCAAAGTCACTTAATTTAAGACTGAATGTGAACAATGTTTTTGATGAATTGTATATTTCTGAAGCAGAGACCAATTCATCACCTAGTACTGACCCTGCAGATAATTGGAACGGTATAAATAGATTCAACAGAGTGTTTTTCGGTTTTGGAAGAACTTGGAACGTAAGCATAAGATATAATTTTTAGAGTTGATATCTTAAAAAAGATATGAAACCCTGCCGATCGGCAGGGTTTTTTTATACATAAATTCCGTATTTTTAGGCCACACAAACTACACCGATGGAAATTATCAAGAACCTACACTCCTACATGGCCTATATTGTCTTGGCCGTACTTGTTTTTGCAGTTGTCAATGCCCTGATGGGTTGGTTGGGCAAAAAGGATTTTACGATGCACAAGGATTTGCGCATCAGTCTCTTTGCATTGATCCTGAGCCACATCCAACTGTTGGTGGGCCTATTGCTCTATTTTGTTTCCGCCAACGGCTTAAAGGCCATCCAAACGCTTGGAATGAGTGGTCTGAATGCCCCTGCACGTCTCTTGGCTGTGGAACACCCGTTCATCAACATCATTGCGCTGGCTTTGATCACCGTTGGGTGGTCCAGGCACAAAAAGTTTATGGAGAGCGACAAAAAGTTCAAGACCATTTCCATTTTTTACGGCCTCGGCCTCTTGTTGATTCTGAGCCGTATCCCGTGGACACAATGGTTCAATTGAGTTCTGTCACCTTGAGATGTCATCCTGAGCGTAGTCGAAGGGACGTCGAAAGATAAACAGAACGATTTTTGATGCTTACCTGTTTGAAGTAGGAATCCGTCATTCAACAACCTCCTTCACCAAAAAGATATAGGCAGGGAAATGATCGCTATAACCCCCCGTATAACTTCCTCCGGAATGTGTACGTAGTGGATATCCCTTGTACTTTCCCTTTTTGGTTTTGAGGAAAGATTCGGAATAGATGCCCGCTTTCCAAAATGAAAGCCCTTCCTTGCTGTCGTTCACAAGGGTCGGGGTCATGAAAAATTGGTCAAATAGGCTCCACTTGTCCCGATAGGCCAGGGAACCCACTCCCTTCCGGAACATTTTCTCCATGGGATTGTAGAGACTTGTACTGTCCAATTGTTGGATTTCGCCCTTGGTTTTCAATATGGATTTTAGGCTGTCATCGATAGGGTCGTCGTTCAGGTCGCCCATGGCAATGACCTTGGCATCTGGGTCCAGTTCTTGGATGGAGTCGATGATACGCTTGTTCAAAAGGGCCGCTTTGATCCTATTGGGCTGGCTTTTGGTCGCCCCACCCCTTCGGGATGGCCAGTGGTTCACAATAAAATGCACCTCTTCTTGATCCATCGTGCCACCCACCACCAGTTGGTCACGGGTATAGATTCGCTCGCCCAAATCATCGAAGAGCAGAAGTCTATGGCTTTTAAAGGAAGAGGGCAAAAAGGACGCCTTTTTGTAGAGTAGGGCCACATCTATGCCCCTCATATCCGGGGAATCAAAATGCACGATGCCATAATCCTTGTCCCGAAGAGAAGGATGGGCTATCAAATCTTCCAGAACCCTTTTATTTTCCAATTCACATAGGCCGATGATATCCGGAGAAGTCTTGGAAACGTCCTGGCCTATCTGGGAAAGCACCCGGGTCATGTTCCCTATCTTTTTTTGGTACAGCTCCGGCGTCCAATGGTAACTCCCCTCGGGCGTGTGCTCCTCATCGAAGGTCAGGGTATCGTTCTGCGTATCGAAAAGGTTTTCAAGGTTATAGAAGGCAATGGTCCTTAGGGTATATGTTTTGGACTTTTGCCCATGGATTGAGGTCGATATTAATACAAGTAGGCATATTAATGATCGCATTATGTTTTGATTTTTTGTCTAAAATAAGTAAGATTGTTTGCTTTTTATACCTCGTAAAGCAATTACAACCTCTTTTTTTGATAACCTACTTTAAGCTATGAGAACAGCTATACTCGTGGCCGTGCTCTGTTGTTCCCTATCCCAATACGGACAACAACGTACTGTCATTACAGGGCATCTGCAAGAAAAGGGGACAGATTTGCCCGTTCAGAACGCTTCCCTTTTGTTGGAGGGCACTTCAAATGAATTTACTTCAGATCAGAACGGCTATTTCAATATCGATGTGGAACAAACAGGGGAATATATCCTACGGATCTATGCCCAGGATTTTGTCGAGAAACGATTTTCCCTCTACCTGGAAGGAAGCCCTATCGATTTGGGCATTCTTTATCTCGAAAGGGACATTGTCCAGGAAAAAACGGACAACCTGATTACCTTGACGGATGGCGAATTGCTGGATGATGAGGAAACCGTCTCAGGTGCGTTGGGGCTTCTGCAATCCACAAGGGATGTTTTTCTGAACCGTGCCGCCTTTGATTTTGGTCAGGCCTTTTTTAAGGTACGAGGCTACGATTCGCAAAACGGAAATGTGCTCATCAATGGCATCCCGATGAACAAGTTTTTTGACGGGAGGCCCCAATGGAACAACTGGGGTGGGCTCAACGATGTGTTGCGAAACCAAGAATATACCAACACCCTCTCCCTCAATTCGTATACCTTCGGGGGCATTTTGGGCAATACCCATATCGATACCCGGCCTTCCGGGATGAGACCAGGAGTCCGCTTGTCCAGTTCTGCTTCCAACCGCACCTATCGAGGCAGGCTGATGGGCACTTACAGCTCTGGATTGGTCAAGAATGGACTGGCCTATACCGTCTCGGCCTCACGCAGATGGGCCAAGGAAGGCTATGTGGACGGCACACTTTACGATGCCTACTCCTTTTTCGGGGCCTTGGAATACCAATTCAATCCGCATAATAGCATCACGTTCACCTCTATTTTGGCAAGGAACAGACGGGGACGCTCCGCAGCACTCACCGAAGAGGTTTTTGAACTGGTGGGGAATCAGTATAATCCCTATTGGGGAGAGCAGGATGGGAAAATCCGAAATTCAAGGGAACGCGACCTTTTCGAACCCCTTTTTCTAGTGAATTATGCCTTACAACAGGAAAAATTGCAATGGAACATCGGAATCGCCTATCAATTTGGCACCCATGCAAGGAGCCGATTGGGCTATTTCAATGCCCCCAATCCAGACCCCACCTACTATCGCTATCTGCCCAGCTATCACATCAACAGTTCCATTGGGGCTGATTTTATCAATGCAAACTTGGCGAAGGAAGCATTCTTGACAGACCCACAAACGGTCTGGGAGCAACTATATACCGCCAATGGTGAAAATGACGGGAAGGCGGCCTATATTCTTTATGATGATGTGTCGGATGATAAAACGATTACAGTATCCAGCAACTTGACTTATAGCCCGAATGACCGTTTGCAATTCAGTTTTGGCGGAAATTTCAAGTCCACGGCATCAGAGAACTATGCACAGATCAAGGACTTGTTGGGAGCAGACTTTTATGAGGACATGGATGCCTTTTCCCAAACCTTGAACGATATGGATGGAAGTCTCCAAAAAATGGAGGGAGATAGGTCCAATTACCACTATCAAATGGATGCTTCTCAACTGGAGACCTTTGCGCAAGGATCATACACCAGCAATAAATTGACGGGTTTTGCCTCAGTTTCCTATGCCAGTTTGAATGCACAGCGAAACGGGCTGTTCAAAAATGAACGGTTTTTGGAAAACTCCTTTGGCCCTAGCGATAAAGTGACGTTTTCAAGTTTGGGGCTCAAGGGCGGTGTCAGCTATTTCCTGACGGGAAGACATTGGTTCACGGCAAATGGGGCAAAAATGGAAAGACCGCCGACCCTTCAGAACAGTTTCATCAATCCTAGGGAGAACAACGAAGTGGTCCCAGCGCTTCAAAAGGAGACCATCGCCTCCCTGGATCTCAATTATTTTGTCCGGTTGCCACAATTGACCGGTCGGATAAGTGCCTTCTACACCCGGTTCCAGAACACAACTGACATCAATTTCTTCTTTGTGGACTCAGGTCTCGGTTCCGATTTCGTGCAAGAGGTCATCACGGATCTGGACAAACTGCACAAAGGGATTGAATTCGGGTTGGAGTACGAACCTTCTTCCAGCGTAAAATTGACCGTCGTGGGCAATGTAGGACATTATGTATATGCCAGCGACCCCAACGTGCAGATCAATTTTGACACCGCTGGCCCCGAGGAAGACCTGATCGATCCCGAAGGTACCATCGATTTGGGCATTGCTTCCCTAAAAGGGTTGAAATTGGCCCAAGGCCCACAGACTGCCTTTGCCCTTGGGTTGGAATACCGATCGCCAAAATATTGGTGGGCCGGGGCCACGGCCAATTATCTTACCAATAATTATGTCAGCATTTCGACCATTACCAGGACGCAAAGTTTTTTGTTGGATCCGGAAACCGGGGAGCCATTTCCGGAAGCCACTTCTGAAAATTTGGAAAAATTGTTGAAGCAAAGGAACATGGACGATATCTACCTGCTCAATTTGGTAGGTGGAAAATCGTGGATTGTGGGCAAAAAGTACATCAGTGCTTTTGCGAGTGTGGGTAACCTCTTCGACTCCATATTCAGGACAGGCGGTTATGAACAGAGCCGGAACGGGAATTTTGGACAGTGGCAGCAGGACAACCAGAGCGGTTCGCCATCCTTTGGTCCCAAATATTGGTACAGCTATGGAAGAACCTATTTTTTGAATTTGGCGATAAGCTTTTAATCCATTGACCATGAAAAATATATTGTTTGGAACGATTGTAGGTTTTTTGACAATCATTGTCTTATCCTGTGTGGACAACACGGATTTTGGGGCACCGAAGGAAAACTGCAACTCTGATTTGATAGCCAACATCAGCTTTGCTGGATTGGATTCCCTGTTGGGCGATGGAGCAGTTCAGATACATCAAGACCTAGTTGTGGAAGGATATGTGGTTTCTTCGGACAGGGCAGGGAATTTTTTCGGGGAAATGTATTTACAGGACACCCCAACAAATCCTTCCCAAGGTATACTGCTCCAAATAGATCTTAGGGATTTCCATCTATTTTTTCCAGCAAACGGCAAGGTTTTGGTCAAGTTGAAAGGGCTCTACATTGGAAAAGGTGGCGAAACCATCAAGTTGGGAAGTGCCTTCACCTCTTTTGGCAATGTGTCCGTGGGGAGGTTGCCCAGCCTCAAGGTTATGGAGCACGTGTTCCGCTCTTGTGAGGAGGTGAATGTGGACCCCATCCTTACCACCATTTCTGAAATAGATAGTGTACCTGTCAATACCTTGGTGCGTTTGGAAGGATTGGAGGTTGTGGACAGAGAACTCGGGGAAACCTATGCGATTTCAGCAGAGGAAACCGAAAGGCATCTTCAGGATTGTGAAGAAAATGAACTGGTTTTGCTCAATAGTGGATACGCCGATTTCCAAGCCGAACGGCTTCCCGATGGCAATGGAACCGTCACAGGAGTGTTGGTCATGGACGGCAAAACACCACAATTGATCATACGGGATTTGGATGATATAACTTTGACAGATGAACGTTGCCCCGAGATCATCACCGAATTTACGTCCACCCAAATTTTCATTTCAGAACTCGCCGACCCTGACAACAACGCAGGGGCGCGTTTTGTGGAACTCTACAATTCGGCCCCTGAGCCTTTGGATTTGAACCTGTGGACACTTCGGCGGTACACCAACGAGAATACAGAGACCAGTTCCACCATCGATTTGTCTGGTTTGATCATTGATGCCCATAGTACGCTAGTGATTTCCCCAAATGCCCCAGAGTTTGAACTGGTCTATGGTTTTCCCCCAGATCTTGGCGTCTCCACGAACAGTCCGGCAGACTCCAACGGGGACGACAATCTGGAACTGGTGGATCCCTTTGGTACCGTGGTCGATGTCTTTGGAAGGATTGGCGAGGACGGTTCCGGCACCGACCATGAGTTTGAGGATGGCCGTGCTGTGCGGAATGGCAACATTACCGAAGGAAATGCAGTCTATACCTTCTCGGAATGGAACATTTTTAACGATACCGGGGATGCAGGGACCATCAATTTGCCCCAAAACGCCCCACAGGATTTTACGCCAGGGGTAAGGGATTGACTTACACCTAGCACAGAATTTTCCATCCGTCAATTGAAAATGCACATCCACCAAACCAAAAGGGTCATCCGTCAATTGGCCCCCGATCTGACATTGTGTTTTATTACCTTATTCAGGTATAGCAGCATACCCCAAGAACACTTAGAATCTTTTTATTATGAAACAAAGAAAAATGTATTGGGCTATGGCAAGAACAGTAATTGTGGCCTGTGTTATTTTTTCCTGCGAAAAGGAGGAACCGCAAATCAATCATTCCCCTCCTCCATTGGCAATGGAAGAACCCGACACATTAAGACAGATCAAGCTTGGCAAAAAGTTGGAGAATCCCTATTCAGTGGTGAATATGAGGAGGGCTTACGCCAATCTCATTAAGAAGTTGGAAAAGGGTCAAAAGGGTTATGATTCCCAAATCCTTAAGGACTCTTCTGAGATTACCACAACGGACTATTATGTGAAGTTTTGGGTGGAAAATGACGAACAAAAGCAATTGCTGTTGGCAGATTCACTCAATTTATCAGAGATTCCATTGGATGTTGAAATTGAACAGGAAGGTGATTATTATGTGGATGGGGATACCCAGATTCAGGAAGGTCAATGGCTTTATGCTTCTGTGGTCAAGGATTATGAATTTCCAGATGGGATCACTTTTGAAAAAGTGGAAGACTTGTTTCTGATCGAGCCTTCAAATGTTGAGGGGGAGGAAGAAGAAAATGGTTCCAAAACCACGGCCATTGCAGGCAGGACGGGAATCTCCAAACAATTTTTGCTCGATCTGGAGGATGAGGCACTCCGGTTGACAGGCAATTTTGAAGAAGCTTTGGGTCCGCAAGAGGACAAAAGCAAAAAAACACCCGAGGGGTATGTGAAGGTACACAATACGGTAACAAACAAACTTGACCCCGTGGTCGGTGTGAAAGTAAAAACCAGACGCTGGTTCAAATGGGCCAAGGGATGGACAAACTCTGTAGGCCAATACAAAGTAAATCGTGGTTACCGAAGGGATGTGCATTATACAGTGGTGTTCAAAAACACCAAGGGGTTTAAAATTTGGCCTTCGTTGGTAAGTATTTCATCGGCAAGGTACAGGGCGGGTAAAAGAAGTAGATATGGCCATAATTTTGATTTTTACACCAATTCGGTGGGCTGGCGGTGGGCCACTGTGAACAATGCCACGGTAAAGTACTTCAATTATTGTTCTCAGATGGGCGTTGACCAGCCGCACAACAATTTAAGAATAGTGGCGCTAGGAGGCACAGGTTATTCATCGGCGCCCATGCTAAGACGGGTATGGGGATATGCCGGATTTACCAGCCGTTCAAAGGTCTCTACTTTTTTTGCCAAGGCAAATGGCATAACAGTAGCGGCAAATTTATTATGGATAATGTACAAGTACATACTCCCAGACATTCTCATTAGAGCAGGGAGCAGCAAGGGCACAGATGGGGTATTCTCCACTACTTTCCATGAACTGGCCCATGCCTCCCATTTTAAAAAGGTGGGCAATGGATATTGGATCAAATATATCAACTATATTATAACCTATGGAGCCTATGGGAATGGACATGGGACAAATTCAGGCAATTGTGGCATAGGCGAAATGTGGGGTAATTATTTTAGTGCGGTTTTGACAGACAAAGAGTTTCCAAGTAGCAACAATTATTTTAATAAGGATGAAGATTGGTACAATCCTGGGTTTTTAGAAGATGTGGATAATCTACCTGATGTTTCGACCAAAGAGATATTTGAGTGTTTAAAATCCACCACGGATACTTTTACCGATTTAATCGCCGAATTAAAAACTAAAACAACATACGATGAAAAAGTTGATAATGCATTTTACAGTTATCCTGATTGGCCTTAGTTTGCTGAGCTGTGACCCTGAAGAATCCTTTTATATAGATTTCTATCAAAGAGTATTTGAAAACGCCACCAATGTTGATGTAACTATTGTTTACCATAGCTTGGATTCGACAGATGAAAAATCAGACACACTTAGATTAAAAGCAAACTCCAAAATGGCTGCCAACTTTACATCTTCCGTTTCTTCCGATGGCGTAAAAGAGGGCAATTCAAAATTGATCATTGAAAGAAATGTGAGCATCTATTATGACCATATTAATAATTATGGCAAGTTTGAACTGTTTGTGGGGGATGAACTGAAAAGAGAATGGATTGGACCTCCCAGTTATTTGGGAAACGAGATAAACAGCCCTTATAATTATGACTCTTGGAGTATTCTAAAATATGATAAACCCATAAGGGACGGTGATTATTTCATGTATGGAGAAATCGTATTTACTGTTTCAAATGAGGACAATGGCAATTGATTCAGTTTGTAATTTATGGCTGCCAGCCCCTTTAGGGGCTGGTTTTCAAAACGATTTAAAAATGAAAAGATGGAAAAAGTGTTTTTTAATTATTCTGATCGATCTTGGGTTTTTTGCGTGTGGGGAAAATTTAGGTGAGGGGGATGTCTATTACTATTCCATGGAAAACAAAAGTGGCAGACCTATTGTGATCAAAAGCTACAGATCTGATTTTCCAGATGTAACGCCCGAAATCACCAGTTTGGCCATCGATAGTAAACTGGAGAAGGTATTTAAGGACGGATTGCCACCTAGCGGATATAGTTTTAAGGTTTTTTTGAGTGGAAGTAGTTTATATGATTCCCTCGTAATCATTTATGGTAATGAGAGAATGGCAATTTTTGAAGAAGGTTGCAACCAAAACCAAAGAAATCCAATAGACTATTGTATTAATTCTGATGATTTCACTGAAGATTTTGTATTCACTGAAGAGGATTTCAATAATGCCATGGAGTGTGATGGTCCATGTAATTGATTTCATTCTAAAACAAAGACATGAAAAAAGCCCCTAAATTTGGGGCTTTCTTTTTGATAAAATATATTAAAACGCTTCATACCCAAACTTCTGTCCGCCTACCGAGGCATCGGCCATCAAGCCGGCCTTGGGCAGGGCAAAAACGGCCACTCCATCCTTATATTTGGCGTTGAAGGCCACTCCAGATTTAAGGGCCACTGCGGAGGTTTCTGCAGAAAATTGGAACTCACCGCCCTTAAAGCGATTCAAATCCTCATCGGTCTCAAAAAAGATGACCTCGATGATGGCCTGTCCACCGGCCTGTAGCCCCACATTCAATTTTTTAAGGTCGGCCATGCCCACGGCAGTACCGTTTTCATATACCACCCCATTTCCGGAGGCCCCGCCAATGATGAAGCCTCCCTTTCCTACGTTGGGGAAGAGGGCATAACCTGCCGAATCCTCAAAAAAGTCTTCCAGTCCAGGTTGTGCAGCCAAGAGGGATTGTTTGGCCTTTTGGGCATCGTCCATTATTTTCTGGTCTTTTTTGCTCTGGGCCATGACACCCACGTCAAATAACAACGTCAAAGCCAGTGCAATTGATTTTACGATTTTCATGGCATTGTGATTTTAGTGTTTTCATCAAAGGTAAAAAACGAACCCCTTCCGAAGTGGAAAGGGTTTGCCAATTAATGTTAATGAAATGGTATTGTTTGGCCGCTTATTTGGGAAAATCGGCATGGGCCATGACCTCCTCCATTTGCAGCACATGGCGTTCGGTATGGGCAGCAGTGAATACAATGAGTTGCAATGCATCCACTGTACCAAATGGGAAATCGCTGTTGAAACGGTTTCTCAGGTCGTCCTCAGTGGTTTTTACATAATCCATGAGTTCGCCGCGCTTCTCCAAAAAAGCTTGCAATGTTTCCTCATGGGAACCGAATTTACCACTGGGCTCAAAAGCTTCGGAGGTTTTCACTTTGCTGCTCCTGTCCGTTACCATGGGCATGATCTGCTCGTCTTTGAACACCAAGGAATCCTTTAAGGCCGGATTGGGGCCATCGGCCACGGACTTGTGCACCAAATCTTTAAAGGTGGTTTCCAGAATGGCAAGGTGTTCCACTCCTTCTGCAATGGACCAAGAGCCATCACCTGGTTTAAAGTTCAGCTGTTCATCGGTAAGGCCGTCCAGAACGTCCAACATGTGGTCCCGGGTTTCGGCCAAATGTTGGTTTACCATCCTGCGCTCTTCCTCTGTAAGCTTTCCCGTATCTGTGCTAAAGCTGAAGAGGGCCAACGCCAACATGGGTAGAATCATTTTTTTCATTTCTACAGTGTTTTTAAGGTTGTGTGATCGTGTTTTTGGATCGCTCGATGTAATCCAATATAAAGATAGGGTAAATATATACCTCTTAAGGGGTCAAATGCGCCAAATTAGAGGTCCATCCAGGCAAAATGGAAAAATCTATGGAACTACCCATTAAAATAGGTTTAATCTATGATTTTATAATATTTTAATATGAATTGTCTATGCGGAAGAGAGCCAATTTTGTAAATTTAGGCTGGCAAAAAATTTAATCAAAACAACATAGAATCATGAGTAAAGAACTGGCAAATGGGGCAGATGACGCAAAGTGCCCTTTTTTAAATGGAGAGATGGGCCAAGTGGCCGGAAGCGGTACACAAAATACACATTGGTGGCCCAACCAACTTAAGTTGGAGCTTTTGAGCCAGCATTCCGAAAAGTCAAATCCGCTGGGTGAAAAATTCAATTATGCTGAAGAGTTCAAAAAATTGGACTATGCTGCGCTCAAAAAAGATCTTTTGGATGTCATGACCGATTCACAGGATTGGTGGCCTGCCGACTATGGCAGCTATGCCGGTCTGTTTATCCGAATGGCCTGGCATAGTGCCGGTACGTACCGTTCTGGAGATGGTCGTGGTGGCGGTGGACGTGGTCAGCAACGCTTTGCGCCACTAAACTCATGGCCGGACAACGTGAGCTTGGACAAAGCCCGACGCCTGTTATGGCCCATCAAACAAAAATATGGTCAGAGAATATCTTGGGCAGACCTATTGATATTGGCCGGGAACGTAGCCTTGGAATCAACAGGGTTCCGAACCTTTGGTTTTGCCGGAGGTCGTGAAGACGTTTGGGAGCCGGACCTAGATGTGTATTGGGGCAGTGAAACGGAATGGTTGGCCTTGAGCGATACGCCCAACAGTCGATATTCACACAATAAAGAAGAGCGTGATCTGGAAAATCCGTTGGCTGCTGTGCAAATGGGATTGATCTATGTAAACCCTGAAGGACCAGATGGAAATCCTGATCCAGTGGCTGCCGCCCACGACATTCGCGAAACCTTTAAGCGTATGGCCATGGATGATGAGGAAACCGTGGCGCTGATCGCCGGAGGGCACACTATCGGTAAAACCCACGGTAATGGTAATGCCGAGTTGGTAGGTGTTGACCCTGAAGGAGAAGATTTGGCATTGCAAGGTTTTGGGTGGCTCAATAATAATGGTACTGGTTTGGGGCCTGATACCTTTACTTCCGGATTGGAAGTGGTCTGGACTTCTACCCCTGTTCAATGGAGCAATGATTTTTTCAAATTTTTGTTCGGTTTTGAATGGGAACTGACCAAAAGTCCGGCAGGGGCACACCAGTGGGTGGCCAAGGATGCAGAAGCCATTATTCCTGACCCTTTTGGCGGCCCCAATAGAAAACCGATGATGTTGACCACTGATCTGTCTTTGCGTTTTGATCCTGCTTACGAAAAGATTTCGCGCAAATTCTTGAACGATCCACAGGCCTTTGCCGAGGCGTATGCCCGTGCATGGTTCAAGTTGACCCACCGTGATATGGGACCACGTTCCCGTTATTTGGGGCCCGAAGTGCCCAAAGAAGAGTTGGATTGGCAAGACCCCATTCCAGCGATAGATTATACATTGATTGATGCTTCTGATATAAAGGCGTTGAAAGCCAAAGTATTGGATTCCGGCGTTTCCATTTCTGATTTGGTCTACACTGCTTGGTCCTCGGCTTCCACCTTCCGTGGAGGGGATAAACGTGGAGGTGCCAATGGTGCACGCATCAATTTGGAACCTATGAAAAGTTGGGAAGTCAACAAAAACATTGGAAATGCAATAAAAGCGCTTGAAGGCATCAAAAACGAATTCAATAGCACAGCAACTGGTGGGAAGAAAGTTTCCTTGGCCGACATGATTGTTTTGGCCGGTAGTGCCGCCGTGGAAAAAGCTGCGAAAGATGCTGGTTTTTCTACTGAGGTTGCTTTTACACCCGGACGTAACGATGCCCGTCAAGATCAGACCGATATTGAAGCTACCAATTATTTGGAGCCCAAATATGATGGCTTCCGTAACTATGTGAAGGAAGGAGTGAAGGTGCAGGCCGAACATCTGTTGGTGGACAAGGCCCAGTTATTGACCCTTACCGCACCCGAAATGACTGCCCTTGTGGGTGGCTTGCGTGTCTTGGGCGCCAACTTTGACGGTTCAAGGCACGGTATCTTAACCGATAATGTAGGTGTGTTGAGCAATGATTTCTTCGTGAACCTGCTCGATATGGGCACTGAATGGAAAGCAGCCAACGAAGAAAAATCACTTTACGAAGGCCGTGACCGCAAAACGGGCGATTTTAAATGGACAGGGACCCGAGTGGATTTGGTATTTGGTTCCAACTCCATTTTGCGCGCCGTGGCCGAAGTATATGCTTCCGAAGATGGCAAAGCGAAATTTGTGAAGGACTTTGTGGCCGCTTGGACCAAAGTGATGAACCTGGATCGTTTCGATTTGGCCTAATTTGGGCAAATGAAATAAGTCTATAGAAAAAGAAAAGAAACTGCAAAAGACTGCCATGACCGACCAAGGTTGTGGCAGTTTTTTTATAACTTTCAAACTAGTATGAGCAGTAACGAAGATTTTTTCAACCATATCCGAAGCGGCCATGTGGATGCCATTGAATCCCAGTTGCAGACCGTTCCCAAATTTTTGGAAACCCAAGATCAAAGAGGCTCTACCCCGCTCTTGTTGGCCGCATATTACGGCCATGGGGATGTGGTGGAACTCTTATTGGAAAAAGGCGCCAAAGTAGATGCCAAGGACGGGTCCGGCAACACTGCCTTGATGGGGGTCTGTTTCAAGGGTTATGTGGACATTGCAAAGCAATTGATCCAAGCCGGGGCCAATGTGAACCACAAAAATGCCATGGGCGCCACCTGTTTGATCTACGCCGTGACCTTCAATAGGGAAGATATAGCAAAGCTACTTTTGGCACATGGGGCCGATGTCTCCATCAAGGATGCCAAAGGGAAATCCGCTTTGGACCATGCCAAGGAACAGGGCATACAGCCATTGGTTAACCTTTTGGAAAACAAGTGATGGCGCAAACCCTCCGCATAGCACTCATACAGTCCCATCTTCATTGGGAAAACCCGGAACAAAACAGAAAAATGTTCGGGGAAAAGATTGATGCCATTTCGCAGGATGTGGATTTGGTCGTGCTTCCCGAAATGTTCACCAGTGGGTTTACCATGGAACCAGGGCAGATTGATTCCTCCGAAGGAAAGAAAACCGTGGAATGGATGCAGCGATTGGCCCAACAAAAGAACATGGCTTTAACGGGGAGTATCGTCTTTCAGGAAAATGGAAACTATTTCAATCGCCTCTTCTTTGTGGAACCCAATGGAAAATACAGTACCTATGATAAAAAGCACACCTTCACCTTGGCTGGGGAGGACAAGGTATATGAAGCTGGGAAACAAAAACTGATCATAGAGCACAGGGGTTTTAGGATTTGCCCGTTGATTTGTTATGATCTTCGCTTTCCGGTCTGGGCCAGAAATGTGGAAGATTATGATGTGCTTATCTATGTGGCCAATTGGCCGAAACCCAGAATAGAGGCATGGGATACGCTCCTCAAGGCGCGTGCCATCGAGAACATGGTCTACTGTGTCGGGGTAAACCGAACTGGCCAAGACCATTTACAGCATGAATATCCGGGCCATTCGGCCGTCTATGATGTGTTGGGGAAACGAATAGCTTATTCTGGGGAAGAGGAAATCCTCTATGCCGCATTGGACAAAGAGCATATCGATTCTACCCGAAAAAAACTTCGCTTTTTGGAGGATAGGGACCATTTTAGTTGGAAAGGATAAAATTTTCCTCTTTTTCCCAATTCGCCCGTATCTCGATCAAACCTGGATAGTAACTGATGCGTTCAGGCTGTACTTTGTTGAGGTAGTTTCCCGTGTCCCACTTTCCATTTCCGTTCCCGTCAAAAATAACACGGGCCACATAATTGGCCGGCTCAAGGCTATTGAACTCAAAAATTCGGGGCTCCATGGCAATGATCTCGCGCAACACTTCCCCTTTTTCGTTGGTGAGCTGGACAATCACGGGATAGGTCACATCGCCGCCGAGGTTCATACGGAGGACGCCATAATCCGTTAGGCTACTGGTGGAAAAACTATAATCCAGCGTATCGTTCTGCATCCCAAAAAAGTCGCTGATGGCACCGGGCAAAAAGGAGAAACGGTACTTTTGGTTGGGCTCCACATCAAAATCAAAATCCACTTTGTTCTCCAAGGTGTCCAAGGTATGGGTATAGGATAACGGAATGGAATCACTCACCATGAGCCCTACCTTGCTTGTATCGATTTCGGTAATGGGCGTATTGGCAAGCAGGCTGAATGTGTCTTCCAGATTGAACTTTCCACTGGCACTCGTGGACACTTTGAGGGAATCCAAGGGCAATTTTCTGGTCTTTACGGTAAAAGTGTCGATCATTTTCATCTTATCGTTGGTCACGGTAAAGATGATGGAGTCCAGATCGGTGGGGGTCAGCCAATAGTTTAAGGTGTCCTTGCCCCGTTCCTTTTGGATGGTGGTCCTTACCGAATCGGGCAAAACGGTCAATGGTTCGATTTTCATGTCCCTGTGGTCGCCCTGAAAGCCAAAGATGATCTTGTTCTTGGCCACATAACTGGGCACGGAAGCGGCATAATCGGGGACTTCCTTGAAAAGGTTCAACACGTAGGTGGAGTCCGTGGGGATGGTAATGGTGTCCTCGATAAAACCGATCTTGTCCTGATTTTGGTTGAACATATTGTTCTTGTTCACATCTTTCAGTGCAACAAGGGCATATTTTCCTGCCTTGAGGTTTTTGAGTTCGAACAGGGGAAGGCTGTCCCCAGAATTGGAAATATACCGCGGCGGACTTTTATAGATGGTCGAATCGGTATAGGTGCTGTCCATTTCATAGAGCATCACACTGATGAATTCTTCCGCTTTACGGTCATAGGCATCCTTTACGGCACCCGAAACGGAAAGGGAATCAATATAATCGCCTGTGGAGAAAACATAGGTCAAAAATCGGTTGGGGTTGCCCTCGTTGTTGTCCACAATGCTCTGCCCAAAATTGATGGTATAGGTGGTATTTTCCAGAAGCGTGTCCTTTATGGTCAGTTCGATGTACTTGCTCGGAATACCCTGGGGCATGATCTGTGCCGCATTTTTAAAGGGAGGGGAAACCACCAGTTGGTTCTGTACATCTTCCAATTTGATGAGTTCATCAAAATAAAGCCTGATTTTTTTTGCCTTAAAATTGATACTGAAATTTTCAGGCTCAGTGCGCACCAGTTTTGGGGGTGTTATGTCCTTGGGCCCACCGCTCGGGGATCCTCTTTTGGCACATTGCCAAAGCGCCAGAACGATGAAGGCGAAGAAAAGAAAGCCCAACACTTTTTTTAAGTACACCATGCCTAAAACCAATGTGGGACAAAGAAACAACTAATTTGAAAACTGGGACAAGGGATTCACAAATTTTAACCCTGTTGCACCACGGCCATGCTCAACAGGGAGACTTCCACCCCTTCAAGTTCCAAAAGTGCCCTTGTGCAGGATTCCATGGTGGAGCCTGTGGTGATCACATCGTCCACCAAAAGAACCCGTTTAAAGTCGGTTTTGCAATTTGGGTTCACCTCAAAAGCTGCCTTAGAACTTTCCCAACGCAAAAAACGGTCTTTTTTGGTCTGGGATTTTATGTTGATGCTTTTCAGGAGCACGTCGTCCCTGTACTCGGCTTGTAGGTGTTTGGCAATTTTTTGGGCAAAAAGTGCCACTTGGTTATAGCCTCTTTTTTTCTGTTTTTTCGGGTGAAGTGGAACAGGGACCACCACATCTATCTGTCCGAGGCCAGCATCATTTTGCAGATGGGCTCCACACCAATCTCCCAAAAAGCTCCCGATCTCTTCTTGGTTTTTGTATTTCAACCAATGGATCAAGTTTTTCACCAATCCATTTTTCGGGAAAAAAATGAACGATGCAGCCTTTTTTATCGGGATTCTTCCATAAAACATACGGTCTACTGCGTTTTCTTCCAGAAAGTTATGATCGGTGAGTGGCACATCATGTCGACAAACTGCACACAAAATGTGTTCTCCCCTAAATAATTGGGCATTACATCCA